>DATKSZ010000056.1:0-49931 GCA_035531375.1 Terriglobales bacterium | reverse complement strand
GCCTCCACCACGTCGCGCCCCTTGAGCATCTCGTCGCGCGCGAACTCGACGATCAGCACCGCGTTCTTGGCCGCCAGCCCGATCAGCATCACCAGCCCGATCTGGGCGTAGACGTCGAGGTCGAAGTGGCGCAGATAGAGGCCGGCGAAGGCGCCGAAGATTGCGATCGGCACCGACAGCAGCACCGAGAAGGGCAGCGTCCAGCTCTCATAGAGCGCCGCCAGGATGAGGAAGACCACCAAGAGCGAGAGCCCGAACAGCGGCGCGGCGGTGCCCTGGGCCTGGTTCTCCTGGTAGGAGAGGTCGGCCCAGTCGTAGCCCATGGTGGCGGGCAGGGTTTGCGCCGCCACCTGCTCCAGCGCCGCCTGCGCCTGCCCCGAGCTGTAGCCGGGCGCGGCCGAGCCGGTCACCTGGGCGGCGCGGTAGAGGTTGAAGTGGGAGGTGTAATCCGGGCCCAGCATGGGCCGCGTGCTCACCAGGGTGGAGAGCGGCACCATGCCGCCGCTGCGGTTGCGCACGTAGATCTGGCCCAGGTCGGCGGCGGAGGCGCGGTCGGCGGCCTCGGCCTCGACGAACACCTTCCACTGCCGCCCGAAGCGGTTGAACTGGTTGACGTAGACCCCGCCCAGGGTGGCCTGCAGCGCCTGGTAGACGTCGCTCAACTGCACCCCCTGCTTTAGCGCCCGGTCGCGGTCCACCGCCATGAATACCTGCGGGGTATCGTCGGAAAAGGGCGACATCACCCCGGCCAACTCCGGCCGCCGGCGCGCCACCGCCAGGAAGCGTTGCAGGTTGCGCGCCAGGTCGGCCACGCTGCCCCCGCTGCGGTCTTGCAGCCACAGCGAGAATCCGCCGGCGGTGCCCAGGCCGGGGATGGGCGGCGGGTCGTAGGCGAAAGCGTTGGCCTCCGGCACCACCGTGGGCAACTCCCGGTTGAGGCGGCGCAGGATCGCCTCCGACTGCAGCGCCGGGCTGGTGCGCTGGCTCCAAGGCGTCAGCCGCACGAAGTAGAAGGCGCTGTTGGTGGTCGAGACGCGCGTCGTCAGGGTGAAGCCGTCCACCGTGGTGAAGCCCAGCACCCCCGGCGTGCGCGACAGCAGTTGGTCAATCCGCCGGGTCACCGCGTCGGTGCGCTCCAGCGACGCCGCCGGCGGCAACTGCACGTTCATAAAGAGGAAGCCGTAGTCCTCCTGGGGCAGGAAGCTGGTGGGCAGGCGGCCGCCGATGATCACGTCGAGCCCGGCAAAGGCCGCCAGCAGCAGCAGCGCCAGCGCCGCCTTGCGGATGAGGCCGTGGCTGAAGCCCACGAAGAGGTGCTTGAAGCGCTCGAAGGTGCGGTTGAACACCCGGAAAAAGCCGCGCGCCGGCCGCCGCGGCCGCAGCAGCAGCGCCGCCAGCGCGGGCGACAGGGTGAGCGCGTTGAAGGCCGAGATCAGCACCGAGATCGCCACCGTCACCGCGAACTGCTGGTTCAGCCGGCCCTGGATGCCGCTCATGAACGCCATCGGCACGAACACCGAGGCCAAGATGAGGGCGATGGCCACCACCGGCCCGGAGACCTCGCGCATCGCCTGCAGCGTGGCGGCGCGCGGCGCCATGCCCTGCTCAATGTGGTGCTCGACCGCCTCCACCACGACGATGGCGTCGTCCACCACCAGCCCGATGGCCAGCACCAGCCCGAACAGCGACAGCGTGTTGATGGAAAAGCCCAGCGCCGGGAAGAGGGCGAAGGTGCCGATGAGGGAGACCGGCACCGCGATCATGGGAATGAGCGTCGCCCGCCAGTTCTGCAGGAACAGGTAGACCACCAGGATCACCAGCCCCATCGCCGCCAGCAGCGTCAGCAGGATCTCGTGGATGCCCTCGCGCACCGGCGCCGTGGTGTCGAGCGAGGTGCCGAAGGCGAGGTCGGCGGGGAAGCGCTGCTGCAGCCGCTGCATCACCGCGCGGGTGCCATCGGCCACCGCCACGGCGTTGGCGCCCGGCATGAGGAAGACGGCGACGATGCAGGCGGGCTGGCCGCGGTAGCGCGAGAGCTCGTTGTAGCTGAGGGCGCCCAGCTCGATGCGGGCCACGTCGCGCAGCCGCACCACCGAGCCGTCGGGGTTGGCGCGCACCACGATGTCGCCAAACTGCTTGGCGGTCACCAGCCGCCCCTGGGTGCGCACCGTCAGGGTCATGGCGGTGCCGGGCGGGGCCGGGTTGCCGGAGAGCGCGCCCCCCGGGTTGACCGCGTTCTGCTGGTTGAGCGCGTTCGTCAGGTCGCCCACCGTCAGTCCCAGCCGCGCCAGCACCGCCGGCTTGAACCATACCCGCATGGAGTAGTCGGTGGCCCCGAACAGGAAGATCTGCGCCGCCCCGGGCACCCGCAGCAGTTGGTCCACGATGTTGATGTTGGCGTAGTTGGCGAGAAAGAGCTGGTTGCGGCTCTGGTGGGGCGAGTAGAGGGCGTAGGCCACCAGCGGCATGCCGGTGTACTGCCGGATGCCGGTGCCGAACTGCGTGACCTGGGGCGGCAGGTTGGGCGAGGCCTGCGCCACCCGGTTCTGCACGTTGACCTCGTCGGTGTTGACGTTGGTGTCCACCCCAAAGGTCACCGTCAGGGTCATGGTGTTGTCGTTGCCGTTGGTGGACTGCATGTAGAGCATGTTGTCCGCCCCGTTCAGCTGCTGCTCGATCGGGGTGGCCACCGCCTGCTCCACGGTTTGGGCGTCGGCGCCGGGGTAGGTGGCGGTGACGATGATCTGCGGCGGCACGATGTCGGGAAACTGCGCCTCGGGCAGGCCGCGCAACACCACCAGGCCCGCCAGCACGGTGATGATGGCGATGACGATGGCGACGATGGGGCGGCGGATGAAAAACGGCGACATGGCTAGCGGCGCCCCGCCGGCGGCGCGGGCTGCACCCGCACGCTGGCGCCCGCCTGGGCGCGCGGCAGCCCCGCCACCACCACCTGCTCGCCCGCCCGCAACCCTTGCGTGATGATGGCGTCGCTGCCCACCCGCGGCCCCACGGTCACGGCTTGCAGCCGGACCTTGCCGCCCTCGACCACCGCCACCTGGTAGCCGCCCTGCAGTTGGGTCAGCGCCGCCTGCGGCACCAGCAGCGCCTGGCGCTCGATGCGCGTCACCGCCCGCACCCGCCCGTACTCGCCCGGCCGCAGGATGTTGTCGGGGTTGGGAAAGGCCGCGGCCAGGCGGATGGTCCCGGTGCTGGCGTCGAGTTGGCGCTCGGCCCAGAGGACGTGGCCGCGGCGCGGATACACGTCGCCGTTGGCCAGCACCAGGGTGAGCGGAATGCCGGCGAGCGGCGTGCCCGCGCGGCCGCCCCGCTGCGTTCGCAGGTACTCCTGCTCGGTGATGGGGAAGTAGGCCTTGATCGGGTTCACCTGCGAGACCGAGGTCAGCACCGTCGCCGGCGTCACCAGATCGCCGATCTGGCCCTGGGCGCTGCCGGCGATGCCGCCGATGAGGGAAGTGACCTGGGTATAGGACAAATTCAGCCGGTCCTGCTCGACCGCCGCCTGCGCGGCCGCCACCGCCGCCTGCGCCGCCGCCACCGCCGCCGCCGCGCCCGCCTTGGCCTGGGTATCGTTGTCGAGCTGGCTCTGCGGCACCGCCTGCGCCTGCGCCAGCGGGGTGTCGCGCGCCACGTCCGCCGCCGCCTTGGCCAGCCCCGCCTGGCTCACCGCCACCTGCGCCCGGGCCTCGGCCCACTGCGCCCGCGCCTGGTCGAGCGCGGCCTGGAAGGGCCGCGGATCAATCTCGAACAGCACCTGCCCGCGCCGCACCACCGAGCCCTCGCGGTAGTCCTGGCGGGTCAAGTAGCCGCTCAGGTGGGGCTGGATCTGGGCGTTGACGTAGCCGTCCAGGCTGGCGTTCCACTCGCTGGCCAAGGGCACGTCGCGCTGCGCGACCGCGGCCACCTGCACCAGCGGCGGCGCCGCCGCCGGCGCGGCCGCCTGCGAGGCCCCGCAGCCCGCCAGCCCCGCGGCCAGGGCCGCTGTCAGCGCCACTCTCCATCCGGGTTGGCTTGGCTGCATGCTCGCTCCCCTGCTCCTTGGTTTGTTTCGCCGCTTGACGCGCCGCTTGCTTTCTTGACCGATCGGTACAAATATAGAGGGTACCCTAGCTGGGGACACCGCCCGCGAGTGATCTTTCATCCTAGCCGCTGGCGCGGCGCGGCGTCAATGGGAGTTGCCTTGAAAACCAGGCGCAAGGGCCGTCCGCGCGAATTCGATCCCGACCAGGCGCTCGACCAGGCGCTGGAGCTGTTCTGGCGCCAGGGCTACGAGGGCACCTCGCTCTCCGATCTGGTCGCCGCCACCGGCATCAGCAAAGCCAGCCTCTATGCCGCCTTCGGCAACAAGGAGGCCTTCTTCCACCAGGCCTTGGACCGCTACAACTGGCGGCAGAACAACTGCATCGCCGACCTCCTCTCGGCCCCGACCGCGCGCGCCAGCATCGAGCGGCTGCTGCTGCGCCGCGCCGAGCGCCAGACCCAGGCCGGCCATCCCCACGGCTGCCTGGCGGTCAACAGCGCCTTGGTGGGCGGCAGGCAGAGCGAGCGGGTGCGGCAGGAGCTGATTCGCCGCCGGGCGGCGACCGAGCGCCTGATCCGCCAGCGCATTGAGCGCGGACAGAGCGAGGGCGATGTCGCCGCCGACGCCCACCCCGCCGACTTGGCGCGCTACGTCACCACGATTATCCAAGGGCTCTCGGTGCACGCCGCCAGCGGCGCCAGCCGCGCCGAACTGCGGCGGGTGGTCGCGCTGGCCATGCGGCAGTGGCCCGCGGCCTAACGCGGGGGTCGCGCCGCTTTGCCCGCCGGCAAAATCGGCGTGAAGGGCTGCGAAATTCCGTAGGGCGGCCCGCCCCCGGGAAGCGAATTCGGCGCGGCCCCTGCGAGGCGCAGCGCCGGCTTGGGGCCTCGGGCCCCAAGCCGGCGTGAGCACAAGCGGGACGCGCGGCGTAGCCGCGCAGGGGCCCGCGCCAACCATACGACGCCGGGCGGCGCGGCCCGCGGCCCTACTGTCCCTTCTCCATGGCCCGGTACCGCGCCGCCTGCCGTGGCTTTCCCCAGCGCTGATACAGCTCGACGATGCGGCCCAGCGCGCGTGTCACCTTCACCGGGTCGTGGGCGCCGAGCTTGGCGCGCAGGGTGGGGAAGCTGCCGGCCAGCAGCGGCTCGGCGGCGGCGTAGCGGCCTTGGGCAAGCAGGCAGGCGCCCAGCTCGCTTTGGGCCTCGGCGATGTCCCAGGCGCCCGGTTTCAGCGCCTTCTGGTCGGCGGCGAGGGCGGCGCGCAGCAGCGGCTCGGCCTGGCCGAGGCGCGCTGCGCCGCCCTCGCGCACCAGCACCGAGCCCAGGTTGGTGGCGATGAAGCGCCAGCGGATGTCGGTGTCGGGCACTTTGCCCTGCAAGATCGCCAGGGCCTGGCGGTAGCTGCCTTCTGACCCGGCTAGATCGCCCTGGGCATCCCGGGCTTCGGCGATGTTGGCCAAATCCAAGGCGATCTCGGGGTGCTGGTTGCCCAGCAGCTTGCGGTTCAGCGTGAGCGCCTGGGCGTAGTAGGTCTCCGCCGCGGCGTATTTCTTCTCGGTGAACAGCACCCCGCCCAGGTTGTTGGTGATCTTCGAGACAAAGGGATGGTCGGGGCCATACACCTTCTTCGCCAGCGCCAGTTCCTGCTGGAATTGTTGCTCGGCGGCGGCATAGTCTTTTTGGCTATAGGCGATATAGGCCAAGTTGGTGCGCATGGGGATCAGCTCAGGGCTGTTGGCGCCGTCGAGTTGGATGCGCATGGCCAGCGAGCGCTCAAAATACGACTGCGCCGCGTCCAACTCGCCGGTGTGGTCGAGTGCGGTGCCCATATCATTGAGCAGCGTGGCGACATCGCGATTGGCCGGACCCTCGACCTTCTGATAGACCGCGAGCGCGCGCTGGTAGTAGCCCTGCGCGCCGCGGTCGTCGCCGCGGTTCAGCGCCAGCAGCCCGAGGTTGCGCAGGGTTTGCGCCACCTGCAGGCTTTGTCCGCCGAAGAGGGCGGTTCTGGTCGCCAACGCCGCCTGCAGCAGGGGTTGCGACTGGGAGAAGAAGCCCAGGCTGGAGTAGGCGTCGCCCATGGTGTCGAGCAGCGAGGCCTTCACCTCCGGGTCCATGGCGCGGTCGGATTGGATACCGCTGGCGCCCTTGTCGAGCAACGCGCGCGCGGTGATGGTCTTGCCCTGGGCCAGCTCGGGCTTCGAGACTTGGAACAAGTTGATCAAAAAGCTGGAGACTTGCCCGGCCACCTGCGCCTCGCGGTTGGCGCGGTCGCGCTGGCTGGCGATGCGCCCCGCCGCCACCGCCATGGTCACCGCGAAGCCGGCCAGCAACACCACCAGCGCGGTGGCGAAGGCGAAGCCCACGCGGTGGCGCGCCACCAGCTTGCGCAACTGGTAGACGGTGCTGGGCGACTGCGCCAGGATGGGCTGGTCGTTGAGGCTGCGATGGATGTCCTCGGCCAGCGCCGCCACGCTCTGGTAGCGCTCGGCCGGGTCCTTGGCCAGCGCCTTGCCGATGATGACCACGATCTCGTGCCCGATGGCGCCCCTGCCCACCATGGTCGCCGCCAGCGGCCGCGGCGGCTGCTCGCAGATGATGCGCGCCGCCTCCGGCAGGCTGGCGCGGCGCAGGTCGTAGGGCAGCTCGCCCGCCAGCATCTCGTAAAGGATCACTCCCAGGGCGTAGACATCGCTGCGCAGGTCCACCTGGTCGGTGTTGCCGCGCACCTGCTCCGGGCTCATGTAGGGGACAGTGCCCTGCACCGTCCCCGGCCGGGTCATCAGGCTGGCGCCGCCGAGCTCGTCCTCGGCGAGCCGCGCCAGGCCAAAGTCGAGCACTTTGATCTCCACCTGGATGCCCGAGGCGGTGGCGCTGCCGGTGCTGGCCACGGTCACCGCCTCCGGCGCCTGCACCAGAATGTTGGCCGGCTTCAGGTCGCGGTGGATCACGCCGCGCTGGTGGGCGTAGCTGACCGCGTCGCAGATGCGCAGGAACAGCTCCAGCCGCCGCCGCACCTCGGCCTTGCCGCCCCCGCCCGCCGCCGCCTCGCGCTTCAGGTACTCGTCCAGGCGCGCGCCCCGCACCAGCTCCATCGCGAAAAAGTGCTGGCCGTCGTCGGTGCGCCCCGATTCGTAGATGGCGGCGATGCCGGGGTGCTTCAGCCGCCCCAGCACCTGCGCCTCGCGCTGGAACATGCGCACCGAGTGGTCGTCCACGAACGAGCCGCCGCGGATGATCTTCAGCGCCACCGGGCGGCGCGGGTTCTCTTGCAGCGCCTCGTAGACCACCCCCATGCCGCCCTCGCCCAGCCGGCCGACGATGGTGTAGCTGCCTACCTTGGTCTGCGCCGTGCTGGCGGCGGCGGGGACTGCGGTGCCGTCCAGCGTGGGGCGGTCGCTCAGCGAATCGTCGGCTTCCGGCTTGGGGGGCATAACCGTACTCCGGGATGGAATCGGGTTGAGTATACCCCCGTTCCCCGTGTGCACGCGGAGTGGCATTGTATGCACCGCGTTGCATAGATGCCGCCCTGGCCCAAGACCGCCCAGGCCCGGTTTCATTGGATTTCTTCGTGGCCCTTGGAATGCGAAGTCTCCACATAGAGAATCATGTCCACCAGGTTCAGAATTCGCTTGCGGTTGCCGCTGTGGAGCATGACGGTGGCGGCATGGGCCTTTCTAGCGGTGGTGCCGGCACACGCGACGCTGTTTGCCCCCACCTCGCTGACTTGGCACTTTGACGATGTCACCTTCACCGACGGCGGCAGCGGCACCGGCTTTGTCGTGATTTTATATAGCGACGGGACGAAACAGGTCACCGATTGGAATCTGAACGTTTCGGGCCTGGTGGCGCCGGGCGGTGCTCCCATCTCGTCGTTCAACTTCACCCCGACCGATTCCACGATCAGTTTGACCGGCGACCCGCTGTTTGACGTGCTGCAGCAGGACCCGTTCGAGTTGAACTGGAGCGTCGGCAGCCTGCCCATCGAGGGCGGCACGGTGGACATTCTCGACGGGTTCTACGGCGTGAATGGGGTGAACTTCGGGGGCATGACCGGCGATATGACCACCATCACGCCCGAGCCTCCGGCGTGGACGCTGCTGGGCGTCGGCGTGCTCGCTCTGCTGGCGCTGGCCTACCGCCGCCGGCGCGCGCTGGACTCGGCTTAGCCCGCCAGCGAGTCGAGCACCTTGGCCGGGGCCACTTCGGGCGCCTGCAACGTTTGCGGCAGCACCAGCACCGTCTGCTCCAGGGCGAAGCGTCCGCGCAGCACTGCGTGGCTGACCGTGTCGGTCATGCACATCCAGCCCGCCATGGGCTCGAACTCGGAGATCGAGTGGGGCCGGCTCTGGAACTCCGGGTTGGCCTTAAGCCAATCATGGAACGAGAGCATAAAGCGGTCGTAGGGCGGGCGGAAGTGGTGGGCCAGTCCCAGCCGCCCCAGGCCATCGGAGAGCGCCGCGATCCATCGCGGTTGGGAGATCTGGCGGCGGTAGCGCTCCAGCAGTCCCGAGGGCTGAGCCAGGGTGCGGGCCAGCTCGGGAAACGCCGGGCCGGTCTTCCACACCCGCGGCTCGTCGCCATTGACGTTGATGAAAAACCGCAGAATGCGCCGGCCCCGGCTGGGGCGGGTGGGAAACGAGTCCACGTGCAGCAGGTCGTTGCGGGCGTTCAGCTTGGCCGGCCGCCCCTGCTCCTCCAGCGGCCGGAAGCTGGCGTAATCCACGTCAAAGCGGTAGGGCGAGAGCAGGCCGCGCACCAAGGCCTGCGCCTGCTGCGAAAACCGCCGCATCAGGGCGTGCATGCGCTCCTCGTCCCCGCCGGCGTAGCCGGTCAGCCGGTCTTGGCGGGGGCGGTAGGCGACGTTCTTGTGATAGGGAGCTTCTGTCTTGCGCTGGCCGCGCAGAAAGCACAACTCGTCCTCGCTGAAGGCGATGGGGCTGGGGCCCAGATGCAAGATCTCGCCCGCCTCCAGCGCCTGGCAATAAGGCCGGGCCGCCGCGGCCGCCACCGGCAGCGACAACGACTGTGCCGCAACGTGGGACAAGCCCATAACACTGTCCTAGGGTTAGGATAGCCCTGGGAACCCTGTGGTCAACCCCCAAGGGCGGCGGGTCAAGGGACGATGAGGACCCGGGCGCGCCAGAAATTGGCCTTCTGGCCCGCCGGCTCGAGCACGGTGACCTGGCAGGTGTAGACGCCCGGGGCGAGCGGGGCGAGCGGGAAGCGGAAGCGGATGGGCACCGCCCCGGCGCGGCCATCGAGGCCGGTGTGGATGTCGCTGGGCGGGGTCTGCATCGCCTGCGCGGTGCCGCGGAAAAAAGTCACGTAGGCCACCAGCGGCTGCAGCGCGGTGGCGCCGTGTTCGTAGGCCTGCAGGTAGACATACATCGTGGCCCGGCGGCTGAAGACGCGGGTGACGCTGGGCAGCAGCTCGACCCCGTGGCTCACCAGCGGATTGGCGGCCTGGGCGGCGTCCCGGGCGGTTTGCTTGCCGGCGTTGAACAGCGCCGCCGCCAGCGGCACGCGCTGGCTGCCGAGCACCACCGTGCTCAGCGGCAGCCGGTCGGCGACCTTCATCAGGTTGGGGATGGTGAAGCTCTTGATGTAGGTGCCGATGCGCCCGGTCTCGGCATCGCGCGCCAGCAGCTTGAGGGTGTACTGCCCCGGCAGCAGGGTGACGCCGGTGGTGAACTCGATCGGCGACTGGGCCAGTTGCGCCGCGGTCGAGCCGCTGAGCTGGAGCCGCACCTGGTCGCGCAGGTTGGTGATGGTGGTGCCGTAGCGGTCCTTGACCTCGCCGATGAAGTCGATCCGCGACTGCTGGGCCCCGCCCTTCTTGGCCAGCGCCAGCTCGCGCCCCGGGATCTTGGCGGCGATGGGGACGAAGTACTCCGCCGAGTTGAGCTGGAAATGGTTGACCTCGAGGTCGAGGGTGAGGTCGGTGATGGGGTTGCCGAGCAGGAGCGCGTCCTCGAGCTGGCGCTCCTTGTCGGCGGCGGTGAACTTGGCGAACACCTTGTCGGCGTAGTAGCCCCGGCGGAAGCTGAGCCGGGCGCCGGGGTGGCCGGGCAGGCGGACCTGGACGCGGCGGAACTTGCCGTCCTGGGCGCCGTTGGAGGTGTAGTAGCCCAGGATGTAGTAGTCGCCGATGGCGTTGCGGGCGGTGGCGATGCCGCCGGCCAGGTCGTTGGAGTCGAACAGGGCCTTGCCGCCGGTGTCCGCGCCCAGGGCGTAGAGGGTGTCCTGGGAGCGGATGAGGCGGTCGTTCACCGCCTGCGCGGCGGCGCCGTTGTACATGGCCAGGCCGCCGGGCGAGCCCTGGGTGGCGTCGCCCAGCGGGGCGCTGGCCACCAGCCCGCGCGCGTCAATCGGGTAGAGTGCCACGTTGGCGCGGATGGCGGCGTTGGTGGTGGCGGCAAGCTGTGCCTGGTTGTCCACGCCGTTGCGGTTGACGCCGCTGGCGAAGTAGACCAGCGACTTCTTCTCGCTCAGCGGCGCCAGCATGGCCACCGCCGTCTGCAGCGCCGCGAGCTGGCGGTTGGTGTTGAAGACGTTGAACTCGCTGTCGTCCTGGCCGAAGGCGCTGCCGGTGTCTTCGCTGGCGGCGTCGGCGGCGTCCTCGCTCAGCCCGAAGCCCTGGCCCAGGATCATGGCCCCGACCACCTGCTGCAGCGCCGCGCGGTCGGCGGTGAAGTCCTGCTTCACCTTCACCCCGGCGCCGTCGTACTCCATCACCGCCATCCGGTCGGCCGGACGCATCGCCCCGGCGATGAACTGCTGCGCCGCCGCGAGCGCGCGCAACTGGTCGGAGACCGACATCGCGGTCATGTCGAAATACAGCACCAGCAGGCGGCGGTTGGCGTAGCGGGTGTTGCCCGGCGTCTCCGGCGCGATCGCGAACGGGGTGGCGGGCGCGGCCGGCGGGGTGGCTGGCGGCCGCGGCGCCGCCGCGGCCGGGGTGTCGGCCAAGTGCTGGTACTCGCAGAAGGCCACCGTCTGCGCGGCGTGGTCCTCGGTGATGGTGAAATCCTTGGCGGTGAGTCCAACGATGGGGCGGCCGTTCCGGTCGGTCACCGAGACGGTCTCGGTCACCAGCCGCGTATTCGCCTTGAAGCTGAACTGCGCCGGCCTCGCCGCGTGCTGGGCGTTGGCGGCCAGGGCGAAGGCGGCGAGGATGGCGGCGGCGGCGCGCATGGCTTAGAACTCGAAGCGCAGCGTGGTCTGCAGGCTGCGCATGGGGTTGGCGCCGAGCGGCAGGCCGAACTGGGCGCTGCCCACCAGCGTGTTCCAACTGGGGTAGGCCACGTGGTTGAGCACGTTGCTGGCGTCCAGGCGCAGGTTGGCGGTCACCCGGCTGGAGACCTGAAAGCTGCGCTGCAGGGCGGCGTCGAGGCTGAACTGGCCGGGGCCGTCGAGGGAGTTGCGCCCGGCGGTGCCCCAGCTCCCGGCCGCGGGCGGGGCGAAGGCGGCGGGGTTGAGATGCAGCCCCGGCGGCGGGGCGTTGGCCGGCAGGCCGGTGGCGTCGGGGCGGATGCCGGTCATCCCGGTGCCCGGCACCACCAGCGCGGTCTGGGGGGTGAGCGGCAGGCCGCTGCCCAGGCTGAGCTGGGTGGTGATCGTCCAGCCCTGGTAGGCGGCGCCGCGCCAGCCCCCCAGCAGCGCCCCGCCCCCCATCCCCACCCCGGTGCTGTACTGCGTGGTCAGGGTGAGCCGGTGGCGCTGGTCGAAATTGGAGCGGGCGCGCTCGGCGTCGAGGGCGAGCCAATTCTGCGCCACCACCGCCTGCCCCTGGCCCCGCCCGCCCAGGGCGGCGTCGTCCAGGGCATGGGCGTAGGTGTAGCTGGCGGTGGCGGCGAAGCCGTTGTGGAAGCGCCGCACCAACCCCGCCTGCCCCGATTCGTAGGTCGAGTTGCCGTTCGAGCTCATATAGACAAACCCCACCGGGCAGCTCGGGCAGGGGTTGGCGCCGCCCGGCGGATAGGTGTTGGGCAGCGAGCGCTGCGCCCCGTGCGTGCCCTTGGTGCCCAGGTAGGCGAGCGTCATCTCCATGCCGCCGGGCAGGTCGCGCTGCAGCGAGGCGTTCCAGGTCTGGGCGTAGCCGATGCGGAAGTTGGGATCCACCGCGAACAGGTCGGGCGTGGCGCCGGGCGGGGTGAGGAACCCGCGCGCCAGCGTCAGCGGCGTGGCGGCGGTGTTGGCCACGCTCAGGCTCTTCGACAGGGGCGCCTGCTGCGCCATCTGCAGCGCAATCCCCTGGTAGACCGAGGTGTCGCGAGTGATGCCGTAGCCGGCCCGCAGCACCACCGAGCTGGCGGCGAAGGGCGTCCAGGCCAGCCCCAGGCGCGGCTCGAACCCGCCCCGGTCGGGCCGCAGCAGCGAGCTGGGGTAGCGCGTGCCGCTCAGCCGGCCCACCGGCGCGCTCGCCTCCACCGGCGCCGCCGCGGTGAAGCCTGGCGCCAGCTCCAGGTTCACCAGCCGGCCATAGAGTTCGGTGATGGGGGCGGCGTACTCCCAGCGCACTCCCCAGTCGAGCGAGAGGCTGTCGCTCACCCGCCAGTCGTCGGCGAGGTAGAGGGCGTAGTCGGTCTCGCGAAAATACTTGTCGGGGTTGCCCAGGGCCAGGCTGGCGGCGTCGGGGATGCCCAGCAGAAAGTCGGCGAAGTCATTGCCGCTGGCGGCGCCGTTGAAGCGGAAGGTGCCGCGCCCGTTCTGCTGCTGCCAGTCGTTGAACTGCAGCCGCCGCACCTCCCCGCCCCAGTAGAGGTTGTGGTCGTAGTGGTTCCAGTAGCCGTCGAAGCGGAACGCCGCCGTCTGGTTGCGGTTGCGCAGCGCCTCGGCGTCGCCCAGCCCGGCCAGTCCGCTGGCAAAGGCGAGCGTGGGCGGACCCCAGTTGGCCGGGGCGGGATCGTTGCCGGCAATGCCGGCCAGCCCCGAGACGTTCTCCCGCCGGGCGAAGTAGGGCGTGGTCGCGATCGCCATGCGGCTGTAGGCGAAGCCGAAGGTGCCGTAGAGGTAGGGGGTGAAGCCGTGCCGGTAGGTCAGGTCGGCGTTGAGGCCGAGCGAGGTGTGGGTGTCGAGAAAGCCAAACAGGTTGGGGCTGTCGCTGCGGATGGACTGCAGGTTGAAGCTGCCGGCCACTTGGTTTTTCTGGCTGAAGCCCTGGTTGACCCGCATCTGCAGCGCGTCCTGGTGCTGGTTGGTCACCAGCGGCGCCTGGTAGTTGAAGCGCTGCCCGCCCGCCAGGTTGGGCAGCGGGTACAGCGCCAGCAGCGCCTGCGCCTGCGGGCTGATGGGGATGCGGCGGTTGGGGAAGGGCTGGCCGGTGGCCGGGTCCACGATCGGTTGGGCGAAGGCGGAGAGGTCGCCGGCGCGCTCGGCCGCGGTGGGCACCAGCGCCGGGGTGGCGACCGCGTTGCGGTTGCCCGACTTCTCGTAGCCCAGGAAGACCATGGGAGCGGCGTTGGCGTTGAGCAGATGGGGAACGAGCAGCGGCCCGCCGATCTGCGCGAAGCCGGTCAGGTCGTTGTAGGCGGGCTTGGCGGTGTCTTGCCCGGTGAGGGAGAAGCTGCGCGCGTCCAGTGCCGAGGTGTCGAAGAGCAGCCCGAAGCCGCCGTTGTAGAGCGAGCCCGCCCCCACGCGGTGGTTGCCGAAGGCCGGCGGCAGGCCGAAGGGCGAGGCGGCGGCGTTGTCCACGCTGCCGTTGACCGCCAGCGCGTTGGCGGCGGTGTTGTTGGCATCGCGGGGGCTGAAGCCGGGCGGCGGCGCGGCGGCCGCGGCCGGCGGGGGCTGGGAACGGGCCCCGGCGGCGCCCTGCAGCTCGGTGCGGGCGAAGCCGGGCGCGGCGGCCGGAGTCGCCGCCGCCGGCGGCCCGGTGTAGGGCGCGATCGCCAGCTCGAAATTCAGCGCGGCGGGCTGGGCGCCGATCTCCACCGTTTGCGCCGCGCTGACGAAGCCGGTCATCGCCACCCGCACCCGCCACGCCCCCGGGGCGAGCGCGGCGAAGGCGTAGCCACCATCGCCGCCGCTCGAGGTGGCCTCGATCCGGGCGCCCTGCGTGGCCGTGACCTTCGCTCCCGGCACCGGCAAGCCTCCGCAACGCACCACCCCGCGCAGCGGCGCTGACGCTGCCGCTGCCGACAGCAGCGCGGCCAGGGCCCACAGCAGCCGCATGCTAGTTCCCCAGCGGCGTCTTCGCGGCGTGGTCAATCACCAGGATGGCGATGGGGCCCTTGCGCGGATCGAGCTTCAGCCCCAACTGCTCGGGCAGTGCGGTGAAGAGCGAGGGGGCCTGCCCGGCGGCGGCGGTGGCGGCGGCGGCCCGCGGCGGCCCGCCGCCGGGAGGCGGGCCGCCGGGCATCACCCGGATCATCCTGCCGCCGCCGCTCGGCATGAAGTTCAACTGGATGGCGTAGGTCCCCTCCAGTCCGGTCATGTCCACCACGGGCCGGTCGGTCTGCATCGCCAGCATGCCGACGAAATCCGACATGGTGGCGGCGCCGTTGAGCCGCGCCCCGCGCTGCCCCAGGGCGATCCGGAAGCGCCCCGACTTCTCCGCCGTGCGCTTCATCTTGGGCCCGCCCTTGGCCACCACCAGCGCGTAGATGTTCATCGTCTTGGTGATCCGGTGCGAGGCCAACTGGAACTGCCGCACCAGGAACGGCCGCAGCAGCTTCAGCATCTGCGGCCGGGTCAGCGGCGAGGTGGTCTCGGCGTTGATGTCGAAGCGCTCGTCGTCCATCCAGCCCGGTCCCTGCACCTGGTAGGGCTTGAGCCCATAGGCGGCGACGATCAACTGCCTCAGCGGCATGTTCTGCGCCGTCAGCCGGCCGGGGTCGGTGCGCAGGCCCATCATCATGCGGCCGTCGCTGGGCGGCTTCGAGGGCCGGATGGAGGCGGCGTCAAAGGCGGTGGGCGCGGCCGGTGCGGGCGCCGGCGCCTGCGCGCGGGCACCCAGGAGGAGGCAGAGGGCGAAGGCTAGCGAGAGGGAACGCATGGGGGTCTCCTGCAAGGCGAATAGATCAGTTGCGGCGCGGAACCGGTCGCGGAGGTCGCGCCGCTTTGCCTGCTGGCAAAATCGGGTGCGAAACCCCGCAGGGCGGCCCGCCCCCGGGAAGCCAATTCGGCGCGGCCCCAGCGAGGCGCAGCGCCGACTTGGGGCCATGGGGCCCCCGAGTCGGCGCGAGCACAAGCGGGACGCGCGCCGCAGGCGCGCTGGGGCCCGCGCCCACCAGCGAGGCGCAGCGCCGACTTGGGGCCACCGGGCCCCCAAGTCGGCGCGAGCATGCCGCCCCGCGCTGTTACAGCGGGGCGGCTCACAAGCGGGACGCGCGCCGCAGGCGCGCTGGGGCCCGCGCCCACCAGTGAAGCGCAGCGCCGACTTGGGGCCACCGGGCCCCCAAGTCGGCGCGAGCATGCCGCCCCGCGCTGTTACAGCGGGGCGGCTCACAAGCGGGACGCGCGCCGCAGGCGCGCTGGGGCCCGCGCCCACCATGATGCCCTGCACCTGCCGCGGCGCCGCCGCGTGCGCGATGCGCGCCAGCCGCCGCCAGCGCCACCCCCAGCGCCCCAGCAGCGCCAAGCTGCCCGCCAGCCAGGCGGCAACCGCCAGCCAGGGCAGCAGGCCGTGGGGCAGGGAAGCCCCGCGCCCCCCGCCCGCCGCCGTGTAGTCGAGCAGGCTGGCCGCGCCCGCGCGGAAGGGCGCGCTCGCCGCCGCCAGCGCCGGCGCCGCCGCCGCCTTCGCTTCCGGCCACGGCAGCAGCGCCCCCAGCGCCGCCAGCCCGCTGAACGGCACCAGAAACTTCAGCGACGCCGCCATCCACACCCAAAACCGCGCCCGCGCTTGGTTGCCGCGCAGTCCCAGCGCCACCACTGCCGCCACCCCGGCGAACACGGTGGACTGCCACAAATGGTTGAGCACCGCCGCCGGCGTCATGCCTTGCCTCCGGGCTGGCTCGCCGCCAGCCGGCGCAGCTCCTTCTCCGCCTCCTGGATGTCTTCCAGCGTCAGCTTGCCCGACTCGATCCAGTGCGCCATCACCGGCTGCGTGCGCCCGCCCAACAGCCCCAGCCACTCGTCCATCAGCCGCCGATGGGCGGCGCTGCGCGCCACCGCCGCCTCGAAGATGTGGGCATTGCCGATCTTGCGCGTGCGCCGCACCGCCCCCTTCGCCTCCAAACGGTAGACGGTGGTTTGAATGGTGGTGTAGGCCGGGCGCTGGGCCTCGGGAAACGCCTCTTTCACCTCGCGGATCGAGATCGCCCCGCGCGACCACAGCGCCTCCATGATCTGCAGTTCCAGCTTGGAGAACCGTGGCGGCTTGGGCGACGTGCTACTACGCATGTGTGTAACCCTACTACGCGAGTATGGACGGCGGTCAAGCCCAAAGGTGAGCCGGCTCTTGCCGGCTCAGACCACCCGCACCGGGCCGGGGTAGCGCGCCAGGCGGGCGTCGGTGGTCAGCAGCGTCAACCGCTCGACCGTGGCCTGCGCGATCAGGATGCGGTCAAACGGGTCCTTGTGCAGTCGGGGAAGGTCGCCAGTGGCCAGCGCATGCGCGCCTGTGATGGGCAGTTCCAGATAGCCGTGCTGGAGCAGCGCGCGCCGCAGTTCGCCGGGGTCAATATCCAGGGCGCGATGCTGGCGGTTGTGCTTGATCGCCAACTCCCAAATGCTGGCCACGCTGAACCAAAGCTGGTTGGTTCGGTCCTCGATGAGTGCCTCGGCTTGGGCGGAGCGCCGCTCGGGCGCGTTGGTCGTCCACAGCAGCAGATGGGTGTCGAGCAGAAAGTTCACTCCTGGTCGTCCTCATCCGTGCCGTAAAACATCTCCTCGATTTCCTTCTCCATCAAGGTGTCGAAATCGTCGGGAATGGTGCCCCTGCCGCGCATAAAACCGGACCGCGGCAATTCCGGCGCCGGCTCCAGGCGCACCACCTGCACCATGGGCTTGCCCGCCTTGGCGATGATGAAAGACTGGCCCTTGGCGGCTTCTTCCACCAGCCGCGAAAGGTGGGTCTTGGCTTGGTGAATGTTGATGACCTTCATGCCGGCACTCCTGGTGGACTAAACTTAGTTTAGTTCATTTGGAGGGCCCGCAGGTGAATGGCTGCGGCCCGGAGGCGCCGGCGCCGGCCAGGGCGCGCCAACCGGCGATGACGCGGTTGAGGTCTCGGCAGGCGAGCGTGTAGTTGCCCTGCTGGGCGCCAGTGGGGGCGGCGTCCACGGGGGCGTCGAGCACGTTGAGCAGGGCGAAGAGCTGGGCCTGGGCGCGCGCCACGGTGGGTGGCCCGGCGGCGCCGCCGCGGCCAAAGCCGCCGCGTCCGCGTCCGCCCCCGCCGGCCAGGCGCTGGAGCGCGGCGGCGCGGGCGGGTTGGCGCTGGCGTGCCTGGGCGATGGCGGCGTCGAGGGTGTGGGCGGTGTGGAGCGCGGCGAGCACCTTCATTTGCAGCGTGTGCATCGCCGCGATCTGGGCGGTGACGGCGGGTCCCTGGCCCTCGCGCGGATCGTTGACCACGGTGAGCCGGCGGGTATAGGCGTGGCCGTCCACATGCAGGGTCAGGGTATAGGCGCCGGGGGGCGCGAGCGGGCCTTGGGGCGAGGGCGGGGTGTCGTGGAAGATGGCGGTCATGGGCAGGTTGAGGCGCGCCCCGGCGGGCCGGGCGTAGCGCAGGTCCCACACCGCGCGGTCGGTGCCCGCCGCGGTGGGCAGCGGGCGCAGCGGCTGCTTCCAATAGTCGGGCACGGTTTGGGGCGCGGGGGCAAAGGCGGCGAGGGCGGGGTCGGGCAGGCTGGAGAGGGTGCGCACCAGCTTGCCCTGCGCGTCGCGCACGTCGAGCGTCACCGCCCCCGTCGCCGGCTGCGCCAGGTGGTAGTAGAGGATGGCGCCGTTGGGCGGGTTGCGCTCGTGCGGCACCTCGGGCGGAAACGGCGTGTCGGCGTTGAGGTTGTTGTGGACGCGCACCGCCGGGCTGGGCGGGAAGAAGTAGGCGGGCGCGGCGGCGATGCGGGCGGCGCCGTGCGCCAGCGCCCGCAGTGGCGCCATGTCGTCCAGGATCCAGAAGCCGCGCCCGTAGGTGCCGATCACCAGGTCGTTGCCGTGCACCACCAGGTCGCGGATGGAGGTGGTGGGCAGGTTCTGCCGCAGCGACTGCCAGTGGTCGCCGTCGTCGAAGGAGACGTAGACGGTGTTCTCGGTGCCGCAGTAGAGCAGGCCGGGGACCTTGGGGTCTTCGCGCACCACCCGCACGAAGCTCCCCGCGGGCCGGCCGGTGGGCAGGCCGTTGACGATCGCGGTCCAGTGGGCGCCGTAGTCGCGGGTGCGGTAGATGTGGGGCAGGTAGTCGCCGACGTTGCGGTTGTCCATCTCGGCGTAGGCCTCGGCGGGGTTGCTGTGGCTGGGCTCGACGAAGTTGAACTCGGCGCTCGTCGGCGCGCCCGGCGGGGTGACCTCGGTCCAGTGGGCGCCGCCATCGCGGGTGAGCCAGACAAGTCCGTTGTTGGTGCCGGTCCAGATGACACCGCGCAGCGCCGGCGAGGGCGAGAGCGCGGTCAGCGCCGGCGTGGGCCGGCCATAGGCGGGTGCCACCGGCGGCTGCCCGTGGTGGGCGGAGAGGTCGGGGCTGATGTCGCGCCAATGCTGGCCGCCGTCGCGGGTCACGCTCACATACTGCGTGCCGAAATACATCACGTGCGCATCTTGCGGCAAAAAGGCGATGGGCGGGTTGGTGAACCCGCGGTAGACCTTGCCGTTGCCGCCGGGGCTGACGTCCTGGTAGCTCCACTCCGGCCGCACCACTTTCACCAGCAAGGTGCTCAGCCCGCCGGCGTAAATGATGTTGGGGTTGAGCGGATCGGGCGCCACCGAGCCGGCCTCGCCCGCCGGCATGGGGTACCAGTCGAAGGGGGTGATCTCGCCCAGGTTGCCGCGGCTGGCCACCGCCACTGCCCCGGAGTCCTGCATGGTGGCATAGACCCAATAGGGAAAGCGGTTGTCGGTGGCGATGCGGTAGACCTGCGCGGTGGACTGGTTGTACCAGGGGCTCCAGGTGCGGCCATGGTCGAGGCTGACGGTCGCGCCCTGGTCCACGCCCAGGATCATGCGGCGGGCGTTGGTGGGGTCAATCCAGAGGTTGTGGTAGTCGTCGCCGCCGGGTGCGCCCTTGTAGCTGGCGAAGGTGTGGCCGCCGTCGGTGGAGCGGTACATCGAGGTCTGCATCGTATAAACGATGTCGGGGTTTTGCGGGTCCACGTAGACGGCGCAGATGTAGTCGTTGCCGGTGATGCGGCGATCGGTGGTGGCTTGGCTCCAGGTGGCGCCGCCGTCGTCGGAGCGGTAGAGGCCGAAGCCGCCGATCAGGAAGACGCGCTGCCCGTGCGTGCCCTGCGCCACGGCGACGGCGGTGCGCCCGGTCAGCACCGGCAGGCCGTGGCCGGCGATCTCGCTCCAGGTGGCGCCCTCGTCGGTGGACTTGTAGAGCGCGGTGCCGTTCTCCTCGCGCCGGTGCAGGCCGGGGTTGGGGTTGTAGTGCAGGTAGGTGGTGGCGAAGACCTCGCGGGGGTCGTCCGGGGCCGAGGCCAGGTCGCGCGCCCCGGTCTTGTCGTCGCGGTAGAGCACCTGGGTCCAGGTGGCGCCGCCGTCGGTGGAGCGGAACACGCCCCGGTCCTTGCTCGGGAAGTGGTAGTCGCCCTGGGCGGCGGCCAGCACCAACTCGGGGTTGTGCGGGTCCACCAGGATGGAGGCGATGCGGTGGGTGTGCGCCAGCCCCGACTGCTGCCAGGTCTGGCCGCCGTCGCTGGACTTGTACATGCCGTTGCCCTCGTTCAGCGCCAGCCCGGTGATCAGGTCGCCGGTGCCGGCGTAGATGATCTTGGGGTTGGAGGTGGCGACGGCGAGCGAGCCGATCGAGTCCACCGCCTGGACGCTGTCGAAGATCGGCCGCCAGGTCACGCCGGCATTGTCGGTCTCCCACACCCCGCCGCCCGGGAGCCCGATGTAGAACTTGCCCGGCTGCCCGATGACGCCGGCCACCGCCGAGACCCGCCCGGCGCGGTCGGGCCCGATGTTGCGCCATTTCAGTCCGGCGTAGAGGGCGGGGTTGACTTGGGCCAGCGCGGCCGTGGCCAGCGCCATTACCAGCAGCAGGGAGCGTCGCATCCCAGTAGCTTACGCCAGTCAGTGGGTCAGGGCGAGTTGATACAGCCGCCGGGCGTTGCCGCCCAGGATGAGGTCGCGGTCGGCCTCGGGCAGGGGCAGGGCGCGCAGGCTCTGCAGCATGAGCGCGGGGCTGCCGAGCTGGTGGGCGTAGTCGCTGCCGGCCAGCAGGTGCCCGGCGCCGGCGAAGCCCACCGCCAGCATCAGCGCCTCGGGGTCGAAGTTGACGGTGTCGAAGTAGAACTGCCGCAGGTACTCGCTCGGCGGCCGCGGGATGTGGGCGCGGCAATCGGGAAAGGCGCGGTAGCCGCGGTCGAGCCGCTCCGCCAGGTAGGGAATCGCTCCGCCCAGGTGGCTCAGCACCCAGCGAATGCGGGGAAAGCGCTCGGGCACGCCGCTGAAGACCAGCTGGGCCGCCGCCAGCGTGGTGTCCATCAGGAAGCCGACCAGCGGCATCAGCCAGTATTCGCGCATCGCCTCCACCCCCACCGGATCGGTGGGATGGATGTGCAGGATGGCGCCGAGCTCGTCGGCCAGCTCGTAGAGCGGCCAGAAGCGCGGGTCGGCGAGGGCGATGCCGTTGACGTTGCTGAACAGCATGGCGCCGGGCAGGTGGAGTTGGCGGCAGGCGCGCTCCAGCTCGCGCACGCTGGCGGCGGGGTCGTTGAGCGGCAGCGTGGCCAGCGCCGAAAAACGGCCGGGGTAGCGCGCCATGCCGGCGGCAAAATCGTCGTTCACCATCTGCGCCAGCCGCACCGCCGTCGCCGGCGACTCCACGTGCACCCCGGGCGTGGTCATGGTATAGACCTGCAGGTCAATGCCGGTGGCGTCGAGCATCTGCACCCGCACCGCCAAGTCGCGCTGTCCGGGCACGGCGATGTTGTAGTCGCCGGGATAGTGCAGCCGCGGGTTGCCCTGCTCGTCGTAGCTGACCTCGACCGCGCTCTCGCCGGCCTGGAGCGCCTTTAGATAGGCGGGCGGGTAGTAGTGGTTGTGGACGTCAAGGATGGTCGGCATGGCGGTGGGCGGTTCCTGACCGGCGGACTTGCCAATAATAAGCCGGAATCCCAGTGAGCACGAACCCCAGCCCCCACAGCGCCGCCCCCGGCTGGGCCACGGCGAGGTTGCCCACCACCAGCAGGCAGCCGGCCAGGAACAGCGCCGGCGCCCAGCCGAACCGGCGGCGGTGGCGCAACAGGCCCCAGGCCATCAGGCCGAAGAAGATCCACTCCAGGTAGACCACGCCGGTGAAGAGCTGGCGGTAGCTGCCCACCGCCACCAGCAGGCACGACCAGAGCGCTTGCAGCAGCAGCGCGCGGTGGGGGGTGTGGAAGCGGGGGTGCACCGCGCCCAGCGCCCGGGGCGCGAGCCGGTCGCGCGCCATGGCGAGATAGACCCGCGGCCCCGCCAGGATGACGCCGTTGAGCGAGCCCAGCGCCGACAACACCACCAGCGCCGAGACCAGCGCCGCCCCGCCGCCGCCCAGCAGCACCGCCGCCGCGTCGGCGGCGACGCGGGTGGAGGCGGCGACTTGGCGCCAGGGCAGGATGCGGATGTAGGCGGCGTTGAGCCCCAAATAGCAGGCGGTGACCAGCAGGGTGCCCGCCACCATGGCGCGCGGGATGGTGCGCCGGGCGGCGCGCGTCTCGCCGGCGGCGTAGGTGCCCATGTGCCAGCCGCCGAAGGCGAACAGCCCGGCGCTCACCGCCAGCAGGAACGCCCCCGGCGCGGGCCAGGCCGCCGCCGCCGCCGGCGCGGGCGGGGGCGCATGGTGGCGGGCCCACAGCGCCACCGCCGCCATCAGCCCCCCGATCGCCGCCAGCTTGACCAGCGTCAACCCCACCTGCGCCCGCGCCGCCGGCGCGACGCCGAGCACGTTCAGCCCCGTCAGCCCCAGGATCAGCCCGATCGCCACCAGGCGGACGGCGGTCGCGCCCAGCGGCGCCACCAGCCCGCTGTAGCGCGCCGCCACCACGGCGATGGCGGCGACGATGCCGGAGTGCATCGCCCAGAACATCGCCCAGCCCCACAAGTAGCCCGCCAGCGGCGAAAGGGTGCGGTGCAGAAACACGTAGACCCCGCCGGTGGAGGGAAACGACTGCTCCAGCTCGGCGCACACCAGCGTGCCCGCCAGCGTCAGCAGCCCCGCCACCAGCCACACCGCCAGCATGGCCGCCGGCCGCGCCACCCGGCGGCTGACCTCGGCCGCCTGCACAAACACCGCCGACCCCACCATGATGCCCACCACCAGCGCGGTGGCCTGCACCCAGCCCATCGAGCGGCGCAACTCGGAGGCTTCCGCCAAGCCCCCCTACTATACGCCGCCGCCCCCGCGGGGGCGGCTCCAGGGCGGGATTGCTCCTAGACCGCGGCCAGCGCCCGCCGCAGCTCGTCGCGGCCCTCGTGGGTGACCGAGGAATAGCCCAGCGGCGCCGCGCCAAAGGCCTCGCTCAGGCGCTTCTGCGCCTGCGTGCGTTCATTGCCGCTGAGCCGGTCCCACTTGGTGGCGACCAACTGCACCGGCAGGCCGCGGTGGCGGAACCACTCCAGGGCCTGCAGGTCAAGCGGTTGGGGCTCGAGGCGGCCATCCACCAGGAGCGCCACCCGGCGCAGGTTGGGCCGGTTCTCCAGATACTGCCCGATGAGCTCGCCCCATTCGGCGCGCAGCGTGCGCGCCGCCCGGGCGTAGCCATAGCCGGGGCAATCCACCAGGCGAAAGTCGCCCGGGCTGACTTGGAAGAGGTTGAGCAGGCGGGTGCGGCCGGGGGTGCGGCTGGTGTGGGCGAGGTGGCGGCGCCCGGCCAGGGAGTTGAGCAGGCTCGACTTGCCCACGTTGGAGCGACCCAGCAGCGCTACTTCCGCCACGCGGTCGTCGGGCAGGTCGCCGAGGGCGGCGCAACTCTTGACGAACTCGACCGCCCACTGTCCACGGTTCACCGTTCACTGCCCACTATTGGTGCAGCCCTTCCACCGGCGCCGCCTCGGCGGCGACGGCGGCCTCGCTGGCGGCGAGCTTGGGAATGGGCTGCTCCAGCGCGGTCTCCAGCACCTGGTCCATGGTCTCGACCGGGTGGATGTCGAGCAGGGCGCGGATGTTCTCCGGCAGGTCGGCCAAGTCCTTCTCGTTGTCGCGCGGCAGGATGATGGTGGTGATGCCGTTGCGGTGCGCCGCCATCAGCTTTTCCTTGACCCCGCCGATGGGCAGCACCTTGCCGCGCAGGGTGATCTCGCCGGTCATGGCCACGTCGCTGCGCACGGCGATGCGGGTGAGGGCGCTGGTGAGGGCGGTGGCCATGGTGATGCCGGCGGAGGGGCCGTCCTTGGGGATGGCGCCCTCGGGCACGTGGATGTGGATGTCGAGGTTGCGGTAGAAGTCCTTGGGCAGCCCCAGCAGGTGGGCGCGGCTGCGGATGTAGCTCATCGCCGCCTGCGCCGACTCCTGCATGACGTCGCCCAGCTTGCCGGTCAGGGTGAGCTTGCCCTTGCCGTCCATGAGGGTGACCTCGGTGGAGAGCATCTGCCCGCCCATCTCGGTCCAGGCCAGCCCGGTGGCCAGCCCCACCTCGCTCTTCTCCTGGCCGCGGGTGTCGCGGTACTTGAGAATCCCCAGGTACTCGCTCAAATTCTCCGGCGCCACGCTGACGGCGACCTTCTTGCCCTCTTTCACCACCCGGCGCGCGACCTTGCGCCCGACGTTGCCGATCTCGCGCTCCAGGCTGCGCACCCCCGCCTCGCGGGTGTAGCCGCTGATCAGCGCCTGCAGCCCGTCGGGGCTGAAGTCGAGGTTCTTGGTGGTGATGCCGGTGGCCTTCAACTGCTTGGGAATGAGGAAGCGGCGGGCGATCTCGGTCTTCTCCAGCTCGGTGTAGCCGGAGAGGCGAATGATCTCCATGCGGTCCTGCAGCGCCTGCGGGATGGTGTGCAGCACGTTGGCGGTGGTGATGAACATCACCTGCGAGAGGTCGTAGTCCATGTCCAGGTAGTGGTCGTTGAAGGCGGTGTTCTGCTCCGGGTCCAGCACCTCCAGCAGCGCCGCCGAGGGGTCGCCGCGGAAGTCCACGCTCATCTTGTCCACCTCGTCCAGCAGGAACACCGGGTTGACCGTGCCCGCCTTCTTCATCATCTGCAGGATCTGGCCGGGCAGGGCGCCGATGTAGGTGCGGCGGTGGCCGCGGATCTCGGCCTCGTCGCGCACCCCGCCCAGCGACAGGCGCACGAACTTGCGCCCGGTGGCGCGGGCGATGGACATGCCCAGCGAGGTCTTGCCCACCCCCGGGGGGCCGACGAAGCAGAGGATGGAGCCCTTGGGGTTCTTCACCAGCTGCCGCACCGCCAGGAACTCCAGGATGCGCTCCTTGATCTTCTCCAGCCCGTAGTGGTCCTGGTTGAGGATCTTCTCCGCCCGGGCGATGTTGCGGATCTCGTGCGAGCGCTTCTTCCACGGCACCGCGATCATCCAGTCCAGGTAGTTGCGCGAGACCGTGCTCTCGGCCGACATGGGCGGCATCAGCTCCAGCCGCTTCAGCTCCTGCAGCGCCTTCTCCCGCACCGGCTTGGGCATGCCCGCCGCCTCGATCTTCTTCTTGAGCTCGTCGAACTCGCTCTTCTCCCCCCGCCCCAGCTCCTTCTGGATGGCCTTGATCTTCTCCCCCAGGTAGTACTCGCGCTGCGCCTTCTCCATCTGGCGCTTCACCCGCCCCTGGATGGCGCGGTCCATGTTGAGCTTCTCGATCTCCAGCTCCAGCAGCTCGGCCAGCCGCAGCAGGCGCTCGATGGGCTCGAACTGCTCCAGCAGCGGCTGCTTCTCCGCCACCGGCAGGCTGAGGTGGGCGGCCATGGTGTCGCTCATCTGCCCGGCGTCGTCGGAGCGCACCGCGCTCAGCATGGCCTCGTAGTTGAGCGACTGGCTCTGCTTGACGAACTGCTCGAACAGCCCGGTCACCTTCTGCATCAGCTGCTCCAGCTGCGGGGTGGGGAGCTGCGGCCGCGGCGGCACGGTGCGCAACTGCGCCCGGAAGAAGCCCTCGCCCTCGTCCACCTCCACGATGCGGGCCCGCTCCAGCCCCTCCACCAGCACCCGCACGTTGCCGTCGGGCAGGCGCACGCTCTGCACCACGTGGGCGATGGTGCCCACCGGGTGGATCTGGTTGGGCCGGGGCTCGTCCACGGCGGCGTCGTGCTGGGTGGCGAGGAAGATCTTCTTCTCCTCCACCAGCGCCGCCTCCAGCGCGCGCACCGAGGACTGCCGCCCCACCACGAAGGGGGTCATCTGGTGGGGGAAGATCACCATCTCGCGGATGGGCAGCATCGGCAAGCGGCGCAGGTCGGGTTGGGTTTTGTCGCGTGCCATGGGTGTGCCTAGCAGACTCTATCAGACTGGATGCGGGGGGGGCGGGGTTGGATTCGGAACCCGGGCGCTAGCCGGCTTTTTCCAGCGTCGGCAGCGAAACCTCGCGCTTCTCCACCATATCCTGGGTCACGACGAACTCCCGCACCCGCTTCTGGGTGGGGAGGTGGTACATCAGGTCGAGCATCAGCTCTTCCAGGATCATGCGCAGCCCGCGCGCCCCCACCTTGCGCGCCAGCGCCTCGCTGGCGATCTGCTCCAGGGCGCTGTCGTCGAAGCGCAGCTTCACGTTCTCGAACTCGAACAGCTTCTGGTACTGCCGCACCAGGGCGTTGCGCGGCTTGGTCAGAATCTGGATCAGCGCCGCCCGGTCGAGGTCGTCCAGCACCCCGATCACCGGCAGCCGCCCCACGAATTCCGGGATCAGCCCGAACTTGATCAGGTCGCCGGGCTGCACCTGCGCCAGCAGCGCGGTGTCGCGCCGCCGCACCTCCGCCGGGGTGCCGGTGGTGGCGTCGGCCTCGGTGCGGAAGCCCATGGAGCGCTTGCCCACCCGGCGCGAAATGATCTTCTCCAGCCCCACGAACGCCCCGCCGCAGAGGAACAGGATGTTGCTGGTGTCCACCGGGGTGAACTCCTGGTGGGGGTGCTTGCGCCCCCCCTGCGGCGGCACGTGCGCCACCGTGCCCTCCAGGATCTTCAGCAGCGCCTGCTGCACCCCCTCGCCGCTGACGTCGCGGGTGATGGAGGGGTTCTCGTCGCGGCGCGAGATCTTGTCGATCTCGTCAATGTAGATGATGCCGTGCTGGGCGCGGGCGACGTCGCCCTCGGCCGCCTGCAGCAGCTTGAGGATGATGTTCTCCACATCCTCGCCCACGTAGCCCGCCTCGGTCAGGGTGGTGGCGTCGGCGATGGCGAAGGGCACGTCCAGCACCTTGGCCAGCGTCTGCGCCAGCAGCGTCTTGCCGGTGCCGGTGGGCCCGATCAGCAGGATGTTGGCCTTCTGCAGCTCCACCTCGCTGGTGGTGCGGTTGCGGTTCATGTGCAGCCGCTTGTAGTGGTTGTAGACCGCCACCGCGAGCCGTTTTTTGGTCGAGTCCTGGCCGATGACGTACTCGTCCAGGAAGGCCTTGACCTCGTGCGGCTTGGGCAGGCTCTGCACGTTGCGCGCCTGCGGCTCGGCGCGGTCGTCCTCGAGGATGGAGTTGCACACCGCCACGCACTCGTCGCAGATGTAGGCGCGGGGGTACTCGCTGGGGCTGGAAATCAGCTTGGCGACGGTGTCCTGGCTCTTGTGGCAGAACGAGCAGCGCAGCGATTCCTGGGTGCCGTTTCTTGGTTTCACGATGGCATCATCTCCCGCCAGCCCGGGGGGGTGGCGACTGGGTGCGTGCCTTGCGGGCCTCGCGGGCCTGGCGCCCCGTGGCGCCGGGCCGGTGTGGCCGATCCACACAGGCGGTTCCGGTCTATTTGTGCTTGTAGATAATATCGTCCACGATGCCGTAATCCTTAGCCTGAGCCGCGGTCATAATGAAATCGCGTTCCACATCCTTTTCGATCCGGCTGATCTCCTGGCCGGTGTGGCGGGCCAAAATCTCGGTGGTGAGCACCCGTTGGCGCAGGATCTCGCGGGCGTGGATGTCAATGTCGGTGGCCTGGCCGCTCAGCCCCCCCATCGAAGGCTGGTGGATGAGCACCCGCGAGGTGGGCAGGGCGAAGCGCTTGCCCTTGGCCCCCGCCGCCAGCAGCGTGGCCGCCATGCTCGCCGCCTGCCCGATGCAGATGGTGGTGACGTCGGGGCGGATGAACTGCATGGTGTCGTAGATGGCCAGTCCGGCGGTGATCACCCCCCCCGGGCTGTTGATGTAGAGCGAGATGTCCTTCTCCGGGTCCTCGGCCTCCAGGAACAACAGTTGCGCCGTCACCACGTTGGCGACGGCGTCGTCAATCGGGGTGCCGATAAAAATAATGTTGTCGCGCAGCAGGCGCGAATAGATGTCGTAGGCGCGTTCGCCCCGCGGGGTCTGCTCGACCACCATCGGTATCAAGCTCATGGGCGTGCCAACTCCTTCGCAGCCCCGCTGGCGGCTTGGTCGAATCCGCCCGAGGTGGCCTGGGTCACCAAAAACTCCACGACTTTTTCCTGGCGGATTCTGTTCTTGATCCTATCCAGGACCCCTTGATCTGTCAAACGGGCGCGCACCGCCTCGGGGGTTTGCCGGAGTTCGGCGGCGGCGCGCTGCACCTCCGCCTCCACCTCCTCCGGCCCGGCCTCGATCTGCTCGCGCTCGGCGATCTTGTCCATCAGCAGCGCCGCCCGCACCTCGCGCTCGGCCGCCTGCTGGTGGGTGGCGCGCAGCTTCGCCCAGTCCAGCTTGAGCTGGCGCGGATCCACCCCCTGGTCGGCGAGCGAGCGCAGGTTGCGCTCCAGCTTGGTCTCCACCTGCTGGTCCACCAGCGCCTGCGGCACCGGGAAGCTCGACTGCGCCACCAACTGGTCCACGATCGCCTCCTCCACTTGGTGGCGGGCCTCGTGGCGGCGCTGCGCCCGCAGCCATTCCAGGATGCGCTGCTGCAGCTCGGCCAGGGTCTCGTTGCCGGTGGCCTCCTTGGCGAAGGCGTCGTCCAACTCCGGCACCCGCTTCTGCTCGATGCGCAGCAGCTTGAGATGGTAGCGCTGCGACTGGCCGGCGAGGGGGGCGTTGGGGAAATCGGCGGGGTAGTGGACCTCCAGCTCGCGCTCCTCGCCCGGGCGCATGCCGCGCAGGGCGGCGCTGAACTCGGGCAGGGTCTCGGCGGCGCCCACGACGATGGGCAGTTCCTGCTCCGCCTCGGGCGCGGCGCCCGCGGCGGCAGCCTCGCCGGCGGCAGCCTCGCCGGCGGCGGGCAGCCGCCGCGCCGCCACCACCCCGATCAGCCCATCGGCCAGCTCCGCCGCCTCCGAGGGCACGGGGCGGCTGTGGCGCTCGCGCAGCCCTGCCAGTTCCTGTTCCACCTCGACCGGGGCCACCTCCAGCGGCGGCACCTCGGCGCGGATGGAGCGGTAGTCGCCCAGCTCGATCGCCGGCATCACCTCGAAGTTGGCGGTGAAGGTCAGCGGCGCGCCGGGCGCGAACTGCAACCCCTCCAAGCTCGGGGTCGAGACCGGCTCCAGGCTGGCGCGCTCGCAGGCGGCCTTCAGGTGGGCGGGCACCAGCGTGTCCAGCGTCTCTTCCCGGATCTGGGCGCTGAAGTGCTGCCGCACCAGGCTGAGCGGGGCTTTGCCCGGCCGGAAGCCGGGGATCCGGGCCCGCTTTTGGTAGCCCTGGGCGATGCGTGTGGCTTCCCGCTCCACTTCGCCCGCGGGCACCTCAATCTCCAAACTGCGGCTGCATTCCCCGGTTGCCGTCATCAGTTTCGATTATATCAGCGAGTCCCGTCCCCCCTGCGCCGGCGTGCCCCCTGCCCGCCGGCGTATGCTGTACCCATGCGTGCCCTACGCATCCACGAACATGGCGGCCCCGAAGTGCTGCGCCTGGAGGAGGCCCCCGATCCGGTGGCAGGACCGGGCGAAGTGGTGGTGGAGGTCCGCGCCTGCGCCCTCAACCACCTCGATCTGTTCGTTCGCGCCGGCATTCCGGGCGTGACCGTCGGCCTGCCGCGCATTTTGGGCAGCGACATCGCCGGCGTGGTGGCGGCCACCGGCCAGCCGGTGCTGCTCGCCCCCGGGATGGGCTGCGGCCGCTGCCACTTCTGCCTGGCCGGGCGCGACAACGAGTGCCGCGGCTACCAGCTCTTCGGCTACCAGCGCGACGGCGGCTACGCCGAGCGCGTGCTGGCGCCCGAGCGCTGCCTGCTGCCGCTGCCCCCGGGCCTGGACTTCGCCGCCGCCGCCTCGCTGCCGCTGGTGTTCCTCACCGCCTGGAACATGCTGGTGCGGCGCGCCCGCATCCAGGCCGGGCAGACGGTGCTGGTGTGGGCCGCCTCCAGCGGGGTGGGCATCGCCGCCCTTCAGATCGCCAAGCTCTGGGGCTGCCGGGTGCTGGCCACCGCCGGCGGCGAGGCCAAGCTCGCCCTCGCCCGCCAGCTCGGCGCCGACGCCGTCTTCGACCATTACCATCCCACCCTGCCGGTCGCCCGCGCGGTCCAGCAACTCGTCCCCGGGGGCGTGGACGTGGTGGTCGAGCATGTCGGCCAGGCCAGTTGGAACCAGAGCCTGCGCGCCCTGGCCCCCAATGGCGTGCTGGTCACCTGCGGCGCCACCACCGGCCACGAGGCCCAGATTGATCTGCGCTTCCTCTTCGCCCGCCAACTCCGCCTGCTGGGCTCCTACATGGGCCGCCGCGCCGACCTCGACACCGTGCTCGGGCTGGTCGCCGCCGGCCGGCTGCGCCCGGTGGTGGACCGCACCTTCGCCTGGACCGAGGCCGCCGCAGCCCACCGCCATCTCGAGGCCCGGCAGCAGTTTGGCAAGGTGGTGCTGGCCTGGCCGGCCTAGCGCATCTCCGCCTGGAAGGCGCGCGCCGCGGCGCTGAGCGAGGCCTGGCTCTTCTGCTGGAAACTGGTGGAATAGTTCAGCCACAGCCCCACCGCCAGCAGCGGTATCAGCGCCAGCGCCGCCTGCATCCGCCCCCGGCGGGTGGTCTTTTCCTCTTTTTCCCAGCGGAAGAGCGCGATCCCCAGCCCCAGCGACGACACCGTGATCAGCGCCAGCCCGACCAGCTCGGGCAGGTTTTGCGCGATCCCCTGGCCGCCCAGCATGATGCTGGCGCTGCCCAGGATCATCAGCGTGGGCGGCATGAACAGCGCCAGGCGCTGCACGAAGTGGGGCAACTGCACCAGCGGAAAGGTGGTCCCGGTGAGGAACAGCAGCGCGAAAAACAGGATCTGGTTCCACACCGTGGCCTCTTGCACCGTGTCCACAATGCCCGCCACCACCAGCCCGATCGCCCCCAGCGCCAAATAGCCCAGGGTGAACATCAGCCACAGCGCCAGCAGCGAGCCGTGCACCGGCATGTGGAACATCCACACCGCCAGCCCATACTGCAGCACCACGATGGGCAGGAACAGCAGGTAGTTGCTCAGCAGCCGGCTGCCCACCATCTCCGCCGCCCGGATGGGGGCCAGGTGGTAGCGCCGCAGCATGTCGCGCTCGCGCATGGTCACCAGTTGCACCGACAGCCCGAAGAGCGCGTTGCTGATCACCGAGAAGCTGATCAGCGGGCCCATCATCGCCTCCACCGCGTGGGGTTTGCCGCGGGCGATGAGCCCGAAGTAGACGAAGAAGAACATCATGGGGAAGATGAAGGTGAAGAAGAACGCGATCTTGATGCGGTAGCTGAGCAGCACGTTCATCCACGCCATGCGGAGCACTTTGTTCATTCCCCGATCCTTCTGCCGGTCAGGCTGAGGTAGACGTCTTCCAGCGAGGTGTGGGCCACGCGCGCCTCCAGCAGCTCGTTGCCCTGGTGGTCGGCATACACCGCCAGCGAAGCCAGCATCTTGCCGCCGCTGCGCCCGCGCAGGAAATAGAGGTGGCCGCCGTCGCCGTTGCCGGCCGGCTGCGGCAGCACCGCCTCCACCCCCGCCAGCGTGCCCAGCGTGGCCAGGTCCACCGGGTCGCGCAGCGCCACCTCCAGCCGGTCGCCCGCCCCCTGGTCCTGGATGAGCTGGCGGGGATGGCCGATGGCGTGCAACTGCCCCTGGTCGAGGATGCCCACCAGGTCGCACAGCCGCTCCGCCTCCTCAATATAGTGGGTCGAGATCAGGATGCTCTTGCCCTGGTCGCGCACCCGCAGGATGAGCTCGTGCAGCTCGCGCCGGATCTTGGCATCCAGCCCGGTGGTGGGCTCGTCCAGGAACAGCATCTTGGGGTTGCCCACCAGCGCCAGCCCCAGCGCCACCCGCTGCTTCTCCCCGCCGGAGAGGTACTGGAAGTAGGTCGCCGCCTTGGCTTCGAGCCCCACCCAGCCCAGCAGCTCGTCCACGTTGGCCGGGGTCTCGTAGAAGCTGCCGAACAGTTCCAAGGCCTCCCGCACCCGGATCTTGTCCGGCAAGGGGGTGGTTTGCAACTGCGCCCCCAGCAGTTGCCGCACCTGCATGGCGTCTTCGATCGGCCGCAGGCCGCACACCCGCACCGTGCCGCTGTCGGGCACGCGCAGCCCCTCGATCATCTCGATGATGCTGGTCTTGCCCGCGCCATTGGGCCCCAGCAGCCCGAAGATGGTGCGCTCGGGGATGGTGAAGCTTACCCCCCGCACCGCCTCCAGCTTGCCGTAGGCCTTGCGCAGATCGCGCACCTCGACCATGGGGACAGCCGCCATAGCCTTCCAGCGTACCGCAACTGCCGGAGCCCGTCCAAGCCGTTGTGCGTTCTCCGGGCTCTCCGGACGCGGTTCTGGCTCTGGTCCAGCGCGCCTTCCGGTTCCTGGCCGAGTTGCAAATGCAGATCAACTGGCCGAAGATAGAGCCATGAGCCTCGGCCAGCAGCGCTACCAGAACCTCGATCCGCACGACAGCGGGCACGAGCGCTTCTACGGCAACCAGCAGCCCGACGGGGTGGTCCTGACCTCGCTCGACAAGGCGGTCAACTGGGTGCGCAAGAACTCCATCTGGCCGATGACCTTCGGCCTGGCCTGCTGCGCCATCGAGATGATGTCCATGTCGGCGGCGCGCTTCGACATCGCCCGCTTCGGCGCCGAGGTCTTCCGCCCCTCCCCCCGCCAGTCCGACCTGATGATCATCGCCGGGCGGGTGTCGCAGAAGATGGCGCCGGTGATCCGCCAGCTCTACGATCAAATGCCGGAGCCCAAGTACGTCATCAGCATGGGCGCCTGCGCCACCTCGGGCGGGGTGTTCAACAACTACGCCCTGGTGCAGGGGGTCAACCAGGTGGTGCCGGTGGACGTGTACGTGCCCGGCTGCCCGCCCCGCCCGGAGCAGTTGATCTATGCCGTGATGATGCTGCAGAAAAAGATCGAAAACGAGCGCGGCACCTTCAAAGAGGCCCTCAACCTGACCGCATGAGCGCCGTGCCCAGCCGCGAGCAGGCGCTGGCGCTGCTGCACGAGTACACCCAGTCGGAGAGCCTGCGCAAGCACGCGCTGGCGGTGGAGGCCTGCTGCCTGGCCTACGCCCCCGCCGCCGCGGACGCGGCCGAGCGGGCGCTGTGGAGCCTGGCCGGGCTGCTGCACGACTTCGACTACGAGCGCTGGCCGCAGGTGCCCGACCATCCCCTCCAGGGCAACCGGATCCTGGCCGCGCTGGGCTACCCCGAGCCGGTGACCCACGCCATTTTGGCGCACTGCGAGCAGACCGGGGTGCAGCGCGCCAGCCCGCTCGACAAGGCCCTGTTCGCCTGCGACGAGCTCAGCGGCTTCCTCACCGCCTGCGCCCTGGTCAAGCCCGGCCGCAGCCTGGCCGAGGTCGAGCCCGCCGGGGTGCGGCGCAAGCTCAAGGACAAGGCCTTCGCCCGCTCGGTCAGCCGCGCCGACATCGAGCAGGGCGCGCTCGAACTGGGCCTGCCGCTGGAGCAGCACATCGCCACCTGCCTGCAGGCGATGCGCGCCATCGCCCCCGCCCTGGGGCTGTAGCGCTCCCTAGCCGGCGGACTCCAAGGCATAGCCCAGCCCATAGATGGTGGCGATCAGCCCGTCGCCCAGCTTGTTGCGCAGGTTGAGCACCACGTGCTCGACGTTGCCGCCCAGCGCGCCGCGGGCCACCGGCCGCCCGCCCTGTTCCATCAGCAAACGCAGCGCCAGCGCCTCGGCGGCGGTGAGCCGCACCTTGCGGCCATGCAACTCGGCGGTCAGCCCGCGCAATTCCAGCCGCCCCGCCGCCGTCTCCACCACGCTGAGCGCGCCGGCGGCGTCGGCGATCACTGGGGCCACCGCCAGCCCGGCCTCGCGCGCCGCCTCCAGCAGCGTGCCCACCAGGTCGCGCCGCAGCAGCACCACCGCCCCCGCTTCCAGCTCCAGCTCCAGCCCGAGCGGCAGCGGCAGCGCCGCCGCCGGCACCGCCATGCCCGCCGCCCGCACTCCGCCGCGCAATACCAGGCCGCTTCCCACCATCGGCCCCGGCCAGCGCAGCCGCACCTCCTCCAGCGCTTCGATCGCCAGCAGCGGCGCGCCCCCCCAGATGCGGTCCAGCCGCCGCAGTTGGGCGTGGTGCCCGCGCACCGTCGCCTGCGCCGCCTGCGGATCGGCAAACTGCAGCATCTCGCCCAGCTCCAGCCCCGCCGCCGCGGCCATGGCCAGTCCGGTCCCGTGCACCACCTGCACCGCCAGCGGATGCAATTCCGCCAGCAGCTCCGCCCCCTGCGGCCGCGGCTGCCGCCGGTGCAGCTCCGCCAGCCGCTGCCGCACCCCCGGCGGCTCGGCCAAGGCCAGCAGCGTGGTCAATTGCAATGTGCCCCGCGGCCAAGCGCCCGGCGGCGCGCTGGCGGCCCAGCCCGGGCCAGACTGCGCAGGAGAAGCTGCGTCCGTTGACTCTGCGGAAGACAATGCGGCAGATGACACGGCATACCTCCCGAAAATGTAGGGCCAATATACTCCAATCCCGGGAGTCAATCAAAAATTTCATCTTTTTGGCGGTTTGCGCGTCAAGCTAGCAGGAAACCCGGTTTCCCCGGGGAGGCAACTGTGCCAGGCGACGTGAAAATTCAGGACGTGCTTGACCGCTGCCGGGCGGAGCGGGGCCTCGACCTGCGCGGCTACAAGCCCGGCGCCATCCAGCGCCGCCTTACCCAGCGCCGTTCCCGCCTGCGCCTCGCCACCTGGCGGCTCTATGGGCAGTACCTGGAAGACCATCCCGAGGAGATGGAAGAACTCAGGCGGCTAGTCATGATACCGGTCACTTCTTTCTTCCGCGACGCCAGCGCCTGGGAAAGCCTCCGCCGCACCGCCCTGCCCGCCGCGCTGGCCGGCTTGGAGGCGGGCGAACCCCTGCGCGTCTGGTGCGCCGGCTGCTCCACCGGCGAGGAGGTCTACTCCGTCGCCATCCTGCTGGCGGAGGCGCTGGGCCGCCGCCGCGGCGAGCAAGAGATCAAGATCTTCGGCACCGATGTGGACGAGCTCGCCGTCCAGCGCGCCCGCGCCGGCCTTTACCGCCCGGAGCAGCTCCGCCGCCTGCCCCGCGCCTGGCGCAACCGCTACTTCACCGGTCCCGGCCACTGCCAGGTGGCGCTCGAGCTGCGCCACTGGACCGTGTTCGGCCGCAGCGACCTGCGCTACGATCCCCCCATCGCCCACGTCCGCCTGCTGCTCTGCCGCAACGTGCTCATCTACTTCGACCCGACCATGCAGACCGAGGTGCTGGCCCGCCTGCACTTCGCCCTCGAACCCGGCGGCGTGCTCTTCCTCGGCCGCTCCGAGTCGGTGGCCGGCCACGCCGCCCGTTTCCGCGCGCTGCATCCGCGCTGGCGGCTGTTTGCCGCCCAGGGGCCGCGCGCCGTGTTTCCGGTGTTGGCCACCCCGCCCCCGCCGCCCCCACCCGCCCCCTCCCTGCCCATCGGGGAGAACGAACTGCAGTTCGCCTATGAGGAGCTGCAGGCCACCAACGAGGAACTGCAGTCGGCCAACGAGGAGTTGGAGACCATGAACGAACAGTTGCAGTCCAGCAACGAGGCCGTGCTCACCTCGGTGGAGGAACTGCAGTCGCTCAACGAGGCCCTGGCCGCCACCAACCGCGAGCTGGCCGCCCGGCAAGGCGTGTTGGAGCGCATGCAGCAGCAGCACATCGCCACGCTGGAGCGGCTGCCCTGGCCGGTGCTGGTGCTCGACAACTCCGGCCGGGTGGGCTTCTGGAACCGCCGCGCCCAGGCCCAGTTCCACCTGCCCCCGCCCGGCGGCCGGACCCTTGGCCTGCGCCAAGTGGGCTTGCCCGCCGCCACCTGCCTGGCCTTGCGCCGCCAGCAGCAGCGGCTGTTGCGCGGGGGGCTGGCCTCGGCGCGCCTCCGCCGCCCCGGCTTGACCTTCCACTTGGCTCCGCTGATGGGCGTGCTCGAGCCGGGCCAGGAGGCCCAGCGCCAGGTGCTGGTGATCTGCGAGCCGTCGCCGCTGCGCCCTGCCTGACCGGCCCGCCTCCCGCCCTCCGGCACCGCTCGCGGGGGTCGCGCCGCTTTGCCTGCTGGCAAAACCGGCGCGAAAGGCTGCGAGCCGGGGCCCCCAAGCCGCGTGCGGCTTGGGGGGGTCGTAATTCCGCAGGGGCAGACGCGCCAGTGGCGCGTCTGCGCCCCCGGGAAGCGAATGCGGCGCGGCCCCAGCGAGGCGCAGCGCCGACTTGGGGCCATGGGGCCCCCGAGTCGGCGCGAGCATGCCGCCCCGCGCATCTACAGCGGGGCGGCTCACCAGCGGGACGCGCGCCGCACCGGCCTGGCGCTGCTACAGCCGGGCCGGGCAGGCGCGCTGGGGCCCGCGCCCACCATTTTGGTGGAGCTGAGGGGGTTCGAACCCCTGACCTCTTCCATGCCATGGAAGCGCGCTTCCAACTGCGCCACAGCCCCACTCCCGATCTATTGTGCCACACCCGCCGCGCAACTGTATAATCGGACGTGCGCTACATCTTCGTCACCGGCGGCGTGGTTTCCTCTTTGGGAAAGGGTCTGGCCGCCGCCTCCATCGGCGCCCTTTTGGAAAGCCGGGGATTGCGCATCGCCCTGCTCAAGTTCGATCCCTACCTCAACGTCGACCCCGGCACCATGAGCCCGTTCCAGCACGGCGAGGTGTTCGTCACCGACGATGGCGCCGAGACCGATCTCGACCTCGGCCACTACGAGCGCTTCACCTCCGCCCCCCTCAGCCGCGCCAACAACGTCACCGCCGGCCGCATCTACGAGACCATCTTGGCCAAGGAGCGGCGCGGCGACTTTCTCGGCAAGACGGTGCAGGTCATCCCCCATGTGACCAACGAGATCAAGGACGCCATCCGCAAGCTGGCCCAGGGCGGGGAAGCGCCCCCGCCGGATGTGGTCATCGTCGAGATCGGCGGCACCGTGGGCGACATCGAGTCGCTGCCCTTCCTCGAGGCCATCCGCCAGATGCGGCAGGAGGTGGGGCGGGAGAACGCCCTCTTCATCCACCTCACCCTGGTGCCCTACATCGCCGCCGCCGGCGAGCTCAAGACCAAGCCCACCCAGCACTCGGTGCGCGAGCTGCGCGAGATCGGCATCCAGGCCGACATCGTGCTCTGCCGCTCCGACCGCCCCCTGCCGGCGGAGATGCGCGCCAAGATCGCGCTGTTCTGCAACGTGGCCGAGGAGGCGGTCTTCACCGCCCTCGACGCCGCCAGCATCTACCAGGTGCCGGTGCTGCTGGGCGAGCAGGGGCTGGACGCGCTGGCGCTGCGCTACCTCCACCTCCCCGCCCCCGCCAGCGACCTGCGCCCCTGGCGCGAGCTCGTCGCCCGGGTGGAGCATCCCCGCGCCGCGGTGCGCATCGCCGTGGTGGGCAAGTACGTCGAGTACGAGGACTCCTACAAGAGCCTGAAGGAGGCGCTGGTGCACGCCGCCCTCTCCCACTACGCCCAGCTGACGGTGGATTGGGTGGAGAGCGAGAGCCTGGAGGGGGCCGGCGGCGAGGACGCGGTGCGCGCCGCCGCCGCCGCCCGCCTGGCCGGCGCCGACGGCGTGCTGGTGCCGGGCGGCTTTGGCCAGCGCGGCATCCCCGGCATGCTCAACGCCATCCGCTACGCCCGCGAGACCGACACCCCCTTCTTCGGCATCTGCCTGGGCATGCAGTGCGCGGTGATCGAGTACGCCCGCCACGTCTGCGGCCTGGCCGACGCCAACAGCTCGGAGTTCGACCCCGCCACCCCCCACCGCGTCATCTACAAGCTGCGCGAGCTGCTGGGGGTGGAAGAGATGGGCGGCACCATGCGCCTGGGCGCCTGGCCCTGCCGGCTCGAGCCCGGCTCGCGCGCCGCCGCCGCCTACGGCGCCCTGGAGATCAGCGAGCGCCACCGCCACCGCTACGAGTACAACCGCGACTACGAGCCCCGCCTGCTCGCCGCCGGGTTGGCCATCACCGGCTCCAGCCCCGACCGCACCTACGTCGAGGTGGTCGAGATCGCCTGCCATCCCTGGTTCCTGGGCTGCCAGTTCCACCCCGAGTTCAAGTCGCGCTCACTCGCCCCCCACCCCCTGTTCCGCGACTTTGTCGGCGCCGCCCTGGCCCAGCGCGCGGGCGCGGCCGCGGCCGAGGCCGCCGGCGCGCGGACGGTCCGCCCGTGAGCCCCACCCCCGCCGATCCGCTGTTCCTCGTCGCCGGCCCCTGCGTCATCGAGAGCGAGGCCCACGCCCTGCACATGGCCGCCGAGATCGCCCGCCGCGCCCAGGCGCGCGGCCTGCGCTACTACTTCAAGGCCAGCTACGACAAGGCCAACCGCAGCAGCGCCGCCGGCTTCCGCGGCCCCGGCCTGCGCGAGGGGCTGCGCATTCTGGCCGAGGTCAAGCGCCGCTTCGGCCTGCCCATCCTCACCGACGTGCACCAGGTCGGCGAGGTGGGCCCCGCCGCCGAGGTTGCCGAGGTGCTGCAGATCCCCGCCTTCCTCTGCCGCCAGACCGACCTCATCCAGGCCGCCGCCCGCAGCGGCCGCGTGGTCAACATCAAGAAGGGCCAGTTCATGGCCCCCTGGGACATGCGCGGCGCGGTGGACAAGGCCCGCGCCGCCGGCGCCGGCGAGGTCTGGCTCACCGAGCGCGGCGCCAGCTTCGGCTACAACAACCTCGTGGTGGACATGCGCTCCCTGGCCATGCTGGCCGAGTTGGGCGCGCCGGTGGTGTTCGACGTCACCCACAGCCTGCAACTGCCCGGCGCCGTGCCCGGCCCCGCCGGCGCCAGCAGCGGCGGCATGCCGCAATACATCGAGCTGCTCGCCCGCGCCGGGGTCGCCGCCGGCGTGGACGGCCTCTTCCTCGAGGTCCACGACCAGCCTGCCCGCGCCCTCTCCGACGGCGCCAACGCCCTGCCCCTGGATCGGCTCGACGGCCTGCTCGATCAGGTGCTGGCGATTGACCGCCTGCTCAAGCCGGCACGCGGGTGACGTTCTCGGCCTGCGGCCCCTTCTTGCCCTCGGTGATGTCGAACTCCACCTCGTCGCCTTCCTGCAGCGACTTGTAGCCCTCTTGGGTGATCGCCGAATAGTGGACGAAGACGTCATCGCCGCCGTCGCGCCCAATGAACCCGTAGCCCTTGACGTTGTTGAACCACTTCACTTTTCCGCGGTTTCGTGCCAATGGTCGTTCCTCCCCTGGGAAGCGGCTCTCGCAGCGGTACGCCGCGCCGCCGTAGCGCATCCTATTGTGACAATTCTGGAAGCGCGGGCCAGCCCTGTCAAGTGGCGGGGCGGAGGCGCTCGTAGTGGTGGGCCAGGGCGAGCAGGCGGCCCTCCTCGAAGGCGGGGGCGATGAACTGCACCCCCACCGGCAAGCCCTCCGCGCGGCCGCAGGGCAGGGAGATGGCCGGCAGGCCGGCGAGGTCGGCGGGGACGGTAAAGATGTCGGCGAGATACAGTTCCAGCGGGTTGGCCGACTTCTCGCCCAGCTTGAAGGCGGGCGTGGGCGTGGTCGGGGTGCAGATCAGGTCCACCGCCTGGAAGGCGCGCTGGAAGTCCTGGCTGAGCAGGGCGCGCACCTGCTGCGCCTTGCGGTAGTAGGCGTCGTAGTAGCCGGCGCTGAGCACGTAGGTGCCGAGCAGGATGCGGCGCTTGACCTCGGCGCCGAAGCCCTGGTCGCGGGTCTGGCGGTACATGTCGGCCAGCGCGTCGGCGCCGGCGGCGGGGCGGGCGCGCAGGCCGTAGCGCACCCCGTCGTAGCGCGCCAGGTTGGAGCTGGCCTCGGCGGTGGCCAGCACGTAATAGACGGCGATGGCGGCGTCGTTGCGCGGCAGGCTGATCTCCACCATCCGGCAGCCGGCCCGCTCCAGCGCGGCCAGCGCGGCGCGCACCGCCGCCGCCACCCCGGGGGCGATGCCGGGGTGGCCAAACACCTCCTTGGGCACGCCGATGCGCAGCCCCTGCACCGGCTGCTCCAGCCCGGCGACGTAGTCCGGCACCGCCACCGCCGCGCTGGTGGCGTCGAGCGGATCGCGCCCGGCGATGGCCTGCAGCACCCGGGCGGCGTCCTCGGCCGAGTTGGCCAGCGGACCGACGTGGTCGAGCGAGGAGGCGAAGGCGGCCAGGCCGAAGCGCGACACCCGCCCGTAGGTGGGCAGCAGCCCCACAATCCCGCAGAACGCCGCCGGCTGGCGGATGCTGCCCCCGGTGTCGGTGCCCAGCGCCGCCACCGCCAGCCCCGCCGCCACCGCCGCCGCCGAGCCCCCGCTGGAGCCCCCCGGCACCCGGTCCAGCGCCCGTGGATTGCGCGTCGGCCCGTAGGCCGAGTTCTCCGTGCTCGAGCCCATGGCGAACTCGTCGCAGTTGGTCTTGCCCACCACCACCGCCCCGGCCGCCTCCAGCCGCGCCACCGCGGTGGCGTCGAAGGGCGGCACGTAGCTCTCCAAAATGCGCGAGCCGCAAGTGGTGCGCACCCCCCGGGTGGAGAGCACGTCCTTCACCGCCACCGGCACCCCCGCCAGCGGCGGCAGCGGGTCGCCGCGCTCCGCCAGCGCGTCCATGCGCGCCGCCTGCGCCAGCGCGCGCTCGCGGCACAGGGTCAAATAGGCGTGCACCTCGCCGTCGCCGCTGGCGATCTTCTGCAGGCACTGCTCCGCCAGCCCGGTGGCGGTGGCGTGGCGCTCGGCGATCGCGGTGCGGATCTGTTCAATCGTCATGGCGTGGCCGTCGGTCCCGCCTGCTCAGCCCAGGATTTTGGGCACCTCGAACATGCCGTCGCGCTGGGCGGGCGCGTTGGCCAAGGCCTCCTCGGCGCTGAACCAGGGCTGCACCGTGTCCGCGCGCAGCGGCGTGTCCGCCACCAGCGCCTGCGCCATCGGCTCCACCCCGCTGGTCTCGATCTGCTGCAGTTGCGCAATATAGTCCAGTATGGCCTGCAGGTCGCGCTGCATGGCCTCCGCCTCGGCCGGGGTGAGGTCGAGCTGGGCCAGTTGGGCGATCGCCGCCAGGTTCATGATTCGATCTCCAGGCGCCGCACCCGGCCTCCGCCCAGCATCTGGTCGAGGCTGCGGCACAGCTCGGGGGCGATGCTGGCGAGCTGGCGGCGGGTGGCCTCGTCCTGCGCCCGCACCGCCAGCGTCCCCTCGCGCAGCCCGACAAAGCCCGCCCGCGCCGCCCAATGCGGGCCCGCCGCCAGCGTCCAAGCCAGCGCCGGCCCCAGCTCCGCCGGTAACTCCGCCCCCGGCTGCGGGGTTTGGGCCAAGATGTCGCGCAGGCGTTCCATGGTGTCCCCTTATAGTAGCGCGGCGGTGGTATTCTGGAGGGGCACGATGCAACGAAACCTTGAGATCCTGCTCGAGATCCAGGCGTTGGAGCAGCGGCTGCGGGAGCTGGACGCCGAAATCGCCGCCCTCCCCCGCCGCGTTGCCGCCATTGAAGCCAAACTGACCGGCACCCAACAGGCGCTCGAGCGCGCCCGCGCCGCCCACGCCGGCGGCCAGAGCGAGCGCCGCCAGGTGGACCGCGAGATCGAGTCGCTGCGCGCCAAGATCGACAAGATCCGCAGCCACTCCGGCGAGGTCAAGACCAACCAGGAGTACAAGGCCCTGCTCGACGAGATCGCCTTCGCCGAGGCCCAGATCGGCAAGCACGAAGAGCGCCTGCTCGAGGTCATGGAGCAGGCCGAGGGGCTGGAGCGGCAAGTGGCCGAGGCGGAGACGGTGCTGGCCGGCCAGAAGCGCGAGGTCGAGCAAGAAGCCGCCGCCGCCGCCGCCCGCACCCTGCAGGACCAGGCCGAGCGCCAAAAACTGGTGCTGGAGCGCGACCGCCTCCGCGCCCTGGCCGAGCAGGACTGGCTGCGCCGCTTCGACCGCGTGCTGCGCATGCGCGGCCAGGCCCTGGCCATCGTGGACCGCGAGGCCTGCTCCGGCTGCCGCGTCCGCCTGCGCCCGCAAATCTTGCAGGAGATGGCCGCCCAAGCCGAGCGCCTGTTCGTTTGCGAGAGCTGCGGCCGCATCCTCTATCTCGAGGAAGTGGCCATCAGCCACAAGCCCTAGCCCGTCCCTCTCCGTCCGCCATGGCTTCCCTCATCCTCCGCATTGATGGCGGCTCGCGCGGCAACCCCGGTCCGGCCGCCTACGGCGTGGTGGTCAGCGACCCCAGCGGCGCGGTGATCGAGCGCCTGCGCGCCAGCGTCGGCATCCAGACCAACAACTACGCCGAGTACTGCGGCCTGCTCGCCGGCCTGCGCTACGCGGTCGAGCGCCAGGCGCGCCAGGTGCGCGTCTACGCCGACTCCCAGCTCCTGGTGCGCCAGATGCAGGGCCGCTATGCGGTCAAGAGCCCCAACCTGCTGCCCCTCTACCAGGAGGCCCGCCGCCTCGCCCGCCTCATCCCCGACTTCGCCATCGCCCACGTCTACCGCGACGACAACGCCGAGGCCGACCGCCTCGCCAACCTGGCCATGGACGAGGCGCGGGGATGAGCGCCCCCGCGCCCGGAACCCTCTACATCGTCGCCACCCCCATCGGCAACCTCGAGGACCTCACCCACCGCGCCGCCCGCGTGCTGGGCGAGGTGGACGTGGTCGCCTGCGAGGACACCCGCCACAGCCGCAAGCTGCTCGACCACTACGGCATCCACCGCCCCCTGGTCAGCTACTACCGCGAAAACGAAGCCGCGCGCGGCGAGGAGCTGCTGCGGCGGCTGCAAGCCGGCGACAACGTGGCCCTGGTCTCCGACGCCGGCACCCCGCTGCTGTCGGATCCGGGCGCGCGCCTGGTGGCGCGGGCGGTCGGGGCCGGCATCCGCGTGGTGCCGCTGCCCGGCGCCTCGGCCCCGCTTGCCGCCCTGATGGCCTGCGGCATCTGGGGCGAGGCCGGCGAGCCGGTGGCGTTCTTGGGCTTCCCCCCCGCCCGCGCCGGCGCCCGCCGCACCTGGCTGGAGGGCTGGCGCGGCTTTCCCGGCGCCCTGGTGCTGTTCGAATCCCCCCACCGCCTGGTGGCCTCCCTCGCCGTCCTGGCCGAGGTGTTGGGCCCGGAGCGCCCGCTGGTGGTGGCGCGCGAGCTGACCAAGCTGCACGAGGAGTTCCTGCGCGGCCCCGCCGCCTCCCTCGCCGCCCGGTTCGAGCAGCGCGCCCAGGCCTCCCCCCTGCGCGGCGAGTTCACCCTGGTGGTCGGCCCCGCTCCCGCCGCCGCCCCCGCCGCCGCCCCTCAGCCCCCTCCGCCCGCGATGACCCGCGCCCAGCTCAAGCAGTGGGCCCGCGCCCAAGGCTGGTCCCGCAGCGAGGCCTACCGCCGCTGGCAGCAACTTCGGGGTACTATTAAAGACTGACGGGGGGTGATTGTATTGGCGGAAGTACGCCTGCAAGAAGGCGAATCGTTGGAAAACGCCCTGCGCCGCTTCAAGCGCAAGGTGCAGCAGGAAGACATCATCAAGGAGGTCAAGCGCCACTCCTTCTACCTCAAGCCGGGGGAGAAGATGCGTTTGAAGCAAGCCTTGGCGCGCAAGCGCAACCGCAAGAAGGCCCGCCGCGAAGGCGGCGAGTAGGCCCGACCCCAGCCGGGCCAGGCGGGCGAGCCTCCAGGGCTCGCCCCCTGGCCCCGCTTTTTTGGGGGGCTCTAGTTGGCGAAGGTGGTGCTCGCCAAGGCGCTCTCGATCGAGGCCAGCGAGCAGCCCTGCCGCCCGAACTCGATGGCGGCGCGGGTGGCCGACTCCGGCGAGATGCCGTAGCCCCGGCCGGTCAAGAAGGCGCGAATGATCTCGCTGGCGCCACAGTAGTCCGGTCCCATCTGCAACAGATGTCCGCGCAGGCTTTCCAGCTCTTCCCGATCCCAGTGGATGGTCATGGCGGCCTCCTTCATGCCCTATAGATTCACCTGCCCTGGTTTACGTTTCAGAATCGGATTTGGTTGCGGGGTATACTGAAACCTCTTCCCATGCCCCGCTTGCAACCCCCCAAAGTGCGTTCCACCACGGTGCTCAGCGTGCGCTCCCGCGGCAGCGTGGTGCTGGCCGGCGACGGCCAGGTCACCCTCGGCGATGGCGTGATCAAGCATCACGCCCGCAAGATCCGCCGCCTCTACAACAACAAGATTCTGGCCGGCTTCGCCGGTTCCACCGCCGACGCCTTTTCCCTCTTCAGCCGCTTCGAGACCAAGCTGGAGCAGTTCCACGGCAACCTCAGCCGCGCCGCGGTGGAGTTGGCCAAGGATTGGCGCACCGACCGCGCCCTGCGCCACCTGGAGGCGCTGCTGGTGGTGAGCGACGCCACCGCCACCTTCCTGCTCAGCGGCCAGGGCGACGTGATCGAGCCCGACGACGGCGTCTGCGCCATCGGCTCCGGCGGCCCCTTCGCCCTGGCGGCGGCGCGGGCGCTGCTGCGCCACACCGAGCTGCCCGCCCGCACCGTCGCCGAGCAGGCCCTGGGCATCGCCGCCGATATCTGCATCTACACCAACCACGACCTCACCATCGAGGAGTTGGCCCCCGCCGAACCCGGGGCGGAGGCCTAGCCCATGGCCCTATATCTCCCCACCGAGGCAGAAGAAGAGGCGCCGGCGCTGGACGAGCTCACCCCGCGCGAGATTGTCGCCGAGCTGGACAAGCACGTGGTCGGCCAGCCCGCCGCCAAGCGCGCCGTCGCCGTCGCCCTGCGCAACCGCATGCGCCGCCAGAAGCTCGCCCCCGAGCTGGCCGAGGAGGTGATGCCCAAGAACATCATCATGATCGGCCCCACCGGGGTGGGCAAGACCGAGATCGCCCGCCGCCTGGCCCGGCTGGCCAACTCCGCCTTCCTCAAGGTCGAGGCCTCCAAGTTCACCGAGGTGGGCTACGTCGGCCGCGACGTGGAGAGCATGATCCGCGACCTGGTGGAGATCGCCATCGACATGGTGCGCGAGGAGAAGCTCGACGAGGTGGGCGACAAGGCCGAGCAGAACGCCGAGGAGCGCCTGCTGGAGCTGCTGCTGCCCCCCTCGCCCCCGCCCCCGCCCGCCGACGCCGCCCCCGCCAAGGAACTCGGCTTCGGCCCCGGCGCCGAGTCCCGCCCCGCCCCCCCGCCCCCCGACAGCAAGACCCGGGAAAAGCTCCGCCAGCAGTTGCGCGAGGGCAAGCTCGACGACAAGCTGGTCGAGATCGAGGTGCGCGAGCGCAACTTCCCCAGCTTCGAGTTCATCTCCAACCAGGGCATCGAGGAGATGGACATCAACATCAAGGACCTGCTCCCCAACCTCTTCGGCCCCAAGACCAAGAAGCGCAAGATGAAGGTCTCCGAGGCCATGGACTACCTCAGCCAGGAGGAGGAGCAGCGCCTGGTGGACATGGACCAGGTCACCCGCACCGCGGTGGAGCGGGTCGAGCAAAACGGCATCATCTTCCTCGACGAGATCGACAAGATCGCCGGGCGCGAGGGCGGCCACGGCCCCGACGTCAGCCGCGAGGGGGTGCAGCGCGACATCCTCCCCATCGTCGAGGGCACCACGGTCAACACCCGCTACGGCATGGTGCGCACCGACCACATCCTCTTCATCGCCGCCGGCGCCTTCCACGTCGCCAAGCCCAGCGACCTCATCCCCGAGCTGCAGGGCCGCTTTCCCATCCGGGTGGAGCTGGACTCGCTCACCCTCAACGACTTCGTCCGCATCCTCAAGGAACCCAAGAGCGCCCTCATCAAGCAGTACACCGCGCTGCTCGAGACCGAGGGCATCCACCTCAGCTTCACCGACGAGGCGCTGCAGGAGATCGCCAGCCTGTCGGCGCGGGTGAACGAGGCCACCGAGAACATCGGCGCCCGCCGCCTGCACACCATCATGGAGCGGGTGCTGGACGAGATCTCCTTCGCCGGCGGCGAGGCCACGGAAAAGAACATCGTCATTGACGCCGCCTACGTGCAGCAGCAGCTGGAGAGCATCGTCAAGGACCAGGATTTGTCGCGCTACATCCTCTAGGATGAAGCCCCCCACCGCAACCCTCCCCGGGCGCCTGCTGGCGGCGGCCGCGGCGCTGCTGGGCCTGGCCGGCTGCGCCCAGATGGGCCCGGTGCTGCCGCCCAGCTCCGGGCTGCCGCGCCCGGTGAACGACCTGGTGGTGCGCCGCCGCGGCGCGGCGGTGGAGCTGGGCTGGACGCCTCCGACCGCCACCAGCGACGGGGTGGGGTGGCGGGGGCCGGTGCGCTACAACCTCTGCGCCTGGCCGGGGCTGGAGCGCGGCCGCCGCCCGGCGCCCTCGGTGGCGCTGCCGGGCACGGTGCCCGCCCCCCCCCAGATCCCCTCCCCCCCGCCGCGGGTGCGGGGCGGGGCCGAGACCCCCGCCGGCGCCATCATGCCCGCCTGCCCCCGCCTGCTCCATCTCGGCGCCGCCGCCCCCGGCGTCACCGTTCCCCTGCCCGGGCTCGGCTTCGGCGGCGGCTTCGCCACCCTGGCCCTTTATGCCCTCAACCCCCGCGGCCAGGGTGCGGGCTGGTCCAACGCCGCCGTGGTGGCGCTCACCCCGGTCGGCCCCCCGCCCGCCTTCGCCGCCGCCCGCAACACCGCCGCCGGCGTCGCGCTGAGCTGGGCCCGGCCCCGTCCCCCGCTCGATCGCGTCATGATCTACCGCGACGGCGTGCTGCTGGCCGCCCTGCCGCCCGCCGCCACCGCCTTCCTCGACCGCAGCATTGCCTGGAACCGGCGCTATCAGTACTGGCTGCGCAGCGGCGCCGGCGCCGGCGCCGCCGCGGTCGAGAGCCCCGATTCCCGCCACTTGGCGGTCTTCACCGCCGACGTCTTCCCCCCTCCCGTCCCCGCCGGCCTGCAGGCCGTGGCCGGCCCCGCGGGCGTGGATCTCTCCTGGAATGCGGTCGCGTTCCACAACTTGGCCGGCTACAACGTCTACCGCCAACTCCCCGGCGCCTCCGCCTGGCAAAAGCGCAACCCCGTCCCCCTGCCCACCCCCGTCTTCCACGACGCCGCCGCCCCCGGCGCCCTCTACGCCGTCTCCGCCGTGGACGCCCGCGGCAATGAGAGCCAGCGCAGCGCCCCTATCGCGGTGCACTAATTGCCGCCGGGTGTGCGATATGGGGCACGTTTCCCCGCTCGCGGCGGCTAGGCTTGTACTTTTGAGAGTTGCTCCGATGAAGGCCTTCCTGCGTTCCCGTAGATTTGCCTGGGTGTGCGTGCTGCTGTTGGCCCTGCTGCTGCGCGCCCGCTCCGCCTCCGCCTACTCGGTGCTCTCCCACGAGGAGTTGGTGGATCTGCTCTGGCAGGGGCAGATCCAACCGCTGCTGATGGGCCGCTATCCCGCGCTCACCCCTGTGCAACTGAACCAGGCCCACGCCTATGCCTACGGCGGCGCGGTGATCCAGGACCTGGGCTATTACCCCTTCGGCAGCGCCTTCTTCAGCAACCTCATGCACTACGTGCGCAGCGGCGAATTCGTGATGGAGTTGATTCGCCAGAGCCAGAGCCCGGACGAGTTCGCCTTCGCCCTGGGCGCGCTCTCCCATTATGCCGGCGACACGGTGGGGCATCCGGACTCGGTCAACCAGGCGGTGGCGATCGAATACCCCAAGCTGCGGGCGCGCTACGGCAAGTACGTCACCTACCCCGAGGACCGCGTTGCCCACTTGAAGACCGAGTTCGGCTTCGACATGGAGCAGGTGGCGCTGCACCGCTACGCCCCCCAGCAATATCACGACTTCATCGGCTTCCAAGTCTCGAAGGCGCTGCTGCAACGGGTGTTTCCCCTTGTCTACGGGCTGCCGCTGGCCACCGTGCTGCCCAACGACAATCTGGCCATTGGCACCTTTCGCTGGAGCGTCAGCCAGGTCATTCCCGAGATGACCCAGGTGGCGCTGCAGGTGCACGGGAAGGACATGATGCGCGAGGACCCCACCTTCGCCAAGCGGAAGTTCCTCTATCGCTTGTCGCGCGCGGACTATGTAAAAAGCTGGGGCGGAGACTATCAGCGGCCGGGGTGGGCCACCCGCCTGCTGGGCTTGCTGGTGCGCCTACTGCCCAAGGTGGGGCCGCTGCGGGCCTTGGCCTTCAACGCGCCCACCGCCCAGACCGAGAACCTCTACATCCAGAGCATCAACGCCAGCGTGGACCAATACCGCAAGTTCTTGGCAGCGGTGGGAACGGACACGCTGATGCTTCCCGACGACGATCTCGATGATGGCAAGCTTGCGGGCCGCGGCGAATCCACCCTCGTCGACGCCACCTACTGCCAATGGCTGAGCGCGCTCGCCGCCAGCCACTACTCCAGCACCGACCAGGCGCTGCGGGCGAATCTCCTGCGCTTCTACGCCGGCCTCGCCGCCGAGCCGGCCGCGGCCCGGGATCGCAAGGCGCGCGCCGCGGCCTTGTCGAATCTCGCCCAACTCCGCCGGCAGACGGTCCTGATCTACTGAGCGCAGCGCCGACTTGGGGCCACGGGGCCCCCAAGGCGGCGCGAGCATGCCGCCCCGCGCGGTTACAGCGGGGCGGCTCACAAGCGGGACGCGCGCCGCACCGGCCTGGCGCTGCTACAGCCGGGCCGGGCAGGCGCGCTGGGGCCCGCGCCCACCAATCGCGGGGGTCGCGCCGCTTTGCCTGCTGGCAAAATCGGCGCGAAAGGCTGCGAAATTCCGCAGGGCGGCCCGCCCCCGGGGAACGAATTCGGCGCGGCCCCAGCGAAGCGCAGCGCCGACTTGGGGCCACGGGGCCCCCAAGTCCGCGCGAGCACAAGCGGGACGCGCGCCGCAGGCGCGCTGGAGTCCGCGCCCACCAATGAGCGCGGCGCGTCGGCGCCTACTGCCCGCTCTCGGCGGCGCGAATGTGTTGTCGTGCCCGGCGCAGCCCGCCCACCGGCTCGCTGCCATGCTCTTCCAACTCGTCGTCGGTCACCAAGACGGCGATCTCCTGCAGCGCCACCCGCCCCGCCTCGCCCAGCTCGTGATGCCGGGGGTGTTGGGAACAGTGTTCGAGCGTGGTCAGCGCCAGCATGATGGTATTCAATCTTTCGCGGATCGCCTTGGCATCCAGGTGCTCCATTCCCATACTGGATGCGCCACCCCGATTGGGGGATTGACCGCCGCCGCCGGCGCGCCCTAGCCTGTGCTGTGCCCGCCGCCGCCACCTCCTCCGCCCTGCCGCTCTGGCTGGGCTTGGTGCTGACGCCGGGTTTGGGCCAGCGCGGCGCCCAGCGCCTGCTCGAGACCTTCGCCACCGCCGAGGCCATCTACGCCGCCTCGCTCACCGAGTTGGAGGCCTGCCAGCTCCCGCCCGCCGTGGCCCACAGCCTCAAGGACGGCCGCTCGGCCGAGCTGGGCGCGCGCGAAGCGGAGCAGGTCCAACTCCAAGGCCTGCAAGTGGTTACCCTCGGCGACCGGGCCTATCCCGAGCTCCTGCGCGAGATCTACGACCCGCCCATCCTGCTCTACCTCCGCGGCGAGCTGGCGGCGCTCGACCGCTTCGGCGTGGCGGTGGTGGGGACGCGCCACCCCACCCTCTACGGCCGCCTCATGGCCGAACGCCTGGGCGGCGAGCTGGCCCACTGGGGACTGACGGTGTTCAGCGGTTTGGCCCGCGGCATTGATGCCACCGGGCAAAAAGCCTGCGTCGAGGCCGGCGGCGCCACCGTGGCGGTGCTCGGCACCGGCGTGGACGTCATCTACCCCAGCGAGAACCGCAAGCTGGCCGAGGCCATCCTGGCCCACTCCGGCGCCCTGGTCTCGGAGTTTCCCTTGGGCACGCCCCCCACCGCGCAAAACTTTCCCATCCGCAACCGCGTCATCAGCGGCTTGGCCTTGGGCGTGCTGGTGGTCGAGGGGGGCGAGTTCAGCGGCAGCCGCATCACCGCCCGCATGGCGCTCGAGCAGAACCGCGAGGTCTTTGCCGTCCCCGGCATGGTCACCCAAAAGCAGGCTTGGCTCCCCAACGCCCTCATCAAACAGGGCGCCAAGCTGGTCACCGAAGCCGTGGACATCGTCGAAGAACTCCCGAGTGCGGTGCGCGCCCGCCTGCGCCCCCCCCCGCCCACCCCAGCCGACGCCACCCCCGAGGCCGCCGCCCACTCCGCCCTGCGCCAGCAGGTGCTGCACGCCCTGGCGGTGGACAATGGCACCCATGTTGACGAAATCGTCAATTCGTTGCAGAATAAGCTTTCTGCGCCGGAGATCCTCGCCGTGCTGTTTGACCTGGAATTGGAGGGGGCGATCCGGCAACTCCCCGGGAAAAAATTTTTGCGGGTAAGCTAGAGGTTGCCAGCACCCAGTTGCCCAGGGCTCGCCAGCCTGCGGCAGCCGAAGGCCTGGGCTTGAATCCATGGCTAAATCCATCGTCATCGTCGAGTCTCCCGGCAAGGTCAAATCCATCAGCAAGTACCTGGGGCCGGACTACGAAGTCCT
>DATKSZ010000055.1:0-2632 GCA_035531375.1 Terriglobales bacterium | reverse complement strand
CCAGCGGCCTAGCCAACCCGCACCTCGTCGTCCGCGAGGCTTCCCGGCCCTTATGCGCGGTGCCGCCCTTGGTCATCGGCTCAAAGCCCATAGACGGGGGTCACTATATCTTCTCCGCTGACGAGCGGCGCGCGTTCCTCCGTCGCGAGCCGGGCGCCAGGGGGTTGATGCGGCCCTTCCTGGGCGCGGAGGAATTCATCAACGCCGGCGAGCGCTGGATTCTGTACCTGCAGTCCGTTCCGCCGTCCGAGATCCGAACCCTTCCGGCGGTCAAGGAGCGCATTGCCGCAGTACGGGCTTACCGTCTCGACAGTACCAGCGCCGGGACCAGGGGGCTCGCCGAGACCCCGACCCGCTTCCACGTGACGGTCGTACCCGAACAGCCATTCCTTGTCATACCCGAAACCAGCTCCGAGCGCCGCGCCTACGCGCCCATCGGCTGGCTACAACCGCCGACAATTCCCAGCAACCTTTTACGGGTGCTAGAGAATGCGACCCTCTGGCACTTCGGCATCTTGACGTCGGCGATGCACATGGCGTGGCTGCGCCAGGTTGGCGGCCGACTGGAGATGCGCTACCGCTATTCCGTCGGCATCGTCTACAACACCTTCCCCTGGCCTGAGGCCACTGCGGCCCAGCGGGAGAAGATCAGCGCCCTGGCGCAAGCCGTGCTGGATGCCCGCGCGCAGTTTCCCGACTCCCGCCTGGCCGACCTCTATGACGCCGAGGCCATGCCGCCGGCGCTGCGCAAGGCCCACCGCGCCCTCGACGCCGCGGTGGACAAGCTCTACCGCCCGCAGGCCTTCAGCGGCGACCTCGACCGCGCTGAGCACCTTCTTGGCCGCTATGAGAAGCTGGTTGCGCCCCTCGGGTTCCCGCCGCAAGCGGCTCAACGCCGGCGGCGAACTCGCTGAGCAGAGTGGCCGCCAGTTTGGTATTCTGGAGGTTCTCTTTATGAAAATCCACGAATACCAAGCCAAGGAGCTCCTGCGCGGCTTCGGGGTGGCGGTGCCCCGGGGGCGGGTGATTGGGCCGGGGGACGATGCCGCCGAGGCCGCCGCCATTGCCCGCGAGTTTGGCGGGCGCGCCGTGGTCAAGGCGCAGATCCACGCCGGCGGGCGCGGCCAGGGAGGGGGCGTCAAGCTGGCCAAGTCGCCCGAAGAGGCGGCCGAGCTGGCCACCAAGATCCTGGGCATGACCCTGGTGACCCACCAGACCGGGCCCGAGGGGCGCCTAGTCCGCAAGGTGCTGGTGGAGGAGACGGCGGCGATCGCGCGCGAGCTCTACCTCGGCATCGTGCTCGACCGGGTGGCGGGCAAGCCGGTGTTCATGGCCTCCGCCGCCGGCGGCATGGAGATCGAGGAGGTCGCCGCCAAGGACCCCAACGCCATCCTCAAGGCCGCCTTCGACCCCGACGCCGGGCTGCAGCCCTACCAGGCGCGGGTGCTGGCCTTCGGGCTGGGGCTGCCGGCCGCGGCGCTCAACAGCGCGGTCAAGATCATGACCAGCCTGGCGCGGGCCTTCGTCGCGCTCGACTGCACCCTGGCCGAGATCAACCCGCTCATCCTCACCGCCGACAACCAGCTGGTGGCGCTGGACGCCAAGATCAACCTGGACGACAACGCCCTCTACCGCCATTCCCAGCTCAAGGAGCTGCGCGACCTGAACGAGGAGGCGCCGCTGGAGGTCGAGGCCAGCCAGTACGGGCTCAACTACATCAAGCTGGATGGCAGCGTGGCCTGCATGGTCAACGGCGCCGGGCTGGCGATGGCGACCATGGACATCATCCAGTACGCCGGCGGGGCGCCGGCCAACTTCCTCGACGTGGGCGGAGGGGCCAACAGCGAGCAGGTGCGGCACGCCTTCGAGATCCTGCTCAAGGACCCCAGCGTGAAGGCGGTGCTGATCAACATCTTCGGCGGCATCCTGCGCTGCGACACCCTGGCCACCGGCGTGGTGGAGGCGGCGCGGGCGGTGCAGCTCAAGCTGCCGCTGGTGATCCGCATGGAGGGCACCAACGTGCAGAAGGGACGGGAGATCCTGGCGGCCTCGGGCCTCAAGATCACCGTCGCCGAAAACATGCAGGACGCGGCCGCCAAGGTGGTGGCCGCCGCAAAGGGTTGATCGCACTATGAGCATCCTAGTTGACCGCAACACCCGCCTCCTGGTCCAGGGCATCACCGGACGCGAGGGCAGCTTCCACGCCCGCATGTGCCGGGAATACGGCACCCAAGTGGTGGCGGGGGTGACGCCCGGCAAGGGCGGGACCACGCACGAGGGCACGCCGGTCTACGACACCGTGCGCCAGGCCGTGGCCGCCACCGGCGCCAACGTCTCGGTGATCTTCGTGCCGCCGCCGTTCGCCGCCGACGCCATCCTGGAGGCCACCGACGCCGGGGTGCCGCTGATCGTGTGCATCACCGAGGGCATCCCCACGCTCGACATGGCGCGCGCCTGGGCGGTGGTGCGGTGCTCGTCGAGTCGGCTCATTGGCCCCAACTGCCCGGGCATCATCACCCCGGGAGAGTGCAAGATCGGCATTATGCCGGGCTCCATCCACCTGCCCGGGCGGGTGGGCATCGTCAGCCGCAGCGGCACCCTGACCTACGAGGCGGTGCACCAGTTGACCCAG
>DATKSZ010000054.1:0-3948 GCA_035531375.1 Terriglobales bacterium | reverse complement strand
GAACGACACCTTGGGGTCGTGCTTGGCCAGCACCTTGGTGATCGCCGCCGTCAGCGTCGTCTTGCCGTGGTCAATGTGCCCGATGGTGCCCACGTTGACGTGGGGCTTGGAACGGTCGAATTTCTCTTTCGCCACGCTTGTTCTCCTCTAACCCTTCTGCCTCGCGCCCGCCTCCGAACTGGAGCGGGAGACGGGATTCGAACCCGCGACGTTCAGCTTGGAAGGCTGACACTCTACCCCTGAGTTACTCCCGCCGCTTCCGCTTCCTTCCACCGATCTCTGGAGCCGATGACCAGGATTGAACTGGTGACCTCGTCCTTACCAAGGACGCGCTCTGCCAACTGAGCTACATCGGCCCTAAACCTCTTCCTCCTCCGACCTCCCCGGCGCCAGGTCCGCTTCCCGCCCAAAGGGCCGGGGCGCCTCCGTCCGCCGCGGCTGCCACAACGTGCGGCCGGCGAACAGCAAAATCACCGCCACCGTCGCCAGCCGTATCCGCCAATCGCTCAGCGTGGCCAGGCTCGCCACCAGCAGCGCGCCGTACAGCGCCATCCCCACCGCTATGCGGAGTTGCGGCGCCCGCGGCTTGCTCCCGGCCTGCATTCCTCAACCACTTCTTCCCAACGCACTCTGGTGGACAGGGGAGGATTCGAACCTCCGTAGCCCCAAGGGGCGACAGATTTACAGTCTGTTGGTATTAACCACTCACCCACCTGTCCGAAAAAATCCCGCTTCCCCCGGACCCCAGCCGCGCCGCGCCTACGATGGAGCTGGCGGAGGGAATTGAACCCCCGACCGGCTGATTACAAATCAGCTGCTCTACCATCTGAGCTACGCCAGCCGCTGTCCACGCCGGCCACAAGCCCACCCGGGGCGCATAGACACCCCTGCCGAGCACCGTGTCCCGGCGACAAAGGCTTTATTGTATAAAAAAATGCCGCCAACTTGCAACCAAACCCGGACCCAACCTCGCGCCCGCTTCCCCGGCTTCCCGCCGGCCTCTTGCTAGTATACCCTGTCCCTTCCCAATCTGGACCCTCTCCGCCCCCCTCCTCCCCGCCTCTGCTACATTGACCTCTATGCGCCCCCTGCTCCTCCTCGGCTTGGCCGCCCTCAGCCTCGCCGCCCAAGCCCCCCGCACCCCGCCTGGCCCCCCGAAAAACCTCCTGGTCCTGCCCCCAACCCTCACCCACGCCCAACTCCTTCGCCGCATGCGCTCCCTGGACATCGGCTTGGGAGTTAAATGCAGCTTTTGTCATGTCAAGGCCGACGACGCCAGCGACGCCCTCGACTCCAAGCTCGTCTCCCGCCGCATGCTGCGCATGGTGGACGCCATCAACCGCGACAACTTCAGCGGCCGTCCCGAGGTCACCTGCTACACCTGCCACCGCGGCCACCGCCGCCCCCTCCGCCAACCCCCCATCCCCGCCGGAGCCGGCCGGTGACGCCCCCCTCCCCGAAGTGGCTGGCCCTTCCCCTCGTCCTTGTGGTTGCGGCGGCGGCCTGGCTGCTCTACCGCTCCGTCCCCGTCGAGGTCCGCGCCCTGCCCGCCGGCGACACCCTCCTTTATATGGACCTCCAGCCCCTGCGCCAAGCCGGATGGCTGGCCGTGGGCGGCAATATCCAGCCCGCCCCCGCCTACGCCGCCTTTATAAAGGAGTCCGGCTTCGAGTTCGAGCGCGACCTCGACCGGCTGGCGATCTCCCTCCGCGGCTCTCCTGTGCAGTCCGACTCCACCACGGCCGAGCTGGCCGGCAACTTCCCGGCCAAATTCCAGGCCTACCTAGGCCAGCACGCCCAGCGCCGCTTGGCGCTGGACGGCGCCGTCGGCTACCAGTTCCCCGGCTGGTCCCGTCCCGACCGCCCGATCACGGTGATCCCGCTCGGCCCCCGCCGCCTCCTCGTGACCAACTCGGTCCACCCGCAAGCGGTCCTGCGGCAGGCCCAAACCTTCCACCCCTTCGCCCCGCCCCTCTGGCGCCGCCCCTTCTGGTCGCTGCCCCCGCTCGGCTACTTCGCCATGGACACCCTCCACCTCGCCGCCCAGCAAAAACTCGATGGCAGGCGCCCCCCCTTCCGCAACGCCCAGCGCCTGCAAGCCAGCCTCGTCGCCCACCCCGACCTAAGCCTCTCGCTCAGCGGCACCCTGGCCACCGCTTCCCCCGCCGACGCTGCCCAATCCGCCGCCTGGCTCCAAGCCCAGATCCAGCACTTCCAGCCCCTGCTCCCCGAGGCCCCCGACGGCACCCCCACCCTCCGCGCCCTCCTCGACCGCCTCCAGGTCACTCAATCCGGCCCCCAGGTCCGCTTCACCCTCCGCCTCGACCGCACCACCCTGCAGCGTTGGCAACAATCGCTGGTCCCGTCCCGCTAGCGCCCGCCGCCGCGCCCCTTCGGTCCGCTCACCGGGGTCGAGCCGCTTTGCCTGCTGGCAAAATCGGCGCGAAGGTAGGGAGTCCAAAGCTGCAGCGGCTTTGGGGTGGCCGCAATTCCGCAGGGGCAGACGCGCCAGTGGCGCGTCTGCCCCCCCGGGAAGCGAATTCGGCGCGGCCCCAGCAGCCCAGCAGCGAGGCCGCGCAGCGCCGACTTGGGGCCACCGGGCCCCAAGTCGGCGCGAGCACGAGCGGGACGCGTGCCGCACCGGCCCGGCGCTGCTACAGCCGGGCCGGGCAGGCGCGTTGGGGCCCGCACCCACCCTAGGATGGCGGCGACGCGGGCAGCGGCCTCGGGGCTGCCGATGCTCTAGCCCGCGGCGGCAACCCCCGCGCCCGAGGCCGCCCACGCCGCCAGCGGGTGCGCGTGCCCGCAGTTCAGGCAGCGCGCCCGCTGGAACTGCTGCGCGCACAGCGGGCACGCCCCGCCGGTCGCGAACGGGTCGAACGACTTGTGGCAGGTGCGGCAGTCCCACAGCTCGGCCAACGGCGGCGCCGCTTGGCAGTCGGGGCAGGCCCAACCCGCGTGCCGCGGCAGCTTCGCCAGCCGCCCCATCGCCCGCGCCCGCTTCAGCCCGTTCCAGCAATAGAGCAGGATGAAGCCCGTCATCATGCCCAGCCACAGGTCCTGCGTCCGCAGCGCCTCCAACAGCAGCAGCGCCACCCCCGCCAGCCCCAGCACCGTGGTCGCCAGCAGGCTGCGCGCCCGCCCCAGCGGGAACCACAGCAGCGCCTGCAGGATCTGCCCCCCGTCCAGCGGATAGACCGGCATCAGGTTGAAGACCAACAGCCCCAGGTCGATCGCAAAAATCGACTGCAAAAACGTCGCCGCGTTCCCCGACGCCGCCAGCCCCTGCGCCCACCACAGCAGCGGCGCCAGCGCCACGTTCACCAGCGGCCCGGCGGCGATGGTCCACAGCGTCGCCCCCGGCCGCGGCGGCGGGTCCACAAACGCTATCCCGCCAAACGGCCACAGCAGGATGCGGTTGGCCGTCCCCCCCACCTGCCGGCACGCCAGCGCGTGCCCAAACTCGTGCAGGGTGACGATCGCAAACAGCGCCAGCACCTCGAGTACGTTCCAGCCCAGCCAGGTGTACGCCCCCGCCCGCGACTCCACCTCGTAGAGCAGCACCAGAAACCACGTCCAGTGCAGCAGGAGGTCAATGCCGGCGATGCGCGCCAAATGGATCGGTCCGCGTTGGGCCATACCCTTCGATTGTAGTCTCTCGCCCGCCCTCCCGGGCCACCCCCGCCGCCACCTCACCGCCTATCACCAGGCTCGCTGTCACACGAATATCACAATCCCTCCGCCCCTGCCTGCATCCCACCCTTACGCTGCATTGCCCAATGCCCGGGCCTCGGTCCGGACACCAGGTGTCAGCGCCGGTGCAAAAATCCCCATAACGCCGGTTGAAAAATCCCCCACCCCTGGCGGGGAGTAAACCAGGCTTGACTCTGGTGACAGAGGAGGGCCGCAACCTGTTAAGGGGGAAAGACATGCAGGAGATCATGGAGC
>DATKSZ010000053.1:0-58890 GCA_035531375.1 Terriglobales bacterium | reverse complement strand
GCGCGACCGCTACGGCCCGCCGCCGGCGCCGGTGCAGAACCTGCTGGCCTACGCCGCCCTCAAGCCGCGCTGCCGCCAGCTCGGCCTGCTCGCCCTGGAGCGCCGCCGCGACCAGCTCTGGCTGCGCTTCGCCCCCCAGGCGCAGGTGGACCCGCAGCGCATCGCCCAACTCGTCGAGCGCACCCCCGGCGCCCAGTTCAGCCCCGACGGCACGCTCAAGCTCCCCTTCGCCATCACCGGCGCCGCCGCCGTGCTCGCCGACACCGAGCGCCTGCTCGCCGCCGTCGCCAGCGAGTCCGCCCCCGCCAGCCCGGTGCGGTAGAGCCGTTTCACGATTGTCGTAGCCTGCTCGGGTTGCGATCATGCGGCTTTCACCAAGAAGAACCGCTCGCATTTGCGCTGGAACGGGCTACAACTATTCGCGGAGGTCGCGCCGCTTTGCCTGCGGGCAAAACCGGCGCGAAAGGCTGCGAACCGGGGTCCCCAACGCCGCAACGGCTTTGGGGTGGTCGTAATTCCGCAGGGGCAGACGCGCCAGTGGCGCGTCTGCGCCCCCGGGAGGCGAATCCGGCGCGGCCCCCCAGGCAGTGAAGCAGCGCAGCGCCGACTTGGGGCTCTGGGCACCCGAGTCGGCGCGAGCATGCCGCCCCGCGCTGTTACAGCGGGGCGGCTCACAAGCGGGACGCGCGCCGCACCGGCCTGGCGCTGCTACAGCCGGGCCGGGCAGGCGCGCTGGGGCCCGCGCCCACCAGGGCTAGGCGAACGCCGCCGCGACGCCCGCCACCACCAAGCAATAAAACAGCCACAGCGTTGCCGTGGCGGCCAAGGCGCTGCCAAACTTCCCCTTCCGCCCCCCCAGCTTCGCCAGCCCCAGCGACAGCAGCACCAACGCCCACACCGCGAACACGTCCAGATGGCTCCCCAAGGCGTAGAGGAACGCTGGGCTGCTGCCCTTGTTCAAATAGAAGCTCAGGTTCGTGCCCAGCGGGTTGGTGAACTGGAACGTGGTCGGGTCCCGCATCAGCCCCAGCGTCAGCATGGCCAGCAGCGTATACACCGTCCACACCAGAAAGGCATGGCTCACCATCGCCAGCGTCTGTTTGTAGCGCACCTCGATCCCCAACAGGAAGGTCGAGATCCCCTGGAAAATCCAGCCCAGAAACAACAAGCTGATGATGGTGAACACCGGCGCGGCGTACAGGCTGATGGGGAAAAACTTGGCGGCGTTGGCGGTCGCCGTCTGCACCGCCGCCGGACCGAGCGCCGTGGTCCGGCTGCTTTGCATCACCGCCTGCTGCGCCAGTCCGTAGCGGCCCACCCGGTGCAGCAGCATCGCCCCATAGCCCATCCCCGCCGCCGCCTGCACGCACCAGCACAAGATGAAGTGCGGCTCCCGCGCCAGGTCGGCAAAGGTGCGCCCGGGTGACAAAAACGTGCCGAAGATGCGGGCCGGCGAGGACATTCTCGGCGCATCATCCCGTGGCGCGCTTACTGGCTGGGTTGGGGCGGACATGGCGGGATTATATACTCCTCCCCGCCTCTCCGCGTTCCGGCTCGCTGCCTGCCGGCGGCCACGGCGGCAGCGCCGCCAGCAGCGCCTGCGTCAACCGATGCTGCGGCCGCGCCAGCACCTCCGCCGTCGGTCCGGTCTCGACCACCGTCGCTCCCTCCGGCCCGGGCGCCAGCACCGCCACCCGCTGGGCCAGCCCCGCCACCTGCGCCAAGTGGTGCGAGATCAGCAGGCAGGCCAGCCTCTGCTCCCGCTGCAACTGCCCCAGCAGCGCCAGGATGCCCGCGCCGGTGGCCGCATCCAGCGCCGCCACCGGCTCGTCCGCCACCAGCAGCCGCGGCCGCAGCGCCAGGGCGCGGGCAATCGCCACCCGCTGCCGCTGCCCCCCGCTCAGCTCCGCCGGCAGCCGCCACGCCAGGCTCGCCTCCAACCCCACCCGCGGCAGCCACGCCTCCGCCTGCCGCTGCCGCCACGCCCGCAGCCCCCGTCCCCAGCCCGGCGCCTCCCCGCCCTGCAGTTCCAGCCCCTCGCTGATGGCCGCCGCCACCGGCAGTCTGGGGTCCAGCGACCGCTGCGGGTCCTGATAAATCAATTGCATCGCCGGCCGCAGCCGCCGCAGCTCACCCGGTGACAGCGCCGCCAAATCCTGGCCTTCCACCAGCACCCGCCCAAGGCTCGGCGCCTGCAGCCCCACCGCCAGCCGCCCCAGCGTGCTCTTGCCTGCCCCCGACGGCCCCACCACCGCCAGCGTCTCGCCCGCCCCTAGCCTGAGCGAGACTGCGCCGAGAATCCTCCGCCCCTCGAGTTCCGCCCCCACGGAGTCCAGTTCCAGCGCCAGCGCCGCCGTGGCCGCCGCCGCGCTCACCGTCCCCTTCCCGCCGCCAGCCGCGGCTGGCTCTCCACCAGCGCCCTCGTATACGCCTGCCGCGGCCGGAGGAATACCTCCGCCGCTGTTCCCTGCTCCACCACCACCCCCGCCTGCAGCACGCTCACCTGCCCGGCCACCGCCGCCGCCACCGCCAGGTCGTGCGTCACCCACAGCAGCGCAAACCCCCGCTCCCGCCGCAGCCTCCCTACCAGCTCCAGCAACTGCGCCTGGTGCAGCGTGTCCAGCGCCGAGGTGGGCTCGTCCGCCAGCAGCAGTTGCGGCCCCTGCGCCAGCGCCATCGCCGCCAGCAGCCGCTGCTGCATCCCCCCCGACCACTGGTGCGGATACTCCTCCGCCCTCCCCGCCTCCAGCCCCACCTCTTCCAGCCCCGCCCCCACCCGCCGCCGCAGCTCCCCGCCCGCCATGCTCCGCCCGTGCGCCCGCAGGCACTCGCGCAGGTGCGCCCCCGCCGTCCGCCGCGGATCCAGCGCCGTCGCCGGCTCCTGCGGAATCCACCCGATCGCCGCCCCCCGCAGCCGCCGCCATGCCCCCGCCCCGCACGCCAGCAGGTTCTGTCCCCGCCACCTCACCTGGCCCTCCGCCCGCGCCCCCGCCGGCAGCAGCCCCAGGCAACTGCGCAGCACCGTGCTCTTGCCGCTGCCCGATTCCCCCACCAGCGCCCGGCTCGCGCCCGCCTCCAGCTCCAGCGACACCCCGCGCAGCACCGCCCGCCGCCCCAGCTCCACCCGCAGTTCGCAGATCTCCAGCAGCGCCGCCATGCTAGCTGATTCTATCTACTTCGCGAGCTGGCGCCGCAGAAAGCGCGTGATGTACCAGGCATCGGCGTACTTGAACGGCGCCCGCCCGATGGTGTAGTGCCCGCACGCCAGCCCGTGCGCCTCGTGGTGCAGCCCCAGCCGCTGGAACGACGCCACCACCTGGCGCGAGTACTCCGGCAGGAAGCAGGGGTCATAGCGCGCCCACAACAGCAGGTTGCGCTTGGGCGCCGCCGCCGCCGTGCGCGCGAACTGCTCCAGGTAGCTCGCCGGGCTGATCGTCCGCCACGCCTCGCGCACTTGTTCCTGGTCCAGATGCGGCTCCAGGCTGCGCCGCACATGCGCCGTCGCCAGCCCGGTCCACACCACGTCGCCGAAGTGCTGCGAGACGTGGTTGAACACGTTGGTCCGCAGCCGCGCGTCGTGCGCGCTCGCCAGCAGCGCATAGCATGAGCCCAGGCTGGTGCCCACAATCCCCAGCGCGCCGTGCCCCCGCCCCTCCAACCAGTCCAGGCTGGCGCGGATATCGCACACCGCTTGCCGCGCCGCGTGGATGGTCCGCCCGATGTTGGCGTCCACCGTGTACTCCGCCCGCGTCAGCCCCCGCGGCATCCGCCGGTCGTGGTAGGGCATGCTCACCCGCAGGCAGGCGATGCCCGCCCGCTGCAGGATCCGGCACAGCCCCAGGTGCCCCTGCTCGTCGGCGTTCCACTGCGCCACCACCACCACCGCCGCCTTGCCCGCCGCCGGAAACCAGCGCGCATACACCTCGTGGTTCTCCTCGTAGGGCGTCTCCACCGGCGAGCGGAAGCGCAGCGTGTCCCCCTCCAGCCGGTACCCGCCCACCGGCGCGTAGTCGAAAAACGCCCCGCTCTGCGCCACCACCCGCTGGTTCCACGCCTGCAGCTCCGGCAGCACAGCCGCCGGCGCCGCTCCCGCCGGCCACGCCCCCAAGCCGTTCACCGGCGTCTGCCGCAGCCACTCCCCGCCCCAGTCGAACCGGCTGAGCCGCCGGTTCTGGTCCACGCGGTTCAGCCGCCGTTCCCAGGCGAGGATCATGCTGGCATAGGGGTGGGGCATGGAAAAAAGGGCCGGGGGACTTGGCTCCGCCGGCCCATCCAATCCAGTTACGGATCCATCAAGTTTGGCATCCCGATTGCAGCCAGTCAAGATTAGGGGCTAGAATCCAATTACGTCCACGCAGTTTTTACCGAGGAGGACCCATGCGTACCCGCCTTTTGTCCGCTTGCTGCGCCGCCGCCCTGCTGGCGCTGGTGCTGACCGCCTGCTCCAAGGGCAATGCCAATAGCCAAGACCAGGCCATCACCGCCGCCGTGCAGAACAAGCTCAACGCCGATCCCGCCCTGCAGGGCGCCGGCGTGAACGCCACGGCGCTCAATGGCGTGGTCACCCTCTCCGGCACCGTCGCCAGCGACACCGCCCGCAATGCCGCCGCCGCCGATGCCCAAGTCCCCGGCGTCACCCAGGTGGACAACCAGATCGCCACCAACACCGCCGCCAATCCGGCCGCCGGCGCGGTTGCCCCCAACAATGCCATGACCGCCATGCCGCCCCAGTCCGGCGGCTCCATGCGCCGCGCCGCCAGCCGGCCTCCCGCCCAGGCTCCCGCCCAGGCTCCCGCCCCCACCATGCAAGCCGCCGTCCCGGTCCAGATTGAGCCCGGCACCACGCTGCACGTGCGCCTCAGCCAAGCCCTTAGCTCCGCCAACGCCGCCGCCGGCCAGAGCTTCGAGGGCACCATCGCGGCTCCGGTGCGCGTCAATGGCCAGATCGCCATCCCCCAGGGCGCCACCGTCAGCGGCACCATCACCGCCGCCGACTCCGCCGGCCATTTCCGCGGCCAGTCCCGCCTCGTCCTGAGCCTGGCCACCCTGCAGTACAACGGCCAATCCTACGGCCTCTCCACTCAGGCCGTCACCAGGCTGGCCAGTTCCCGCACCACGCGCAGCGCCGAAGCCATCGGCGGCGGCGCCGCCGTGGGCGCCCTCATCGGCGCCCTGGTCGGCCACGGCAAGGGCGCCGCCATCGGCGCCGCCGCCGGCGCCGGCACCGGCACCGCTGCCCAGGCCCTTACCAAGCCCGCCGAGGTCAACCTCCCCGCCGAGACCGAGCTCGGCTTCGCCCTCACCGCTCCCCTCCAGGTCGTCCCCGCCGCTTCCGTTCACTAGCAGCGGCGCCCCCTCCAAAGCAAAAGGGTCCGCCGGCCACCGCCGGCGGACCCTTTTGCTTTCTCCCACCCGGCCGCTACTGCCCGCTCTGCAGCGTCTGCAGCGCCGCCTTGGCGTTGGCCGCATTGGGCCCGTTGGGCGCCAACTGCAGCGACTTCTGCAGCGCCTCCACCGTCCCCGGCGGCGGGATCAGCTTGTTGGTCTTGGGGTCCGTCGTGGCCTTGCCCAAGAGGCAAATCCCCTTGTAGTACCAGGCGTCGGCGTTGTTGGGGTCGATCGTCAGCAGCTTGTCGAACGCCGCCACCGCCGCGTCCATGTTCCCCTGGTTGAGCAGCACCACGCCGGAGTTGTACATCGCCATCTTGGCCTGGGTCGGATCCACCGCCGCCGCCTTGGCAAACTCTTCGTTGGCCTCGTCCACCTTGCCCGCCTTCGACAGCACCGTCCCCAGGTTGATCATGTAGCCGGCGTCGTTGGGCTTCAGCGCGATCGCCTTCTGATAGGCTTCGGCCGCCTTGTCGTACTGCTTGTTGTGGTTGTAGTCCTCCGCCAGGTTGGCGAACAGCACGTCGTGCTTCTGGTCCAGCGTCACCGCCTGCTCCATCACCGCCACCGCCTGGGCATACTGCTTGGCGTCCACGAACTGCTTGTTCTGCTTCAGCAGGCTGTTCAGCGTTCCCAGCTTCTTGTTGGCCTCGGCCTCTTCCTTCATCTTCGCCTCATAGGCCGCCGCCTCTGCCTTGGTCATGCCCGGCGGCGGCGCCGTGCCGTTCTCCGCCGCCGACAGCACCTGCAGGTTGATCGGCACCACCACCGCCTGCCCCATCACCGTGGTCACGCCCCGCTCCACCACCGTCTCCTGGCCGTTCACCGGCACGCTGATGTTGAATTTCCCCACCGGCAGCGTGTAATAGCCGTAGTTGCCCTTCTTGTCCGTCTTGAGCGTAAACGTTCCCTTCGCGTCGATGCGGGTGAAGGTGATCACCGTCTTCGCCGCCGGCTTGCCGTCCAGCCCGATCAGCTTGCCCTTGATCCCGCCGGAAACTTGCGCCGCCATGGGCACCGCCATCAGCCCTCCCAGCAGCGCCACCCCTACCAGCCAACTCAACCGTTTCATGGTTTTCATGTTTTCTCCTTGGTAGCGTAGGCGATGGGGTCTTGGGCCCCCGCTTGGCCAAACGCGCGCAGCCGTAGGCGGCAACTATCGCACCGCCCGCAGGCCTCGTCGGAATTTTGATAACAAGACCAAGATAATGGAAACGGGGCTCCCAGTTCAAGCCCGAGCCGCACGATTTCCGCCTTGCTCCGTTCCAGCAGCGGCGTCTCCACCCGCACCCGCCGGTCGCGCGTGCCCACCTCCAGCAGCCGATTGAAGGCTTGGTAGTACTCCGGGCGGCAGTCGGGATAGCCCGAACTGTCGTTGGCCACCGCCCCGATCACCACCACCTCCGCCCCCAGCACCTCCGCCCACGACACCCCCGCCGCCAGCAAATGGGCATTGCGGAACGGCACGTAGGTAATCGGAATGACCCCCTCGTCCTTCCCCTCCTCCGGCACCGCCAGGCTGGCGTCGGTCAGCGCCGAGCCCCCGATCTGACGGAATAGTCCCGTCTCCACCACCAGCCGCCGCTCCACCCCGTAGAAATCTGCAATCGCCGCGAACGCCCGCCGCTCCCGCCCCGCAGTCCGCTGCCCATAGTCGAAGTGCAAAAACGCCGGGTCGAACTCCCGCGCCGCCAGCGCCGCGCACACGCAACTGTCCATGCCGCCGCTGACCAGCACCACCGCCCGCCGCTGGTCCCGCCCGCTCATACGCCGTGCAGCGCCGGGTCCCAGATGAATTTGTGGATCTGCAGGCTCAGCCGCGCCGGCACCCCGTCGCGCAGCATCCACTCCGCCAGCGAGCGCGGGTCGAGTTGGCAGTGGGCGCTGCCCCGCTCCCCGGCGGCGTCTTGGTGAAAGGCCGGCGAAAACAGCAGCGTCGGCGCCGCCCCGCCCAGCCCGTGGCGGGCGATGAACTGCAGCGCAAACTCGTAGTCGGCGCGGTCCGCGAGCACAAACTTCAGTTCGTCCCAGCTCCGCAGCAGCTTCAGATTCTCCTGCCGGAAACTCCCCGCCTCGCCGCTCCCCGGGCACTTCACGTCCACGATCTTGATCACCCGCTCGGGAAGCACGCTCAGGTCGCGCTCTCCGCTGGTCTCGATCATGACCTCGTAGCCCTGGTCCAGCAGCTTTCCGGCCAGCTCCGCCGCCGCCGCGCCCTGCAGCAGCGGCTCCCCGCCGGTGATCTCCACCCGCCGGCACGGATACGCCGCCACCGCCTCCAGCACCTCGCCCAGCTCCATCCGCCGCCCGCCATAAAATGCGTACTCGGTGTCGCACCAGCGGCAGCGCAAATTGCACCCCGTCAGGCGCACAAACACGCACGGCGCCCCGGCGCGGCTGCTTTCGCCCTGGATCGAATGAAAGATTTCGCTGACCTGCAGATGCGTCAATCGGAATACACCGCCGACGTGGTATCGGTCTCGTACACCGTCACCGACTTGACCCGAATCCCCGGCGCCTGGCCGCGCATCTGCTCCCCCAGCCGCTCATACAGGAACCGCGCCAGGTTCTCCGCCGAGGGGTTGAGCTCGCGAAATGGCTCCAGGTCGTTCAGATACTGGTGGTCGAGACGTTCCGTCTCCTGCCGGATGCTGGCCTTGAGGTCCTTGAAATCGTAGAGCAGCCCGATGTCATTGAGCTCGGTCCCGGCCAGGCACACCCGCACCTTGTAGTTGTGCCCATGCGGGTTCTCGCACTTGCCGCGATACCCGCGCAAGGCATGGCCGGAGGAAAAGGTCTCTTCAACGCTGATTTCAAACATGGAACAGGCTATTGTACCGCGTGCAACAGCCAGCCCGTCAGCCCGCCCCAAACCAGCCCCTGCAGCGAGCGCGCCCGCACCGGCGGCAGCCGCGCAAACGCCATCCCCGACCTCACGCCCCAATACCCCCGCGGCACCAAGTGCCCGTAGGCCACCGCCACGCCCCCGGCGGCCAGGCACCGCCCCAGCCGTTCCCCCGCGCTATGCCCCGCCCCGGCCAGCATCTCCACCGCCGCCGCCGCCGCCACCCCCGCCGCGGCGTACTGCAAATTCCTCTCCCACTCCCCCATTTCCCTCAGGATGCCCCCAACGCCCATGCGTTTGCCCATCCCGGTCCTTCCCTCCACACTGCCTTCTCGCCCCCTCATTGCTTGACGACGGCTTGATACCCATCCGCCGTCAGCCGCGATTTCATCGCCTGCGCCTCGGCACTGGTCAAATAGGGCCCCACCTCCACCCGGTACAAGGGATCGCTCGATCCTGCCGCCGGTGCCACCACGCTGGCCGGATACCCCTTGGACTGCAGCGCGGTCGCCAGGCTTTGGGCGTCCCCCTGCACCCCGGCAAACACCTGCACCTGATACACCCCGGAGTTGCCCGCCGGGCTGGCCGGCACGGTTGGGGCTGCTCCCGGCGGCGCCCCGGCGGCGGCGGGCGGGCTCGTCGGAGCGGCTATCGGCGCCGGCACTGCCCCCGTCGCCGGGGCGCCGGCTGGGCTCGCCCCCGCCGCCGTGCCGGCGGCGGCATTCGTTCCGCCCGCCCCGGGCGTGGCCGCCCCGCCCGCCGGGCTCAGCGTGCTGGGCGTCTGGTCGGCCTCGGTCGCGCTCAGCGCCTGTGGATTGGGCGGCTGCACCCCGGCCCCCGCCGCCGGCGCCACCCCCAGCCCCGTGCTCGCGCTGGGCGTGGGCGAGCTGCCCAGCCGGAACGTCGCCGGGATGGTGTGTTTGCCGATGGTGTAGCCAAAGGCAAAAAACATGCCGCACACCGCCGCCAGCCCAAAAAACAGCGCCAACAGCGACTTCGAGCCCAGCTCGAGCTGATAGTGCGAGTCGCCCCGGCCCTCGCGTTCTTCCACTCGGCGCGCGGCGGGTTTCATAGGGCCTGGGGTCCGGGCGCGCTCGGCTTGGGCTTCCCGCCTCCGCGCGTCATGAACACTTCAATCAAATCCATGGGCAGCGGGAACACCACCGTCGTATTCTTCTCCGTGCCGATCTCCACCAGCGTCTGCAAATACCGCAACTGCAGCGCAATGGGCTCTCTGGCGATGATCGCCGCCGCCTCCGACAGCCGCGTCGCCGCCTCGTACTCCCCGTCGGCATGGATGATCTTGGCCCGCTTCTCCCGCTCCGCCTCCGCCTGCCGCGCAATTGCCCGCTGCATCGTCTCCGGCAGATCCACCGCCTTGATGACCACGTCGGTCACCTTCACCCCCCACGGCTCGGTGCGCTCGTCCAGGATGCCCTGCAGCCGGCTGTTCAGCTTCTCCCGGCTCGACAGCAGGTCGTCGAATTCCACTTCGCCCAGCACCGCCCGCAGCGTCGTCTGCGCGAACTGCGAGCTGGCGAAGCGGAAATTCTTCACCTCCACCACCGCTTTTTGCGGATCAATCACCCGGTAGTAGACCACCGCCGTCACCGTGCAGGTCACGTTGTCGCGGGTGATGATGTCCTGCGGCGGCACATCCAGCGTGTCCACCTGCAGCGAGATCCGCACCACCCGGTCAATCACCGGAAAAATCAGCACCAGCCCAGGTCCCTTGGCCTGCGGCAGCAGCCGCCCCAGCCGAAACACCACGGCGCGCTCGTATTCCGCCATCACCTTGACGGCGGACATCAGGAACAACGCCACGATCACCACCAGGATCAGGGTCGCCGGCATGGGGACACACTCCTTTCGCCTCTTGCAGTTTACCAGCAGGCTCGGCCGCGCCTCGCCCCGCCGCGGGGGAGCATCACGGCGATAACACCGGCGTCTGCGCGGGCATCGCTTCCACTTCCAGCCGCAGCCCCCGCACCGCCCGCACCCGAATCCCGCTGCCCGACGCCACCGGCTGGCTCGCCACCGCCTGCCAGATCTCTCCGTGCACCCGCACCTTGCCCTCCGGCCCCAGCGCCGTCAGCGCCACCCCCGTCTCTCCCACCAGCCCCTGCGCCCCGGTCACCACCCGGTGCCGCCGCGCCCGCACCACCAGCTCCACCAGCAGCAGGCTGATGGCCCCGAAGCCCAGCGCCACCCCCACCGCCGTGCTGGCCGCCACCCGCATCTGCCGCACCGGCGCGTCCACCAGCAGGATGCCGCCCAGCGCCATGCTCACCACCCCGCCCACCGCCAGCGCCCCATGGGTCGGATACTGCGCCTCCAGCGCGAACAGCACCACCGCCAGCAGCAGCAGCGCCGCCCCCGCCCAGTCAATCGGCAGCAGCGACAGGGCAAACACCGCCACCGCCACCAGGATCAGCCCCGCCACTCCCGGCGCCACCATCCCCGGATGGGTGAACTCCACGTACAGCAGCAGCCCCCCGATCGCCAGCAGCACGAACGCCAGGCTGGGGTCCATGTCCAGCACCCGCTCGCGCAGGCTCATGGCATACTCCACCCGCCCCGCCCCCGCCACCTGCAGCGTCTGCTGCGCCCCGTTGAGCCGCGTCACCTCCCGCCCCTGCAACGCCGCCAGCAGCCCATCCAAGTTGGGTGCGGTCAGGTCAATCAAATGCCCCGCCAGCGCCTCCTGCTCGGTGAACGATTCGCTCTCCACCACCCCCTTCTGCGCCAAGTCCACGTCACGGTGGCGCTGGGTGGCGATGGTGCGGATGAACGCCGCCGCGTCGCTCTGCATCTTGGCCGCCTCGATCTTGTCGGGCGTGCCCCCCAAGAGCACCGGGTGCGCCGCCCCGGTGTTGGTCCCCGGCGCCATCGCCGCCACATCGCAGCTCAGCAGGATATAGAACCCCGCCGACGCCGCCCGCGCTCCGCTCGGCGCCACGAACCCCACCACCGGCACCGGCGAGGCAAAAATCTTCTGGATGATCGTCCGCATGGCGGTGTCCAGCCCGCCCGGCGTGTTCAGCACCAGCACCACCGCCCGCGCCCCCCGCCGCGCGGCATCGTCCAGCCCGCGCGTCACGTACTCGGCGCTCACCGTGTTGACGGTGTCGTCCAGCCGGATGATCTCCACCGTCCCCGCCGCCGGCGCCGCCGTCCGCGCCCCCGCCGCCCCCGCCAGCAGCGCCAACGCCCCCGCCACCTTCAGCCACGGGCCCCAGTGCCTACTCATGCAGCCCTCCCAGTTGCTTCTGCAGCGCCCGCGCGCGGGCGCTGTTCGGATCCGCCGCCAGTGCCGCCACCGCCTCCTTCTCCGCCTGCGCCCGGTCGTGCCGTGCCTCCCAAATCTCCCCCAGCCCGGCGTGCGCCGCCGCCAGTTCCGCCGCCTGCTCCCGCCCCGCCTGCGCGATCACCGCCTGGTAGGCCTGCGCCGCCGCCTCCAGCCCCCCCTGCGCCTGCAGCCGCTGGCCCTGCTGCAGTTCTTCCCGCACCCGCTCCCGCGGCCCCAGCTCCCGCTCCTTGGCCTGTTGCACCTCCGCCACCACGCTCGCCAGTTCGCGGAACCCTTCCGCCGCAAAGTCGGTGTCCAGCTTGCCGGTCACGGTCTCATGCCGCGCCCCCGCGCGCGCCAAACCCAGATCCTGCACCACCGCCGGCAGCGGCAGCCGGCGCGCCAGCCCCTGGAACAGTTCCACCGCCTTGGGATAATCCTCCAGCCGATACGCCGCCACTCCGGCTTCGAACTGCGCCGTCGCCGCTTGCGGCGTCTCCCGCCCCACCCGCTGCAGCCACGCCAGCGCCTCCTGGTCCTGCCCGGCCCGCAGATAGGCCTGCCCCAGCGCCAGCAGCACCCGCCCGTCCTGGGGCGCCAGGTGCGCCGCCACCTCCAGGTCGGCAATCTGCGCCGCCGCTCCCGTCGCAGTGCGGGCCCGCACATACTCCTCGTACGCCGAAAGCGGCAGCGCCGCCGTCGCCGCCGCCGCCGCCGTCCCCGGCGCCACCTCCCGCCGCACCGCCTCGCCCAGCGCCGCCTGCAGCGTCTCCAACTGTTGCAGCCCTCCGCTCTCCTCGATCAGCGGCTCCAGGTGCTCGTGGCGCAGATCCAGCACCCATCCCGTCATCCGCAGTTGGCTGCCATCGTAGTCATAGCTGCCCGCCACCACCCAATCCGCGTCCGCCGCCTGCGCCATCCCGATCATGGTGGCGTGGCTCAACTCCACCCCGGCCGGCGCCCCCACCAGGCGCCGCGCCTGTGCCCGTTCCCGCCGGCTCAACACCTCCACCGGCGTCGGCTCCAGCGCCTGCCGCAGCGCCACCACGAAGCTCTCCCCCATCCAGTCCAGGCTGGCGTCGCCCGAATGGTTGGCAAACGGCAGCACCAGGCAGCTCGGCTGCCCCAGCGCGCGCCCCTGCGCCACCGCGCCCACTCCCAGCAGCAGGCCCGCCGCAATTGCCGCCCCGCGTTGTCGCCATGCAGAGCTGAACATGAACAGCTACAATTATAGGGGCCCGCCGCCTCGCCACGCCCGCCTCGCTACGCCTATGAGCCCCCAACCTGGTTTCTCCACCCTCGCCATTCACGCCGGCCAAGCCCCCGATCCCCTCACCGGCGCCGTCAACGTCCCCATCTACGCCACCTCCACCTACGTCCAAGAGGAGATCGGCAAAAACAAAGGCTACGAGTACTCCCGCGTCAGCAACCCCACCCGCGACGCGCTCGAAACCAGCTTGGCCGCGCTCGAGGCCGGCCGCTCCGCCCACGTCTTCGCCAGCGGCATGGCCGCCATCCAGGCCGTTTTGACCCGCCTCTCCGCCGGCGACCACGTCGTCTGCGGCCGCAACGTTTACGGCGGCACCCCACGCCTGTTCAACCAAGTCCTCAGCCGCTTCGGCCTCCGCTTCACCTACGTGGACACCCGCCTGCCCGAGCTCATCGAGCGCGCCTTCGAGCCCGCCACCCGCCTGCTCTTCGTCGAGACCCCCACCAACCCGCTGATGGAGCTCTGCGACCTCCAGGCCTGCGCCGCCATCGCCCACCGCCACGGCGCCGAACTGGTGGTGGACAACACCTTTATGAGCCCCTACTTTCAGCGCCCCCTCGCCCTGGGCGCCGATCTGGTGGTCCACTCCACCACCAAGTTCCTCAATGGCCACAGCGACGGCCTCGGCGGCGTGGTCGTTGCCAACACCGACCAGCAGGCCGACGATCTGCGCTTCCTGCAAAAATCAATCGGCGCCATCCTCAGCCCCTTCGAATGTTTCCTGATCCTGCGCGGCGTCAAGACCCTGGCCGTCCGCATGCGCCAGCACGACGCCAGCGGACGCCGCATCGCCGCCTGGCTCGCCCCGCACCCCGCCGTCCGCGCCGTTTACTACCCCGGCCTCGTCCAGCATCCCCAGCACGCCCTCGCCCAGCGCCAAATGTCCGGCTTTGGCTCGATGATCACCATTGAGACCGGCTCGCTCGAGCGCGCCAACCACCTCCTCCGCCGCGTCCGCGTCTTCTGCTTGGCCGAGAGCCTCGGCGGCGTCGAGTCCCTGATCTCCCACCCCGCCACCATGACCCACGCCGCCCTCGGCCCCGACGGCCGCGCCGCCATCGGCCTCACCGACGGCATGGTCCGCCTCTCCGTGGGGTTGGAAGATCCCGAAGATCTCGAAGCCGATCTCGCCCAGGCGCTGGCCTAGCTAATTTCTCCGCTCCTAGTGGATCAGTCCCATCTCGCCCACCGGCCAGTAGGCGAACACCGCCCGCCCGAATATATTCTGGGCCGGCAGGCAGCCCCAGAAGCGGCTGTCGTTCGAGCTGTTGCGGTGATCCCCCAAGACGTAATACTCCCCCTTCGGCACCGTCACCTCCGGGTAGTCGGCGTAGTCTTGGAACCCCGCCGGCACGTACGGCTCGACCAGCCGCTTGCCGTTTACGTAGACCGTCCCTCCCCAAATCACAATGTGGTCGCCCGGCAGGCCGATGATTCGCTTGATGAAGCTCTGGGTGGGATCGCGGGGATAGTGAAACACCACCACATCCCCCCGCCGAATCGGTTGAAAGTCGAAGGCGACCTTGTCAATGAACAGCCGCTCGTTGTTGTGCAGCCGGGGCATCATGCTGAAGCCCTCCACCCGCACCGGCTCGAACACAAACAACACCAGGCAAAAGGCGATGACCACCGCCAGCGTCAGGTTGAGCACCCAACTAAAGACGCCCCGACCCCATGCTCGCCCGCGTCCATGCATCGGCTTGCATTGATCATAGCGCGTTGGCGGCATGCTGTCGCTGCGCTGGCCCGGCGACCTTGGGCAGGGTCGCTAGGCGACCTTCTCCAGCGTCCGGCTGAAGCGATCCAGCGCCTTCTGCACCTGCGTCAGCGTCTGCTGCAGCCGATGGCTGGAGCGGACCGCCCCCTCCACCCAGTCGCCGACGTTGTCGCTGATCTGCTCCTGCAGTTCCCGCCCCGGCCGGGTCATGAGAAACACTACCCCCCCCACCGCCAGCGTCGGCAAGATCCACTTCTTCATATGCGCTCCTGCCCGGGAGATGCCGCCGCGGCCAGAGATGTTTCCCCGCTCGCCAGCTCCAATTCGGCATCCCGGCACAACCAATGCCCCCGCTCCTCCCGCCGGAACCGCCGCACTGCTCCCACCCGCGCCAGCGCCTGTGCGTAGCCGGCGTGGTAGGCCCAATTCCCCTTCAGCAGGTTCTGCGCCAACAGCGCGTGCGCCCAGAGCAGGTGCCGCGCCAGCCGCCCCCCGTCCAAGTTCCGCCAGTGGAACAGCAGCCGGTTGCGCTCGATCACCGCCTGCCGACGGAACCGCCCGCGGTGCCGGTTCACCGACGAGCTGCGCGCGTGATAGACCTTCGCCCGCGGCTCATACCCCAACCGCCATCCCCGCTTGCGCGCCCGGTAGGAGAGATCCAGGTCTTCGCTGTAATAGGGCGCAAAAATCGGGTCCAGGCCCCCCATCTCCAAATACGCCTGCCGCCGAAAGGCACAAAATCCCCCCACCAGCATGAAGCTCTCGTCCCGCCCCCCGCCCGCCCCCGCCTCGTAATTCCGCCACGTCTCCCAAAAGCCCCGCCGCCACCGCCCCAGCTTCCCCCCCGTGGCAAACGTCCGCTCCGGCAGATCGTACGCCCGAAACGTCACCCCAAAGAGGGTGCCATCCTCAAACCATTCCGCCACTGCTCCCAGGCAGTCCGGCGCCACCTCCAGGTCGTTGTTGAGCAGCACCACGATCTCGCCCCTGGCCGCCTCGATGCCGGCGTGCGCCGCCGGCGCAAATCCCCGGTTGGCCGCGCTCGCCACGCAGCGCGCCTGCGGATACGCCTGCTCCAGCCATGCCGCCGTGCCGTCGCTGGAGCCATCGTCGGAGATCACCACCTCGCTCTCGCCCGCCGCCACCATCACCGAGGGCAAAAACCGCTGCAGCAGCTCCCGCCCGTTCCAGCTCGGGATCACGATGCTGAGCCGGCGCGTCACGGCTTCAGCCGGAACACGGCATGGATGTTCGCCGTCACGGTGATGGTTTGCGGCGTGAACGACTCGGTCGGCGGGGGCGCCTCCATCCGCTGCGCCGCCATGGCATAGAGGATCGGCCGCGGCGCGGGCGTGGCCACGTCCACCGTCGCCCGCTCCAGCCCCGCCAACTGCCGCCCGGCGGCGCGTGCCAGCGCCTCCGCCTCTGCCGCCGCCCGCCGGTAGCCGTCTCCGATCGCCGCCGCCTTGGCCGCATCCATGTTCTTCAGCTCGAAGCTCACCCCGCGCAGCGCGTTCAGCCCCGCCTCCCCGGCGGCGTCCACCAGCGGCCCGATCTTGCTGAAATCGCCCACCTCCAGCCGCAGCGTCTCGCTCACCGTATAGTCCTTCACCCGCTGCGTCTTGTAGTCAATGTTGGGCTGCGCCTGGTAGCCGCTCCAGTGCGCCTGCGCCGCGGCGAAGCCCTGCTGCTGCAGCAGGCGGCGCACCTGCTCCGCCTGCGCCCGGGCTTGCGCATAGGCCGCCGCCAGCGCCGCGTTCTGCCCCCGGATCTCCATCCGCACCACCGCCGTGTCCGGCGGGGCATGGTACTCCCCCTGCGCCGAAACCTCGACCGTGCCCGCCGCAGCCGCCGGCCGCGCCACCCCCTGCGCCGCCAGCCCCCAGGGAACCACCGCCGCCAGCGCGCCGATCAGCCAGCTTGTGCGCACCATGCCAACCTCCCTGCCCTCTAGAATAGGCTAAGTGCCCATGGACTTGGCTTCCCCAGAGATCATGATCGTGGCCGGCGAGGCCTCCGGCGACGCCCACGCCGCCGAGCTCATCGCCGCCCTGCGCCAGCTCCATCCCCCCTTGCGCTTCTTCGGCTGCGGCGGCGAGCGCATGGCCGCCGCCGGCTGTGAGCTGCTGGTCTCCTCCTCCGAGCTCGCGGTGATGGGCCTGGTCGAGGTTCTCGCCCACCTGCCCCGCCTCCACCGCCTCTGGCGCCGCCTCCGCCAGGCCCTGCTCCAGCGCCGTCCCCGCGGGCTGATCCTGGTGGACTTCCCCGACTTCAACCTCCGCCTCGCCGCCGCCGCCCGCGCCGCTTCCATCCCGGTGGTCTACTTCGTCAGTCCCCAGATCTGGGCCTGGCGCCGCCGCCGGGTCAAGCTCATCCGCCGCGATGTCGCCCGCATGATCTGCATTTTCCCCTTCGAGCAGGCCTTCTACGCCCGCCAGGGCCTGGAGGTCGCCTCCGTCGGCCACCCCTTGGTCGAGCGGGTCGAGCGCGCCCGCGCCTCCCTTCCCTCCGCCCCCGCCTGGCGCGCCCGCCTCGGCGCCGCCCCCGCCGCCGAGCTCATCGCCCTGCTCCCCGGCAGCCGCCAGCGCGAGCTCGATTTCCACCTCCCCGTCCTGCTCGCCGCCGCCGCGCAGTTGCGCCAAGCCTCCGCCGCCCCCCCGCCCGAATTTGTCTTGCCGGTCGCTCCCCACCTCTCCGCCGCCGCCATCGCCGCCGCCCTGCCCCCGGCCCTGGCCCCCTTCCTCCACCTCGTCCCCGCCGCCGAGCTCTACCCCGCCCTCGCCCACGCCCGCCTCGCCTTCGTCGCCAGCGGCACCGCCACCGTCGAGACCGCCCTGCTCGCCACCCCCATGGTGGTCGTCTACCGCCTCTCCCCGCTCTCCTACCGCCTCGGCCGCCGCCTCGTCCGCACCCCCCACGTCGCCATGGTCAACCTCATCGCCGAGCGCGCCGTGGTGCCCGAACTCCTCCAGGCCGACCTCCACCCCGCCGCCCTGCTCGCCTGGGCCCAACGCCTCCTCCCCGACACCGCCGAGCGCCGCCAAATGCTCGCCGACCTCGCCCAAGTCCGCCTCCGCCTCGGCCCCCCCGGCGCCATCGCCCGCGCCGCCGCCGAGGTCGCCGCGACCCTCCACCTTCCACCCTCGCCCGGTACCCCGGCTCCCGCCGCCGCTCGTCTATACTCGATATGAATATGTCTCGCCTCGGTGCATTCGCCCTGCTTCTGGCGCTGGCGGGCGCCGCCGCCGCCCAGACCCTCCCGCCCCCGCCCGTCATCGGCGCCCAGCCCAAGCCCCAAGCCGCCGCCCCAGCCGCGGTCCTCCCCACCGCCCCGCTCGCCCCCTTCACCATCACCCACTACGACCTCAACCTCAGCTTCAACTTCCCCGCCCACCAGCTGGAGGCCACCGCCCAGCTCACCCTGCTGCCCCGCACCCCCATCTCCAGCGCCGCCTTCCACCTCAACCAGAACCTGCAAGTCGCCGCCGTCACCGACGCCGCTGGCGACAGCCTCGCCCAGCTCCGCCAGCTCGACCAGGTCATCGTTACCTTCAACGGCCCCCTCGCCCCCGACACCCCCGCCCAACTGACCTTCCATTACGCCGGCCCCCTCGCCGACGCCAATCTCAGCCCCATCAGCGGCATCCGCACCGCCTACGTCGGCCCCGACGGCGCCTTCCTCCTCTACCCCGGCGAATGGTTCCCCCTGTCCGGCTACGGCACCGACCGCTTCACCGCCACCATCACCTCCACCCTGCCCGCCAGCATGGCCATGATCGCCAGCGGCTCCGCCACCACCTCGCCCCAGCCCAACGGCCAGGTCGGCTACCGCTTCACCCAAACCCAGGCCAGCTTCCCCGGCAGCGTGATCGTCACCCCGCTCCAGCCCCAGAACTTCGCCAACGCCGGCCTCAACACCAGCTTCTACTTCAGCCCCGACGTCCCCGCTGCCCTCACCGCCAAATATGCCGCCGCCGCCAGCGACATCTATACCTTCCTCACCGGCACCTTCGGCACCCCGCCCGTCCCCGCCCTGCAATTCGTCGAACTCCCCGCCGACGCCCTGCCCTCCTTCAGCTCCCCCGGCCTGATCGTGCTCTCCAAATCGAGCATCGGCAGCTCGGTGGACGTCAACCTGCTGGTGGACGAGATCGCCCAGCAATGGTTCGGCGTCATGCTCAGCCCCGCCAGCCTCGATGACGCCTGGCTGCAGTACGGCGCCGCCCGCTTCAGCGAGGCCCTCTACATCGAGCACACCCAGGGCCAGGCCGCCTGGAAGGACCTCGTCACCGAGCTCGAGATCGGCGCCCTGAGCTACCCCGACACCGCCCTGGTCAACTCCCGCCAACTCTACGTCTTCAGCCCCCAGTTCCAGGACCTCAACTACGACAAGGGCGCCATGCTCTTCCACATGCTGCGCTGGCAGCTCGGCGACCAGCCCTTCAACAACGCCCTGCGCGACTTCATCAACGCCAACGCCTGGAAGTCCGTCTCCACCGCCCAGTTCCAGCAGGCCCTGGAAAAAGATACCCACGCCGACCTGCGCAGCTTCTTCAGCCAGTGGTACCAGGGCACCTCCGTGCCCACCTTCCAAAATCAGTACACCGTCTACCGCCTGCAAGCCGGCGGCTACCGCGTCACCGGCAAGATCCAGCAGAACCTCGACCTGTTCAACATGCCCGTCCAGGTCAGCGTCTCCACCGACAGCGGCACCGAGACCCGCACCGTCGCCGTCTCCGGCAGCGACAGCAGCTTCAGCATCGACACCTCCGGCCGCCCCCAGAAGATCACCATTGACCCCAGCAACTGGATCCTCAAGTCCAGCCCCGCGCTCAAGCTGCGCGTGGACCTCTCCCGCGGCGACAACCTCGTCGCCGCCGGCGACTTCCCCGGCGCCATCAAGCAATACCAGGCCGCCCTCGTCCTCAACCCCATCAGCTCGCTCGCCCACTACCGCCTGGCCGAGGCCTACTATCAAGAGCAAAACTGGCAGAACGCCGCCGACGAGTACCGCCAGGCCATGAACGGCGATCTCATCCCCGACTGGATCGCCGTCTGGAGCCACATCCAGTTGGGCAAAATCTTCGACCTCACCGGCCAGCGCAACCGCGCCCTCAACGAGTACCAGCTCGCCATCGCCACCCACGACGACACCAACGGCGCCCAGGAACTTGCCCGCCAGTACCTCAAAGCCCCCTACAAAACCGGCGCCGCCAGCGGCAACTAGCCCGGTCGAGCTCGCCCATGCCTGACTGCCTCTTCTGCCGCATCATCGCCGGCGAAATCCCCTCGCGCAAGGTCTTTGAAGACGACCGCGTCTTCGCCTGCGAGGACATCCGCCCCGGCGCCCCCACCCACATCCTGCTGCTGCCCAAGCGCCACCTCGCCGGCCTGGCCGAAGCCTCCGCCGCCGACGAGAGCCTGCTCGGCTACCTCCAACTCCAGGCCGCCGAACTCGCCCGCCGCCGCGGCCTCGACCGCGGCTACCGCACCGTCCTCAACGTCGGCCCCGACGCCGGCCAGAGCGTGTTCCACCTCCACCTCCACCTGTTAGGCGGCCGCCCCCTGGCCTGGCCCCCGGGATAGCCCTCCCGCTGTTTGCTGATATTATATCTGGCGGAGGACTCACCCATGGCTCGCTGGTTCCGCTTACTCTCCGCCCTGCTCCCCGCCGCTCTGCTCTTGGCCTGGGCGCCCGCCGCCTTCGCCGTGGACGGCGTGGTGCTCATCAACCAAGCCACCATCCTCAACGGCCTGCCGGGCTGCGGCACCACGCACTCGTTCCCCGTCCGCATCTGCCATTCCGGCAGTTATCGCTTGGCCGGCAACCTGGACGTTCCCGCCGGCACCGACGGCGTTGAGATCGACACCAATGAAGTCACCCTCGACCTCAATGGCTTCTCGATCGGTGGCCCCGGGCCCGGTGCGGGCGCGACCGGCATCAACATCAGCGGCGTCTACGTGACCGTCCGCAACGGCATCATCGGCGGCTTTCAGGTCGGCTTGCACGCCGGCACCATCCCGGGGGGCGTCACCGCGCGGCAACTCCAAGTCATGTTGTGCAACGATGGCATTGACATGGTCTCGGGCACGGTCGAAGACAGCATTCTGCAGGACAATCAGCGCTTCGGCGTGCAGGTCATGAACCCCAACTTCACCGGTTCCGTGTCCCCCGAAGAGGGCGTGCTCCTCACCGGCAACCGCATCACCGGCAATCTGGTCGGCGTCCGCAACCTTACCATCGCCCACCTCACCAACAACTTCATCAGCGACAACAGCCAACTGGGCATTGACAACGCCTTCCAGATCACCTTCGGCATGGACACCATCGTGCGCAACGGCGGCGGCCCCGGCGATGATATCCACTCCGATTCGCCCGGGGCGGGAAGTTTGGTCATCTCGATGCACGACAGCGCCTGCTCCGCCGGCCCCTGCTAGCCCGCATCCTTCACCCCCTCCGCCGCGAAAGGGCGGGCAGCCGCGCCGGCAAGGCGCGCGCCCGCCAGCGGGCGGAGGCGTGCGGAATGTTCCCTATTCCCTCATGGCCTCCCGCACCAGCCGCGCGCACTCCCCCCGCGGCTCCGCCGCCCCCGCCCACGCCTCCGGCGGCAGCGGCGCATGGATCCTCACCTCCACCTTCCCCGGACGAATCCGCAGCGCTCCCCGCGGCATCCGCGCCCCGGTCCCGGCCAGCGTGATCGGCACCACCGGCACCCCGGCCTCTTCCGCCAGATAGAACACGCCCTTCTTGAACTCCAGCAGCCGCCCGTCCGGCGACCGCGTGCCCTCGGGAAACACCAAGAACGGCCGCCCCCCCCGCGCCGCCTCCGCCGCCCGCGCTATGTTCCGCTGCGCCGCGGCGCGGTTGCCGCGCTCCACCGGCACCAGATCGCCCGCCTTCAGCACCCACCCCAGCACCGGCACCGAGAACAGCTCCTGCTTGGCCAGGAAGGCGATGTTGCCGGGCAAGTAGGCGATCAGGATGGGCGGGTCCAGGTTGCTCTGGTGGTTGGCCATATACAGGCGCGGGCCGTCGGCGGGCAGCAGTTCCCGCCCCACCACCACCACCTCCACCCCGGCCAGCCACAGCAGCCCCCGCACCCCCACCCGCGCCAAGCCATAGGCCAGCTCCAGCCGCCCGGTGATCCACAGCCAGGGCAGCGCCACCACCCCGGCGGCGATCATGAACAGCCAGGTGAACAGCCACACCAAGAGCGATCGCATCATACCCCGCGCCAGAAATACACGCCCTCCGCCACGATCCGCGCCGGCCCCACCAGCTTCACCTGCCCCTCTCCCCCCGTCCAGCTCACCCGCTGCCGCCCGCCCGGCGTCGCCACCTCCACCGGCGAATCCGCCCGCCCGCTGGCGATCGCCGCCACCGCCGCCGCCCCGCTCCCGGTGCCGCTCGAATGGGTCGGCCCCACCCCGCGTTCAAAGATCCGCACCTCCAGGTGATGCCGGTCCACCACCCGCACGAACTCCACATTGGTGCGCTGCGGAAAATGCGGGTGCCGCTCCAGCGCGGCCCCCCGCGCCTCCCAGTCCGCGCCAAACTCCGGCACAAACACCACGCACTGCGGGTTGCCCATGGAGAGCACGCTGGCCTCGACCTCGCCCCCCGCCACCGCCAGCCGCACCGTCTCCGCCAGCCGCGGCGCCCCCAGGTCGATCTCGATCGTCCAGCGCTGCCCGCTGCCGTCCAGCACCTGCGCCGGCCGCTCCCCCGCCCCGGTGTGGAGCGTCCCCTGCCGGAAGCCGTGCATGGCATAGAACGCCGCCACGCAGCGCGTCCCGTTGCCGCTGATCTCGGCCTCGCCCCCGTCGGCGTTGTAGAGCGCCAAGTCGAAGCCCGCCCCCACCGGCTGGACGAACTCCACCCCGTCCGCCCCCACCCCCAGGTGCCGGTCGCAGATCTGGCGCGCGAAGGCGCTGCGCTGCTCCGCCCCCACCGCCGCCGCGTCCACGATCAGAAAATCGTTGCCGTTGGCCTCGGCCTTCACAAAGCGAATGCTGCCCTCAGGGTTCATTGCGCCGATAGACCTCGATGGTGGGTTGGGTGGCCACCCGCAGCGTCGCCACCGCATGGAAATACTCGCTCAAATCCCGCCGGTTGACCAGCTTGGCCACCGGCCCGTCCGCCTCCGCCACCACCCAGTCTACGTGCTTTTGGGGCGCGAACAGCGCGTCCTGCCAGAGCAGGAAGTTGCTCTCCTGCACCACCTCCCGCACCGCGATGCCGTCGTCGGCCAGTGCTCCCGGATAATCGCCGTAGTACATCAAGATGCGCTCCCCCGGCCGCCGTGCCGCCAGCGTCCGCGCCAGCGCGTGCTCCATCGCCAGCCGCGCCGGCGCATTGTGCACCGCCTCGGCATAGGCGATGGGCCCGCCTCCCGCCAGCATGCCCACATACCCCCCGCCGCACAGCAGCGCCACCCCCAGCGCCGCCCCCGTCCGCGCCCGCCATGCCGCCGGCAGCGTTAGCCGCCCCACGCCGCGCCATAGCCCCGCCACCGCCATCCCCGAAAACGCCGCCACCGCCGGCAGCAGTTGCGCCCCGTAGCGCACGTTGTAGTAGCCGTGCGGCCAGTACTGCGGCACAAAGATCGGCACGTTCCCCGTCCACATCGCCCACAGGTACCAGGGCAGCGGCAACAGCAGCAGCCACGCCGCCGCCTGCCTCCGCCACCACCGCCAGCCCAGCAGCCCCAGCAGCCCCACCGCCAGCAGCGGCGCCCCGCACGTCAGCACCACCGCCTTCATGAAATAGAGCGCTGCCAGCCCCAGCGCATGGTCGCCCGGATAGCGCGCCCCGCCGTGCCGCAAGGCGTTCAAATAGATCTGCCGCGCCGAGTACGGTCCCCGCGCAAACGCCAGCGGGTCGTCCAAGTACCACCCGTTGTACACCAGCCACAGCACCGGCCCCGCCCCCGACACCAGGCAAAACCGCCAGGTCGCCCCCCACGCGCCCCCCCAGCCCGCTCCGAAGCCGCCCCCCTGCCGGTTGGCGAGATCGGAGCGCCCCCTGCCCCCCGCCCACAGCAGGGCCCCCAGCGCGAACGGCAGCACAAACCAGCCGTCGTACCGGCACAGGCTCCCCGCCAGCCCCCATGCCCCCGCCTGCCAGGCGATGCGCCGGTCGGGCCGCACCGCATACCGGCTGCAGGCGTCCACCAATCCCAGGAACGCCGCCAGGTATACCGACTCGGTCATCGGCACCGCCGACAGGTAGAGCAGCGACGGGTTGAGGCAAAAAAACGCCGCCGCCCACCCCGCCGCCCCCGCTCCCCAGTGCCGCGATACGATGCGGTGCAACAACCAGGTGGCCAGCCCCAGCGCCGCCACCGCCGGCAGCGCCCCCGCCACCCCATTGCGCCACCAGGCGGTGTGCCACACCGTCAGCGCCATCAGCAGGTGCGGCAGTGGCAGCCACACCGTCCCCCACTGCGACAGCCCCGGCGTGGCCGAGTCCACCATTCGCCGCGCGATCGCCAAGTGCGCGGTGGCATCGCCATACAGCAGCACCCGCCCCCGCGCCAGCGCCCACAGCAAGGTGCCCCCGCCCGCCGCCAGCGCCAGCAGCGCGAACGCCGCCCCCCCGCGCCCCTCCGCCTCCGCCTTCACGCCTCGAACCGGCTCAGGGCCACAAACTCCTGGTAGCGCGCCTCCACCTCCGTCGGGGTGAGTTCGGTCAACCGCCCCACCCCAAACTGTTCGCAGGCAAAGCTGCCCATCACCGATCCGTACACCACCGCCCGCCGCAGCGTCATGTCGTCCCACGCCCCCTGCCGCGCCAGGTAGCCGATCATTCCCCCGGCAAACGCGTCGCCCGCCCCGGTCGGGTCAACCACGTCCTCCAGCGGATAGCCCGGCACGCCAAAGTACTGGCTGTGGCTGTACAGCGTCGCCCCGTGCTCGCCCCGCTTGATCACCACCGCCCCCGGCCCCTGCTCCAGAATCGCCCGCGCCGCCCGGTGCAGGTTGTGCTCCCCGGTCAGCAGATGCGCCTCCGAGTCGTTGATGGTGAGCACGTGCAGCCGCGACAGGAAGCGCTTCACCTCCTCCGGCTGCCCGGTGATCCAGAAGTTCATCGTGTCCCCGCCCACCAGCTTCACCCGCGGCCCCATCTGGTCCCGCACCTGGCACTGCAGCGCCGGCGCGATGTTGCCCAGGAACAGGTACTCCGAGTCCAGGTACTCCGCCGGCAGCTTGGGCGCGAAGTGCTCGAACACGTTCAGCTCCGTCTTCCGCGTGTGCCGGATGTTGGGGTTGGCCTCATATTCGCCCGCCCAGAAAAACGACTTGCCCGCCGCCCGCTCCAGCCCCCGGACATCAATCCCCCGGTTGCCGAACACCGCCTCGTCGGCGGCGGAGAAGTCCTCCCCCACCACCCCCACCACCCGCACCGCGGTGAAGAACGAGGCCGCCAGCGCGAAGTACGTCCCCGAGCCCCCCAGCACCCGCGGCGCCCGCCCCAAGGGCGTGGTGATGTCATCAAAAGCGACCGAGCCAACCACAAGGAGTGACATAGAGTTAGGTTCCAGCCTTCAAGCTTCAGGAGAAATACTTGCCGATCAGCGGCCCCAGCCGTTCCCGCGTCGCCGCCGGCACCAGCTTGGGGTCGGTAATGAGCGCGTGCCGCAGCGCCGACCCGCAGCCGCAGCCGCGCTCGCCCCCGCCCCCCAGCCGCTTCACCGCCTGCCCCACCACCGCCGCCGCCTGGGCCGCGTTCTTGCCCAGGTTGGCCACGATCTCGCTCACCGTCACCGCCTCGTGCCCCGGGTGCCAGCAGTCGTAGTCGGTCACCATCGCCACCGTGGCGTAGCAGATCTCCGCCTCCCGCGCCAGCTTGGCTTCGGTCAGGTTGGTCATGCCGATCACGTCCGCGCCCCAAGAACGGTACAGGTTCGACTCCGCGCGGGTGGAGAACGCCGGGCCCTCCATGTTCACGTAGGTCCCGCCGGTGCGCACCGCCACCCCCGCCGCCGCCCCCGCCGCCGCCACGATCGCCCGCAGCCGCCCGCAGGTGGGCTCGGCAAAGCCCACGTGCGCCACCAGCCCGTCGCCAAAAAAGGTGGCCACGCGGTGCTGGGTGCGGTCAATGAACTGGTCGGGCAGCACAAAATCCAGCGGCCGATGCTCCTCCTTGAGCGACCCCACCGCCGACAGCGAGATGATCTGCTCCACCCCCAGCACCTTCATGGCATACACATTGGCGCGGTAGGGCACCTCGCTCGGGCTCAGCCGGTGGCCGCGCCCGTGGCGGCTCAGGAATGCCACCCGCGCCCCCTCCAGCCGCCCCACCACCAGCGCGTCGCTCGGCGCCCCGTAGGGGGTCTCGACCCTCCGCTCCTCCACCTCGCTCAACCCCGGCATCGCGTACAGCCCGCTGCCGCCCATAATCCCAATGGGGATCGCCTCGCTCATCGTCTGCATCGCTCCGCTCATCACAGGATCGCTCCGCTCGTCGTCTGGATCGCTCCGCTTAGGGTTTGGCCTCGACCAACTCCACCAGCACCCCGCCGGCGCTTGCCGGGTGCACAAACACATAGCGGTGTCCGCCCGCGCCCACCTGAATCTCTTCCTTCACCAACCGCGTCCCCTGCGCCTTCAGCCGCCCCACCGCCGCCGCCAGGTCGGGTACCCGCAGCGCCACATGGTGCAGGCCCTCGCCCCGCTTCGCCAAAAACCGCCCCACCGCCGAATCCGCCGCCGTCGGCTGCAACAGCTCGATCCGTCCCGGCCCCGCGCCCAGCGGCAGCATCGCCACCCGCACCTGCTCGTGCGCCACCTCTTCGGTGCCCTCCACCGCAAATCCCAGCGCGGCGTAGAAGCGGCAGGCCGCCTCTAGGTCGCGCACCGCGATGCCCAGATGGTCCAGGTCGGGAGACACAAGCATACAGAATACAGGATTAGCGCTGCGCCACGATCGCCCGCTCGATCATCGCGTCCACCGCGCTATAGGGGTCCGCCCCCTGCCCGGCAATCGCCTCCGCCGCCTGCGCCAGCCGCTCCTCGGTCAGCAGCGGCGCCAGCAGCCGCTCCGCCAGCCGGTCGCGCGCCAACTGCCGCAGCCGCTGCCGCCACTGCTGCGCCCGGTGGCCCACCAGCCCGCCGTGGCCCTCCAGCCACGCCAAGCGCTGCGCGATCGCCGCCTGCAGGCTGTCCACCCCCTCCCCGCTGGTCGCCACCGTCTTCACGATTGGCGGCCGCCAGGCCTCGCCCCCGGCCGCCGGCGCCAGCGCCAGCATCGCCTGGATCTCCTGCTCCAGCCGCTCCGGCCCCCGGTCCGACTTGTTGATCACAAACACGTCGGCGATCTCCATCAGCCCCGCCTTGATCGCCTGCACCTCGTCCCCCATCCCCGGCACCAGCACCACCACGGTGACGTCGGCGAGCTGGATGATATCCACCTCGTCCTGCCCCACCCCCACCGTCTCCACCAAAATGCGGTCCTTGCCGCTGGCATCCAGCAGCGCCACCACCTCGCTCGCCGCCTGCGCCAGCCCCCCCAGCGCCCCCCGCGTCGCCAGGCTGCGGATGAAGATCCCCGCATCGTTGTGGTGCGCCTGCATGCGGATGCGGTCGCCCAGGATCGCCCCTCCGGTGAACGGGCTGGTCGGGTCCACCGCCACGATCCCCACCGTCTCCCCCGCCGCCCGGTAGCGCCGCGCCAGCGCATCCACCAAAGTGCTTTTGCCCGAGCCCGGCGGCCCGGTCAGCCCCACCACGCGCGCGCGCCCGGTGTGCGGATAGGCGGCGCGCAGCAGCGCCTCCGCCCCCGCCTCGCGCTCCACCACGCTGGTAATCGCCCGCGCCAGCCCGCGCGCGTCTCCCGCCCGCAGCCGGCTGAGAAGTTCTTCCATCTCCAGCATCCTAGCAGTTCGCGCTAGTCTTTCAGCAGTTCCCGCGCGATCACCAGCCGCTGGATCTCGCTGGTGCCCTCGCCGATGGTGCACAGCTTCACGTCCCGGTAAAACTTCTCCGCCGGGTAGTCCTTGATGAAGCCGTAGCCGCCATGAATCTGCACGCACTCGTTGGCCGCCCGCACCGCCACCTCGCCGGCATAGAGCTTGGCCATGGCCGAGGCCCGCGTCACCGTCTGCCCCTGGTCCTTCTGCCACGCCGCCGCCAGCGTCAACAGCCGCGCCGCCTCGATCTCGGTCGCCATGTCCGCCAGCTTCCACTGGATCGCCTGGAACTCCGCGATCGCCTTGCCAAACTGCTTGCGCTGCTTGGCGTAGCGCCGCGCCGCGTCATAGGCCCCCTGCGCCATCCCCAGCCCCAGCGCCGCGATGCTGATCCGCCCCCCGTCCAGCACCTGCATCGCGTCCACAAACCCGGCCCCCTCCTCCCCCAACAGCCCGTCGGCTCCCAGCACGCACTCGTCGAAGATGATCTCGCTGGTGTCGCTGGCCCGCATCCCCAGCTTGTTCTCCTTCTTCCCCGGCCGGAACCCCGGCGTGCCGCTCTCCACCACAAATGCCGAGATGCCGTGCTTGCCCCGCTCGCGGTTGCTCACCGCCATCGCCACGCACACCTGCGCATGGTTGCCGTTGGTGGTGAACGTCTTGGCCCCGTTCAGCCGCCAGCCCGCCCCCTCCCGCACCGCCGTCGTCCGCGTGCCGCCCGCATCCGAGCCCGCCTCCGGTTCGGTCAGGCTCCAGCATCCGATCCACTCCCCCCGCGCCAGCTTGGGCAAATACTTGCCCTTCTGCGCCTCGCTGCCAAACAGCAAAATGTGGTTGGTGCACAGCGAGTTGTGCGCCGCCACGATCAGCCCGATGCTGCCGTCCACCCGCGCCAGCTCCGCGATCGCCAGCGCGTACTCCACGTAGCCCAGCCCGCTGCCGCCGTACTCGCTCGGCACCAGCACCCCCAGCAGCCCCATCTCCCCCAACTGGCGCAAGACCTCGCCCGGCCACACCTGGCCCTCGTCCCACTCCATCACATGCGGCGCCATCTCGCGCGTGGCAAACTCCCGCACCGTTCGCTGCAACTCCCGCTGTTCGTCGCTCAGTTCAAAGTTCATCCTGCTTTCCATGTTACGCAACCGCCCGCTTACCTACCGGCTGGCAAGCCCCGGCCCTACAACCCGCCCCTCCCGGCTTGACAAAGCCCACGGCTGCCCGCATCCTAATGGGTCCCGCAAGGAGCCGCGTTTTGCGTCAGGTCCGCGTCTTTTTCCACAACCACTGCTTTGACGGCTCCGCCTCGGCGGCGGTCTTCACCGCCCTCTACCGCAGCGCCCGCGGCGAGGCCCGCTTCGCCTATTCCGGCCTCACCCACAAGGCCTCCGGCCTGTTCGATGGCGCCGATTTCAGCGGCGACGACAACGCCATTGTGGACTTCAAGTACAGCCCCGACCCCCGCGTCACCTGGTGGTTCGACCACCACCAGAGCGCCTTCCTCACCCCCGCCGACGCCGAACACTTCCGCCTCGACCGCAGCGGCCAGAAGTTCTACGACCCCAACTACGGCTCCTGCACCCAGTTCCTGGCCGACGTCGGCCAAAAACACTTCGGCTTCGACCCCGCCCCACTCACCGAGCTGATCCACTGGGCCGACATCATTGACCGCGCCCACTTCCCCTCCGCCCAGATGGCCATCGAACTCCAGCAGCCCGCCCTGCAGTTGACCCTGGCCATCGAGGGCTCCACCAACCCCGAGCTGCTGCAGCGCCTGATCCCCGACTACCTCCAGGCCCCGCTCGCCGAGTTGGTCGCGCGCGACTACGTGCAGCGCGAACTCCAGCCCCTGCTCGCCCGCCACTGGGCCTCCATGGACCTAATCCGCTCCCGCCTGGAGTGCCGCGACGGCGTCATCGCCTTCGACCTCAGCGACCTCGAGCAGGAGGGCTACAACAAGTTCGTCCCCTATTACTTCTGCCCCGAAGGCGTCTACAGCATCGGCGTCAGCCGCAGCCAGTACCGCATGAAGATCTCGGTCGGCTCCAACCCCTGGCACACCATCCCCGACATGGTGAACCTGGCCCAGTTGTGCGAGCGCTACGGCGGCGGCGGCCACGCCCGCGTCGGCGCCATCTCCTTCGCCCCCGACCAGGCCGAGCGCGCCCGCGAGGTCGCCCGCGAGCTGGTCGCCGAGCTCCGCGCCACCATGACCCGCGGCGATGCCCCAGGCTGAAACCATGCCGGACGACGCCCTGCGCTACCCCATCGGCCGCTTCCAGCCGTTAGGGCCGCTGCCCCCCAAGAGGCGGGCTGAGTTGGTGGAGGCTTTGGCCGCCCTGCCCGGCCAAGTGCGCGCCCTAGTCGCACCCCAAGCCGCGCCGCTCACCGAGGCGCAGCTTGCGACCCCGTACCGCCCCCAGGGCTGGACCCTCCGCCAGGTCGTCCATCACCTGCCCGACAGCCACCTCAACGCCTATGTGCGCATGAAGCTGGCGCTCACCGAAGACCACCCCACCATCAAGCCCTTCGACGAGTCGCTCTGGGCGGAGCTGCCCGACGTCGCCGCCACCCCGGTGGCCGCCTCGCTGGATTTGCTCGAGGCCCTGCACCTGCGCTGGACCGCACTGCTGCGCCATCTGCCGCCCTCGGCCTTCGCCCGCGGCTTGACCCATCCCGAGGTGGGCCCGATGACGCTGGACGACGTCCTCGCCCTCTACGCCTGGCACGGCCGCCACCACCTGGCCCACTTGCAGAATGCCCTGCAAACCGCCGCCGTCAGTCGCGCCCCGGGTTCCGCCAGCGCACCCCCGCGAAGCGGCTGAAGTCGGCGTCGGCGCTGTGAATCACCGCGCGGTGTTCCAGCGCCAACGCGGCCAGCTGGGCGTCCGTGACCAAGTTCCCGGCCGTTCCGCAGGCCTCCAGCAGCCCCAACGCCCGCTCCACGCTGCCGCGGTCGCCCTCCAGCACCCGCACCATTGGCCGCGCCAGCCAGCTCCGCACCACCTCCGCCGCCTCGCCCACGGTCAGCGGCGCTTGGAACACCCGGGCCTGGGTGCCCAGGCGCACGAAGCCGAGCGCCACCGCCGGGGCTAGGCCCACCGCCTCGCTCCCGGACAGACACGCGCGCCACCAGCGCGCCGCGCGTTCATGGAAGGGTGAATCCTGGTTGTAGGCGTACAGCAACAGGTTGGCGTCGGGGACGATCACCGCTTCCGCCGCGCCGGGCGCGCAACCGTCCGCGCCTGCCGCCGCCGCTCGGCCGCCTCGGTCCTGCGCATCCGCGCGATTGCCGCCTCCACCTCCAACTCGTCCCCCAACTGGTTCAGCCGGCCCGGGTCCACCCCGGCCCGCAGCCCCAGCGGCCGCGCCCGCACCACAAACGGCTCCAACCCCGCCGCCGAACCCGCAAGGCCCGCCCGCACCGCCTGGTTCAGGCTCTCCTTGAAGGACTTGTGGGTGCGGTGCATCGCCTCCCGCAGCAGCCGCTCCACGTCCTCGTCCAGCGTCACCGTGGTCCGCATAGAGGCATCATGATGCGCTACCAGACCGCCGTCAAGATGCCACGGCAAGGCCCGGCGGCATGCGGGCGCCCGCTCTTCGCGGGGGTCGCGCCGCCTTGCCTGCTGGCAAAATCGGCGCGAAAGGCTGCGAAATTCCGCAGGGGCAGACGCGCCAGTGGCGCGTCTGCGCCCCCGGGAAACGAATTCGGCGCGGCCCCAGCGGCCCATCAGCGAAGCCGCGCAGCGCCGACTGCGGGCCACGGGGCCCCCAAGTCGGCGCGAGCACAAGCGGGACGCGCGCCGCAGGCGCGCTGGGGCCCGCGCCCACCAGCGAGCGCGCCCGTCATCAGCCATCCCGCGGCAACAAGCGCGGCGCCCCCGCCAGCCGCACGCTGCCGAAATGCCGCAGATCCAGCGTTGCAATCGCTCCGGCGCCCAACCGCTCCGCGCAGGCCATCACCAAGGCATCCACCCAGCCCATCTGCAAGTCCCGGTACTGCCGATGCAACTCGCCCGCCCGGGCCAAGTCCTCGTCCCCACCCCAGTCCACCGAAAACGCGCTCTGCGCCAAATCGGCCAGCCAGGCATCCTGCGCCTGCCCGCCGAGGTGGGCCGCCACCAGGTAGTCCACCTCCGGCAGGATCGCCGCTGGCAGCACCCATCCGGCGCGATGGGCGCGATACAGCCGCAGCAGCGCCGCGTGCTGGCGCTCGTCGCGGTCGAGCAGAGCCAGCAGCGCCCCGGTGTCGCAGACCACGATCACGCCTCGCCCAGACCGCGCAGCAACTCCTCGCTGCGCTCGCCCAGGTCGGCGCGGCCGCTGCGGTACCGCCCCACGCTGCGCGGCAGCCCCCGCCGGCGCTGGCTGCGGGCAAACTCCGCCACCGCCTGCCGAATCAACGCCGCCGGCGCCTGCCCTTGCGCCCGCGCCAGCTGCTTCAGTTCGCGGTAGGCCTCAGCCTCCAAGTAGACGGTGGTCTTGACCATATATGGCTACCATATTTGGCGACCGCGGGCGCGTCAAGCGCCCACCCGAGCAACGCCCAACTTGCGTCACTCGGGGTCGAGCGCCGCGGGGTGACCCGCGGCACGACAGGCCGCGACACTCCGCAGGAGGGCGGGTGCCAGTGGCTACATGGGAGGCAAAACCACCCGCGAGCAACGCCTCAACTTCAACAGCCTGACTGCTAACGCCCCTGCCATCGCCCGCGTCGTCCGTTCCAGCTGGTCCGTCGAGAACCGCCTGCACTGGTGCATCGACGTCGCCCTCAACGACGACCAGATGCGCGCCTGCACCAAGGCCGCCGCGCACAACCTGGCCGTCCTCAAGCACAACCCCCTCAAACCCATCCGGCTCGATCCAGTCAAACGAAAGGGCGGCCTCGATACTCGGCACCCCATCGTCGCTACGTGCGACCTCTAGCGCGCTCAACTGCTCGGCCCTGGCCGAGGTTCACGCGATTGCCCTGGCGCTTGGGCAGGCCGGCTCCCGGCCGTAACGAGATAAAAGAAAGTGGGGGATATTTCTCGGCCGAACGACTAAAATACCTCCCGAGTGAAGGCGAAGGCAGGAGGTCTGTGACGATGCTAGGCGGGCGGCTGACTGCGGCGGGCGCTGCGAGGCGGCGACCGCGCCGCGCTTGGCAGGTGTGGGCATCGACGCGGCACGGGATCTCGAGCCGGTCGCCTTTCGCATCCGATTGCAACCCTGTGGGGGTCGGAGCGCATCTTAAAAAACCTCAACCCGGCCCGGCGGGCGCGGCTGCCGCTAAACGCTAGGGCTGATGAGCAAGAAACTCTTTTCGAGCGGAAAATGGAAACGCCACATCGCCCGGCGACAGCGATCACAGCTGCATGCCCGCCAGCGAAATCGCAGCACGGTAGTTGCCAAGCGAGCCCGTGCGATTGGGCGCCCCCGCAAGCCGGTCGAGCTCCGCCTCGAAGCACCGGAGAATTTCTCAATCACCCAAAACCCGCATGAGATGTCTGCCTTCATCGCCGATTTTCGGCGGATGCTCGACCAGCGCCCAATCTACCTTGACCTGAGAGGCGTGACCACCATTACTCCGGACGCGATTGTTACGCTTGTGGCTCTGGTGAAAGGAGACCGCGCCACGAGGGTCCGCGGAAACTTCCCAGAGCGGCAAGAATCCAGCACGCTGCTGATCGAGAGCGGCTTCTTCGACCACGTCAAAACGGGGGCGCCGGTCCCGCGAAGTTTCAAGGGCAGGATCGAGAAGCGACACAGCACCCGCGTCGAGCCCGAAACGGCGAGCGGCCTAATCCGTTTCGGCCTGGAGGCTGCCGGTCTTGAACCCGGCGCCCACCAGGCCTGCTACCGAGGCCTGATCGAGTGCATGTCAAACACCCACAACCACGCATCCGGCAGGTCTGCTCGCAGCCCCGAGCAGTGGTGGGCGATGGTCTTAGGGAACCGGGCGACGGGGCGCGTCCAGATTGCGTTTGCGGACACCGGAATCGGGATCTTCGGAAGCATCAAGCTGCGCGGCCTGAAGAAGGTCTACCGCGCCATTGGGGCAGTGGCGAACTCAAAAATATTGCACGACGTGCTCGAGGGTAGGGTAGAATCTAGTACCGGGTACCCCTACAGGGGCAAGGGCCTGCCGATGGTCTACCGCGACTCCCTCAATAAGCGAATCCGGTCGCTCTACATCATTGCAAATGACGTCTTTGCGGACGTTGAGCGCGGCGACTACGTAACGCTGCGGCCGGGGTTTACTGGAACAATTGTCTGCTGGGAAGTTTAACCGGAGCCGCCACGCTCCGGGAGGTTGAAGCCGATGCTGACCCCTGACGTGCTTTCTGTCGCAAGGGAGTTTTCGAAGACTCCTGGCCCGCGCGCCGAGGCTGAAGGCCCGCACTCCGGTGAGAAGTTCTTGCGCACCCGACTCCTAAAGCGATTCCTCGACGCGCAGCGCCAAGGACGGAAGCTCCTGGTGGACCTCGACGGCACCGAGGGGTACGCTACCTCCTTCCTCGAGGCCGCGTTCGGCGGCCTTGCGCGGAATTTCCCTGCGGCGACCGTCCTCGATACCCTCGAGTTCAAGAGCAGCGACGAACCGTACTTGGTTTCTGAGATAAAGCAGTACATCGCTGACGCGAGAAAGGCCGCTTGAGCCAGCGCCAGCAGCCAGTCTGGGCCTGGCTCGTCCCGGCGGCGCTGGTCCTAGCGACGGCGATTGTCTATTGGCGATCCGGCTTCGGCTGGAGCGACGTCGACAAGAGGGTGAGCCCACTCGCTGTCCTCGCCGTCGCCATGACTGTATACGTCGCGTACTACATTCAACGCTACTTGGGGGACCGGTCCCTAAATTTGCGCGTCGAAAAGGACATCCTGATCGGCCGCATCACCTCGCTTCACGCCGTCTTACGGCAAATCCACGAGGCCGCGTTCGATCGCTACACTTCCCCGCAGCTCGGGGATTCGAGTCGGCGCAACATCCTCGCACTCTTTCGCCGCGGAAGCCTTGAAATCGACGACCTGCGGAGCACAATGCAGGAGAGCCGCTGTGAGACTCACATCGAAATCGTTGACAGAGTCCGTTCTGAGTACCAGGAGTTGAAGGCGGCGGCCACCGGGGGGAGCTTCCCGGCAGCGCCCTGTTCGCAGGAGCAATTACTGGACCAGGAGAGATCGTACAGGAAGGTTTGCTCCACCCTGAATTCCCTGGCCATGACAATAAATCGGCACGTGTAGCGTCGCCCACGGTCGAAGATGCCCTCCGACCCGCAGCGGGAGCCGCCGCTGCAACTCGCGCGAAATCCTCGGGTCCGCGGAAAGATCGGCCGGCTACCCCCGCGACCCCGGCGCCGGACGTGCATGCGCTGCACCGACAGGACGGAACGGCGGTGCGGTGGGGGCCACTTTCGTCCCCCGCTGCTCGCATCCAGGGGTTCCCGGCTAGCTGAGCCCCTCGCGGTGTGCCGGGGTGGTGCCATCTCTATCAGATCATTGAAAGAACCGAGATGTCTCGTGCTCCAACCAGGCGCGCTGGAGCATCCCGCCGCGTACCAAAGCCTAACCAGCCCCGCGACCTCGACGGATACCGGGCTCGCCAGCCGAGTACGGAGCCCCGCTCCCCGCCCACGCGCGCGCCCGAGTTCGTTCCTCCCCTAGATGTCGTAGTAGAGCTGGAACTCGTAGGGATGGGGCCGCAGCCGCACCGCGTCCACCTCGTTCTTCCGCTTGTAGTCGATCCAGGTGTGGATCACGTCCTCGCTGAAGACCTCGCCCTTGAGCAGGAACTCGTGGTCCTCCTCCAGCGCGTCCAGCGCCTCCTCCAGCGAGCCCGGCAGCGAGGGCACGTTCTTCAGCTCCTCCGGGCTCAGGTCGTAGATGTCGCGGTCCAGCGGCTCGCCCGGGTCGGTGCGGTTCTCGATCCCGTCCATGCCCGCCATCAGCAGCGCCGCGAAGCAGAGGTAGGGGTTGGCGCTGGGGTCCGGCGGCCGAAACTCCACCCGCTTCGCCTTCGGCGACGACGAGTACATCGGAATGCGGCACGCCGCCGAGCGGTTGCGCCGCGAGTAGGCCAGGTTCACCGGCGCCTCGTAGCCCGGCACCAGCCGCTTGTAGGAGTTGGTGGTCGGCGCCATGATCGCCGCCAGCGCCGGGGCGTGCTTCAGCAGCCCCCCGATGTAGTGCAGCGCCAGCGGCGACAGCCCCGCGTACCCCTCGCCCGCAAACAGCGCCTTGCCCGCCTTCCACAGCGACTGGTGCACGTGCATCCCGCTGCCGTTGTCCCCGAAGATCGGCTTGGGCATAAACGTCACCGTCTTGCCGTACTCGTTGGCCACGTTGCGCACGATGTACTTGTACTGCATCATGTGGTCGGCGCTCTTCAGCAGCGAGTCGAACTTCAGGTCAATCTCCGCCTGCCCCCCCGCCGCCACCTCGTGGTGGTGGCACTCCACCGTCAGCCCCGCCGCCTGCATCTGCATCACCATCTCGGTGCGCAGGTCCTGGTAATGGTCGGTGGGCGGCACCGGGAAATACCCCTCCTTCTGCCGCGGCCGGTAGCCCAGGTTGTCGTTCTCCCGCCCCGAGTTCCACCGCCCCTCGTCGGCGTCAATGTAGTAGAAGCCGTGCTGCTCGCGCTGGTCGAAGCGGATGTTGTCGAAAATGAAGAACTCCGCCTCCGCCCCGAAGTTGGCCACGTCGGCGATCCCGGTCGAGGCCAGGTAGGCCTCCGCCTTCTGCGCGATGTAGCGCGGGTCGCGCTCGTACTGCTGCCGCGTCAGCGGGTCCGAGATGTTGCCGATCAGCACCAGCGTCGGCTCGCTGCAGAACGCGTCCAGCATGTACCACGACGGGTCGGGCGTCAGCAGCATGTCGCTCTCGTGGATCGCCGCCCACCCCCGGATGCTGGACCCATCCATGCCGAAGCCCTCCTCAAAGGAGCTCTCCGACACCTGCGAGATGGGGAAGCTGACATGGTGCCACAGCCCCGGCAGGTCGGTGAAGCGGACGTCGACGATCTTCACTTCGTTCTTTTTGCAAAATTCCAGGATTTCTTTGGGCGTGGGCATGGCAAGCTCCTTTGCGGCTACACTAGGCAGTCAGCCTAGCAAGCCCCGCCCGGGCGGGGCCAATCAAACTTTTTTATTGGGCCTATGGATTTCGACCAGCTTCATGCGTTCCTTGAGGTGGCGCGGCTGAAGTCGTTCTCGCGGGCGGCGATCCAGTGCTTCCGCACCCAGCCTGCCATCAGCGCCCAGATCCGCCTGCTCGAAGAGGAAGTGGGCGCCCGCCTCTTCGACCGCAGCGGCGGCAAGGTCGCCCTCACCGAGGCCGGCCGCCTCTGGCACGACTTCGCCCTCAACCTGCAGCGCCTCCGCCAGGAGGGCCTGCAGGCCGTCGGCGACCTCGACCACGCCCCCCGCGGCGAGCTCCAGATCGCCGCCAACGAGGGCAGTTGCCTGCACGTGCTGCCCGAGGTCTTCGCCCACTTCAAGCGCCAGCACCCGGCGGTGCAGGTCCGCATCCGCCGCGGCGAGCACAACGACATCCTGGAGGCGGTGCTGGAAAACCGCGTGGACTTCGGCGTGGTCTCCCTCCCCGTGCGCGACCCCCGCCTCAAGGTCGTCCCCCTCCACCGCGACGAGATCCTGGTGGCGGTGGCGCCGCAGCATCCCTTGGCGCAGCGCCGCGGCCCCGTCCCGCCCGCCGAGCTGGTCCGCCATCCCCTGCTCCTGCCCCGCGCCGGCCAGACCCGCGAAGCCATCGAAGAGTTGCTCGGCGGCCTGGACCAGCCCCTGCAGGTCTCCATGGAGCTCGACAGCACCGAGCTGCTCAAGGGCTTCGCCGCCGCCGGCTTGGGCGTCGCCTTTGTCGCCCGCGCGCTCGCCGCCGCCGAGCAGCGCGCCGGCGAACTCACCCTCCTCCCCATCGAGGGCAAAAGCCTGCATCGCGACCTCGGCCTCATCTTCCGCCGCGACCGCGCCCTCGGCCGCGCCGCCCTCGCCTTCATTGATATCGCCGTCCGCTACGCCGCCAACCTCCCCGCCCCCTAGCAGCCCGTGGCGAAACAGCCTGGCGCCCGCCACGGCCCCGTACGAGACCCGCGCCCAGAGCGGGTCTCGCGCGCCCCGAAAGGGCGAAACCACAGATTCGCCGCCGACTGCTAGTCCGCGGCCGGCGCCTCGCGGTACAGGCCGTCAATCACCCCCCGGTAGTTCTGCTCCACCGCCCGCCGCCGCACCTTGATGGTCGGCGTCAGCTCCCCGCTCGCCACCGTAAACTCCGCTGGCAGCAGCGCGAACTTCTTCAGCGTCTCAAACCGCGCCAGCCCGGCGTTCACCCGGTCCAGCTCCGCCTGGAACAGCCCCCGCACCCGCGCATCGCGGCACGCCGCCGGCCGGTCGGCGCAGGCGCAGCCCGCCGCCGCCAGCGCCTCCCAGTTCGGCACCAGCAGCACCGAGGCGTAGTTGCGCCCGTCCCCCACCACCACCGCCTCCGCCACCAGCCCCGTCGCCTTCAGCTTCGCCTCGATCGGCTGCGGCGCGATGAACTTTCCCCCCGAGGTCTTGATCAGGTCTTTCTTCCGGTCGGTCAGGTAGAGAAACCCGTCCGCGTCCTGGTAGCCGATGTCGCCCGTCTTGAACCACTCCCCCTCGAACGCCGCCGCCGTCTCCTCCGGCAAGTGGTAATAGCCGGCAAACACCGAGGGGCCGCGCACCAGCAGCTCGCCGTCGGCGGCAAAGCGCACCTCCAGGTTGGGCAGCGGCCGCCCGATCGAGCCCGGCCGCCTTCCCCCCGGCCGGTTGAGCGCGATCACCGGCGCGGTCTCCGTCAGGCCATAGCCCTCGTCCACCACCACCCCCAGCGACAACAAAAACTCCGCCAGTTCCTTGCCCAGCGGCGCACCGCCGCTGATGATCTTGGTCAGCCGCCCGCCCAGCCGCGCCTTCAGTTTCCGCCCCACCAGCGCCTCCGCCGCCGCCGCCCGCAGCCGCAGCCCCAGCCCGAGCTGCCGCGGCGGCGTCCCCGCCAGCCGATGCGGCGCCATCTCCCGTCCCACCCCCTGCGCCCAGGCGAAGATGCGCCGCTGCAGCCTCGACCCGCCCGCCACCTTCGCCCGCACCCCCGCCGCCACCTTCTCGAACAGCCGCGGCACCGACACCAGCAGCGTCGGCCGCACCTCCAGCAGGTTCTCCGCCACCCGCTCCATGCTCTCGGCAAAATACGTCGCCTCGCCGTAGAGCATGTCCACATAGGCGATGTGGCGCTCGGTGATGTGCGCCAGCGGCAGGATGGACAGCCGCCGCTCCCACCCCGCAAAATGAAAGTCCAGCGTCGAGACGTTCAGGTTGGCGCACAGGTTGCTGTGGGTCAGCGCCACCCCCTTGGGCACCCCGGTCGTGCCCGAGGTGTAGAGCAGCGTCGCCACCCGCTCCCCCGGCGTCGCCTGCAGCCGCGCGTCGAACTCCGCCTCGCTCCCCTCCACCCGCCGCCGCACCCGCTCCGGCCAGCCGGGGTCCTCGAAGCACAGCACCCAGCGCAGCTCCGGCAGCCCGCCCCGAATCGCCGCCACCTTCGCCGCCTGCGCCGCCGTCGAGACGAAGATCCCCACCGCGCCGCAATCCCGCAAAATGTAGGCGATCTGCTCCGCCGTCAGCGTCGGATAGATGGGCACGTCCACCACGCCCGCCGCCAGGCAGGCGAAGTCCGCCACCAGCCACTCCGGCCCGCTCTCGGCCAAAATGGCCACGTGCTCGCCCGGCGCCGCCTCCAACTGCCCCGCCAGCGAGCGCGCCTGCTGGTAGAATCCCCGCGCCGTCAGCCCCTCCCACCGCCCCTGCCGCTTGGCGCACACCCGCGGCTCGTCGCCCCGCAGCTTGCTCCACAACAGCAGCTCGTTGAGCGACACCAGCCCCGGCGATTCCGGGCTCTTCCAATGCGCGCGCGAGGCCATCCTTGGCAGTTTAGTCGAACCCCATCCCCGCCGCGCCCCCTTCGGTTTGCTACCATACTCAAGTGACCACGGCATCCTCGACGATCGCGCCCGCCAAGGGCAAATTGGGCGTCCTCATCCCCGGCCTCGGCGCGGTCAGCACCACCTTTATCGCCGGCGTCGAGGCGGTGCGCCAGGGCTTGGCCAAACCCATCGGCTCGCTGACCCAAATGGGCCACATCCGCCTGGGCAAGCGCACCGACAAGCGCTCCCCCCTGATCAAGGAATTCCTCCCTTTGGCCGGCCTCGGTGACCTCGTCTTTGGCGGCTGGGACATCTACAACGACGACTGCTTCCAGTCCGCCAGCAACGCCCACGTGCTCGACAAGGACCTGCTCGCCCAGGTCCGCCCCCTGCTCGCCTCCATCCAGCCCATGCCCGCCGTCTTCGACAAGAACTACGTCAAGCGCCTGGACGGCCCCAACGTCAAGAAGGCCGCCTCCAAGTGGGACCTCGCCCTGAAGCTGCGCGACGACATCCGCAACTTCAAGGCCAGCCACAACTGCGACCGCCTGGTCATGATCTGGTGCGGCTCCACCGAGGCCTTCCGCGCCCCCGGCCCGGTGCACGCCTCGCTCGATGCCTTCGAGGCCGGCCTCAAGGCCAGCCACCCCGACATCTCCCCCAGCATGATCTACGCCTTCGCCGCCCTCAGCGAGGGCGTGCCCTACGCCAACGGCGCCCCCAACCTCTCCAACGACATCGCCGCCCTGCTCGCCCTCTCCAAGCAAAACAACGCCCCCATCTGCGGCAAGGACTTCAAGACCGGCCAGACCCTGATGAAGACCATCCTCGCCCCCGGCCTCAAGGCCCGCATGCTCGGCCTCTCCGGCTGGTTCTCCACCAACATCCTCGGCAACCGCGACGGCGAGGTGCTCGACGACCCCGAGTCCTTCAAATCCAAAGAAGAGTCCAAGCTTTCCGTGCTCGAGCACATCCTCCAGCCCGAACTCTACCCCGACCTCTACCGCGACTTCTACCACAAGGTCCGCATCAACTACTACCCCCCCCGCGGCGACAACAAAGAAGGCTGGGACAACATCGATATTTTCGGCTGGCTGGGCTACCCCATGCAGATCAAGGTGGATTTCCTCTGCCGCGACTCCATCCTCGCCGCCCCCATCGTGCTCGACCTGGTGCTGCTCATGGACCTCGCCCAGCGCACCCCCTCCCTGCGCGGCCTCGGCATCCAGGAATGGCTCTCCTTTTACTTCAAGAGCCCCCTCACCCCGCCCGGCCTCTACCCCGAGCATGACCTGTTCATTCAGTCCATGAAGCTGAAGAACACCATGCGCCACATCCAGGGCGAGGAGATGATCACCCACCTCGGCCTCGAGTACTACGACTAGCCCGCCGCTAGCCCGGCTCCCTCACCGGCCGGAGATCCATTGCAGCGGCTCCTCGAACGAGCACGATCCAAATCCCACAAAGAAACGCCGTCCCGCCGCCACTTGTTCCCGCGTCCAGCACGTCTCGCCCCACACGATCTGCTCCGGCTCGAAGCGCAGCTCCTCGCCCCGGTCGCACTCCAGGATCGCCTGCGCCTCCGCCTCCGTCCCCCCCGCCCGCAGCCAGGCCGCCGCCAGCGCCAGGTTGAGGTAGCCATGCATCACCGCCGTCGGCGCCCCCGGCGCGTAGCTCAGCGGATGCCGCCCCCGCATTGCGTGGCGCAGTCCCGCCGTCGCCTTGAAGGCCAGCTCCAGCCGGTGGCAGGTCGCCAAAAAATGCGCCACCCGCTCCGCCGGCGGAATCGCCGCCGCCACCACGCCGCCGGTGCGCAGCTTCGCCGCGGCATCGAACTCGTGCACCGCCTCCGCCGCCTCCGCGAACCCCGGTGCCCCCGGGTCCAGTTCGCAGTAGCACGCCATCCCGGCGCAGCCCGCCAGCCGCGTGGCCACCGCCTTCGCCGTCGGCGTCGCCGCCTCGATCGCCTCCACCCGCGCCCACGCCCCGTGCCGCTGGTTGAACTCCTGGATCGCCACCCCGTCGGCAAACGCGTCGCTCCCGCCCAGCGCCGCCAGCCCCCACACTTCCCCCTTGCCGCTCGCCTCCAGCACCCGCGCCAGCTCCTCCAGCCGCCCCACCGGCACCACGAACCGCCCCAGCGCCCAGCGTTGCCCCGCCTGCAAATAGTGCCGGTAGTTCCCCGCCGCCTCTGCCATCGTCAACTGCGCCGGCGGAAACAGCCCGGCGTAGTCGATCGCCCCCGTCAGCATCTCCCGCGCTAGCTCCGGCGCGCTCACAGCCCTCCCGTCAGCGGATGCGCCCCGCCCTCTTCCACCCACGAGCGGTAGTAGCCGGTGTCCTCGATCGCCAGCGCCCCCCGCGCCACCTGCAGCGGCCGGAACGTGTCCACCATCACCGCCAGCTCGCTCGTGCTGGGCTTGCCCAGCGACTCCTCCGTCCGCCCCGGGTGCGGCCCGTGCGCGATCCCGTCCGGGTGCAGCGTCACCGAGCCGTACTCGATCCCCTTGCGGCTCATGAACTCCGAGTTGGCGTAGTACAGCACCTCGTCCGACATGACGTTGGAGTGGTTGTAGGGCGCCGGCACCCCCTGCGCGTCGAAGTCGAACGGCCGCGGGCAGAACGAGCACACCACAAACCCGTCCCCCTCGAAGGTCTGGTGCACCGGCGGCGGCAGGTGGAACCGCCCCACCCGCGGTTCGAAGTCGGCGATGTTGAAGGCGTAGGGATAGTAGTACCCGTCCCACCCCACCACGTCGAAGGGATGGTGGTCGAGCGTCACCTCCTGCCAGCGCTCCCCCTTCTTGATCACCAGCGCGTGCTCCCCCGCCTGGTCGTGCACCGGCAGCTCCGCCGGCGGCCGGAAGTCGCGCTCGCTGTACGGGCTGCTCTCCAGCAACTGCCCATACTCGTTGCGGTAGCGCTGGGGCGTGCGGATGTAGCCGGCGCTCTCCACCACCAGGCAGCGCAGCTCCCCGCTGAAGGCGAAGCGGTGCAATATCCCCCGCGGGATCACCACGTAGTCGCCCCGCCGCACCGCGATTGTGCCCATCTGCGACTCCAGCACCCCCTCCCCGTCGCTGAGGTACACCAGCTCGTCCGCCTGGGCGTTGCGGTAGAAGAACGCGTCCGGCCGGGTGGCGTGCACAAACCACAGCGCCACCTCCGCATTGAACAGCAGCGCCTGCCGGTCCAGCGTCGGGCTCGCCGCCGCCGCCAGCCGGCCGGTCTTGAAGTGCCGGTGCCGGAAGGTCGGCTCCGGGTCCGCCTCCAGCCGCATCTCCCGCAGATGCCGGATCCCCAGCACCCGCGTGGGCGCGCGCAGGTGGTACAGCAGCGACGCCGGCCCGGTGAACCCGTGGTTGCCCACCAGCTCCTCCGGATGCAGCGTGCCGTCGGCCTGGCGGAAGATGCTGTGCCGCTTCGCCGGCAACATCCCCAGTCGGTGGTATATGGGCATCGTCGGCCTCCTAAAGGTTCCCCCGCACCGCTTGCTCGCGCTCGATCGCCTCGAACAGGGCGCGGAAATTCCCCTTGCCAAACCCGCGGCTGCCGTGCCGCTCGATGATCTCGAAAAACAGCGTCGGCCGGTCCTCCACCGGCTTGGTGAAGATCTGCAGCAGGTAGCCGTCCTGGTCCCGGTCCACCAACACCCCCAGATCCTCCAGCTCCGCCAGCGATTCGTCGATCTCCCCCACCCGCTCCGGCAGCAGCCGGTAGTAGGTGTCCGGCACCCGCAGGAACTCCACCCCGTTGCGCTGCAGCGCCCCCACCGTCGCCACCACGTCCCGCGTCTGCAGCGCGATGTGCTGCACCCCGGGCCCGCCGTAGGCCTCCAGATACTCGTCAATCTGGCTCTTCTTCCGCCCCGCCGCCGGCTCGTTGATCGGAAACTTGATCGAGTCCGAGTCGTCCGCCATCACAATGCTCATCAGCGCGCTGTACTCGGTCGAAATATCCTTGTCGTCGAAGCTCAGAAACCGCTTGAACCCCAGCACCTGGCTGTACCACTCCGCCCACTCGTCCATCTCTCCCAGCCCCACGTTGCCCACCACGTGGTCCACCCGCAGCACCCCCACCTCCCGCCCGGCGATCTCCGCCGCCCGGAAGCCCGGCAAAAACGGGCCCGCGTACTCGCCCCGCGATACAAACGAGTGCAGCGTCTCCCCGTAGGTGTGGATGGCGGCGTGCCGCACCCGCCCCTCGCCGTTCGCCCCCGGCCAGTCCCGCGGCTCGATCGCCGGCTTCGCCCCCCGCGCCACCGCCGCCGCAAACGCCGCGTCGGCGTCGTCCACCTCGAAGGCGATGTCGCGCACCCCGTCCCCGTGCCGCCGCAGGTGCTCCGCCGCCGCATGCTCCGCCGTCAGCGGCGTGGTCAGCAGCACCGTCGCCCGCCCCTGCCCCAGCGCATAGCTCGTCTCTCGCCGGTTGCCCGTCTCCAGCCCGCTGTAGGCCAACTGCGAAAACCCAAAGGCATGCCGATAGTAATACGCCGCCTGCTTGGCATTGCCCACCCAAAACTCGATATGGTGGATGCGCTTCAGCTTCAAGGGATTGTCTGGCATGGTCCCCGCTGCCTCCCCCCTCATTCTATGCCAGCCGGTCCCCATCCCCGCCTCCCCCATCACCGCGCCCGCTCCCGCCGCCTGCGCTTCCCTCTAGAATGAACCCATGGCGATCTCCCTGGCCCTGGCCCTGCACGCCCATCAGCCCGTCGGCAACTTCGATTCCGTCATCGAGCAGGCCTACGCCACCTCCTATCGCCCCTTTCTCGACGCCGCAGCCGCCCGCCCCTGGCTCAAGCTCAACCTCCATTACAGCGGCTTCCTGCTCGACTGGCTCGCCGCACACCACCCCGACTACGTCGCCCGCCTCCGCCAGTTGACCGACGCCGGCCGCCTGGAGATGCTCGGCGGCGGCTACTACGAGCCCATCCTCGCCGCCATCCCCGCCCCCGACCAGCAGGCCCAGCTCGACCGCCTGACCGCCGCCCTGCTCCGCCTCTGCGGCTCTTCCCCCCAGGGCGCCTGGCTCGCCGAGCGCGTCTGGGAGCCCGAACTCACCTCCGTCCTCGCCCGCGCCGGCCTGCGCTACACCCTGCTCGACGACAGCCATTTCGAGCTCGCCGGCCTCCGCCCCGAGGAACTCCACGGCTATTGGCTCAGCGAAGACCAAGGCGCCACCCTCGCCGTCTTCCCTTCCAACTATTTCCTCCGCCAAGCCCTCCCCTTCCGCCCCGAGCGCGAGGGCCTCGACTACCTCCTCCAGGCCGCCCGCGATCACCCCGGCAGCCTGCTCACCATGGGCGACGACCTGGAAAAGTTCGGCAGTTGGCCCCATACCTTCCGCCACGTCTACACCGAGGGCTGGCTCGAACGCTTCCTCGACCTGCTCGAGAGCCATCGCGCCTCCATCGAGACCGTCCGCCTCAGCGACTATCTCCGCGTCCGCCCCGCCCGCGGCCTCGTCTATCTCCCCACCGCCTCCTATCCCGAGATGATGCGCTGGGCCGAAAGCGCCTCCTGGCGCAACTTCCTCACCAAATACCCCGAGGCCAACCTCCTCCATAAAACCGGCTGGGACCTCCACCGCCGCCTGCTCGCCTGCGACCCCAACGCCCCCGCCGTCGCCCAGGCCCACGACCACCTCCTCGCCGCCCAGTGCAACGACGTCTACTGGCACGGCTGGTTTGGCGGCCTCTATTCCCCCCACCTCCGCAACCTCGCCTTCACCCACCTGCTCGCCGCCGATGCCCTGCTCGACTCCCTCGCCCCCGCTCCCAGCCTCCGCCATTTCGACCTCCATCTCGACGGCCACGAGGTGGTCGAGTTGCGCTCGCCCCAACTCCGCCTGCTGGTCTCTCCCGATGACGGCGCCAGCTTGGAGGAACTCGACTACCGCCCCGCCAACGCCAACCTCATCAACTCCCTCCAGCGCCGTCCCGAGCCCTATCACAAGGACCTCGGCCGGCACGCCGCCGCCAACCCCGCCAACCTCCCCGGCCCCACCCCATCCCCCGCCCTCGCCGAGCCCGAAGCCGCCCTGCAATACGATCCCTTCCCCCGCTCCGCCGCCCGCCTCTATCTCTGCCCCCCCGACAAATCCTTCGCCGACTTCCAGCGCCTCGCCCTCGACCCCGACCCTGATCTCGCCGCCGGCCCCTACGCCATCTCCCTCCTCCAGCCCGGCCGCCTCGATCTCTCCCGCCCCGGCGTGCTCAAGTCCTATGCACTCACCGCTGACACACTCGAACTCACAGTCACACTTGACCTAGCTCTGGCCGCCAACCGCCAGCCCATTTTGGAACTCGTGCTCAACCTCCTCGCCCCCGACGCCCCCGACCGCGCCCTTTGCTCCGCCGACCGGCGCCTCGGCCTGCGCTTCGCCGGCCCCCTCCCTCCCGGCCCCCTCCGCCTCGAGGACGGCTGGCGCCAGTTCACCATCCTGCTCACGGCCCCCGCCGCCTCGCACTGGTGGGTGCGCCCGCTCTACACCGTCTCCCAGTCCGAGGCCGGTTTCGAGACCCTCTACCAAGGCTCCGCCCTGGCCGCCTGCTTCCCTCCCGGCTGCGCGCGCTGGGCGGTTCAGGTGAAAATTTTCCCTTCCCTAGGCCCCTTTTAGCTCCGGCTCGTGTACAATCACCTTGTTTTTCGTAGCGTTCCCGAGGAGGTTGCATGGCAGCTTTGACCAAGACAATGATCGTTTCGAATCTGGCTGAGGCGACCGGCCTGAATAAGAAAGAGTCGGCGCAATACCTGGAGACCCTGGCAGCCCTGGCCATTCGCGAGACCAAGCGCAGCGGTCAGTTCACCATTCCCGGCTTGGGCAAGCTGGTGAAGCAGCAGCGGAAAGCCCGCATGGGCCGCAATCCGCAAACCGGCGAAGCCATCAAGATCCCGGCCAAGACGGTGGTGAAGTTCCGCGTCGCTAAGGCCGCCAAGGATGCCATCGCGCCCGGCAAAAAGTAGCCAGCCCGCGGCGGTTGCATTCCCACGCGCGCATCCTTCCCGGATGCGCGCTTTTTTTTCCCCAACCTCGATGGCCGCGCCGCTAGAGCCGGTTGATGCTCGCCGCCACGAACCCCGCCCCGAAGCCGTTGTCAATGTTGACCACGCTCACATTCGAGGCGCAACTGTTCAGCATCCCCAGCAGCGCCGCCAGCCCGCCGAAGCTGGCGCCGTAGCCCACGCTGGTCGGCACCGCGATCACCGGCGCCGCCACCAGCCCCGCCACCACGCTGGGCAGCGCCCCCTCCATCCCCGCCACCGCCACGATCACCCGCGCCCGCTGCAGCCGCTCCGTCTCCGCCAGCAGCCGGTGCAGCCCCGCCACCCCGCAGTCGTACACCCGCTCCACCGGCCCCCCCAGCAGGTCGGCGGTGAGCGCCGCCTCCTCCGCCACCGCCGCATCGCTGGTCCCCGCCGAGATCACCACCACCGTGCCCCGCCCCCGCACCCGCTCCGCCCGCTCCAGCGTGATCGCCCGCGCCAGCCCGTGGTGCTCGGCCTCCGGCAGCTCCGCCCGCACCGCCTCATACATCGCCCCGTCGGCGCGCGTGATCAGCAGGTTGGGGCTGTGCCGCGCCACCGCCCCCGCGATCGCCGCCACCTGCGCCGGCGTCTTGCCCTGCCCCAGGATCACCTCCGCCGCCCCCTGCCGCAGTTTGCGGTGGTGATCCACCCGCGCAAACCCCAGATCCTCGAAGGGCAGCCGCCGCAGCCGCTCCAGCCCCGCCTCCGGGCTCAGCCCCCCCGCCGCCACTTGTTCCAGCAGTTCCCGCAATGCGCTTTCGGTCACCTCCCAATTCTAGCCGCGCCCGCCCCCGCCTTCCCCTGTTACGCTAAAGCGTGGCTTCTCCCCTCAGCGTGACCCTCGCTGTCACCGGCGCCAGTGGCGTGGCCCTGGCCCGCTCCCTGCTCGCCCTGCTCGAGGGCGATGACCGCGTCGCCCACATTGACCTGGTCGCCTCCCCCCACGGCCTCCGCGTCGCCCGCGAGGAACTCGACCTGCCCGACGGCCCCCTCGACCAGCTCGCTCCCCGCCTCTTGGGCGCCCCCGCCCCCAAAACCCAGGTCCACGACGACCGCAACATCGGCGCCAACATCGCCAGCGGCTCCTACCCCAGCCTGGGCATGATCGTCGCCCCCTGCAGCATGGGCACCTGCGCCGCCATCGCCCACGGCCTCGCCGACTCCCTCATCGAGCGCGCCGCCGACGTCTGCCTCAAGGAGCGCCGCCGCCTCCTGCTGGTCGTGCGCGAAGCCCCCTTCCACCGCATCCACCTCCGCAATCTGCTCGCCGCCGACGAGGCGGGCGCCACCGTCTTCCCCCTCACCCCCGCCTTCTACGACCGCGCCTCCTCCCCCGACGCCATCCTCCGCCAGTTCGCCTCCCGCCTGCTGGAGCATCTTGGCCTTCCCCAGCCAAATGTGTTTCAATGGCAAGGCCAGATCCCCCGACCCGGGCCCGCGTAGAATGGAACCCGCCCCCCCCAAGAATCCCACCGTGACTGTCTTCATCATGATCCTCATCGCGGTTGCCATGGAGGTTGTCGGGCAACTACTCTACAAATCCGGCATCAATCGCCTCCCCGCCATCCAGGGCTCGCCCTTCGACCTTGGCCACCTCGCCCATTTCACCTGGAATGCCCTGCGCAATTGGCGCGTCCTGGCCGGCATCGGCGTCTATTGCGCCCAGGCCGCCGTCTGGTGGGCGGTGCTCTCCCGCGTGGATCTCAGCTACGCCTTCCCCCTCACCAGCATGAGCTACGTCCTGCTGCTGGTGGCCTCCCGCGCCTTCCTCGGCGAACACATCTCCCTGCAGCGCTGGATGGGCGCCACCGCCATCGTCTTCGGTGTCTACCTGATTACCCGCTCCGCCCCTTTGGTGCGCTAAATCGCCGCCCGCCCTACCGCGGCCCCGGCGCCGCCTCCGCCGCCGGCAGCGCCATCTGCGGCTCCTCCGGAATCAGGACCCAGGCCGCCAGATACGCCAGCACCCCAAACACCAGCGCGAACAGAACCGTGATCACCACCCACAGCACCCGCACCAGGTTCGGATCCACATCCAGGCTGTTGGCCAGCGCCAGGCACACCCCCGCGATCTTCCGTCCCTGCCGCGGCCGCTCCAGCGGCGCCCGCCGCAGGCTCGGCGTCGCCCCCGGATTGGCCCTCCCGCACTGGTGGCAGTAGCGGCCGCGAAACTCCGTCCCGCACGCGTTGCAATACATCCCGCCTCCTCCGCTAGCGCCAGTATACCCCGCCAAAAACGGGTATGCTTAAGCCATGGCCCCTCCCCGCTCCGGGTTTTCCGCTGCTTTGGCTATCGGGCTCGCCCTCGTGGCGGGATCTTTTGCCTTGGCCCAGCAGACCTCCCCAAAGCAGGTCAGGCCCGCGCCCCCTCAGGTCCCCATCATCCGCGCCAGCACCACCTTGGTGGAGGTCCCCGTGCTCGTCCTCAACAAGCGCGGCGAACCCATTGACACCCTCGACAAGACCAACTTCAACCTCTACGACGACGGCCGCCTGCAGAAGATCTCCAGCTTCGACAACCAGCCCCGCCCCCTCTCCTTGGCCATCGTTGTGGACACCAGCGACTATGACGCCATTGACCAGGCCAAGCGCAGCGCCGAGCTGATTACCGCCATGGTTATCGGCGCCCAGGGCAAGGCCAGCATCTTCATCCCCGGTCCCGAGCCCAGGCAGTTGCTGCCCTTCACTGGCGACACCAACAAGATCTCCGACCTGCTCCGCCATTTGGCCAAGAGCCCCACCGCCCCCCAGGGCGAGGGCTCCATCACCGAACCGCTCAACTTGGCCATGCTCGACCTCCAGCACCAGCCCCGGCAAGACACCCGCGCCGCCCTGGTCATCTCCCGCGCCAGCACCAAGGGAGGCGAGCAGGCCCAGGCCATCATTGACAGCGGCATGAGCGACGCCATCCCCATCTTCCACATCTCGCCCAACCGCCCCAAGAACGCCCCCGCCCACATCAACCCCGACTCCACCGCCGAGCGCGGCACCGGCCAGGGTTCCCAGCGCGTGATCGCTCCCCCCTCGCCCGTGGACGCCCGCGGCCAGCCCACCTCCACCGCCGGCATGGGCAACCTCGACCTCGCCCCCATCATCGGCGCCGTCTCCGGCCTCGCCGGCAAGGTCCTCGCCCCCCACCACCTCGACTACGTCTACAACTCGGGCGGCGTGAGCTACTCCGCCGGCAACGACAGCGACTTCGACCAGAAACTCTCCCGCATCGGCGACGACCTGCGCGCCATCTACCACCTCTACTACACTCCCAACGACCTCACCCGCCAAGCCGAGCTGCACGATATTGACGTGCGCCTCGACCTGCCCATCACCGCCGGCATCGGCACCACCTCCTTCCGCCGCACCTACCTCGGCATCGCTCCCCACTGACGATGTCCGCGTCCCCGCCTCCAGCCCCGGGCACCCGCCCGGCGGGCGTCGCCGCCGAGGGCGCCGCCGCCCACGTGCGCGCGATGTTCGACCGCATCGCCCCCACCTACGACCGCGCCAACCACCTGCTCTCGCTCTCGGTGGACCGCTACTGGCGCTGGCGCACGGTGCGCGCCCTGCGACTCCGCCTGCCCCCGCACCCCCGCGTCCCTCTGCGCATATTGGACGTCTGCTGCGGCACCGGCGACCTCAGCCTGGCCCTCGCCGCCGGCCTCGCCCCCGGCGCCACCATCGTCGGCGCCGACTTCTCCCTCGCCATGCTGCAGCGCGCCCGCGCCAAGTCCGGCCCCCGGCTGGAGTGGATCCAGGCCGACGCCCTCCGCCTGCCCTACCCCGACGCCAGCTTCGCCGCCGTCACCAGCGCCTTCGGCTTCCGCAACCTCGCCGACTACCGCGCCGGCCTGGCCGAGTTCTTCCGCCTGCTCGCCCCCGGCGGCACCCTGGCCATCCTCGAGATCTCCCGCCCCTCGCTCCCCGTGCTCGCCCAACTCTACCCCTTCTACTTTCAGCGCCTGCTCCCCCGCCTCGGCGGCTGGATCTCCGGCCACCCCGCCGCCTACCGCTATCTCCCCGACTCCGTCTCCCGCTTCCCCAACCCGCCCCAGCTCGCCCAATGGATGCGCGAAGCCGGCTTCTCCCCGGTGCGCTTCACCCGCTTCGCCGGCGGCCTCGCCTCCCTGCATCTCGCCACCCGCCCCGCCGCTGTTTCTGCCCACCTCGGTTGATATACTGAACCTGTGAAGATCCTGGTCTGTCTCAAGCAAGTCCCGGCCAAAGACGCGCCGCTCAAGCTCGATCCCCAAGCCGCCTGGATCCGCGACGATGTCAGCTACGAGGTCAATGAGCCCGACGCCTTCGCCCTGGAGACCGCCCTCCGCCTGAAAGAGGCCCAAGGCGGCGAGGTGGTCGCCCTTACCCTCGGCCCCGCCCGCGCCGCCCAGGTCCTGCGCGAAGCCTTGGCCAAGGGCGCCGACCGCGCCCTCCACCTCGAGGGCGCCGACGCCCACCTCCTCGATCCCTTCGCCGCCGCCGAGGCCATCACCCGCGCCATCGCCGGCGAGAGCTTCGACCTCATTCTCACCGGCCTGCAGTCCGACGACGGCGGCTACGGCCAAACCGGCGTCATCGTCGCCGAACTCCTCGGCGCCCCCCACGCCACCATCATCATGCACATCGAACCCGCCGGCGAGAAGCGCATCCGCGTCAAGCGCGAGCTCGAAGGCGGCAATTTCCAGTTTGTCGAGATGCCCACCCCCGCCGTCCTCACCATCCAGAGCGGCATCAACAGGCTCCGCTACGCCACCCTGATGGGCATCAAGCAGGCCAAGAACAAGCCCCTCGCCCGCACCACCCTGGAAGAGCTCGGCGTCTCCCCCAGCCTCAACCGCCAGCGCCTCCGCCGCCTCTTCCTCCCCACCAAATCCAAGGGCACCACCCTCATCCCCGGCACCCCCAAGGAGCAGGCCGCCATCCTGCTCGAGCATCTGCGCAACGACGCCCGCGTCCTCTAAGCCGCCTATGCAGCCCATCCTGGTCGTCACCGAACAGAAGATCACCGCCCCCGGCAAGCTCAACCCCGCCAGCCTCGAGGCGGTCGCCGCCGCCCAGGACCTCGCCCAGCGCCTCGGCGCCAAGGTCGCCGCCGTCCTGCTCGAAGCCCGCGACAGTGGCCTCGCCGCCGAGCTCGCCGCCCGCAAGCTCGACCGCCTCTACCACCTCCTCCACCCCGCCCTCGCCTCTTACAGCCCCGACGTCTGGGTGCAATCGCTGGTCCAGCTCATCACCCACGTCCAGCCCAGCCTGGTGCTCTTGCCCCACACCTATCAGGTCCGCGACTTCGCCCCCCAGCTCGCCACCCGCATGGGCGCCGGCCTGGTCACCGACGTCACCGCCTTCCACACCGACTCCGGCCACGCCGTCTTCCTCCGCCCCATGTTCCAGGGCAAGTGGTCCGCCGAGGTCGAGTTTGCCTCCCCATCCGGCGCCCCCGGCGATCTCCCCGGCTTCGTCACCCTGCAGATCGGCGCCTTCCGCGCCGACCAGGCCCTCGCCGGCGACTCCCCCGCCCCCATCGAGGCCGTCCCCGTCTCCCCCGATCCCTCCCGCCTCGCCGCCGGCGAGATCTTCCAAGAGGCCAAGCAGGCCGTGGATCTCTCCCAGGCCCCCATCATCGTCTCCGTCGGCCGCGGCATCAAAGAGCCCAAGAACCTGGACCTGATCCGCGAGCTCGCCACCGCCCTGGGCGCAGAGCTCGCCGCCTCCCGCCCCATCTGCGACGCCGGCTGGCTCCCCATGGATCGCCAAATCGGCTCCTCCGGCCAGACCGTCGCCCCCAAGCTCTATCTCGCCATCGGCATCTCCGGCGCCATCCAGCATCTGGTCGGCATGAAGGGTTCCCGCACCATCGTCGCCATCAACAAAGACCCCGAAGCCCCCATCTTCGAGGTGGCCGACTATGGCGTGGTCGGCAATCTCTTCGAGGTCGTGCCGGCGCTCTTGGCCGCCTTGAAAGCCACCCCGTGAGCCATCCCCGCCTCGACGCCGACGTGGTCATCGTGGGCGCCGGGCCGGCCGGCCTGGCCTGCGCCCTGCGCCTGGCCCGCCTCTTGGATGCCCACAACCGCGCCCACCCCGACCGCCCCCTCTCCAAGGACAACATCTACCTGCTGGAGAAGGGCCGCGCCCTCGGCGCCCATCAGCTCAGCGGCGCCGTCATGGACCCCCGCGGCCTGCGCGAGCTCGAACCCGACTTCGCCTCCGACCCCGAACTCGGCGCCATCCCCGTCCACGACGACGCCCTGCTCCTGCTCGGTCCCGACGCCGCCCTGAAGTCGCCCTTCACCCCGCCGCCGCTGCACAACCACGGCAATTTTGTCGTCTCCCTCAACCGCTTGGCGCAGTGGCTGGGCGCCAAGGTCGAGGCCGCCGGCGTCAACGTCTTCACCGCCTTCGCCGGCGCCACCCTGCTCTTCGAGGGCCCTACCCTGGTCGGCGTCCGCACCGACGACAAGGGCGTCGGCCGCGATGGCCAGCCCAAGTCCAACTTCGAGCCCGGCTACGACCTCCACGCCCCCATCATCGCCCTCGCCGAGGGCCCGCGCGGCTCCCTCGCCAAACAACTCATCGGCCGCCTCGCCCTCGCCTCGCCCAACCCCGCCGTCTACTCGCTTGGCGTCAAGGAGGTCTGGGAACTCCCTCCCGGCCGCTTCCCCGCCGGCCGCGTCTACCACACCCTCGGCTTTCCCCTCCCCCTCGATGTCTACGGCGGCGGCTGGATCTACGGCCTCGACAACCACCGCGTCTCCATCGGCCTCATGACCGCGCTCGAGTACAGCGATCCCGCCACCGATCCCCACAACCTGTTTCAAAAGTTCAAGACCCATCCCTGGATGCGCCAGCTCCTCGCCGGCGGCGAGCTCGTCCGCTTCGGCGCCAAGACCACCCCCATGGGCGGCTGGTTCGCCCTTCCCCCCACCGCCGGCGACCACTGGCTTCTGCTCGGCGACACCGCCGGCTTCGTCAACAGCCAGCGCCTCAAGGGCATCCACCTCGCCATCAAGTCCGGCCTGCTCGCCGCCGAGTCCATCTACGAGACCCTCGCCGGCCACGGCCAGCTCGCCTCCTACCCCGCCAAGATCGAATCCAGTTGGATCCGCCAAGAGCTCTGGGGCGTGCGCAACTTCCACCAGGGCTTCGAGCACGGCCTGCTTCCCGGCCTCCTCCACGCCGGCCTGCAGCAGCTCAGCGGCGGCCGCGGCCTCCATGCCCGCTACCCCAGCCGCCCCGGCCACCAGCGCATGCTCCAGCTCGACCAGCTTGGCCCCGCCCGCCCCGAGGTCCCCCCCGACGGCCGCCTCACCTTCAACAAGGTCACCGACGTCTTCCACTCCGGCACCCGCCACGAGGAAGACCAGCCCTGCCACCTCCTCATCGCCGACACCGATATCTGCAACCGCCGCTGCACCTTCGAATACGGCAACCCCTGCCAGTCCTTCTGCCCCGCCCACGTCTACGAGATGGTCTTCGACGACGCCGGCGCCAAGCGCATTCACCTCAACCCCAGCAACTGCGTCCACTGCAAGACGTGCGACATCGCCGACCCCTACCAGATCATCACCTGGGTGCCCCCCGAGGGCGGCGGCGGCCCCAGCTACGACGGCATGTAGCCCCCCGCGCCTCTGCTATCCTGGCCTGACGTGCATCTCGTCGCCAACCTGTTCAAGGCCACCTTGCTGGTGGCCGCCGCGCTGTTCCCCATCGTCAACCCGCTGGGCAGCTCGCTCATCTTCCTCGGCCTCACCGGCGGCTATGCGAATGCCGTGCGCGCCTCGCTGGTCCGCCGCATCAGCCTCAACAGCTTCCTGCTGCTGCTCGCCTCCATGCTGATCGGCAGCAAGGTGCTGGAGTTCTTCGGCATCTCCCTGCCCGTGGTCCAAGTCGGCGGAGGCCTGGTGGTGATCGCCATGGGCTGGAACATGCTGCAACAGAAAGACGGCGACGCCCAGCACGTCGCCCTCAACCCCGCCGACGCCTCCCAGCAGGCCTTCTACCCCCTCACCCTGCCGGTCACCGTCGGCCCCGGCTCCATCTCGGTCGCCGTCGCCCTTGGCGCCAACGCCCAGCGCCAAATGTACGGCTGGCCCGCGCAGTTGGCCTCCACCTTCCTCGGGCCACTGGTCATCGCCCTCAGCGTCTACATCTGCTACCGCTCCGCCGAGCGCCTGGAAAAGCTGCTCGGCGCCACCGGCCTGAGCGTCTTCATCCGCCTCTCCGCCTTCATCGTGCTCTGCATCGGCATCCAGCTCTCCTGGAACGGCCTCGCCGCCCTCGCCCACCTCCGCTGACCCGCGCCTACGGCTCCCACACCGGATCGTAGGCCACGTAGGGCGCCGCGATGCGCCCGCTCAGCCCTATCCACGAGCGCCCTCCCGCGATATGCGCCAGCGCCTGCGCCACCAGCAGCGCCGTCCCCAGCACCCGCCAGCGCGGCCCATGCCGCGCCAGGTAGCCCGCCGCCGCCCCCACCAGCACGTCCGCTCCCGCATTCACCGCAATCACCCCCACCAGATTGTGCCGTCCCATGAACTTCGCCCATCCCGCCTCGGCAAACGCACCGCTGAAATTCATCGCCACCGTGCTGCTCGCTCCCGCAGGGCCCATGGTGAGCCGCAAGATCGGCGGGCTGCCCATGCCGTCGGCGGTCTCGACGTAGTCAAAAGTAGCGGAACCTACCAGCACTTCCTGCGCCGCCCGATACAGCCGCGGCGATTCCACCCACCGTACCCATGCTTTTCCCGTGCTCGGCGCCCTCGCCGCCTGCCCCCATGCTGCCAATCCCAGCAACATCCCCGCCATCCCCACCCTAGCCAGACCCCTCCCGCCCCCAATCCTCCCCGCTCGCCCATGCGTTTTCGCCCGCACGCCGCCTCATCCCGCCAAGCCCTCCCTGTGATGTCATCCCGCTCCCGGACGGTCGCCCGCTCCCGCGCTTCCCTCCCCTTGTCTCATAGTGCACAACTATTTTCCTTGCAGCCCCGTACCCTGAAAGGTGCAATCGAAAAGAGGTTCCTCTATGAAGTTTCGTACCTTCGCTGCCGCACTCACTCTGGCCCTCGTCGTGCCAGTCTTCGCCTCCTCCAACCGCGATGACGACGCCGGCCGCGTGCGGCACGCCAACCAAGTCTTTCGGGAAGTCATGCAGACCCCCGACAAGGGCATTCCCCAGGAGATCCTCGAAGGCGCACAGTGCGTGGCGATTGTCCCGAGCGAAAAGAACTTCGCCCTCGGCTTTGGCGGCACCTACGGCAAGGGCGTGGCCACTTGCCGCCACGGCAACACCTGGAGCGCGCCGGTGTTCATCCAGGTCGGCGGCGGAAGCTGGGGCCTGCAACTCGGCGGCCAGTCCACCGACGTCATCATGATCTTCCGCACCCGCGAAGGCCTCGAGCATCTGCTCGGCAACAAGGTCCGCTTGGGCGCCGATGCCAACGCCGCCGCCGGCCCGGTCGGCCGCCAGGCCACCGCCGCCACCGACGCCTCCATGCACGCCGAGATCCTGACCTACTCGCGCAGCCGCGGCGCCTTCGCCGGCATCAGCCTCAATGGCGATGTGGTGCAGCCCGACAAGTCCGGCAACCGCGCCATGTACGGCCGCCACTCCTGGAAGTCCATCCTCGCTGGCGATGTCGCCGCCCCCGCCGCCACGCGCTCCTTGCTGCGCACGTTGGACCGTTACTCGGCCACTGCCAGCAAGTAGCCGCCCCGCCGCCCCGCGCCCCATCCCCTGGGGGCGCGGGGCGCGGCCGGCTGCGCTCTCCAACCTACTAGTCGCTCAGCACCACATCGGTGAGCAGATCGGGGTGGACGTGGACCTCGCCGTTGTAGTCAATCAGCCCCAGCCGGCGGAACTTGTTCATGAAGTGATTGACCCGCGAGCGTGTGGTGCCAATCATCTCCGCCAATGCCTCCTGGCTGACCCTGGGCGTGATGGTGTTCCCCGCCGATGGCTCCTGCCCGAAGCGCGCCAGCTTGAGCAGCGCCCGCGCCAGCCGCTTCTCGCTGTGGTTGAAGAGCTGGTCGCACATGTCCTCCTCGAAGGCGATGTTGCGGGCCAGCACTTGCGCCAGGAAGGCCTCCGACAGGGGGTGCTGCTCGTGCAGCGCCTGCACCAGCGCCGCCCGTTCGACCTTGACCACCAAGCTCGTGGTCACCGCCGTCGCCGAGCCCGTTCGCCGTGGCTGCCGTGCCAGGCATCCCTCGCCGCAAAAATCGCCAGCGACGAGCACGCCCAACACCGCCTCTTTGCCGATCGCCGACAGCACCGACAGCCGCACTTTTCCCTGCTCGATGAAATACACGGCAGTGGCGGCCTGTCCCTGCGAATAGAGCATCTCCCCCTTGGCCAGGCGCACGCGGCTCATTCCGCTCGGGAGCGCGGCCAGGAACTTCTCGAACCAGGCCTTGGCACCCTCGCCCGAACCCGACAACGACCGTGTCGCGGCTTTCGGAGCCCGGCGTTTGCGGCTTGCCATATTCGCCATAATAGTGATGCCCTCCGCTTGGCCAACGGATTTTATCACACGCCAGCGCCGGGTTGGCAGCCCCGGATCCTGCCGCTCAGCCCGCTTGCTCCCCGCGCCCCCGCGCCGTCCTTCGGCCGTCCCCTACGCCGCCCCCGCACCGGGCCCGAGGCCTGCCCCAATTGGGTGTCCACTAGGAGACAGTCGCCTGCGCCCCCACCGACATAAACTGGCTTTCCTAATGGATAGAAGGGGACGCCTATGGTGGCAACCGAGCCTTTGAACTGCGAACGCGACGCCATTGCGCAAGCCCAGCGCGGCAGCGCCACGGCCTTTGCATTCCTCTATGGACGGCATCGGCAACGCGTCTACGCGCTCTGCTTGCGCATGGCCGGCAACCACGCCGAGGCCGAAGAGCTCGCCCAGGAGGCCTTCCTGCAACTCTTCCGTAAGATCGCCACCTTCCGCGGCGACAGCGCCTTCTCCACCTGGCTGCATCGCCTCGCCGTCAACGTGGCGCTGATGCGGCTGCGCCGCAAGCGCCTGCCGCAAGCGCCGCTCCACGATGGATCCGCGCCCAGCCCGGCCGAGGGCCCGGCGCCCGTCCTGGGCGTTCGCGACCCCGCCCTGACCGGCGCCCTCGACCGGATCGCTTTGCAGCGCGCCCTCGGGCTGCTGGCGCCGAAATATCACGCCACCGTCATGCTGCACGATGTCGCCGGCCTCAACCACCGTGAGATTGCCGCCAGGCTGGGGTGCTCCTGCGGCACCTCCCGGCTTCATCTGCACCGCGCCCACCTCGAGCTGCGCCGCATGCTTCAGCCCCCCGCCGCCTCGCCGGCCGCCTCGCCGGCGTTCCCAGCACGCAGCCGCCAGGTGCGCTCGGAGACCCTATGAGGCAGCGTGCCACCCTCCCGCACCACCCCCGCCTCGCATTGTTGAAGCCGAGCCGCGGCCGCACCCCAACCGGCTTGGGCCCGAGTGAAATCGCGGCTGCTCCTCTGCCCCCGCGCAGCGTCTGGCTCGAACGGCCGCGCCCGCACATCCTGCCTGCGGGGCCCCGCCTGATCGCCCCGGTTGGGTTGGACGGGCAGCCCAAGCCCGCCACCACCCTCGCCTCGCTGGACCGTAGGCGGAAGGTCTGCGACCAGCTCCGCACCGGGAGGGGGGCACCCGAAGCCTTCGCCGAAGACCTCGCCCTGCAGCGCGCACTCGTCGCCGAGTTGCGCCGCCGCGCCGCCTGCGATCCCCTCGCTGGTATGATTGACTTTGACCTGCTGCTCCAGATCCTGAGGCTGGAGCTCCATCACACCCGGCGCGCCGGGCGGGAGTTGACGCTGCTGCTGCTCGACCTAGAAGGATTGAAGCCCATCCGCGACTCCCTCGGCTCTGGGGTCGGCAAGCGGGCCCTTTCGCGCTTGGCTCATGTCCTGTTGTCTTGCTCCCGCTCGATCGATACACCCGCCTGCTTCGGCGGCAACGATTTCGCCCTGATCGCGCCCAACACCAGCGTGGTTGCGGCCCGCGCCTTGGTGCGCCGCCTGGAAGCTCGCTGCGCGCGCGATGGCGAACAGCCCCCGCTCACGCTCAGCATCGGCGCTGCCACCTGCCCCGCTGACGGGTTGAGCGTCGAGGCGTTGTTGGGCGCGGCCTACCGCTCCCTTTACCGCAGGAAACTCCAGCCCCGCCTGCTCCCCTTGTCCGCTCCTTGCCCGCTTCCGATCGAGGCCGAGCGTCGCGGCGGCGTTGCTGCGCCAGCGCCGGCTCCCCTCCTGCTGTTCCACCCCGCGCCCCGGTCGCGCCCGGCTCCGGCCGACGAGCCCGGATCTTGACCCGGCCAGGAGCCCGATCGCCAAGGTGGGCGCGGGCCCCAGCGCGCCTGCGGCGCGCGTCCCGCTTGTGCTCGCGCCGACTTGGGGGCCCCGTGGCCCCAAGTCGTCGCTGCGCTTCGCTGGGGCCGCGCCGAATTCGTTTCCCGGGGGCGGGCCGCCCTGCGGAATTTCGCAGCCTTTCGCGCCGATTTTGCCAGCAGGCAAAGCGG
>DATKSZ010000052.1:0-13934 GCA_035531375.1 Terriglobales bacterium | reverse complement strand
AACGAATGCGGCGCGAGCACAAGGCTGGGCCCCGCGCCCGCGGCAGCCAAGCGGAGCGCAGGCTTGGGGCCACGGGGCCCCCAAGCCGGCGCGAGCACAAGCGGGACGCGCGGCGGAGCCGCGCTGGGGCCCGCGCCAAATGAAACCGCGCGGCGGAGCCGCGCCGGGGCCCACGCCAAGTGAAGCCAAGCGCAGCGCGGGCTTGGGGCCACGGGGCCCCCAAGCCGGCGCGAGCACAAGCGGGACGCGCGGCGGAGCCGCGCTGGGGCCCGCGCCAAGCGGAGCGCGGGCTTGGGGCCACGGGGCCCCCAAGCCGGCGCGAGCACAAGCGGGACGCGCGGCGCAGCCGCGCTGGGGCCCGCGCCAAGCGGAGCGCGGGCTTGGGGCCGCGGGGCCCCCAAGCCAGCGCGAGCAAAGCGGGACGCGCGGCGCAGCCGCGCTGGGGCCCGCGCCAAATAATGAAGCCCGCGCCAAGCTTAAATCGAGATCAACCCCGGCGAGACGCTGTCCTTGTCGCCAGCCATCTCCGGCTTCGGCGCGCAGCGCTGGTGGTAGGAGCGGCCCTGGTGCACGATGGAGATCTCCCCGTCGCGGATGGACATGTGGCAGGTGGGGCAGATGGGGTGCAGGTTGGCCGGGTGGTCGTGGGTCATGGTGATTCCATGGTAGGGCCGCCTCTCCCTCCGGCGCTGTGCGCGATTGCACACTGCGCGCCCATCCAGGCCCCGCCTCTAGCCGCCGCAGCCGGCCACGCCCGTCGCCAGCCGGTAGGTGTTGTTCTGGGTGCCGTTCAAACTGGTGAACAGGATCCGCCCCTGCACCCTCACCGTGACGTCGCGCATCACCCAGCAGTGGCCCGCCGGCTGCATCCGGAACTCGCCCTGAAAGGCGATGTGCGCCAGCCATCCCCCGCCGTAGCGGACCTCGCCCAGCGACCGGAAATCGCCGCGCAGGATCTGCCCGGAGAGCGCATCCACGGTCAAATTCCCGGCCGCGGCCTCGAGCACGCGGTCCACGCGCGAATGCGCATGCAGCCCCGCCAAGGGCTCGAAGTGCAGCGTCACCGCCGGCCGGCCCGCCACCAGGCCCGCATCGGTCGCCGTCCACTGGAAGCGGGCGGCGATTTGGTCGAGCGTCCAGATCTCGCCATCCAGGTTCACCAGCCGCCCCGCCGCCGCCGGCACGTCCCCCAGCGCATCAATCCGCCGCTCCAGCTTCCGGGCCGCTTTGTCCTGCTTGGCCCGCGCCGACGCGCCCAGCCGCTTGCCCTGTTCCGATTGCGTCGCCTCGATATAGACCGAGCGATAGAAGAAGACCTGGTCGGTCTCTAGGTGGATCTTGCCCGGCCGTTCGCCGCTCTTCCAAACTTCGTCGGCCATCAAGCGCAACCCGTCAAGCTGGTCGCCATGCTCGCTCAGCCTCATCCGCCCCACCAGATCCTGTGTCGCCGCCGGCGAAAGGCCCGGCCGCGCCCCGCCCCCCGCCGCCGCGCGGACGGTCAACCCCCGCCCCACCGCCACCACCAGGGCCGCCGCCGCCGCCGCCGCCGCCCATCGCCGCCCTGAAGAATGCATCGCCATCCAAGTCCCTGCCCGCTAATCCATTATCGGGGCGCGCCGCCACCCATGGCTGTATCGCATCGAACAGTGGAGCGCGGTTCCCCCGCCGGCCCCCGCCCACCGACATGAAGCCAAGCTGTCACAGAGTTGAAGCGGCAAAGTCGCAGGCGCCGCGTCCGCCCTCCGCATCCCACCCCCTGTGCCCGCAGACCGCTTCGGCGGCCTGCCGCCCCCAGCGGGGCGCCGCCCTGGCGCTGGCGACATTGACAACGGATCTCCTTCCGCCATGCCGGGCCCCCGCCCGCCCCCGCCCGGCATGCCGTTTTGCCGCTTGCCCCCGGGGCTGGGCAAGAACATTTCCTGAAAGCGATGTCGTTTCGAATCAACCGGATCGCCCCGAAAATTCCAGATTTTCGAATTTTCGGCATAGGCCTGGGCATAGGCCGGCCGCCCGCCGCCGTCTCGCAGGAAGTTCCTTACTCCCCCCGCAGGATCGCCAGCGGCTTGCTGCCCAGCAGCCGCGCGCACGCCAGCCAGCCGGTGGCGACCGCCAGCCCCGCCGCGGCGGCGAGCGCGATCAGCGACGGCGCCAGCGCCGAGCGCAGCGACAGCGCCAGCGGCAGCTCGAGCACGCCGCGCGCCAGCACCGCGCTGAAGCCCAGCCCCAGCCCCGCCCCGGCCGCCCCCGCCACCAGCCCCAGCAGCAGGAACTCGACCGAAAAAATGCGCGCCACCGCCCCCCGCGTCGCCCCGAACGTCTTCAGCACCGCCATCTCCCGCAGCCGCCGGAAGCGCGTCCCGGCGATGCTCGAGGCCAAAATGACCGCCGCCGCCAGCACCGCGAAAAACGTCACGAAGTGCACCACCAGCGCCACCTGGTCCACCACCGCCTGCACCCGCGCCACGATGTCGGCCAGGTTCAACACGGTCACGGTGGGGAAGCGCTCGAACATCGCCCGCTCCAGCTCCGGAATCGCCGCCGGCGCCATCCGCACCCCGCCGTTGACGTTGGGCGTGATCCCGTCGAGCGGCCCCGGGCTCACCAGCATCCCGATGCGGGCGATCAACCGATGCGGCGCCGCCCGGTAGAGCGCCGCCAGCCGGGCGGTGAAGTGCCGCCCGCCCGCCGACCAGGTCAGTGTCTGGCCCAGCCGCAGCCCCAGCCGCGCCGCCAGGGCGGTGCTGGCCGCCATCTGCGGTTCCCCCGCCTCCGGCGCCCGCCACCAGCTCCCCCCCACCACGGCGATGCCGGCCGGCGGGGCGGCAAACGCCGCCAGGCTGAAATTCCGCCGCGGGCCTGGCGTCGCCGTCTCCAGCCGCGCCGCCACCGTGCGCAGAATCTCCGGCCGCCCCTCCCGCCCGGGCTGATGGCGCAGCAGCGCCTCCACCGCCCCCGCCTGCGCCGCCGGAATATCAATCAGAAACACGTTGGCCACCCCCGGCGGGGTGTCGCGCTCCAGGTCCGCCACCAGCGCCCGCTGCAAGAGGAACACGCTCAGCGTGAACATCACCCCCAGCCCCAGCGCCACCAGCACCGCCGGCGCCTGGCTCCCGGGGCGATACAAATTGGCCAGCCCGTGGCGCAGCGCCGTCGGCGGGTTCCGCCAGCGCCCCACCACCCAGCGCAGCCCCCGCAGCAGCGCCCAGGTCAGCCCCCACAGCACCGCCAGCCCCACGCCCAGCGCCAGCAGGAAGGTGCCCCCCAGGCGCACCCCCTGCCGCCAAGGCTCGTCGGTGAGCGCCGCCGCCAGCCCGGCCAGGCCCAGCAGCAGCACCAGCCCGGTGAGAACCGGCGCCAGCCTCCCGGACTTCCTCCCCGCCGCCCCGCCCGCCGCCACGAGCGGGACGCGCCCCGCCCCGGCCCGGCGCTGATCCAGCCGTGGCCGGGCAGGCGCGCTGAGGCCCGGCCCCAGCAGACTGGCAGGGAAGCAGCGCAGCGCCGCCTGGGGGCCCCGGGGCCCCCGAGTCGGCGTGAGCATGCCGCCCCGCGCTGTTTCAGCGGGGCGGCTCACAAGCGGGACGCGCGTCGAAGGCGCGCTGGGGCCCGCGCCCACCATCAGTCCGCTGGGGCCCTCGGCAACCATATGCCGCCGCAGGATCGCCGCCGGCGCGATCCGCCGCAGCCCCAGCAACGTCGGCAGCGTCACTAAGAGCGCCACCAGCACCCCCGCCAGCAGCCCCTCCAGCGCCGGGCCCCACGCCCACCCCAGCGCCGGCAGGTTGGGGAAGAACGGCGCCAGCAAACGCGGAAACGCCCGCTCCACCAGCGCCCCCAGCCCCACCCCCAGCACGCCCCCGCCCAGCCCCAGCAGCAAGGTCTGCAGCCCATAGATGGCGACGATCTGCCGGTGGCGCGCCCCCAGCACCTTGAGCGTGGCGATCGCGTCCATCCGCAGCGCCAGGTGGGCCTGCATCGCGCTCGCCACCCCCAGCCCCCCCACCATCAGCGCCACCAGGCTGATCAGGCTGAGAAAGCTGGTGGCGTGGTCGAGCCCGCGCGCCACCGTGGGGTTGATCTGGCGGTAGTCCTGCAGCCGGGCGTGCGGAAAGGCGGCGCGCAGCCGCGCCTCGACCGCGGCCAGCGGCGGCGACCCGGGCGCGAGCTGGAACACCAGCCGCGACGACACCTGGCTGCCAAATTGAATGATGCCGGTGCGCCGCAGCCCGCCCGGGGTGAGCAGCAGCCGCGGTCCCAGCCCGATGCCGCCGGCCAGCCGGTCGGGCTCGGACTGGTCCACCCCCAGGATGCGGAACTGCGCCGCCCCCACCGCCAGCCTCCCGCCCACCGCCAAGCCGGTGCGCAGCAGCAGGTCGGGCGAGGCCAGCACCGTCTGGTCGTCGAGCCGCGCCAGCGCGCCGGCGGGCGCGGTCGCGACCGCCCCGTCAAACGGATACCGGCTCGGGTCCACCGCCTTCAGCGTGGCCAGCACCGGCGCCGCGCCCGCGCCCGCCGCCACCATCGACACCGACTCGGTGATCCGCGTCCAGCGAACGCGCTGTTCTCCAAGCCCGGCCAGCGCCGCCCGCTGCTCCGCCGTCAGCGCCGTCAGCTCCGCCGCCGGCGCCCGCAGCGCCAGGTCGCCCGCCATCAGTCCGCGCGCCTGCTCCAGCAACAGCCCGCGGAAGGCCTGGCTGAAGCTGCGCACCCCCACCAGCGCCCCCACCCCCAGCGCCACCGCCAGCGCCACGAACAGGAACCGCCCCGGCGCCGAGCGCAGCTCGCGCAGCGCCAGCGGCAGCGGACGCGCGCTCATCGCCCCGCCCTTCCAACTCTCACGTGCCGCTCCTGGCCCGGTCCGCCACGATGCGCCCGTCTCTCATCTCGATCACCCGCTCCGCCCGCTCCGCCAACACCGCGTCGTGGGTCACCAGCACCAGCGTCGTCCCCTCCTCGCGGTTCAGCCGCAGCAGCAGCTCCAGCACCACTTGCCCGTTGGCGCTGTCCAGGTTGCCGGTGGGCTCGTCCGCCAGCAGCAGCGGCGGCCGCGCCATGAAGGCCCGCGCCAGCGCCACCCGCTGCTGCTCCCCGCCGGAGAGCTGCACCGGATAGTGGTGGCCGCGCTCCCCCAGCCCCACCGCCGCCAGCAGCCCCCGCGCCCGCTCCCGCCCCGCCGCCGCCTCGCCACCGGCCAGGTCGTGGGGCAACTGCACGTTCTCCGCCGCCGTCAGCGTCGGAATCAACTGGAACGACTGGAAGACGTAGCCGATCTTGCGCCCCCGCAGCAGCGCCATGCGGTCCTCCGCCAGCCCGGCGATCTCCTCCCCGTCCAATTGAATGCTGCCGCTCGAGGGCGCGTCCAGCCCCGCCATCAGCCCCAGCAGCGTGCTCTTGCCCGAGCCCGAAGCCCCCACGATGGCGGCAAACTGCCCGGCGGGAATCGCCAAGTTGATATCCTCCAGCACCGGCAGCGGCCGGCCGCCGGAGGCATACGCTTTGCAGACGCCGCGGAGTTCGAGGATCATGAAAAGGGAAGGGAGGCGGGCGATGCGGTGGGGGCGCAATCTGCTGGTGGCGTGGGGGCTGGCGCTGGCCGCCGCCGCCGCCCCGCCCCGCCCTCTCATTGTAGCCTTCGGCGACAGCCTCACCGCCGGCCACGGCGCCCCCTCCGGCCAGAGCTATCCCGACGACCTCGGCCGCCTGCTGGCCCAGTCCGGCTGCCCCTTCCGCGTGGTCAACGCCGGCGTCAGCGGCGACACCTCCACCGACGGCCTCGCCCGCCTCCCCGCCGTGCTCGCCCGCCACCCCCGCTGGGTCGTCCTCGAGTTCGGCGGCAACGACGGCCTGCGCGGCCTCCCCGTCGCCGCCACCCGCGCCAACCTGCAGCAGATGATCCTCCGCCTCCGCGCCGCCCATGTCGGCGTCCTGCTGGTCGGCATGTCGCTGCCGCCCAACTACGGCGCCGCCTACATCCAGGCCTTCCAGGGCATCTACCGCGAGCTGGCCCGCCAGGACCACCTCCCGCTCCTGCCCTTCCTCTACCAGGATCTCGTCCCCCGCCTGCGCCGCCACCCCGGCCTGCTCCAGCCCGACGGCATCCACGCCTCCGCCGCCGGCAACCGCGTCGTCGCCGTCACCGTCTGGCGTTATCTCCGCCCCCTGCTGCAAAATTCGTTGCATCATTAATGCCATGGCGACTGCCCCCAAAAAGGTCCTGGTGATTGACGTCGGCGGCACCCACATCAAGGTGCTCGCCACCGGCCGCCGCGCCCACCGCAAGTTCGACTCCGGCCCCACCATGACCCCGCGCCAGATGGTCCAGGGCGTGCTCGCCCTCACCCAGGACTGGCGCTGGGACTGCGTCTCCATCGGCTACCCCGGCCCCGTCGTCCACGGCAAGCCGCTGCGCGAGCCCTTCAACCTGGGCAAGGGCTGGGTCGGCTTCCACTTCGCCCAGGCCCTGGGCAAGCCGGTCAAGCTGGTCAACGACGCCGCCATGCAGGCGCTCGGCAGCTATGAGGGCGGGCGCATGCTCTTCCTCGGCCTCGGCACCGGCCTGGGCTCGGCCATGATCGTCGAGGGCGTGCTCCAGCCCATGGAGATCGGCCACCTGCCCTACCGCCATGGCAAAACCTACGAGGACTACCTCGGCATCCGCGGCCTCCAGCGCCTCGGGCTGGCAAGCTGGCGCCGCCACGTCGCCCACATCGTCGCCGACCTCAAGGCCGCCCTCGAGGCCGACTACGTCGTGCTCGGCGGCGGCAACGCCCACAAGCTCGACCGCCTCCCCCCCGCCGCCCGCCGCGGCGACAATGCCAACGCCTTCCGCGGCGGCTTCCGCCTCTGGCAATCCCAACCCTAGCGCCCCCCCCCGCCCCCACTGTCCACCGTTCACCGTCCACTGTCCCCTAGTTCGCTTCCCCCCCCTCCCCGCGCTATCATCAAGACCATGACCCTCGCGGGAATCATCGCCGCCCTCACCACCCCCATGGACGATGCCGGCGAGCTCCGCCTCGACCGCCTCCAGGCCAACCTCGAGCGCTACAACGCCTCCCCCCTCGCCGGCTATCTCGTGCTCGGCTCCAGCGGCGAGGCCATCTATCTCGACCGCGCCGAGAAACTTTCCGTGCTGGCCGCCGCCGCCCGCCATGCCGACCAGCACAAGCGCCTGCTCGCCGGCACCGGCGAGGAGTCGCTCAAGGCCACGCTGGAGATGACCGCCCGCGCCGCCGACCTGGGCTACCACGCCGCCGTCGTCCGCACCCCCCACTACTACAAAAAGGCGATGTCGCCGCGCGCCCTGCTGGGCTACTACCGCGAGCTCGCCGACCAGTCGCCCATCCCGGTGATGCTCTACAACATCCCGCCGCTCACCGGCGTGGACCTCGGCCTGGAGACCGTGGCCGAGCTCGCCGCCCATCCCAACATCTGCGGCCTCAAGGAGTCCAGCGGCAATCTCGACAAGCTGGTCCGCCTCGCCGCCGCCCGCCCCGGCTTCCCCGTGCTGGTGGGCGGCGCCTCCACCGTCTACCCCTCGCTCTGCGCCGGCGCCGCCGGCGCCATCCTCGCCCTCGCCGCCGCCGCCCCCGAGGCCTGCTGCGAGATCGAGCGCGCCTTCCGCGCCGGCGACCACCCCCGCGCCCTCGCCGCCCAGCGCGCCGTGCTCGCCGCCGCCCAGGCCTTCGAGCCGCTCAGCATCCCCGGCCTCAAGGCCGCCGTGGACGCCTGCGGCTTCTACGGCGGCCCCCCCCGCCGCCCCCTCCTGCCGGTGTCCGCGGCCGAGCGCCTGCGCCTGGACGAGGCCTTCCACAGCCTGCGCCGCGCCTGCAGCGGAGGGCGCGCCGCTGGCGCGCCGGCGCCCGCGCCTACCGATAGCCCGGCATGACCGCCGGCCTCAGCCAGCGGCGCGTCCCCGGCCTCAGCCGCCTCTTCGGCGACTATCTCTACGACTTCGCCAAGGTCGCCCGCTTTTATCCCGCCGGTCCCCCCTTCGACCTCGACCGCCTCACCCGCGCCGCCGCCCAGCTCAGCTTCCCCGCCGCCGCCCGCCGCGCCATGGCCACCGCCCTCGACCGCCAAAACGAGGCGTGGGGCGTGCTCGACCTCCAGGGCGAGCTCCGCGCCGCCACCCGCGAGCGCCTGCAGGAGTTCGGCCAGCCCGACGCCGTCGCCATCGTCACCGGCCAGCAGGTCGGCCTCTTCGGCGGCCCCCTGCTCGCCGTGCACAAGGCCATGACCGCCGTGCTGCTGGCCGAGCGCCTGCGCCAGCGCGGCCTCAAGGCCGTGCCCATCTTCTGGATGGCCACCCAGGACCACGACCTGGCCGAGGTCAACCAGGCCTGGGCGCTCGACCCGGCCTCGGTGCCCACCCGCTTCGAGGCCAAACTGGAGCCCGCGCCTGCCGGCGCGCCCGTCGGCGGCCTCCGCCTCGCCGACTCGGTCGCCGCCCTGCTCGAGCGCTGGGAGGCGGCCAGCGGCGGCCCGGCGCCGGCGCTGCGCGCCAGCTACCAGCCCGGCGCCACCCTGGGCGCCGCCTTCGCCCGCCTGCTGCTGCACTGGTTCGCCCCCTGGGGCCTCATCGTCTTCGATCCCATGGAGGCTCCCGAGGCCGCCGCCCTCTGGCGCCCCTTCTATCTCGCCGCCTTCGACCGCCAGCCCGAGCTCGCCCAAGCGCTCGCCGCCCGCGCCGCCGAACTCGCCGCCGCCGGCTACCACCTCCAGGTCGAGCAAACCGCCGCCGCCAGCATGCTCTTCCTCCACCGCGACGGCGTCCGCCTCGGCCTCCGCCGCCAAGGCGACGGCTGGCTGCTGGGCGATCAGCCCATCGCCCCGGACGAGGCCCGCGCCTGGATCAGCGACCACCCCGAACTGGTCTCCCCCGCCGCCCTGCTGCGCCCGCTCTTGCAGGACGTCGCCTTCCCCACCCTCGCCCAGGTCACCGGCCCCGCCGAGACCGCCTATCTGGCCCAGTCGGCGGTGCTGTTTTCCGCGCTCCGGGTCCGCCCGCCCGTGGCCTACCCCCGCGCCAGCGCCACCGTGGTGGACGCCAAGGCCCGCCGCCTGCTCGACAAGTACGCCCTGTCGCTGGACGAGCTCTGGCGCGAGCCCGCCGCCGACCTGCTCGCCCGCCGCGCCCTTCCGCCCGGCGCCGCCGCCAAGGCCCAGGACATGCGCACCCAGTTCGAAAGCCAGTTCGCCTCCCTCGCCGGCGAACTGCAGGCCCTCGACCCCACCCTGCTCGACGCCGCCCAGGGCGCCGTGCAGAAAATCCGCCACCAGCTCGAACAGCTCGAGTCCCGCGTCGCCCGCAGCCACGCCCGCCGCAGCGGCGAGCTCGCCCTCCAGGCCCAGCACCTCGCCGGCGCCCTCGCCCCCAACCGCAGCCTGCAGGAGCGCGTCCTCGCCACCGCCAGCTTCGCCCCCCGCTGCCCCGACCTGCTCGCCCGCCTCCACCGCGAATTCGACGTCACCGTCCCCGACCACCACATCGTCGAGGCCTGAGCCCGCCGCCCTCCCGACCGGGCGCTACGCCGCCGGCCGCAAGGTGCCGCGCTCGCGCTGCTGGCTCGGCAACGCCTGCTCCGCCTCGCGCGGCGTGGTCGCCGCCGCCGCCGGCCGGATGGCCGCATACGCCCCCGCCGCCAGCGCACCCCCGATCAGTGGCGCCACGATGAAGGCCCACAATTGGCTCATCGCCCAGCCCCCCACAAACACCGCCGGCCCCAGGCTGCGCGCCGGGTTGATCGAGGCGTTGTCCACCGGGATGGCCACCAGGTTGGTCAGCGCCAGCGCCAGCCCGATCGCCAACCCGGCAAAACCCACCGGCGCCTCGCGGTCGGTCGCCCCCAGCACCGTCACCACCAGGATTCCGGTCAGGATCACCTCCGCCAAGATCACCGCCCCCAGCGCGTACTGCCCGGGCGAGTGCGCGCCGTAGCCATTGGCCGCCAAGCCCGAGACCACCGCGCTGTAGCCCCCCTCCCCGCCTGCGGCGATCGCCAGCACCAGCCCGGCCGCCACCACCCCGCCCAGGCACTGCGCGATCCAGTACCCCACCGCGTCCTTGAAGTTCATGCGCCTGGCCGCCAGCACCCCCATTGTCACCGCCGGGTTGATGTGGCAGCCCGAGATCGGTCCGATGGCGTAGCACATCGCCAACAACGCCAGCCCGAACGCCAGCGAGATGCCGGCGTAGCCGATCTGGTTCCCGGCCAGCACCGCGCTCCCCACCCCGCAAAACACCAGAACAAAAGTGCCAACGAGCTCCGCCGAATACTTCTTCATGGCAAGTCCCCCCCTAGAAGTCCGACGCCGGCGGCTGCGTCGAGGCTGCTTGTGCTTGGCTGGGGACACGCCGGGCCGGGGCGCAGGCACCCCGGGGCTTTGCGGGCTGGGCGGCTTACGCCTCCGCCGGCCGGATGGCGCCGTATAGCAGCGCCGCCAACACGCCTCCCAACAGCGGCGCCACGATGAACAGCCACAACTGGCTCATCGCCCAGCCCCCCACCATCAGCGCCGGGCCCAGGCTGCGCGCCGGATTCACCGAGGTGTTGTCGATTGGAATGCAGACCAGGTGGTCCAGCGTCAGCACCAGCCCGATCGCCAGCCCGGCAAAACCCGCCGGCGCCTTGGCGTCGGTCGAGCCCAGCACCGTGATCACCAGAAACGCCGTCAGGATCACCTCCGCCAGGAACGCCGCCCCCATTCCGTAGTGGTCGGGCGAGTGCAGGCCAAAGCCGTTGGCGCCCAGCCCCGAGGTCGCCGCGCTGTAGCCGCCGGCCACCCCGTTGGCGATCAGCAGCACCACAAACGCCGCCAGGATCGCCCCGATGCACTGCGCGATCCAGTAGCCCACCGCGTCCTTCACGCCCATGCGCTTGGCCGTCAGCACCCCCAGCGTGACCGCCGGGTTGATGTGGCAGCCGGAGATGGGCCCGATGGTGTAGCACATCGCCAGCAGCGCCAAGCCAAACGCCAGCGCCACGCCCATGTAGCCAATATGGCTGCCGGCCAGCACCGCGCTGCCCACGCCGCCAAATACCAGGACAAACGTTCCGATCAATTCCGCCGAGTATTTCTTCATGGCGAGAGTCCTCATTGGCTCGGACGCCCCGAGTATACGCCGATGATATCCACTACGGGCTTGGATATTCCCGCGGTCCCGGGCAGGGTTGGCAAGCGGCGCCTCGGGGGGCGGTACCATCAAGACATGGAGACGGGAACCGACTCCGCCGCTGCGCCGGCGGCCGCTGCGCCGCCGGCCGCGGTGGCGTGGAAGCAGTCGCTCGGCGCCGGGCTGCTGCTCGGCCTGGCGCTGGGCTGCGGCTGGCTGGCGCGCTGGACCCCGGGCCTGCTCCCCCGCCTGCTGCTGATCGCCGGCGCGGCCGCGCTGGCCGTGCTGGGCCTGGCCACTATGGTCTCGCTCTCCGAGCGGCGGGGCTGGTTGGCCGCCTGGCAGCGCAAGTGGGAGATGGACTTTGCCGGCGCCGGCCTGCCCTTCTTCTCGGCCCTGGTGATCCTGGCGCTGGCGGCGCTCACCTCGGGCAACAACCTCCTCTACCTGATCGTCAGCGGCTTGCTCGGCGCGCTGGTGGTTTCCGGCCTGACCTCGGCGCTCAACCTGAGCGGGATGGAGCTGCGCTTCCGCCTGCCGGAGGAGATCTTCGCCGGCCAGGCGGTGCCGGTGCAGTTCACCCTAATCAACACCAAGGGCTTCTGGCCGGCCTACGGGCTGACGGTGAGCGCCGCCAGCCGGGCGCTGGCGGGCGAGCGCCAGGCGGAGATGGCGCCGGTCTACTTCGCCTACCTGCCGCGGCGGCAGAGCCAGTCCGCCGCCAGCACCATCGCCTTTCCCCAGCGCGGGCGCTACGCCTCCACCGCCTTTGTGCTGGCCACCCGCTTTCCCTTCGGGCTGCTGCAGAAGCGGCGGCGCTTCCAGGCCAGCGGGCAGGAGCCGGAGACGCTGGTCTACCCCGCTCCCGCCGCCCTGCCCCCCGGCGTGGCGGCGCGCCTGCGCCGCGCCGCCGGCGAGCTGCCGCAGTCCCAGCGCGGCGAGGGCCCCGAGCTCTACCGCATCCGCGCCCACCAGGCGGGCGACTCCGCCCGCCAGGTCCACTGGAAGGCCAGCGCCCGCGCCGGCGCGCTGCGCGTGCGCGAGTTCACCGACGAGAGCGCGCTGCGCGTGCGCCTGCGCCTGGCACTGCCGCCCGGGCTGCCCTCGGAGCGCGCCGAGGCGGCGCTGGGCGAGTGCGTCGCCTGCCTGCAGGCCCTCGCCCGCCCCGATCTCTGGCTGGAGTTTGTCGGCGAAAACGCCGCCCCTGCGCCGGCCGCCCCCGCGCCGGCCGCGGCCGCACCAGGACTGTTCCTGCCGCTCGCCCCGGTGGCGCAGCAGCGGCAGCGCATCCTCGAGTATTTGGCCGTGGTGGACCCCGCCCTCCCGGCCGCTCCCGCAGCGGCGCTGGCGCCGGAGTTGGTCGAGATCGCCATCTGCGGCTGAGCTGGCCGTCCCCAGCCCGGCTCCAGCCTCAGGCGTGGCGGCGCAGCACCAGGCAGGTGACGTCGTCCTGGCGGGGTGCATCCCCGCGGAAGCGGGTGCAGTCCCCCACCACGGCGTCGCGGATGGCCGCCGCCCCCGCCCCCGCCGGCGCGGCCAGCAGCACCGCCTGCAGCCGCTCCTCGCCGTACTCCTCGCTGCCCGGGTTGAAGGTCTCCGTCACCCCGTCGGTGAACAGCAGCAGCGCATCCCCTGGGTGCAGCTCCACCTCCCCGCTCTCATACGCCGCCTCCGCCAAAATGCCCAGCGGCACCCCGCCCGCCTGCAGCCGCTCCAGCGGCTCCGCCCCGGCGCGGCGCAGCAGCGGCGGGTTGTGCCCCGCGTTCACGTAGCGCAGCCTCCGCGCCGCCGGCTCGTACTCGGCCACCACCGCCGTGGTGAAGCGCGTGCCCCCGGCGCTGTGCCCGCAGGCGTAGCGGTTCAAGGCCGCCACCACCCCCTCCAGCGTCAACCCCTCCGCCGCCAGCGTGTGCAGGCTGGCCTGGAAGGTTGCGGTCAGCAGCGCCGCCGGCAGGCCCTTGCCCGCCACGTCCGCCAGCGCCAGCATCAGCACCGACGGGCTGCGCCAAAAGGCGTCGTAAAAGTCGCCCGAGACGGTGTTGGCCGGCTGGTTGACGAACGCCACCTCCGCCCCCGCCACCTCCGGCGGCGTCGCCGGCAGCAGCCACGCCTGGATCTCGCGCGCGATCTCCAGGTCGCGCTTCAGGCTGACCCGGTCGGCGATCTCCAGCGCCAGCAGGCCCACGATCAGCAGCAGCCCGATCAGCCGGTACTGGGTGAACTGCAGCACCAGCGCCAGCAGCAGCACCACCCGCCGCGCCGGCGACATGTGCAGCAGGATCGCCCAGGCGAACTCCCGTCCCAGGTGGCGCTGCCGCGGGGCGCCTCCCGGCCGCCGCGCCGGTCGCGCCGGCGGCGCCTTCGTCATCGCGTCCTGCTTGTAGAGCCGATAGCCCGAGGTGGCCTCGCGCCGCAGTTGTCCCCAGAGCTCGTCCACCGCGAGCCCGTCGCTGATGCGGTGCCAGAACTGGGTGAGTTTGTTCATCGCCCCGCGAGCCGGTGCAGAGTCGAATCAGTCTAGCACCGACGCGCGCGGAACTCGGAGGCCGCTCAGTAGTAGAGGAACAAGTGTTGTCCGATGAGGTTGAGGCTTGTGAGGCTGGGCGCGGTCGCCAAGTCGGAGTAGAACGAGATCTGGCTGCCGCCGGTCTGGTCGGTGATGACGCCGCCGTAGAGCTGCAGTGCCCGCAGGATGGCCTGGGTGGCCACCGGCACGCCCAGGGTGGCCACGTTGATGGAGGGATCGAAGCGGATCTTCGCCCCCTCGCGGAAGATGGCGCCGCCCACGGTGCCGTCGGTCTTCACCGCCGGGGCCTGGTGGCCG
>DATKSZ010000051.1:0-8993 GCA_035531375.1 Terriglobales bacterium | reverse complement strand
CACCGTGTTCGCCGTCGCCGTCACCGCGAACCCCGCCCCCGGCGCCGGCGTGAACGTCACCAGCGTGTCCACCGCGCTCATCCCCGCCGGGAAATTGCACCCCGTCAGCGTCACGCTGCTTCCCACCACCGCCGTTGCCGGAGCGGCGAAGTTGGACAACAGCACCTGCGCCGGCGCCACGCTGGCACCCGCCAGCATCGCCAACCCGGCCCAGACCCACCGACGGTTCCGCTTGTCCATGGTTGTCGTTCCCTTAAACTCGGCCCGCGCTCCGGCCCCGCCGCTTCTCCTGCCACCCCCAGCCCAGCGCCCCCAGCACCGGCGCCACCAGCCAGATCGTCCCTGGCTCCGGCACCGTCCCCCCGCCCGGCGGCGGCGCCTGCGTCACGATGTCCGCCGTCGCGTCGTAGTACTCCCAGTAGCCGTTGTTGGGGTCAATCCCGGTGTTGGGGTTGGGAAACAGGTTCGTATCCAAAAAATTGCACGGCCCCCCGCAATCCAGCGTGGGCAGCAGCGTCGCCGTATACGGCCCGCTCAGCGTCCCGCTGTTGGTGCTGGTCGGCGCCGTGGTCGCGCTGAAGGTCGCGCTCAGGATCACCAGGTTGTTGCCGCTTCCATCCGCGATCGGCAGCGGCAGCTGAAACGCGTTCGCCGTATCGTCCAGCCCCGCGCAGGTCCCATCCACCCCGTACACCCCGCAACTGTTGTAGCTCGGGTTGAACGGGTCGCTGTCCTTCGCCGTCGCCGTGTACGTCCCCTGGCTCGCCAGCGCCCCCACCACCACCCCCACCCCCGACCCGTTGTCCTGCACCTGCCCGTAGCCGTACTGCACCGTCAGCGTCGCATCCTGGAACACCAGCGGCGTGCACACCGGATACGACACCGTGCACGCCCCCGCCGTGCTGTTCCCGGTCAAATTGCTCACCGTGAAGCCGTAAAACCCAACCGTCTCCACCGATGGATACTCAATGCTGAACTGCCCCACCGCCAGCGTGTTCGCCCGCAACACGGCCGGTACCGCCAGCAGCATCAACCCCGCCAACATTTGGCTCATTCGTCTCATGGACAGGTTTCCTCGCCCTGTACCACGTGCATGCGCCCATCCATCGCGCCCCCACCGGCGCTCTTCCTCCGCCCCCCGCGCCCCCTCCCCCCGCCTGACCGCGCATGATTCCCATCTGACCGCCATCTGACACGCGCAAACCGCTGAAAACGCGACGCTTGCCACCTGCCGCGGCCGCCTTTTGCCACGCCGTTGTCAAGCGGTGTACACTGATAGGCCGATATATCAGGCGAGTGTCACAATGCCTGCCCCTGCACCCCACCCCACGCGCTGGCGCTTCGGGCCCTTTGAGCTCGACCTCGAGGGTAGAGAACTTCTCGAAAACGGCAATCCGGTGCACATCGCCGAGCAGCCGCTGCGCATCCTCGCCCTGCTCGTCGCCCACCCCGGCCACCTCGTCACCCGCCAGCAATTGCGCGCCGAGCTCTGGCCCGATGGCACCTTCGTGGATTTCGAGACCAGCCTCAACAGCGCCATGCGCCGCCTGCGCCGCGTGCTTGGCGACGACAACGCCCAGCCCCGCTACATCGCCACCGTCCCCGGCCACGGCTACCGCTTCATCGCCCCGGTCGAGTCCGTCCTCCCGCTCGCGCCCCTCGCCCCCGCCCCTCCGCCACCCGCCCTCGCCCTCCGTCCCCGCTCCCGCCGTCCCGCCCTCGCCGTCCTCGCCCTGCTCCCCCTCGCCGCCCTGCTCGCCTGGGCCGCCCTGCGCCCCCCCCCCCCGCCCCGCGTCCTCCGCATCCGCGCCCTCACCAACTCCGGCGCCATAGACTACATGGTCGAGCCCGCCACCGACGGCACCCGCCTCTTCTACCTCCAGCGCGCCGGCGACCACTGGGACCTCATGCAGACCGCCGGCACCGGGGCCACCGCCGAGGTCGTGCCCACCCCCTTCCCCAGCGCCCAACTCTTCGATGTCTCCCCCGACGGCTCGCAATGGCTGCTCGGCAGCTTCCAGCAGCGCGGCGAGCCCATGGCCCTGTGGCGCCAACGCGCCCCCGGCGGCGCCCCCATCCGCCTCGATTCCCTCTTCGTCGGCGAGGCCCACTGGTATCCCGACGGCCGCCACATCTTGTACACCGCCAACGCCGCCCTCTGGCGCGCCCGCCCCGACGGCAGCTCCCCCCTCAAGCTCCTCGCCCTGCCCTCCACCCCGGGCTGGGTCGCCTTTTCCCCCGGCGGCCGCCGCCTACGCTTTTCCTTGAATGATCCCTCCGGCACCCCCACCCTCTGGCAATGGCGCCTCGGCTCCGCCGCCGCCCCCGTCCCGGTCGCTGGCTCCCTCCCCCGCTGCTGCGGCCAATGGACCCGCGACGGCCGCTACTTCCTCTTCAGCGCCCTCAGCGACGGCACCTGGAACCTCTGGGCCCAGCGCCAGCCCTCCTGGCCTTTGCCCTGGCGCCACTTCGCTCCCGTCCAACTCACCGTCGGCCCGCACTCCATTTGGGGCGCCTTCGTCGGCCGCTCCAACCGCCACGTCGTCTTCTACCAGAACGATTGGCGCGAAGACGCCCAGCGCCTCGATCTCGCCTCCCACCAATTCACCCCGCTCCTCCCAGGCCGCGACGCCTTCCAGTTGAACTACACCCGCGACGGCCGCCACGTCGCCTACATGGACACCCGCACCGCCACCCTCTGGGCCGCCGACCTCTCCCCCAGCGCCGCCGTATCCAACCTGCGCGAATTGACCCTGCCCGGCCCCAGCGCCGCCTTCCCCCGCTGGTCCCCCGACCGCCGCTGGATCGCCTACGGCAGCCAGGCTGTGGACCAACACACCCGCTCCTACGTCGTCTCCGCCCAGGGCGGTGCCCCCCGCCTCCTCGGCGACCCCGCCGCCCTCCGCGACACCGACGCATCCACCCCCGATTGGTCCCCCGACGGCTCCCAGCTCGTCGTCGCCCTGGCTCGCCAAACCCCCGGCCAGCCCGAACGCGACTCCCTCGCCCTCGTCCAGTTCGCCACCGGCCGCATGGCTCCCGTCCCCGGCTCCGACGGCCTCAGCACCGCCCGCTGGTCCCCCGACGGTAAATCCCTCGCCGCCCTGCGCAACGATCAGCGCCGCCTCGAGGTCTACGACTTCGCCACCCGCCGCTGGCAGGTCGTCGCCTCCGGCGCCGCCCTCAGCATCCCCGAGTGGTCCCGCCACGGCCGCTTCCTCTATTACCAGGACCTGTTGGCCAAGGGCGAGCCCCTCTTCCGCCTGCAGCGCCGCTCCTGGCGCCGCCAGCTCGTGGCCGATTTCTCTGCCCAGCTCCGCGGCGGCATCCACCGCTGCGGCTTCTTCGGCCTCCTCCCCGACGGCTCCCCCCTGCTCTCCTTCAACCGCGCCTACGCCAACCTCCGCCGCGCCGCCCTCGACCTCCCCTAGCCTCAGATCCGCAGCAGTTGCGGCATGCTGGCAAAGTGCCGGTCGCGCGTGATCAGCGGCAGATCATGCTGCAGCGCCAGCGCCGCAATCCAGAGAACATGGCTCGGCACCGGCGTGCCCGCCCGCCGCAATTGCGCGAACAACCGGGCATAGCCCTCCGCCGTCCCCTCGTCCGGCAGCAAAACCCCCACCGTCGGCTTGGCCAGCAATCGCCGCAGCAGCAGCTCGTTCGCCTCCGCGTGCGCCCCCAGAAGAAATCCCGCCCGCAACTCCCCCACGACAAACAGCGGTAGCCACACTTGCTCGCATCGCCCCAGCCGTTCGCCCAACTCCGCATCCCCGCGCAATAAATCCACCAGCCGGTTGGTATCGAGGGCAACCCTTAGTTCCACAATCCCTCGTCAATCCGCCGCTGCGCCTGCAGCGCTGCGTCCAATTCCGGATCCTCGCGCCACCGCCCCACCAAGTCGGAAAAATCGCCCCGCCGCCTCTGCCCCAGTGTGGCTGCCGTGAGCTCGTCCACAATGAGCTGGTTCAAGCTCACCCGCCGCTGCTGCGCCCGCTGCCGCAACACCCGGTCCACCTCCCGCGGCACATCCCGCACCGTATACTGCTTCGCCTTCTTTGCCTGGTGCTTTATCATGCAATCACAATTTGCCTACACGTCCTCCAGTTTCCGCCCCGCACGCACAGCCCACCGCCCCGCTCCCCAGGCGCCTACCATCTCCAGAATCCCGCAAGGGGGGCCTGATGCTGACCCACCGCAACGCCGGTTGAAAAATCCCCAATGGTGGGCGCGGGCCCCAGCGCGCCTGCGGCGCGCGTCCCGCTTGTGAGCCGCCCCGCTGTAGATGCGCGGGGCGGCATGCTCGCGCCGACTCGGGGGCCGCGCCGAATTCGCTTCCCGGGGGCGCAGACGCGCCACTGGCGCGTCTGCCCCTGCGGAATTTCGCAGCCTTTCGCGCCGGTTTTGCCAGCAGGCAAAGCGGCGCGACCCCCGCGACTCGCCGGTCGAATCGTCACCCACCCAATTTCCCTCAGAGACTTCCTACCGAGGCCCAATGCGCCTCGGCAGGTCTGGGCTCACCCTCGCGGGCCGACACCAGCCCGGCCTTGCGTCGCTCCTTGAGCCGGACCTCCGGGCTGGGCTTCCAGGCGGGCACAAAAGCGGAGGTTCTGCCCGCCGCCACGGCCGAGGCGGCTTCGCCCAAGTTCAGACCGATGCGCGTGGGCGGCGGCGACGCGTCTATCGCCCTGCCGATTACGCCACCCTCGGGGAAATCCCCTACATCGGGACTCCCACATTTCTGCCCTCCCCCGTCCCCGCCCCCGGCGCCTACCATCCGCCCACTGTCCACTATCCACTGTTCACTAGTCCCCCTACCCCCCCAGCAGCCGCCCCACCACCGCCGGCGCCGCCGGCGCCACCGCCGCCGCCCGCAGATTCTCCGCCACGTGCTCCGGCCGCGCCATCCCCACCAATCCCGCCAGCACCCCGCTGGTCGAGCGCACAAACTGCAGCGCCAGTTCCACATCCGTCGCCGCCGCCGGCAAGAACCCCTGCACATGTGCCCGCCCGTCCTCGGGCAAGTGCTGCAGCCGCCCATTCATCAGGCTCGCCGAGGCGATCACCTGCAACCCCAGCCGAAACGCCGCGTTTAGCGTCGACACATACGGCGGCTTCTCCACCGTCTGGTTCAGCAGCGTATACGCCTCCGGCATCGCCAAGTTGTAGGGCATCTGCACAAACCGGAAATGATGCCCCTCCCCCGCCACTTCCCGCGCCGTCGCCACCATGCGGTTCAGGTCCAGGTACTCGCCCGCATCCGGAGGCACCCGCAGCCCGCTCCACGTCGCCACCCCGTAGGCCCCGATCCGTCCCTGCCCCGCCTGCCGCTCCAGCAGCTCGAACGCCCCCCGCAGCCGCCGGTAAAACTCCTCCCGGCTCAGCTCCGCCTGCTGCGTCTCCGGGTTGTGCAGGTAATAGACGTCCACCGCCTCCAGCCCCAGGTTCTCCAGGCTGCGCTCAAGCTGGTGCGCCAAATACACCGGCGCCATGCAGTGCCAGTCGCCCACAATTTCCCCGGGCCGAATCAAGCCCGTCCGCAAGTGCTGATCCCGCGCCTCCAGCGAAACGATGAACCCCGCCTTGCTGCACACCACCACCTGCTCCCGCCGTACTGTGCCCTCGGCCAACACCTTTCCGATCACCCGTTCGCTGCGCTGGTGCCGGTAGTTGCTGGCGGTGTCAATCAGGTTGATGCCACCCCCGAGCGCCGCCCGCAGCGCCGCCGCATAGCCGTCATCGGTCGCCTCGTCGGCCTCGCCCAAATACGTCCCCAGCCCCAGCGACGACACCAGGCATGTCTCCCGCAGCTTCAGCTTGCGAAAATGCTGCGTCTTCGCCAACTCCGGAAACCCGGCGGCATACGCCCCCGTCTCCGCCGCCGTAGCCCCAGTCCAACCCATTTCGGTTTGCACGCTCCATGCTACCGTACCCGCCGACCCAACCCCCACGCCACCTCCGCACCCGCCACCGCCCCGCAATAGCTGTCAGCCGCAAGCTGCAAGCTGCCAGCCCCCGCAAGATTGCCCCCCCGCGCCCGCCATGCTAACTTATACTGGAATTTCGCAGACAACCGAGCCACCGCTTCCCTCCCTGGCGGCAGCGTGTGGTTGACCGAATGGCAAACCACAGCTCCCCCGGAGGACGCTTGAGCGACAACCCCACCCCCGCCCCCGCCCCCATCCGGCGCACCCCGCTCAACGCCGCCCACCGCCGCCTCGGCGGCAAGATGGTCGCCTTCGGCGGCTGGGACATGCCGGTCGAGTACAGCGGCATCCTCCCCGAGCACCGCGCCGTGCGCGAGCGCGCCGGCCTGTTCGATGTCAGCCACATGGGCGAGATCTCCATCCAGGGCCCCCAGGCCCTCGACCTCGTCCAGCATGTCACCTGCAACGACGCCTCCAAGCTCCACCTCGACCAGGCCCAATACAGCGGCCTCATGACCGCCCACGGCACCTTCGTGGACGACCTCCTGGTTCACAAGTTCACCGACCGCCAATACTGGCTCGTGGTCAACGCCGCCAACTGCGACAAGGACTTCGACTACATCTGCCAGCAGAACCGCTTCGACGCCCAGGTCGTCAACCTCAGCGACGACTTCACCCAACTCGCCCTCCAGGGCCCGGCCGCGCTCAACATCCTCCAGCCCCTCACCCCCGTCGCCCTCGCCCCCATCAAGTACTACTGGTTCACCACCGCCAAGGTCATGGGCGTGGACTGCATCCTCTCCCGCACCGGCTACACCGGCGAAGACGGCTTCGAGCTCTACTTCGACCCCGCCCACTCCGAGCGCATCTGGTACGGCCTGCTCGAGGCCGGCCAACCCGCAGGCCTTCTCCCCTGCGGCCTCGGCGCCCGCAACACCCTCCGCCTGGAAGCCGGCATGGCCCTCTACGGCCACGAGATTGACGACACCACCACCCCCCTCGAGGCCGGCCTGGGCTGGATCACCAAGCTCGCCAAGCCCGAGTTCCTGGGCAAGCACGTCATCGAGCGCCAAGCCGACCAAGGCCTGCAGCGCAAGCTCGTCGGCTTCGAGATGATCGAGCCCGGCATCGCCCGCGACGGCTATCCCGTCCTCCACCAGGGCCAGACCGTCGGCCACGTCACCAGCGGCGGCCCCGCCCCCTCGCTCGGCAAGAACATCGGCATGGCCTACGTCCCCGTCTCCCTCGCCGACCCCGGCCGCCGCCTCGACATCCAAATCCGCACCCGCTCCGTCCCCGCCCAAATCATCCCCCTGCCCTTCTACAAGCGCCCCCGCTGAGCCCCGAGGAACTTCATGGCCTACCCCACCAACTTCCGCTATACCACTGAACACGAATGGGTTGCCGCCCCGGCGGCCGGCGCCAAGTCCGCCCGCTTCGGCATCACCGACTTCGCCCAGCACCAGCTCGGCGACATCGTCTTTGTCGAGCTCCCCCAAGTCGGCGCCTCCCTCGTCGCCGGCCAAGCCTTTGGCACGGTCGAGTCGGTCAAGGCGGTCTCGGAGGTCTTCGCCCCCGTCAGCGGCCGCGTCACCGCCATCAACGCCGACTTGGTGAAATCCCCCGAGTTGCTCAACTCCGACCCCCACGGCGCCGCCTGGATGATCGAAGCCGAGCTCTCCGACCCCGCCCAATCCGCCAAGCTGATGGACTCGGCCGCCTACGAAGCCTTTCTCGCCCAGCAAGAAGCCGCCCACTGACCCCCACCGCAATGCGCTACCTTCCAACCTCTGATCCCCTCCGCCAGCGCATGCTGGCGGAGTTGGGCCTGCCCTCGGTGGATGAGCTGTTCTCCCATATCCCCGCCTACTGTCGCCTCAACCGTTCCTTGAACATTCCCCCCGGCCAGGCCGAGGCCGACATCCTCGCCTACTTCAAGGCCGCCGCCGCCGCCAACGCCCCCGGCTTCACCTCCTTCCTCGGTGCCGGCGCCTACCACCACTTCCGCCCCGCCCACCTCGACAACCTCATCGGCCGCGGCGAGTGGTTCACCGCCTACACCCCCTACCAGCCCGAGATCGCCCAGGGCACGTTGCAGTCCATCTTCGAGTTCCAGACCATGATCTGCCAGCTCACCGGCCAGGAAGTGGCCAACGCTGGCATGTACGACGGCTCCACCGCCCTCAACGAGGCCTGCATGATGGCCGCCCGCGTCACCGGCCGCTCCGGCCTGGTCGTCGCCCGCTCCGTCCATCCCCAGTACCGCCAAGTGCTGCGCACCCTTACCCAGTTCCGCGACTTCCCCACCGCCGAGGTCGGCTTCACCCCCGCCGGCACCTGCGACTGGGACGCCCTCCGCGCCGCCGTCTCCGACTCCACCGCCGCCGTCGCCATCCAAAGCCCCAACTTCTTCGGCAACATCGAGGACTGGGAAGCCGCCGCCGAGATCGCCCATGCCCGCGGCGCCCTGCTCGTCGCCGTCATCACCGACCCGGTCTCCCTCGGCCTCCTCCCCCCGCCCTCATCCGCCGACATCGTCGCCATGGAACTGCAGGGCTTCGGCATCCCCGTCGGCTTCGGCGGCCCTTACGCCGGCATCCTCGCCAGCCGCCAAAAATTCGTCCGCAGCCTCCCCGGCCGCCTGGTCGGCGAGGCCCGCGACCCCGACGGCCGCCGCGGCTTCGTCCTCACCCTCTCCACCCGCGAGCAGCACATCCGCCGCGAGAAGGCCACCTCCAACATCTGCACGGCGCAGGCGCTGAACGCGCTCGCGGGCGTCGTCTACCTCTCCTGGCTCGGCCGCGAGGGCCTCGTCGAGCTCGCCGAGCTGCTCGTCCGTCGCAGCGACTACGCGCGCGAGCGGCTGTGCGCGATCGAGGGCGTGAGCGCGCTGCACCGCCAGCCCGTCGTGCGCGAGTTCGCCGTCTCGCTCGGCCTCGGCGACACCGCCGGGGTGAGGCGCGTCATCGCGCGCTGCGCCGGTGACCGCATCGAGCCGGGCTACGCGCTCGGGCGCGACTATCCCGAGTACCCGGACGGGCTGCTGGTCGCCGTCAGCGAGCGACGCTC
>DATKSZ010000050.1:0-6429 GCA_035531375.1 Terriglobales bacterium | reverse complement strand
CCGCTTTGCCTGCTGGCAAAATCGGCGCGAAAGGCTGCGAAATTCCGCAGGGCGGCCCGCCCCCGGGAAACGAATTCGGCGCGGCCCCAGCGAAGCGCAGCGACGACTTGGGGCCACGGGGCCCCCAAGTCGGCGCGAGCATGCCGCCCCGCGCTGTTACAGCGGGGCGGCTCACAAGCGGGACGCGCGCCGCACCGGCCCGGCGCTGCTACAGCCGTGGCCGGGCAGGCGCGCTGGGGCCCGCGCCCTCCTTGCTGCCGCCCGTTCACCGGTGCCCTCCGGCGGCGCGGTCGAACCGCTCCGGCAGCAGGAACGGCAGCGGCATCCGCGGCCCCTTGGCGGCCCGGTTGCTGGCATGCACCAGGTGCGCCGTCACCACCACCACCAGCTCGCTCCGGCTCTTGTTCGTGCTCCAGCTCTGGAAAAACTTGCCCAGGATGGGAATGTCGCCCAGCCCCGGCAGCTTCGACAGGTTCTTGGTCAGCCGGTTGTCCATCAGCCCGGCGATCACGAAGCTCTGCCCGTCCGCCAGCTCCAGCTCCGTCGATGCCCGCCGCGTGCTCAGCGCCGGTATCAGGAAACCGGAGACGGTGAGCGCGTTGGAAAAGTCCAGCGCGCTCACCTCCGGCGCCACCTGCAAGTCAATGGTGCCATCGGGGAGGATGGTGGGCTTGAAATGCAGGTTGACCCCAAACGGTTTGAATTGAATGGTTACGTTGTTGACCGCGCCCTGGCCCTGCACCACCGGAAAGGGAAACTCGCCCCCCGCCAGGAAGCTGGCCTCTTTGCCGTCCATCGCCACCAGGTTGGGCTCGGCCAGTATCTGCAGCAGGTTCTGCTGCTGCAGCGCCTGCAGCGTCGCCCCCAGATTGGCGTCGCTGCGGAACAGGAAGACGTTGAGCAGGTCGTTCAGCCCGAACTTGCCCGCCGTCCCCGCCAGCGTGGTGCCCCCCGGCGGCTGCGTGGTCGAGCTGCCCGGCACGATCGCCCCCGCCGGCCCGCCAAACTGCCCAGTGGAGAGCGAACCCACCGTCTTGCCTGCCCCGGTCGAGAGCAGGTTGGCGCCGAACTGCGCCACCGCGCTCCGGTCCACCTCGGCGAAGCGCACCTGCAGCATCACCTGCCCGGGGTCGTCGGCCGCATCCACGCTCAGGTTGTTGACGATGTGCTTGCTGAAGCCCGCCGCCACGTCCAGCGCCTGCTTGGCGCTGGCGCCGTTGTCCATCACGCCGCTCACCACCAGCGCGTCGCCGCTGGCCGATACCCGCAGCCGGTTGTGGGGATACAGCCGCTCCAACTCGCTCTGCAGCGGCCCCGGATCCAGCCCCACCCGCACCGTGTAGGCGCGCGCGTTGGCGTCGGCGTCCCACAGCAGCAGCGACACCTCGCCCGGCGCCCGCCCCTGCACCAGCACCTGGTTGGGCGACACCACAATCGCCTGGGCGATGGCGTCGTCGGTGATCGAAACCCGGGTCAGCGGCACCGGGCTCTGCACCACCAGGCTGTGGTGCGTGGTCAGCTCCAGGTCCACCGGCGAGGCGATCGGGCGCGGCCGCGGATACGACCAGGCCGCCGCCGGCGCCGGGGCCGGCACCGCCGCCGGCCGCGCCTCCGTCCGTCGTGCCGCCGCCGGACGGGCCGGCGCCGGGCTCGCCGCCGGGCTCGGCGCCAGCGCCAGCGCGCGGCGCATCGCCAGCAGCAGGCTGCCCGCGTCCAGGTGCGCCGCCCAGGCCGGAGCCGCCCAGGCCGGAGCCGCCGCCAGCGGCGCCCGCTCCGGCAGCACCACCACCCGCGGCCCCGGCTGCGGCAGCGCCAGCGGGTTGATCACCATCAGCCGGTCCTGCAGCTCCCGCGCCCCCGGCAGCAGCGCCAGCTTGCGCGTCGGCGTCGGCCCGGGCGCTTCCGCCACCGCCTCCGGCAGCCGCCCCAGCGACAGGATCGCCAGCGCCGCCAACAGCCCGTGCAGCACCGCCCGCATCAAGTTGATTTTTCTCCGGCTCATGGATGCTCCCCTGGGGTGCTCGAATTCCTCGCCGGCGCCACCCCGGCGTCCGGGAACTTCAGCGTCTGGTGCTTGTCCCCGCTGATCACGTCCACCGCCCAGATCGGCGGCGGCGGCGGCGGCCCCGGCCGCCCCACCCGCCGCCGGTACACCGTCCGCACCGGCCGCTGCCCGTAGAGCGTGCCGTTCAGCAGCGGCGGCGTCTTCTGCGGCTCCCGGTCCAGCGGGTTGCGCAGCGCCAACTGGATGTGGCCGTAGCCGTCCGCCAGCGCCAGCTTCTCCGCCCCCGCCGGATCCACCAGCAGCGTGATCACTGTCACCTTCTCCGGCTTGCCGTCCGGGCTCTGCTCCATCTGCTGCCCCGCCGTCAGCACCTGCACGTTCGACAGCAGCGTGATGGTGGTCACCTCGGCGGGGTTGTTGTCCTGGTGCGGGTTGCCGGTCAGAAGCACGTCCACGTGCGTGCCCGGGATGGCGAAGCCCGCCACCGAGACCACGTCGTTCACCTTCACCGACACCGCCCGCATCCCCGCCGGGATCAGCGGCGGCAGCCCCACCCCCGAGCCCGGCGTCGCCACCATCTCGTTCACGATCACCTGGTTGGGCACCGCCGCCGCCGTCAGCACCTGCCCCGCCAACTGCTTGACGTTGGTGTAGACATGCTGCGGCAGCGTCCCCGGAGGCAGGCGCAGCAGCTTCAGGTCGGAGGCTTGGATCGGCACCCCCACCGCCAGCGGCACCGCCGCCGCCACCACCGCCGCCGTCGGCGCCGCCGCCGTCCCGCTCCCCCCGCGCGCCAGCCGGTAGGCCGCCAGGCTGACCAGCCCCGCCAGCGCCAGCGCCACCACCGCCAATCCCAACAGTCGTTTGCGCTTCATATTAGTAGAAGTTCCTCATCTCCACCGCCGCCCCCAGCTTCATCGCCGCCCCCAGCAACGCGCTCAGCGGGTAGGTGTAGCTCACGCTCACCCGCGACGCCTGGATGCACGGATTGGTCGCCCCGCACGCCCCCCCGCCCGGGCTCACCACCTCGTCCTGGTTCACGCTCACGTTGCCCGCCGCCAGCGTTACCCCGTTCGCGGCGGCATAGTCGATCACCCGCGCCTGCACCTCCGCCGTCAGCCCGTACTCGCCCGGCACCACCGCCAGCCGCGCCCCCTCCCGCGCCGCGTTGCTCAGCACCTGCCGCGTCGCCACCGCCCCCGCCACCTCGCTCACCACCAGCAGCAGCGCCAGCAGCGCCGGAAAGATCAGCGCGCACTCCACCAGCTCGTTGCCCGCCGCCCGCCGCCCCCGCCCCGCCCCGGCCTGTTCAGTTGGTCTCATTGCGCATCTCCGCCTCGCCGCGCAGCGTGATGCTGGGCACCACGTTGGCCAGCAGCGGGGTGACGAAGTTGTACACATACGTCACCTCCACCTGGCTGAAACTGGTCGTGAGTCCGCCCTCGGTGTGGTCCACCTCCTGGTTGACCGACACGTTGAAGGGGTTGATCGTCACCCCGCTGGCGGCGACGTAGTCCACCACGCGCTGCTGCACATCGCTCACCAGCGGCAGGTTGTCGCTCCCCGCCGCCGGCAGCGCCGACCAGCGCGCCCCCTCGCGGGCGGCGTTGTCCAGCGTCTGCAGAATGCCCGCGGCCCGCCCCACCTCCACAATCCCAAACACCAGGAACAGCAGCAGCGGCAGCATCAGCGCCGCCTCCACCAGGCTCTGCCCCCGCTGTCCCCTCAGAACAGCCAGACGGCGCAGGCGACCCCAATCCCCAGCGCCACCGCGAACGGCGCCGCCACCGCCTGCGGGCTCTCCAGGCTGTGCTCCGGGTGCGGCTCCCAGCCCCGCTCCCGCCACCCCGCCACGATCGCTCCCAGGTCGGCCGCCAGCAACCCCAGCCGCTTCCGCCTGGCCAGCTGCGCCAGCGCCACCAGCCCCGCCGCCAACAATCCGAATTCGAGGCTCCAGAACCATAAGCGCAATCCCAGCAGGGCGCCCATGGCGGCGAGCAACTTGGCGTCGCCGCCGCCGAAGGCGCGCATCTGCACCAACACCAGCCCCAGCCCCAGCCCCAGTCCGGCCGCCGTGGCCGCCCCCGCCAAACCCCCGCGGAAGGCGTGCTGGACCAGCCCCGCCAGCCCCGCCGGCACCGTCAGCCAGCGCGGGATCCGGCGCCAGCGCCAGTCCCACACCGCCGCCGCCGCCGCCACCGCCAGCACAAACCCGGTCCAGGCGGTCATCGCTGTCCGCTAGCCCAGGATCTTGTTGGCGATGGTGGTGATCTCGGTCGAGATGTTGGTGCCCAGCAGCGTGATGGCGGTCAACACCACCGCCGCGATCACGCCCAGCATGATGGCGTACTCCGCCATGTCCTGGCCGCTGTCGTCTTTCCACAAGCGAGTAATCAGAGCAGTCATAAGTGTTTCCTCCGGTGTTCTTAGTCGCGCGCTTCGGGCCACGCACCCTGCAGGGGAGCAAGCGCCCTGCCAAACTCCCCGCCCCCCGCCATCCGCCGTGGAATCAGCGCCCCCGCCCCCGCTCCGCCCCCCCCCGCCGCACCCTCCGCCTTCGCCCCGCCCCCCCCGCCTTACCTTTTGTAAGATTTGCTCCCGCCCCCGGGAGTCGCTGATTTCCCGCGCTGGACGCGGACTTTCCGCCACCCGCGGCAATCGCTATCTCCCCCATCGGCGCCTTCGCCCCGGCGCTTGAGCCCCAAACCGCTATAATGGCGCCCATGCCGCGCCGCCTCCTCTGCCTCTCCCTCCTGCTCGCCTCCCTCGCCCCCGCCCAGGCCCCCGCCGCCCGCGCCGCCGTGGACCGCTTTCTCGCCGCCCACCGCCCCGCCCTGCTGCGCCAGTTCCAAGCCCTGCTCGCCCTCCCCAACCTCGCCTCCGACGCCCCCAACATCGCCCGCAACGCCGCCGCCGTCGCCGCCCTCTACCAGGCCGCCGGCGCCCGCGTCCAGATCCTCCGCCTCCCCGGCGTGCCCCCGCTCGTGCTCGCCACCCTCGCCTCCCCAGGCGCCCGCCGCACCATCACCTTCTACGCCCACTATGACGGCCAGCCCGTCCATCCCTCCCAGTGGAAAATCCCTCCCTTCCAGCCCGTGGTGCGCGACGGCCGCATCTGGGCGCGCTCCGCCGGCGACGATAAAGGACGCCGTCTTCGGCCTCGCCACCGCCCTGCGCGCCCTGCGCGCCGCCCACCTCGCCCCCGCCGTCAACCTCCGCTTCCTCCTCGAGGGCGAGGAGGAGGCCGGCTCGCCCCACCTGCCCGCCTATTTCCACGCCTTCCCCCTGCTCCGCCGCACCGACGCCTGGCTGGTGTGCGACGGCCCGGTCCACGCCAGCGGCCGTATGCAGGTCTACTTCGGCGCGCGCGGCATCGCCGAGGTCCAGTTGACCGTGTTCGGCCCCATCCACCCCATGCACGACGGCCATTACGGCAACTGGGCCCCCAACCCCATCGTCATGCTGGCCCACCTGCTGGCCAGCATGCGCGATGAGAACGCCCATGTCCTCATCCCCGGCTTTTACCGCGGGGTGCGCCCGCTCGATGCCGCCGACCGCGCCGCCCTCGCCGCCCTGCCCCAGGACGATGCCACCCTCGCCCGCGCCCTCGAGCTGGGGCGCACCGAGGGCGCCCCCGCCACCCTCGCCGCCCAAATCTCCCTGCCCGCCTTGAACGTCCGCGGCATCCAGGGCGGCGCCGTCGGCGCCCGCGCCGCCAACGCCATCCCCACCCAGGCCACCGCCTCGCTCGATTTCCGCCTGGTCCCCGACCAGACCCCCGACGGCGTGCGCGCCGTGGTCGAGGCCTTCCTCAAGCGGCAGGGCTATTTCCTGGTGGCGCAGCCTCCCGACGCCGCCACCCGCCTCGCCCATCCCAAGATCGTCCAAGTCAATTGGGGGCCCGGCTACCCCGCCGCCCGCGTCGCCCTCGATGCCCCCTTCAGCCGCCAAGTGGTGGCCGCCATCGAGTCCGCCTTGGGCCAGTCCATCGTCAAGCTGCCAATCATGGGCGGCAGCGTGCCCCTCTACCTGTTCCAGGGCCCCGCCCACACCCCCGTGGTGGGCGTGCCCATCGCCAACTACGACGACAACCAGCACGCCGCCAACGAAAACATCCGGCTCGACTACCTCTGGCAGGGCATCGCCGTCTACGCCGCCCTCTTCGCCGGCCTGCCCGCCCGCTGAGCCGCCCGGGCCTGTGCGAATCCAGCTCTCCCGGCCACGGTGGCACCCCAGCCCTGCGGGCCACGGTGGCACAGCCAATCCTGGCTGTGCGAACCCATTGTCAACGCCGGTTGAAATTTCCCCATTTCGCCGGTCGAAAAATCCCCCACCCAGAACCCCTCAGAGACGTCTTTCCGAGGCCCCGGCCGGAGCGGAGCCCAGCGCCGCCTGGCGGCGCGTTTTGGGCGTAGCGGAGGCCG
>DATKSZ010000049.1:0-35607 GCA_035531375.1 Terriglobales bacterium | reverse complement strand
GACAACATCTTCCGCTTCACCCAGGCGGGCTCGGAGGTCTCGGCGCTGCTGGGGCGCATGCCCTCGGCGGTGGGCTACCAGCCCAACCTGGCCACCGAGATGGGCGAGCTGGAGGAGCGCATCACCTCCACCAAGAACGGTTCGATCACCTCGGTGCAGGCCATCTACGTGCCGGCGGACGACTACACCGATCCGGCGCCGGCCACCACCTTCGCCCACCTCGACGCCACCACCAACCTGTCGCGCGCCATCTCGGAGATGGGCATCTACCCGGCGGTGGATCCGCTGGCCTCGAGCTCGCGCATCCTGGACCCGCGCATTGTGGGCAAGGAGCACTACGACGTGGCGCAGACGGTGAAGCGGGTGCTGCAGAAGTACAAGGACCTGCAGGACATCATCGCCATCCTCGGCATCGAGGAGCTGAGCGAAGAGGACCGGCTGACGGTGAGCCGGGCGCGCAAGGTGCAACAGTTCCTGTCGCAACCCTTCTTCGTGGCGGAGCAGTTCACCGGCTTCGAGGGCAAATACGTCAAGCTGGCCGACACCATCAGCGGCTTCAAGAAGATCGTGGAGGGCGAGCTCGACCACGTCCCCGAGCAGGCCTTCTATATGCAGGGCACGATCGAAGACGTGCTGAAGAAGGCGGAGGAGTTCAAGCAGTGAGCGCCGACCGCATGGCGCTCAAGATCGTGACCCCGCAGCGGCAAGTGCTGGAGGCGGAGGCGCGCTGGGTGGAGCTGCCGGCCGAGAGCGGGCAGATGCGGGCGCTGCCCGAGCACGCCCCCACGCTGGGGGTGCTGGGCGCGGGCGCGGTGCGCTACGAGGCGGTCGCCGGCGGCGAGCAGCAGGTCGAGGTCAGCGGCGGCTTCTTCGAGGTGCTGGGCGGGCAAGTCACGGTACTGGCCGACACGGCGCGCTGAAAACCGGGGTCTCCGCCCGGGCCGCCTTGACACCCGAAGGGGCATTGCATACAGTGGCCCGGCGACCGTGTGCGGAGGTTCCATGTTGAAATCCTGGCTTTGTGGGCTGGCGCTGGGCGCGATTCTGGCGCCGGCGCTGCTGGCGCAGCAGACCGTTCCCCATCCGGCCGCGGGGCAAGCGGTGGATCAGGCCTATACAGCCAAGATCCGAAAGGACACGACCGAGCCCTATTTCACCTCGCCGCTGGTGAACTACCTGCCGGCCTCGGCCACGGTGCCGACGCCGGAGGCGGTGCTGGGCGACATCGCCGGCGCGCCCAACATTCTGCCGCACTCGGCCAAGGTGTACCGCTACATGCGGATGCTGGCGGCGGCGACGCCGCGGGTGCGGGTGTACACCATCGGCCACAGCGAAGAGGGGCGGGAGATGATTGCGGTGGCGGTGACCTCGCAGCGCAACTTCGCCCGTCTGGACGCCAACCGGGCGCTGCTGGGGCAGCTTGCCGATCCGCGCACCATCCAGCTCAATGACGCCCGCGCCGACCAGATCGCCGCGCAGGCGGTGCCGGTGTACTACATCACCGGCACCATCCACTCCACCGAGACCGGGGCCCCCACCGCCTTGATGGAGCTGGCCTACCGCCTGGCGGTGGACCAGAGCCCCTACATCCAGTACATCCGCGACCACGAGATCACCTTGATCACGCCCATCGTCGAGGTGGACGGGCGCGACCGCATGGCTGACCTCTATAGGTGGCACCTGGATCATCCCGGCGAGAAGGTGCCGCCGCTGGTGTATTGGGGCCACTACGTCGCCCACGACAACAACCGCGACGCCATGGGGATGACGCTGGCGCTGACCCGCAACGTGCTCAACACCATGTTGAGCTGGCACGCGCAGGTGCTGCACGACCTGCACGAATCGGTGCCGTACCTCTACGACAACACCGCCGGCGACGGCCCCTTCAACGCCTGGGTGGACCCGATCCTGGCCAACGAGTGGGAGATCCTGGCTTGGCGCAACGTGCAGGACATGACCGAGTACGGCATGCCGGGGGTGTTCACCCATGGGGACTTCGACACTTGGTCGCCGGGGTATTTGATGTTCCTGGCGGCGATGCACAACGGCATCAGCCGGCTCTACGAGACCTTCGGCAACGGCGGCGCCGACACCGAGATGCGCACCCTCAGCCCGGGGGAGTACTCCCGCACCTGGTACCGGCAGAACCCGCCGCTGCCGCAGGTGATGTGGTCGCAGCGCGACAACAACAACTACGAGGAGACCGGGCTGCTGACCGCGCTCCACTTTTTCGCCAGGAACCGGGTGAGCTTCCTCAAGAATTACTACCTCAAAGCCAAGCGCTCGGTGGAGAAGCCGGAGGAGGAGGGGCCGGCCGCCTACGTGCTCTCGGCCAGCGACCCGCGCCCGCAATTGCAGTCGGAGCTGCTGCGGGTGATGCAGTTGCAGCATGTCGCCATCTCGCGGGCGACGGTGGCCTTCAGCGTGGCCGGAGCCAAGCCGGGGGCGCCGCGGCAGCAATTTCCCGCCGGCAGCTACATCCTGCGGATGGACCAGCCCTATTCGCGCATCGCCGATACGCTGCTCGACTACCAGTACTGGGCGCCCAAGGATCCGCAGCGCACGCCCTACGACGACACCGGCTGGACCTTTGGCGAGCTGTTCAACACCAGCGTGGCGCGGGTGACCGACACCAGCGTGCTGAAGGTGCCGATGCAAGCGGTGACGTCGCTGGCGGGGAACGCCGAGGTGGAGGGCGCCGGGCCGGTGTTCGCCATCAATGCCACCGCCGACACCACGCTGGCGCGGCTGCGCTATCGCCTGCCGCAGGCCAGCATGGCGGTCGCCGAGCAAGCCTTCGACGCCGCCGGCCACCACTTCGAGCGCGGCAGCTTCCTGGTCCAGGGGCTGACGGCGGCGGCGCTGCGCACCGGCGCCGCCGGGTTGCACCTGGAGGCCTACAGCCTAGCGGCCGCGCCGGCGGTGGCCACCCACCCCGCCCGCGCCGCCCGCATCGCCATCCTGCACACCTGGACCAGCACCCAGACCGAGGGCTGGTGGCGGGAGGCGCTGGACATGATGAAGATCCCCTACGCCTACATCAGCACGCAGGCGCTGGCGACGCAGGATCTGCGCGCCCAGTACGACGTGATCCTGTTCCCGCCGGTGGGCCGGGGGCTGAGCGTGGACCAGGCGGTCAACGGCATGCCCACCGACTGGGGCAATCCCCTGCCCTGGCAGAACACCCCCGAGACCCCCAACTTGGGCAAGATCGACTCCACCCCCGACATGCGCCCCGGCATGGGCTGGAATGGCGTCGCGCACTTGCAGGCCTTCGTGCGCCAGGGCGGCGTGCTGGTGACGGTGATGGACACGGCCAACTTGGCGGTGGCGCTGGGGCTGACGCACGGCGTCTCCGTGGCCCAGCCGGCGGGCGAGCGCATCATCGGCAGCGTGGTGCGCAGCCAGATGGTGGATGCGTCCAGCCCGATTGCCTACGGCTACGGCCCCAGCCTGTCGCTGTACTGCTACCAGTGCCCGGCCTTCGGCGTCAGCAGCCTGGAGGGTGGCCGCGGCGGGCGCCGCCTGGGTCCGGACAGCGCCGGGCGCGTCACCGGCCGGGGCACCGCCCAGCAGAACGACGACGTGGTCGGCCGCGTGAACACCCCGCCCCCGCCGACGCCGACGGTGCGGCCCTGGCAGGCCGCCCCGGTCACCGCCGAGCAGGCGCGCAACAGCAGCGCCGTGATCCCGCCCCGGTTCCGTCCGCGGGTGGTGCTGCGCTACGCCGACGCCCGGCAGTTGCTGGTCTCCGGCCTGGTGCAGGGGGCGCAGACCATCGCCGACCACGCCGCCGTGGTGGACGTGCCCGTGGACCAGGGCCACGTGGTGATGTTCTCCGACAACCCGGTCTACCGCGGCGAGACGCGCGGCGACTATGCGCTGGTGCTGAACACCATCGTCAACTTCGACCACCTCAACGCCGGCCGCAAGCTGGACCCGCGCTAGCAGAATGCCAGCCAGCCCGTGCCGCGCGGCGCCGGGTGGGGGCGCACGGGGTTCCCGAGCCGGCGCGAGCAGAAGCGGGATGCGCGGCATAGCCGCGCAGGGGCCCGCGCCAAGCAATTGACATGTGCTGCACATGCAATGCATGCTGAGCACATGGCCAAGATGATTCAAATCCGGCACGTGCCGGAGGCCCTGCATCGCACCCTGGCCGCGCGGGCCGCCAAGGCGGGAATGTCGCTCAGCGACTACCTGCTGCGCCAGATCCGGCAGCAGGCCGAGGTGCCGACACCGGAGGAGATGATGGAGCGGCTGCGCCTGCGAGCCCCGGTGACCGGAGACTTCTCGGCGGCAGCGATCATCCGGGAGGAGCGGGACCGGCGTTGATCGTGGTGGACGCCTCGGTGGTGGTCGAGCTGCTGTTGCGGCAACAGGAGGAAATCTTGCTCGAGCGCGTGCTCGTCCGGGGCGGGGTGCTATGCGCGCCCCACCTACTTGACCTCGAGGTCCTGCAGGCGCTGCGCCGACTGGTGACGGCGGGGAAGTTGAGCGCGCAGCGCGCAGCGGAGGCAGTCGCCGACCTGGAGGTGCTGCCGGTGGATCGGCACCCGACGCTTGCCTTGGTGCCGCGCATATGGGAGTTGCGCCACCACCTCACTGCCTACGACGCAGCCTATTTCGCGCTGGCGGAGACGCTAGGCTGCCCGCTGGTGACACGAGACCGGGGCTTCGCCGGCGTGCCTGCCAGCGTCGGCGCGGTTGCGGTGGAATGGGTGTAGCGGGGTCGGGGCTCAGCCGGCGCGGTGGTCGAGTTCCTGGAGCAGGGAGCTGGCGGCCTCGGGGCGGGCGGTCTTGCCGTCGAGGATCTGCTCGGCGGTGGCGTTCTTATAGAGCCACCGGTTGCTGTCGTGGTCCTGCTTGATGACGCCGCCCTTGATGGTGAGGCCGCCGAAGAGGCCGCGGCTGCGGGAGTAGGCCAGCATTTTGGCGCGCATGCGCAGGTCGGTCTGGGCGTCGGCGTCGCGGCCGACGGGGCCGGCGGTGGCGGCCATGTCGCCGCCGAGCGAGACCTGGTCCTTGAGCAGGGAGTCTTCGCCCTTGCGGTTCATGATGAGCATGACCACGTCGCTCTCCTGGGCGCCGATCTGCAGGCCGAAGCTGGCGCCGCCGAGGCTGACGAAGAGGGGGGCGGACCAGCCGCCGCCGTGGAGGCGGCAGGTGACCACGCCACGGCCCATCTCGCCGCCGAAGCCGAAGCCGGCCTTCTTGTAGCCGGGCACGATCATGACGCACTGGGCGTGCTTGAGGATGACGTCGGGGATGCCGCCGTCGGGGGCGTCCATGATCTCGTGGAAGACCTTGGCGGAGGCCTGCAGGCGCTGCAGGGCCTTTTGCGCCTGGGCGGCGGGGGCGGCGAAGAGGGCGGCGGCGGCACAGCCGGCGGCGAGCAACGAGGCGGAACGACGCATAGGAAATCCTCCAGGGCGGTTAGGGCTTGCTCTCCGGGGGCTTGTGGCCCATCAAGAAGAAGGCCTGGGTGACGCCGCCCACCGGGCAGGCGGCGGTCCAGCGCAGGGTCTGGCGGATGACCGGGTCCTGTTCCTCGCCGGTGTCGCACTCGACCTGGTGGCGGAGGCAGCGGAACACGCCGGCGCCGTCGTGCACGATCTCGCAGCCGCTGCGGCGGGCAAGGTCCTGGCGGGCGCGCTCGACCGCGGCGCGGATGGCCTCCTCGTCGGCGCTGGCGGGATCGAAGCGCTCCAGCGAGGAGTCGAGGTCCTCCAGGGTGAAGACCGCGCCCAGGGCGGTGCCGGGCTCGAGCTCGCCGGGGGCGATGAAGAACACCTCCAGCCCGACTTGGCCAGCCAGCCAACGCACCCGCTCGCGACAAGCGTGATCGGTCACCGGAGTACCTCTCTGCAAGCAGTATAGCTTTTCGGCGCTAAAATAAAATCAGCGCTGCCTGCCATGCCGACCCTGACGCCGCCCCCGCTGCCGGATTTGGTCCAGATCGCCCCCGCCGGCGCGGCGCGGGCGCCGCGGCCGGAGTGGCTGCGGGTGCGGGTGCCGGGCGGGGAGAACTTTCACCGCCTGCAGCAGATGGCGCGGCAGTTGGAACTGCACACGGTGTGCGAGTCGGCGCGCTGCCCCAATATCGGCGAGTGTTGGAACCAGGGCACGGCGACCTTCATGATCCTGGGCGACCTGTGCACGCGGCGCTGCGGGTTTTGCGCGGTGCCGAAGGGGCGTCCGCTGCCGATTGACCAGGATGAGCCGCGGCGGGTGGGCGAGGCGGTGGCGCGGCTGCGGCTGCGGCATGCGGTGATCACCTCGGTCAACCGCGACGACGACAACCTGGGGGGGGCGCGCATCTTCGCCGCCACCATCCAGGCGGTGCGCGAGCGCGTGCCGGAGTGTTCGGTGGAGGTGCTCATCCCGGACTTTCGTGGCAGCGCCGAGGCGCTGCAGATTGTGCTGGCGGCGCGGCCCCACCTGCTCAACCACAACACCGAGACCGTGCCCAGCCTCTACCGCTTCGTCCGCCCGGGGGCCAAGTTCGAGCGCTCGCTGGAGCTGCTGCGCAACGTCAAGCGCTTCGCTCCGGGGATGGTGAGCAAGACCGGGCTGATGCTGGGGCTGGGGGAGGGGCAGGCGGAGCTGCTGGCGGCGATGGCGGCGCTGGCCGCCACTGGCTGCGATATCTTGACCCTGGGCCAGTACCTGCAGCCCTCGCGCGACCACCTGCCGGTGAAGCGGCTCTATACACCGGCCGAGTTCGCCGAGCTCAAGCGGGCGGGCGAGGCGATGGGCTTTGGACACGTGGAGGCAGGGCCGCTGGTGCGCAGTTCCTACCACGCCGGCGACCAGGCCTCGACCGTGGTGGCGCGCGCCTTTGCGGGCTGAGCCGCCCCTGCCGGGGCGGCATCTAATTCCGTAGTGGCCATACCGCGGTAGTGCGCGACCGTCCCCCGCAGGGGAGAAGGAAGTGGAGGGACTGTATCCGGGGCCACGGGGAAGGCAGCGGTGCGGGTCATTCGCTATGGGTTGACGGCGCTGGCGGCGATGGGCCTCTCCTTCGCCGCCACCGCGCTGCTCATCTACCTGCAGCCCGATCGGGCGATCACGCTGCTGATCTATCTACCCGGCATCACCGTGGTGGAGGCGCTCTTCGGGGTGTGGGGCGGGATGGCGGCGGTGTTGCTGAGCGTGGCGGGGAGCGCGCTCTACCGCCTCTGGTACTTTCCCAGCCAGGTGCAGCACGGCATTCCGGGCTTTTATGCCACCTGGGAAGAGGAAATGATCCTGCTGGTGGTGGGGATGTTCGTGGTGGCGCTGATGGAGCTGCGCCGGCGCAGCGGGCTGCGCGCCGCCACCGGGGCGCAGCAGATGGCGGCGCTGCTGGAGAACGTGGCGGACGCGGTGGTGATCTTCGACCGCACGCTGCGGGTGGTGTCGGTGAACCCGGCGGCGCGGGCGCTGCTGGAGCGTCCCGACCAGGGGCTGGTGGGCGAGCACGTGGACGCGCTGCTGCAGCGCTTCCATTTTGTCAGCGAGCAGGGCGAGCCGCCCAGCCTGCAGGAGGCCACCCGCGCCGGGGTGGTGGTGCGGGCGGAGGGCACCATCGTGGAGGTGGACTCCAAGCGCGAGATCCACGTGCTGGTGTCGGCGGCGCCGCTGCGCAACGCCCGCAACCAGATCGAGGGCTCGCTGGTGCTGCTCACCGACATCACCGCGCTCAAGGAGCTGCAGCGCCGCACCCTGGACAACGCCCGCCACTTGGCCATCGCGCAGATGGTGAGCGGGCTGAGCCACGACTTCAACCACGTGCTGGACATTGTGCGGCGGGGGCTGGCGGTGCTGGAACTGCAGGAAGATGCGCCGGCGGCGGAGCGGCGCAAGTACCGGGAGATGATTGACCGGGCGGCGGTGGATGGCAGCCAGATCGTGCGCCGGCTGCGCGATTATCTGGCGGGGGGGGTGGGGGCGATGGGGCCGGTGGACCTGGCGGCGGTGGCGCACGAGGCGGTGGAGCTGACCCGGCCGCTGTGGCGGGCCCGCGCCGGGCTGGAGGTGGTGGAAGACCTGCAGCCGGCGCCGCCGGTGCACGGCAGCGCCAACGACCTGCGCCGCATACTCATCAACCTGATCTTCAACGCCATCGAGGCGCTGGGGACAATGCCGGGGCGGATCCAGGTGCACACCGGGCCGCGACCGGGGGCGGGTCCGGCCTGGGCGGTGGCTTGGGTCGAAGACACTGGGCCCGGGATTGCGCCGGAGGCGCAGCGCAAGCTGTTCCAGCCCTACTACACCACCAAGCCGCACGGCATGGGCATGGGGCTGTTTGGCGCGCAGAAGATCGCCCTGGCGCACGGCGGGACGCTGCGGCTGGTGAGCGAGCCCGGCACCGGCACCCGCTTTTTGCTGGAGCTGCCGGCGCGGACCGAGGCGGCGGCGCCGGTGGCGGCCGAGCCTCCCCGGCGGGAGATCGCCTAGGCCGGACGCGCGGGGACGCGCCGGAGGGTGGAGGGCGTCCGCTTGCCCGTCGATGGTGTAAAATAAAAAAACGTGCCGCAGTGGCGGAACTGGCAGACGCGCGTGGTTCAGGTCCACGTTCTCGCAAGGGAGTGGGGGTTCGAGTCCCTTCTGCGGCACCAAGGTTTTCCGGAGGGGGCAGACGAGCTTTTCGATGATTGTGCTAGATTGACTTTATAGTTTCGCCATCATGCCCAGCGTGCGTCCCGAGGATTTGCCCGACTTCGCCGACCCGCCTGTCGTAGAGACGGTTCTCGGAATTCAATTCGAGCGCGTCCTCGGCTGGACCACGGCCCACGCGGGAATGCTGAGAGATGATCTTGGCAACCGCGAGTTTGCGATTGAAGAGCACCCGCCGTTGCCGACAGTTCTGGAGCGGTTTGGGCCGCCGCAGCCGCCGGCTGTCGAGGTCACTTTCGAGCAGCGGCCTCCGGCCAACCGGATTTGGCTCGTTGGTGCCGACCAGGCCGAGTTGATCCAGATCCAGGCGGACCGCCTGATCCACAATTGGCGGAAGCAGGGGGCAAACTCCTATCCACGTTACGAACTGGTTCGGGATGCGTTCCGCCGGGAGGTCGGGGAGCTCCTGGGGTTCCTGGAGACTCACGGGCTCGGGCCCCTGCGCATCAACCAGTGCGAGGTGAGCTATATCAATCATATTCGCCCGTTTGCAGGCTTTAATCCGCATGCGGATGTTGCGCGGCTTTTGAGGGTAGGCTACGCTTGGACAGCGACGGCCTTCCTTCCGAATCCTGAGGATACTGCGCCCCAATTTCGGTTCGTTATGCGGGGGACGGACGGGGCTGAGGTCGGGAGGTTGCACGTCACTGCGCAGCCCGCATGGAGGCGCGAGGATCATTCCCCGATTTTGATTCTGACGCTGACCGCGAGGGGTGCGCCCCTGGGCGAGGGGGTTGACGGGGCCTTTGCGTTTCTTGATCTAGGCCGCCGCTGGATCGTGAAGGGGTTTGAAGATCTGACAACCGAGGAAATGCACCAGAAATGGGGGATCGTTCATGGCTAGCGCGTACACGCTATCGGCCGGGGAGGCGACCTACGTCCCCAATGCCTGGACCACGACGTGGCCTAGTGCCATCACAGGCCCGTCAACATTCGCCACAGAGGCCGCGGCCCATACGGGGGTGCGGGTCGTGACGGGGCCGGGCGGGCCCGTTCCCAGAGCGTTCGAACAAGGCACGCTAGCCGTGATCGACTTGCTGCACCTTAACGAGGGCTGGAACTCCTACCGGGCGAGGCAGATCGAACCCGCAGTCGCGAAGCGAGCCATCGCGCTACTGGGACAGATCCTAGGGGCGAGTACGCCGGCCCCTGCGGTCGTCCCGAGGGTCAGGGGCGGGATTCAATTTGAGTGGCATGGCTCCGAGGTGGAAATCGAGATCTACATTTCGGAACAAGGCGTTGTCGATTTCTACGCCGGGACCGTGGGTGGGCAAGGCGGGGGGGCGCCCTTCGAGGGTCCGCTCTCCGGGAACGAGCCCGAGCTTTTGGGCTGGTTGGGGCGCCTCGCGTAATTTGGAAGCGGGAAGTTGACGACCATTGCTGATTGCGCACGCGATTTTCCAGACACCCCGTCGATTGCAGACGGTGAGGAGCTACTGCGCCGCATACCATCCAGGCACTTCGTTTTTGACCAGAGGTTGGGGCGCAAGCGTCTCTCTTCGGCCGCGTTTGAGGATGACGACGACGGCGACCCGATGTCCGTTTACAGGAAAGCGGTGATCCATGACGGGGGCGGGAGCGTCTGCCGGATTATGGCCGGCCATGAAGGTTACGGGCTCGCCGGGCTCACTGCGGCACAGTTCCGAGCGAAGCAGCAGACCGTCTGCGCGGCTCCGCTGCCGCGAGAGCCCGCGCACGCGCAGGTTTGTGGCCCGAAGCCGAAAAGCGTTTGCCGCTCCTTCGCGAGGGATGCGCGCCTAGAGATTTCGCCCCCGTAGGCGGCGCATTGCGGCGGGGGAGCCCGAGGGCAGGACAGGGCGCCTGAGCAGGTTCGGTCCAAGCAGATCGTTCCCTGGCGCGGGCACGTCGCCCCGGGGCGGGGGGCTCCGGTTGTCGGCCTGCAATCCCCCCACCTCGGCGCGGCAGGCCTGATCCGACTGCCTGGCAGGCGGGGCAGGTGCAACGATGCCGGGCCGGGGGGCATCGCACCTGTTGCCCCGCACAGAAAAGGAGAGCGCCATGCCCGAAAACGTACCGGAACTGAAAGCGCTGCTGGTGGATGAGATGGAGGACCTGCTGCACGCCGAGAATCAGGAGACCAAGTTGCTGGCCAAGATGGCCAAGGCGGCGCACGCGCCGCAACTGCGGCAATGCTTCACCGACCACCTGGACCAGACGCGCGGCCACACCGAGCGCCTACAGCAGGCCTTCGGCCTGCTCGGGATGAAGGGCAAAGCCAAGCCCTGCAAGGGCATGCAGGGGCTGGTGGACGAGGCGGAGGAGAGCATCGGCGACGGCAAGGGGATGGAGGCGGCCGCCGCCGACCTCAACCTGATCATCTCCGCCCAGCGCCTGGAGCACTACGAGATCTCCGCCTACGGGTCGCTGCGCACGCTGGCCGAGCGCATCGGCGAGTCGCGGGTGGCGCGGCTGCTGGCCGACAACCAAGCCGAGGAGCGCCGGGCGGACGAACTGCTCACCGAGATCTCGCAGCCGCTGTTCGCCAAGGCCGCCTGAGGGCTCTAGTCGGAGGCGGCCGCCGCCCAGTTGCCGTTCCAGTTGCGCTCGACGCCGTGGCGGGCCGCCTTGGGATGGCGCTCGAGATAGACCTCGATGTCGCGCAAGAGCGGCGAGACGTCTTCCACCAAGTGGAACATCTTCCGCTTATCCTCCCAGCGACAGGCTACGATCCCGGCGCGTTGCAGGCGCGCCAGGGAGTGGGAGACCCGGCTCTGCTCGTAGCCCAAGGTTTCCGCGATCTGGGTGACCGTGGCGCCCCGCCGGCGCAGCATCTGCACGATGGCCAAGCGGGAGAGGTTCGCCAGGGTAGAAAAAAATTCGCGATACTCGGAATGTTCCATGCCGTTGCTCCGGCGGAGCCTATGGGTGGAGGCCCAAAAGGAGCGCCTACTCTGACAACGGATGGCCAGCGGGGAAGTTACAGGGAGGCGGGAAATTTAATCCTCCCCCTCCACCGTCCAGGCGGTGGTCTCGACCCCGGCGGCGGAGACGGTGACCAGGGCACGGGCTTGGGGAAAGCGGTGGCGGAGCCAAGCCGAGTCGAGTTCGGCGGGGGGCTCCCAGGGAGGGGTGGGGGCAAAGATGCCGTCGGGCAGCTCACCGCTGGGCACGGTCTGCAACCCCCAAGCCTGGAAGCAGGCGACGGCATCGGCGGCGGGCGGGGTGGCAGCGGGCCAATGGGCGATGCGCCGGCAGCCGCAGGCGCGGAAGAAGGCGATGGCGTGGTTCAGGTCCACTTGGCGCTGGCGGCTGGCGGCGTGGGCGCGCGCGCGGCAGTCGCTTTGCAGGGGGCTGGCGGGGGCGGAGGGATCGGGGGGCTCGACTTGGCGCAGGGCGGTGACCAGGCGTTGCGCCGCCTCGGGGAGGGCGATGGCGTGGGTGCGCGCCGCCGCTTCCAGCCAACCGCCATGTTCCAGCATGAGGGCGGGGTCGGGCTCGGTGGCGCCGCTGGCGAGGCGCTGCAGCAGGCGGCGCAACTGGGCGCGGGCGGCGTCGGCTTCGGCGGCGGCCTGCTGGCGCATGGGCGCGTCCGCCCAGGCGGGGGGCTCGCGCCGGAAGGCCTCGCGCAGGCCGGCGGCGAAGGCGTGGGGGTCGTCGGGGGCGGCCAAGTAGCCGTTGACGCCGTGGATGATGCGCTCGGTGAGGCCGCCGACGGCGGTGGCGACCACGGGGGTGCCGGCGGCCTGGGCCTGGGCGGCGAGGCAGACGAAGGCGGCCTCCCAGCGCGCGGGCACCGCGACGGCGTCGCAGGCGGCCAGCAGGGCGGGCAGGTCGGCGGGCGCGACCACGCCATGGAACACCACGGCGTGGCGCGGGGCGATGGCGGCGCGCAGGGCGTCGCGGCGGACCAGGTCGAGGCAGCCGATGGCCTCCACCTGCACCGGCTGGTGCAAAAGCTCGAGGGCGCCGGCCAGCACCTCGATGCCGGCGTCTTGCCCGGTGCCGCCGGCATAGAGCAGGCGGGGGGGCGCGCCGAGGGGGTGAGGGGCGGGAGGCGGGGGCGCCGACAGCAGCGGGGGAATGACGGCGATGCGTTCCGGCGGCGCGCCCTGGTCCATCCAGAACTCGCGCAGGTAGCGTGAGGCGGCGACCAGGGCATCGGCGCGCACCAGGGCGGTCCTCCAGTCCCGGGGGCGATGGCGGTAGCGCAGGGTGCGCAGGGGCAGCTCCGGCCACCTCTGCCAACGGCCGCTGACGCACCAGGCGCACTTCCAGCCGGTGCGGCCGGGGCCGCTGCAGCGCTCCTGGCGGCGGTGCCAGAGACGCTGGACCGGGCACAAGGGGGTGAAGTCGTGCAGGAAGACGGCGTAGGGGATGCCGCGCTCGCGCAGGTCGAGCAGCAGGGCGGGGTTGGCCGCGCCCAGGTGCTGCACGAAGACGGCATGGGGCTGCGCCTGGTCCAGGGCGCGGTGCCAGGCGGCGCGCAGGCTCTCGTCGGGGCGGGGGCTGAAGAGCGGGGGATCGGGCGCTGGAGCCGCCGCCGGCGCCAGGCTGAAGACCGCCCCGCCGCAGGCGTGCGCCACCTCTTGGGTGTAGAGCGCCGCTGCGCGCGGGCAGGGCGGGAAGGCGTTGTCTATAACCTGCAGCAGGCGCGGGGCGGGAGGCATGGCGGGGGCGGGCTTAGGGCAGTCCGGCGGCGGCGGCGCGGCCGGTGGCGATGCAGTCGGGCACGCCGATGCCCTGGTAGGCGTTGCCGGCGAGGCGCAGGCGGGGGTGGCGGGCGGCGGCGGCGGCGAGGGCGGCCAGCCGGGCTTGGTGGCCGACGGTGACTTGGGCCATGGCGCGGGAGCAGCGGCGGACGGCGAGGCGCAGCGGGCTGGTGGCCAGCCCCAGGAGCTGGCGCAGCTCGGCCTGGGCCAGGGCGGCGACCTCGGCCTCGGGCGCCTGCGCCAGTTCGCCACCATAGAAGACGCGCAGCACGGCGCCGCCGGGCGGGGCGCGATGGGCGAACTTCTGATGGGCGAAGGTGCAGGCCAGCAGGCGCACGCCCTGGCCGCGGCTGGCCAGAAAGCCGTGGCCAGCGGGCAGGGCGGGCGCGGCGGCGTAGGCGAGGTTGACGTTGACCGAGGAGGCGTAGGGAATGGCGGCCAAGGGCTCGGCCAGAGCGGGGTCGAGGGGGCCGAGCAGTTGGGCAGCGGCCCAGGCGGGGGTGGCGACGATGACGGCCGCGGCCTCGAGGGCTTCGCCGCTGGCCAGTTCGAGGCGGTAGCCGCCGCCGGGGGCGGGGCGGAGCCCGGCCACCGGGCTGGCCAGCCGCAGCGCGCCCGGGGGCAGGTGGGCCACCAGCGCCTCGATCAGGCTGCCCATGCCGCCCTGGAGGCTGGTGAACAGGCTGGCGCCGGGCGGTCGGGCGTGGGCGGCCGGGGGCCGGGGCGCGGAGGCGGCCAGGAAGCCGGCGGCGCTGAGCTGTTCGCAGTTGCCGCCGTAGACGCCGGCCAGCAGCGGCCCGGCGATGGTGTCGGCCAAGGCCTGTCCGGCCACGCGCCCAAAGCGGCGGCGCAGGTACTGGGCGACCGACTCCTCCCCGGGCGGGGGCGGCGGGGTGCGCCACCAGCGCGCCGCCAGCCCCAGCTTCACCCCCGGGCGCAGCAGCCCGGTGGAGACGCCCGAGGCGAGCAGCGGCCGCAGGCGGGTGGGCGCCAGCATCTGCCAGCCGGCGGGCAGGGGATGGAAGCGGCCGCGGTGCCAGATGCGGGCGCCGCCGGGGTTGGGCAGGGTGGGGATCATCTCCGCCTCCAGCCCGAGCTCGCGGCAGAGGGTGGCGCCGGCGGGCTTGGAGGTGAGGAAGGAGTCGGGCCCGGCCTCGAAGACAAAGCCGTCGTGGGACTCGGTGGCGATCACCCCGCCGGCCCGCGGGCTGGCCTCGAGCAGGACGAAGTCGCGGCGGCCGGCCCGGGCGAGCTCCCAGGCGGCGCTCAGGCCGGCAATGCCGGCGCCCACGATGGCGATGGAAACGCGCACCGGTATTAATGGTATGCGAGATGACAACGGCGCGCGCGTTGCCTTGGCCGGTGGTAGGGTGGCATAATCCCATGCCATGACCTCTCGCTATTGGCGTTTTGCTGCGGCGCTCGTGCCGATGCTCCTCTTGGCCGCGCTACCGTTGGCAGCGCAGGGCCGCGGCCGCGGCGGGTTTCCGCCCCAGGGCCACCCCTACGATCCCAGCCCCACCGACCCGCCGCCGATCGTCACCCACCATCAGATCCAGGTAAACGGGCAGACGCTGTCCTACACCGCGACCGCCGGGCGGCTGCCGGTGCCGGATGCCACCGGCAAGACCGAGGCGCACATCTTCTTTGTGGCCTATACGCTCGATGGCCAGCAGGCCAGCCACCGCCCGCTCAGCTTCATCTACAATGGCGGCCCGGGCGAGCCCGCCATCTGGGTGCACGTGGGCGGCTTCGGTCCGCGGCGCATCGTGCTCAACCCCGACGGCACGCTGCCGCCGCCGCCCTACCGGATGGTGGACAACCAGCAGACCTGGTTGCCGTTCACCGACATGGTGTTCATTGATCCGGACGGCACCGGCTACAGCCGCGCGGTCTCGGCCAAGGCGCTGCGCGCCACCTCGCGCGTGAGCGGCGACCTGCAGTCGCTGGGCGAGTTCATCCGCCTGTACCTGACCCGCTACGACCGCTACAGCTCGCCGCTGTACCTGGCGGGCGAGAGCTACGGGACGTTCCGCTCGGCCGGGCTGGCGGGCTACCTGACCCAGCGCGGCATCGCGCTCAACGGGGTGATCCTGCTCTCCAGCGTGCTCGACATGCATACCCTGCAGGAATCGCCCGACAACGACCTGCCCAACGTGCTCTTCCTGCCCAGCTACACCGCCATTGCCTGGTACCACAAGAAGCTGCCCGCCGACCTGGAGAAGCTGCCGCTGGCGCAGGTGGAGCAGCAGAGCGAGGCGTGGGCCTCGCATGATTATCTGCTCGATTTGGAGAAGGGGGATGCGCTGCAGGGAGCGGCGCGGCAGACGGCGATCGCCGCCATGGCGCGCTTCACCGGCCTGAGCCCGCAGTTGATTGACGACTACAACCTGCGCATCAGCAGCTCGGTGTTCGACGCCACCCTGCTGCAGGGGCAGAAGGAAATCGTGGGGCGGCTGGACGGGCGCATGACCAGCTTCAACCGCACCCCCGGGGTGCAGCGGCCGGACTTCGACGCCAGTTGGGTGCAGCGCCCGGTCTACACCCAGATGTTCACCCAGTACGTGCGCGACGATCTGGGCTACAAGACCGACGAGGTCTACGGCGGCGGCATTGACGGCTGGGCCTTCGACGTGAGCGACAACATGAGCCAGCTGCTGGAGAGCGCCTTCGCCAAGAACCCTTATATGAAGCTGCTGCTGGCCACCGGCTACTACGACCTCGCCTGCCCCTTCTACGAGGCGGAGTACAGCATGCACCACCTGTTCCTGCCGCCCAACCTCCAGAAGAACATCACCGTCACCCACTACGAGGTGGGGCACATGATCTATCAGGACCAAACGGCGCGCAAGAGCCTGGAGAGCGACGTGCGGACCTTCATCACCGGCTCGGAGGGGGGGAAGTAGGCAAGAGGCGGGTCGGCCAAACCTCCAGGCCGGCGCGCGCGCCCGCCTGGAGCAGCCGACGATCGAAGCTGGCCAGCACAACCTTGCCCTGCAGAGCCGCCTGCAGGCTCAGTGCCGCGGCCAACTGCACGGCGTCGTAGGCGCGCAGTTCGTGGTCCCAAACGAGCTGCTCGGCCCGGGCGATCAAGGCAGCGTCCACCGGGACCTCGATCAGGTCCGGGCGGTCGCGCAGGAACCGACGGTGCGCCCCCAGGGCGGCGGCCCGCCCCAGGCGACCGACGCGTGCGGCTTGCGCCAGCGCTGCCGCGACCTCGGCGCGACTGATGGCCACGGTCGCGACCTGCTCGACCGAAGACGCCAGCGCCAGGGTGGCGGCGGACTCTTCTTCCGAGACCAGCATCTTCACCAGCGCGCTGGAATCGAAGTAGGCGATCAATCCCGCCCCTCGCTGACCAGATCGGCGACGCTGCCTCCGTCCAGGGTCCGCACCAGCGGCTTGCCAAGCCGGAGTTTGCGTCCGCTCCAGCGCAGAACACCAGCCTTTACCAACTGGTCGAGGCGTTCCGGTGTGGAGCTAGATTCGGGCACGATGCGCGCCACCGCTCGGCCATGGTCGGTCACCACCACCACCTCGCCCGCCTTGACCCGACGGAGGTACTCGCTGAGTTTGCTCTTGAGCTCGCGAATGCCGACACGCTTTTCGCCCATGGTAGCCATAATCAACTCTTTGTAGTCACATTATAGCATGGGCTAGCGGAAGCGCAGGAGCCAGGTGATGGTTCCGGTGCGGGCGGGGACGATGCCGACCACGGTGACGCCGGGGGCGGTGGTGACTTGGGCGGGGCGGCCATCCATGCGGGCGCTGGCGAGGAAGTAGCCGGCGGGCAGGTGGAGGACGAGGCGGTAGGGATCGCCGGCGACGACGGCGCTGGCGCCGGTGAGCTGGCGGGAGGCCGCCGACCAGGCGACGCGCTGGAGATCCACGCCGCCCTGGGTGATGTGGCGGCTGGTGGAGACGATCTGAGGGTGGTCAAGGAGCTGGCGGATGGCGTAGACGCGGGCGGTGTTGGCGGGCTGCGCCGGGGCGACAAAGCTGCCGCGGAAGGCGCCGAGGAAACGCTGGGTCCAGAACTCGTAGACCAGGTAGGTCGGCTGGGGCGCGAGCCCGAGGTCGCGGAAGCGCACCGTGGCCGCGGGCAGGGGGTGATCGCCCAGCCGCGCCAGCACCGACCAGTTCTCAAAGGGGCGGCTGAGATCCATCAGCCACCAGGGGCAGAGCGCGCCCAGGCGCTCGGCGTCAATCGGGCCGGGGTTGGCGCCGCCGTCGGAATTGCGCAGCCCAGCGCGCAGGTTGTCGCTGGCGCGGGGGTCGTAGTCGTAGAGCTGGCCGGGGAGAGTGAAGAGCACCGGGGCCGAGCGCTTGGCGCCCTCGAGCTTGGCGTCGTTGGCATAGACGGCGGCGGGGTCGGAGAGCAGAAGTTGGGCACCCGCCATCGAGACCTCGACCGGGCGGATGAGGTCGGCGCCGGGGGGGCCGATGTCCACGTGGTCGGGATCGTTGCGCCAGACCACGTTGTTGAAGGAGTTGTACTGCTGCAGGGTGGCCGGGCCAAAGCCGTCAGTGCCGAGGCGGTCGGCGTTGGCGAGGCCGATGGCCTCGGGCAGCACCCCCCAGCAGGCCAGGATATAGGTGGAGGGGCCGAGCTCCTGCCGCACCGCCCGCAGCACCTGGCGGAAGGCCAATTCGGGGCTCGAGCCTTGTTTCTCTAGAAAGCCGCGGTCGGGATAGCTGGCGTCGTAGAGCAGGTGGCGGAGGGTATCCACCTTGACGTAGTCGTAGCCCCAACGGTGGAGCTGGCGGAAAGCGGGGCGGATGAGGGCGTCCACGGCGGCGGGGTTGTTGCCGTTGAGGCCGAAGTCCACCCAGGGGGCGCGGCGGGGCGCGCCGCCCGGCCCGGGCAGGAACCAGGCGGGATGGGTGGCCGCGAGCGCGCTGTCGTCAATGCCGACGTTCTGCCAGATGGCCGGCTTCAGCCCCAGGCCGCGCTCGAACTTTGCCAACCCACCCAGGCCGCTGGGGAACTTGGCGTTGGTTGCGGTCCAGTCGGAGGGATAGCCGTCGCGCGGGCGGTAGCCGTCGTCGAGCTGGATGTACTGGTAGCCGAAGTCGCGCAGCTTGCGGGCGAAGAGGGTCGCGACTTGGCGCACGTCGGCCTCGGTGACCTTGTCCTGGTAAGCCCACCACGAGCTCCAGCCGGCCACCGGCTTGGGCCAGACGGCGTAGGTCCAGGGGCGGTAGAAAGCGAGGCCGCGGAACTTCTGGTAGAAGCGCGGCTGAAAGCGGAAGAGCAGCAGGTTGCCGCGGGCGGCGAGCTGGAAGCGGGTGTCGCCGCCGGCGGCGTTGGCGAGGGGCTGGACCGTGGTGCGGGCGGGGCCGGCCAGCAGCCAGTCGAAGCGGCGGTCGTAGACGGCGTGGTTGCGCAGGTTGTGGTCGGGCCCGGAGCTGGTGCGGATCAGGGGAAAGCGGCGCTGGGCGCGGCCGTCGGTCTCGGCGGCGAAGGCCTCGGGGCTGGCGGCGACGGTGCCGAGCAAGCGCAGGCTGGCGCCGGCGGGGGCGGTGAAGCGGATCTTTTCCAACAGGGCGCCGCGGTCGCCGCGGCCGATCTCGACCGTGGCCCGGGCGCGGCCGGAGAGCTGGCCGGAAAAGATCGCCGCCCCGTTGTAGACCAGCCGCACGGCGCCGCTGGTGGCGTCGTATTGCAGCGCGGCGGGGGCGTTGGGCGGGGCGGCGGGGGCTTTGGTGGGCGCGGGCCCCAGCGCGCCTGCGGCGCGCGTCCCGCTTGTGGGCCGCCCCGCTGTAACGGCGCGGGGCGGCATGCTCGCGCGGACTTGGGGGCCCCGCGGCCCCAAGCCGGCGCTGCGCTTCGCAGGGGCCGCGCCGAATTCGTTTCCCGGGGGCGGGCCGCCCTGCGGAATTTCGCAGCGTTTCGCGCCGAATTTGCTAGCAGGCAAAGCGGCGCGATCCCCGCGAACGGCTTGGGGCCAAGCCAGCGCGGCGGCGGCCAGGAGGGTGAAGAGCAAGCGCATGACCGCCAGTGTAGCCTTGCCTGCGGCGCGGCGGGTCGTAAATGGGGAATAGCACTGCGGGCGAGATAGCGCCGGGCGGGGTCGGCGATGGCGACGGTATGGTATGTTATGAGCCGTGCTTTGGCGGCGAGCGTCGGTCGTGATGGGCAGTTTGCTGTGCGGGGTGGTGGCGGCGCAGGCGCCGGCGCGGGTGGTGCGCGCCGTCAACGACTCCCGCTGGGTGCGCTTGGGGGGCAATCGCCTGCCCCAGGCGCAGGCCCGCAATGACCAAGGCCCCGCGCCCGCCACGCTGCCGCTGCAGCATATGCTGCTGGCGCTGCGGCGCAGCCCGCAGCAAGAACTTGCCTTGCAGCAAGAGCTGAGCGAGTTGGGCGAGCGCGACGCGCCCCAGTACCACCATTGGCTCACCCCCCAGCAATTTGGCCAGCGCTATGGCCCTGCCCCGGCCGATGTGGCGGCGGTGGAGGCCTGGCTGGTGCGTTCCGGCTTCCAGGTGGAGCAGGTGTCGGCGGGGCGGGGGGTGATCGAGTTTTCCGGCAGCGCCGGGCAGGTGGCGGCGGCGCTGCACACCGCCATCCACCGCTACCGCATGGGCGGGGCGCTGCACTGGGCCAACGCCGAGGATCCGGCGATTCCGGCGGCGCTGGCGCCGGTGGTGGCGGGGGTGGTTTCGCTCAACGATGTGCGCAAAGCCGCCGCCGGGCACATTGTCGGCCGGGGGCGGGAAGCGCGCGCGCAGTTGGGCCAAGCCAGCCCCAGCCTCACCTTCACCAGCGGCGGCGTGTTGATGCATGCGATGGTGCCGGGCGACTTGGCCAACATCTACAACCTCAACCCGCTGTATGGCAACCATCTCAACGGCGCGGGCGAGAGCATTGCGGTGGTGGGGCGCTCGGACGTGGACAGCGGCGACGTGGCCTCGTTCCGGCAATTGTTTCTGCCCGCCATCCTGGCCAACAAGCTGCCCGCCACCGTGCTCGCGGGCCCCGATCCGGGGATGACGAACAACGACGACCAAGCCGAAGCCACGCTGGATGTGGAGTGGGCGGGGGCGGTGGCGCCGTTGGCGAACATCTATTTGGTGGTCTCCGGCGGCACCGCCACCACCGACGGGGTGGACCTGGCCGCCCTGTACGCGGTGGACCATGATGTCGCTGCGGTGATGAACACCAGCTTTGGGATGTGCGAAGCCAACCTGGGGGCGGCGGAAAACAGCTTTTGGAACAACCTGTGGGAGCAGGCGGCGGCGGAGGGCATCACCGCCCTGGTCGCCTCCGGCGACGATGGGCCGGCGGGTTGCGATGCGGCCACCAGCGCCGCCGCCGCGCACGGCTTGGCGGTGAGCGGGATTGCCTCCACCCCCTATGACACCGCGGTGGGGGGCACGCAATTCGACGAGGGCGGCGCCGACGCCAGCTACTGGTCTTCGGCGCCGTCCAGCGGCAACACCTACGTCACGGCGCAGGGCCACATTCCGGAGCGGCCCTGGAATGAATCGGCGTCCAGCGGCGGGCAGGGCCCCAGCCTGTGGTCGGGCTCGGGGGGCAGCAGCCAGATCTACGCCAAGCCGATTTGGCAAACCGGCGCGGGCGTGACCGGGGACCAGCATCGGGATTTGCCCGACGTGGCCTTGGCCGCCGCCGGCCACGATGGCTATGTGGTCTGCATGGCCCAGAGCTGCAGCGGCAATGCCCAGTCTTTCGAGTACTTCGCCTTCAGCGGCACCTCGGCGGCGGCGCCGTCGTGGGCGGGGGTGATGGCGATGGTGGACCAGGCCACCGGCTCGCCGCAGGGCTTGGTGAACCCGATTCTGTATCGGCTGGCGGCGGCGGAGGATCTGGCGGCCTGCAACGGCTCGGCCGTGCCGGGCCCCAACTGCGTCTTTCTCGACGTCACCCAGGGCAGCAACCAGGTGCCGTGCGTGGCCGGCAGCCCCGACTGCGCCAACGGCACGCTCGGCTTCGCCGCCGCCCCGGGCTACGACTTGGCCACGGGTTGGGGATCGGTCAACGCCGCCAATTTAGTGGACCAATGGCAGACGGTGAGTTTCGCCGCCACCACCACGCAGTTGAGCCTGACCCCGCCGGCCAACCTGGTGCACGGGCAAAGCGTGGCGTTTTCGGTGCAGGTGAGCGCGGCCGCAGGCACGCCCACCGGCCAGGTCGCACTGTTGGCCGAGAATGGCGGCGGCGCCACGCTGGTGCAATCGTTTCCGCTGGATGCCAGCGGCGCGGTCAATGCCGCCACGGTGCTGCTGCCCGGCGGCAGCTACAATCTGGTGGCGCACTATGGGGGCGACGGCCACGATGGCGGCAGCGTCTCCGCCGCCGTGCCCCTCACCGTCGCGCCCGAGCCCGCCACGGTGCAACTCAGCCCCTACCAGTTGAACGCCTCCGGCCAGCAGGTGCCGGTGAGCACCCTGACCTACAGCGACGCCTACCAAATCGCCATACAGGTCGCGGGCACCTCCGGCCATGGCCTCCCCAGCGGCACGGTCAGCTTGCATGACACGCTGGCCGGACCCTTCAGCCTCCCCGGCGCGCAGGGGCTGGACAACGCCGGCAAGACCGATTTTGCCAATTTGAACCTGCCTCCCGGCGCCAACGCGCTGACCGCAACCTATTCCGGCGACGCCAGTTTCCAGCCCGCCGCCTCCGCGCCGCAGACGCTGACCATCCAGCCGGCGCCCTCGCGCGTGGCCCTCAGCCCCTCGACCCAGCCTGGCGCCGTCAATGTGGTGTTGTCGCTCTATGGCAAAGCCTATATCAATCAGATCGTCTACGTTGACGAGGGCAGCACCCAGGTGGGCAGTGTCTCCGAATCGGGAGCGGGCACGTTTGATGCCACGACCAACTACCGCAGCGTGCAGGCCAGCTTCACGCTGCCGCCCCTGACGGGCGCCCAGGCCGCGCTGACGGCATCGTTCCCTGGCGATGGCTACTATCTGCCCAGCACCTCCGCCCCGCTGACCGTCAACACGCCGGCCAAGCTGGTGTTTAATCCCGCCCGCCTGACGTTTCCCGTGACGGTGATGGGCACCGCCTCGGCCCCGCTCACCTCCACCCTCACCAATGTGGGGGGCACGGCCCTGAACGGGCTCGCCTTCGGCATGCCCTACCCGCCGGACTTTGCGCAGGCCAATACCTGCGGCCTCTCGATCGCCCCTGGTGCCAGTTGCACGGTTTCGGTGACCTACACCCCAAGCCAGGCCGGCCTCGAGGGCGGCGAGCTTTCGGCCAACACGGGGGCGTACCTGACGCTCTCCGGCACGAGCTCCGGCTTCACGCTCGAGCTAAGCTTCGGCCCCCTCGCGCCCGTGATTGGCGGGCAGAGCGCCAGCGCCCAATTCCTGATCGTTCCGGATGGTGGCTTCCAGGGGGCAGTGAGCCTGAGTTGCGCCGACCTGCCGCCCCTGGCGACCTGCAGCTTTCTCCCCCCGGCGCTGGTGCTGGCTGGCAGGGACATCACGGTGGGTGTGAAGGCAATCGTGGCCACCACCGCCGCTCCGGTGCAAGGTGGAACGGGTGGCGGCCGCGGGCGCTTCTGGTGGGACGGACTTTGGGCTTTCGCCCTGCTGCTGGGCACCGGGGCGGCAGCCCGCAGGCGGAAAAGGCTCTTGCCCGAACTGGGCTTGGGTCTATTGCTAGGCGCGGCCGTGGCTTGCGGCGGAGGCGGTGGGGCGGCACCGCCGCCGCCCAATGGAGGCGGCGGGGGCACCGGGCCGCCGCCCTCAGCCTATCTTTCGGTACCTTCGCTGAACCTGGGCGGGCAGGCGGTCGGCACCCCCACGCTTCCCCAGACCGTCACCCTGTACAACAACAGCCTCGCCAGCCTAGCCATCGGTTCCATCTCCACTACCACTTCCGGGGGCGCCTCCCAGGACTTTGGCCAAAGCAACGCCTGCGGCCCGAGCTTGGCGCCGCGGACCCATTGCGACATCGCCGTAACCCTCACCCCCAGCCACCTCGGCGCGGAGGCGGGCACGCTGGTGATCGCGGACAACGCCCCCAACTCGCCGCAGAGCGTGGCGCTGAGCGGCAGCGGCGTCAACTACACGCCCAGCGGCAGCTATAACGTCAAGGTCGTCGCCGCGGTGGGCACCGCCATCAGCACCTCTTCCTTCCTCCTTCAGGTGAAGTAGCCTAGGAAGCAGCCTAGCGGCGCGCCAGGCGGCCGAGGGCGTGGAGCTCGGGCAGGCGGAGCGCCCAAGCGGCGGCAAAGTAGACGGCGCCGTAGGCGCCGAGCACCAGCAGCGCGGTGAGCCAGGGACCGTGGGGTCCGAGCGCGCGCAGGGTGGCGCGGGCGGCGAAGGCGGCGGCCAGGGCCGCCCCGCCCACTTGCAGCAGGAAGCCGAGGGGCAGGCCGGTCGAGCCGATGCGGCTGCGCAGGCCGCGCAGCAGCAGGGTGAACTCGACCCAGGCGGCGAGGCCGGCCGAGAGCGTCAGCCCGGCCACGCCCCAGCGCGGGGCGAGGCCCAGCCAGCCGGGGAGCCAGAAGGCGGCGACGATGCCGAGGGCAATGGTCAGGGCCACGCGGATGGCGGCGTAGCGCAGCGGGTTGCGGGTGTCGCGCAGGGCGTAGTAGGTGGACGAGTACAGCCGCCCCAGGGCCGAGGCCAGCAGCCCCACCGCCGCGCCCGCCAGCGTGCCCCAGACGTAGAGCACGTCCTGGCGGTGGAAGGCGCCGCCCTGGTAGACGGCTGCCACCACCACGTCGCCAACGGCGAGGAAGGCGGCCACCGAGGGCAGCACGAAAAAAGTGATCTGGCGCAGGCCGGCGTTGAGGCGGCGCTGCAGGATGGGGGCCACCTCCGCCATGGCGCCCACCGTGCCCGCCATTGCCGGCAGCTCGGCCGCCGAGACCGACATGCCAAACAGGCTGATGGGCAGCATGTAGAGGGTCTGGGCATAGGCCAGGGTGGCGACCGCGCCGGTGGGCAGCAGGCTGGCGAGCAGCGCGTCCATATAGCCGCTGATCTGCACCACGCCGCGGCTGAAGAAGACCGGGACGAAGTTTTTGATGACGGTGCGCACGTGGGCGCTGCGGTGGTCGAGCGAGAGCCGCAGGCGGCCGACCAGCTTGCGCACCGCCGGCCACTGCACCCCCACCTGCAGCAGGCTGCCGACGACCGAGCCCAGGGCGAGGAGGGTGGCGAGCGGATACTGCGGGTAGTGGCGGCCAAACACCAGCAGGGTGGTGATCATGGCGCCGTTCCAGGCCACCGGGGCGACGTAGGAGAGGAAGAAGCGGCGGTGGCTGTTGAGGATGCCCAGGCACCAGGCGGAGAGGACCAAGAGGCCGGCGCCGGGAAAGAGGATGCGCACCAGGCGGATGGTGAGCTGACGCTTGGCGCCGTGGAAGCCGGGGGCGATGACCTCGATCAGGTAGGGGGTGGCGAGCACGCCGAGCAAGACCAGGGTGGCCGCGCACAGCGCCAGCAAGGCCAGCACGGCGCCGGCGGTGCGGTTCGCCTCCTCGTCCTGGTCCTGGGCCAGCAGCGCGGCGTAGACGGGGATAAAGGAGGCCGACAGCACCCCCTCGCCGAACAGGTTCTGCAGCAGGTTGGGGATGCGGAAGGCGGCTTTGAAGGCGTCGGCGGCGTCGGAGTTGCCGAAGAAATGGGCGAACACGCGCTCGCGCACCAGCCCGGTCAGGCGGCTGAAGAGGATGCCGGAGCCCACCAGCGCCGCCGAGCGCTGGGAGGCAAAGCGGTCCGCCTTGGTGCCCGCCGGAGCCATCCCAACAGTCTAGAGCAAACCGCGCGGTCGACCGCGCGGCCTGAGGGGATCGCCCGATGGGCAGGTGCGGCGGGCGGGGCTACCGTGGTTGCATGCCGTTGCATTACGTGTTGCTGCTGTTGGGCTTTGCGCTGGGCGGCTGGGCCTCGCGCGGCCGACCCTGCCGCCGCGACTAGAGCAAAGGAAGCCCAGGCTGCATTGCGGCGGCTCGCCCCATTCTGACTAGGCGGGGGCCGCTCACTCCAGCTCGATCTTCAGCCCGCCCACCCAGCCGGCCACCAGGTTGTAGAAGAAGCCCACGATCACCGCCGCCACCGCGCCGAACAGGCCGTAGGCGAGGGGCAAAACCAGGTAGATGTAGGGGCCCGCCGTGCCCAGCAGCGGGCTCGTGCCCACCAGTTGCGCGGTCAGGAACGCGAGCACCGCCATGATGATGCCGATCAGGAAATAGAGGCACAGCGTAATTTTGAACGCCGAGCCCAGGCCAACGCGCTTGATCACCGCCATGGCAACCCACCTCGCGGCGAGTATACCCCTACTGGGGGCGCAGCGCCTCGGTGGGCGCGGGCCCCAGCGCGCCTACGGCGCGCGTCCCGCTTGTGCTCACGCCGACTCGGGGGCCCCAGGGCCCCAAGTCGGCGCTGCGCGTCGCTGGGGCCGCGCCGACTTCGCTTCCCGGGGGCGGGCCGCCCTGCGGAATTCCGCAGCCTTTCGCGCCGATTTTGCCAGCTGGCAAAGCGGCGCGACCCCCGCGATCGGCGGGCTAGGCCTCGAGCACGCCGGCGACGGCGGCGGTGACGTGGCGCCAGGTCTTCTCTTCCCGCGCGAGCTGCTTGCGGCCGGCGGCGGTGAGGCGGTAGTAGCGGGCGCGGCGGCGGTTCTCGGTGAGCCCCCAGCTCGCCTGGACCCAGCCCGCCTGCTCCATGCGGTGCAGCGCCGGGTAGAGCGAGCCCTCCTCGACGCGCAGGTGCTCTTGCGAGACCTGCTGGATATGTTCGGCGATGCCGAAGCCGTGCATGCCGGCTTGCGGCCCGCGGCTGAGCGAGTTGAGCACCAGCAGCGCCAGCGCCCCCTGCAAGGCGTCCGTTCCCATAGATGACTATGGTAGCACTGCGGCGCGACTAGCCTCCCCAGACGACCGAAGCGCCTTGCACCCGCGTCAACACATGGTCGAGGCCAGCGACCGCCCACGGCTGCCAGAGCGATTTAGGTGGAAGCCAGAACCAGCCGCCGACCTCATCGCCAACGGTAGTGGCGATCCGCCGAGCAGCAAACGCGGCTGTAACCAGACAGATGAGGGCGGCACGCTTTTCATGGTTCTTCTCGCTCCGCAGTCGGAGCCAAAGCTCGGTCGGCAGGCCCAACCGGCCCGACACTTTTTCCTCCATCTTGCCGCTGACTGCCACCCTGTCGTAAAGCCAATCAAAACGGCTCCCGCGCTTCTCTTTGGGCGCATCCTCGTACTCCTGCGGAGGTGTCATCACGCCCAGGAACGCATTCGGAAACGCCTCCACCACAGGGCCTTCGCGGGAGACGGATGGTGCCAAGGCGCTTCCGAACTGCTGAAAGACTTCCAGGGAAGCCCGGCGTAGCTTCAATCCCAGACCGAAGTCGCTCAACCCCGGTTTGCAGCGGTTGTGAAATGGCGCATAAATCAATGCTTGCTCGCAGGGGCGGCGAGCGTCGCCGAAAGGTGGAGGGGGAAGGGGGCCGTCCAGGGCGATGTGGGAGGGGTGAAAATCCGGCGGCAACTGTCTTCGGCGGTCGTCCTTATCCGTTCGCGCTGTTGCCACGCCGAGGCAATCGCCGTCGAGCCACGCGATCCCAGTGGTTGCGCGCTTGGCCGAAAATCCGACGTCAACGCCAAGTAGGTTCATTTTAGTGTCACAGGTCGCGGGGGCCGGGGCCGGGGCCGGGCGCGGCGGCGGCGTCCGGCGGGAGCTCGCGCAGCAGGTGGTGCAGGTCGAGCGGGCGGGTGAACATGGCCAGGCCGCCCTGGGCATCGCGCGGCCACTGCTCGCGGGGGCGGTCCCAATAGAGCTCGACGCCGTTCTGGTCGGGGTCGCGCAAGTAGAGGGCCTCGCTGACGCCGTGGTCGGCGGCGCCGTCGAGCGGGATTTGGGCGGCGACGAGGCGGCACAGGGCGTCGGCGAGCAGGGCGCGGGTGGGGTAGAGCAGGGCGAGATGGTAGAGGCCGGTCGAGCCGGGCGGGGGCGGCGCGCCGCCGCGGCTCTCCCAGGTGTTGAGGGCGAGGTGGTGGTGGTAGCTGCCCGCGGCCAGGAAGGCGGCCTGCCCGCCCAGGCGCTGGGTGATCGCGAGGCCCAGCACGCCGTGATAGAACTCGAGGGCGCGGTCGAGTTGGGCGACCTTGAGGTGCAGGTGGCCGACGCGCACGCCGGGGGCGATGGGGGTGTGCATGTCATCATTCTGTGCCCAACCGGGGAGCGCGCGTAACCCCGGCGTCATCGTTCCTTAACCCAGGCGTCATCAGATTTCCGCCGCCGGGTGCCTAAGCTAAGGGCGAGGCTACCCAGGAGACTCTGATGACACTGAGATATTTATTGCCTACGCGGGCGCTGCTCTTTCTCGGCGCGCTGCTGCTCGCCCTTCCGCTTTCCACCCAGCCGGCGGCGGCCCAGCAGTTGGGGCGGATCGCCGGCACGGCCACCGACTCGACCCACGCCGTGCTGCCGGGGGCGGCGGTGAGCTTGGCGCCGGGCAACCGCACCACCAGCACCGACGCCCAGGGGCAGTTTGGCTTTGTGGATCTGGCGCCGGGCAGCTACACCGTGCGGGTGAGCTTCGTGGGCCTGAAGACGGCGAGCGCGGCGGTGACGGTGGCGGCCAACGCCACGGCGCGGGCGGCGCTGGTGCTGGCGGTGGCCTCGAGCAGCCAATCGGTGGTGGTGACCGCGCCCCGGCCCTATGGCGAGGCGGAGGCGATCAACCTGCAGCGCACCGCCGACAACATCGTGGACGCGCTGCCGGAGTCGGTGATCACCAGCCTGCCCAACGCCAACGTGGCGGACGCGGTGGGGCGGCTGCCGGGGGTGACGCTGGAGCGGGACGAGGGCGAGGGCAAGTACCTGCAGATCCGCGGCACCGAGCCGCGGCTGAGCAACGTCACCGTGGACGGGGTGGAGCTGGAGGCGCCCGAGAGCGGGGTGCGGCAGGTGAAGCTGGACGTGATCCCGGCCGACCTGGTGGGCTCGGTGGAGCTGAACAAGACGCTCGAACCCGACCAGAGCGGGGACGCCATCGGCGGCTCGGTGAACCTGCAGACCAAGACGGCGGGCAAGGAGCCGACGCTGACGCTCTACAGCAACGGCGGCCTGGCGCCGATCGACAACCAGCGCTACTCGGGCGAGGGGGGCGGGACCGCGGGGCGGCGCTTTGGCAGCCGGCAGCAGTTCGGGGCCATCCTGAGCGCCTCCTACGACCACAACGACCGCGGCATTGACGACGTCGAGCCGGTGCCGGACGCGCTGGCCACCGCCAGCACGCCGCTGATGGACAACGCCGACTTCCGCCAGTACCTCTACAACCGCTCGCGCTACGGCCTGGGCGGCAGCCTGGACTACATCGTCAGCCCCAACTCGACCCTTTACCTGCACGGGCTGTATGCCGACTTCACCGACTCGGGGGTGCGGACGGTGTACAACGTGGACGCCACCGGCAACGGGCCCTCGGCGGGCTCGGAGCACCGCATCGGCAACTACCTGATCTCCTCGCTGGCGCTGGGCGGCAACCACATGCTGCCGAGCGACAACCTGTGGATCGACTGGCAGATTTCGGCGGCGCGCTCGCGCATGCTCTATCCGCAGTTCGACGACAACGCCGCGTTCGCCTACACCGGTCCGCCCAGCCAGTGCAGCTTCAACTCCGCCGCCACCAGCAACGTCTACCTGCCGCAATTCTCGCCGGTGTGCTTCCAGGAGACCAACAACTCGGCCAACTTCCAGTTCGCCAGGCTGAAGCTGGGCAACCACGGACAGTCGGCGAAGCTGGATCTGGGCGGCAAGCTGGACATCAGCAAGAGCTACCTGTCGGGCGGGAGCGGGATGCTGAAGTTGGGCGTGGCCTTCGACAACTCCCACCAGTTCGACGACTCCTGGCAGACCGACTACACCCCGGCGCTGGATCCGGCGACGGGCAACCCCTACGCCGTGCCCATGAGCCTGTTCCTGGACACCAGCTACGCCAACGCCCACTACTACAACGGCAACTACCCGGCCAGCCCGTTCGTCAACTACAGCGCCATCCAGAACTACGTGCTGGGGCACGCCAGCCAGTTCGTGCTGAGCAGCACCCAGGGGCAGGACGGGGAGAACTACGCGCTGACCGAGCGCATCCCCGCCGCCTACGTGATGGACACCAACCAGGTGGGCAACTTCCGCCTCTCCGGCGGGCTGCGGCTGGAGCAGACCCACGTGGCCACGCTCAGCCCGGACGCCAACAACGCCCTCACCGTGCCGGGCACGTATTCCTACCTGGACTGGATGCCGAGCGCGTCGCTGCAGTACCGGCTGGACAACAGCTCGGATGTGCGGCTGGTGTTTGGCCGGGGCATCTCGCGCCCGGTGCCGGCCGACCTCACCGCCGCCACCTCGGTGGACCTGTCGGTGAACCCGCACCTGGCCAACCTCGGCAACCCGGCGCTGCAGCCGGAGCACGGCAACGACTACGACTTGCTCTACGAGCGCTACTTCACCCCGCTGGGCGATGTGCGGGCGGGCTTCTTCTACAAGAGCCTGACCGACCCCATCGTCTCCATCCAGACCACGCCGAGCAGCGGGCCCTACGCCGGCTTCCGGGTGACGCAGCCGGCCAACGCCGGCAACGCCCACATCGCCGGGTTCGAGTTCGCCTTCCTGCAGCAGCTCACCTACCTGCCCGGGCCGCTGCGCGGGCTGGGGCTGTCGGGCAACTACAGCTACACCACCTCGCAGGCCAGCGACGTCAATCCGGGCAACCGCAGCGACGCGCCGCGGCTGCTGCGGCAGGCGCCCAACACCTGGAACTTCAGCCCCACCTACGACCTGGGCTGGTTTTCCGGGCGCGTGGGGCTGGCCTACAACGGCAGCAACATCTACCAGTACAACTACGTGGCCGGCGCGCCGGGCGGGATCAGCGGGCCCTCGGGCGACGTCTACGAGTACACCCACTTCCAAGTGGACGCGCAGGCCGACCTCGCCCTCAGCCCCACGCTGCGGCTGACGCTGTCGGGGCTGAACCTGAACAACGCGGTGTTCGGCTTCTACCAGGGCAGCCCGCAGTTCATGATCCAGCGGGAGTACTACCAGCCGACCTACTCGATCGGGCTGCGCTGGACGCTGGGCGGGGAGTGATGGCCTCCGGCCCGGGCATGGCTCTGCTCTAGATCGGAAACCCGCGGCGATGGGGTAAAATCGGTCGCAGCGGGCTTCCGGTCGGCCGGCTGCCCCCGGGGAGGCGGCGTGCCATTTCTAAAATCTCTGCGCCTGGGCGGGCTCCTCTCGTTTCCGCCGGACAGCCCGGCGGTCCCGCTGACCCCGCTGAACGTGCTGATCGGCCCCAACGCCTCCGGGAAGTCGAATTTCCTCGAGGCGATCGAGCTTTTGCACGCCACCCCCACCGCCTTTGCCTCGGCTATCCGGGACGGCGGCGGGGCCAGGGAGTGGCTTTGGAAGGGTGCTGGCGCGGCGGGAGCCCCGGAAGCCGAGATCGAGGCGCGCATCGTGGGCCCCAAAGGGGGGCCCGATCTGCGCTACCGGCTGCGCTTTGCCGCTGCGGGGCTGCAAACGGAAGTCACGGACGAGGCGATCGAAAAGTTCGATCCGGACCTCCCCCACTACCGAGACGTCTATTTTTACTATCGCTTCCAGGGTGGTAATCCGGCGCTCAACACCGCGGGGCAGCACCGAACCCTGCAGAGGACCAGCCTGGCCGCGGATGAGTCGGTGCTGTCGCAGGTCAAGGACCCCGAGCTCTACCCGGAGGTGACTTGGGTGGGGCGCGAGTTCGGGCGCGTGCAGACCTTCCGCGAATGGACGTTTGGTAGGTACGCACCCTTGCGCCAGCCGCAGAAAGCGGATCTGCCCTCCGCCTCTCTCTTGCCCGACTCCGGCAACCTCTGGCTGATCCTGAGCCGTCTGGACAACTCCAGTGAATCGGCGCGATTCAATCATTTGCTCCACAGATTCCTGCCGCGGTTTAACCGGCTGGCCACCCCAGTCGAGGCCGGCGCCGTGCAGTTCTACCTCCACGAGGCCGGTCTGGGTCGTCCGATTCCTTCCACCCGGCTTTCGGACGGAACCATCCGTTTCGTCGCACTCCTGGCGCTGCTCCTGACCTCGGCGCCGCCGCCGGTCATTTGCATCGAGGAGCCCGAGCTCGGGCTGCACCCCGACGCGCTGAGCATCCTGGCCGAGGTGATGGTGGAGGCGAGCGCGCGCACGCAACTGATCGTCACCACCCACTCCGACGCCTTTGTCTCGGCCCTGACCGACCAGACCGAATCGGTGCTGGTCTGCGATTACCTGGGGGGGACCTCCATGCGCCGACTCGAGTCGGAGAAGCTGGCCTCCTGGCTGGAGAAGTATCGGCTGGGCGAGATCTGGCGCATGGGCGAACTGGCCGGCAACCCGTGATGCGGATTGCCCTCTACATCGAGGGCGGCGAGAGCGCCGAGCAGCGCGCCGCGCTGCGCCAGGGGTTCGACGCGCTCTTGGACCAGCAAAAGCAGCGCGCCCGGGAGCGGAGGATGGGGTGGAAGTCGGTCTGTTGCGGCGGCCGCGACAGAACCCACGACGCCTTCCTGGCCGAACTGCGGGCCGAGCCGCAGGCGGTCAACATCCTGTTGGTGGATTCAGAGGATCCTGTTCCGGCGGGAAGGCTCTGCCGGGAATATCTCATGGGCCGCGAGGGCCATTGGCGCCTGAATGAAGTCCCGGCAGATCACGTGCACTTGATGATTCAGTGCATGGAGGCCTGGCTCGTTGCCGATCCCGACGCCCTGACCCGATATTACCAGCAGGGCTTCCATGGCAATGCCCTGCCGCGCCGCCAGAACCTCGAGGAGGAACGGAAGGTTGACATTATGGCGGCGCTGGAGCGGGCCACCCGGCAAACGCAGAAGAAGGAATACAAGAAGGGTCGGGACGATAGCAAGCTGTTGGGGAGCCTTGACCCGCAGCATGTGCGCGCGCGGTGCCCGCACTTTGGGGTGCTGACCGATTTCCTCGACCAAGTCATCGCGAGGGCGCGGTAGATCGGGTGGGTCAGGTGGAGCGCACCGGCTCGGGTGCGTAGTCGCGGCCGGGCTGGGCGCCGGCGGCGGCGTAGGCGGCGAGGGTGGCCTGGGCGGCGCGGTCCCAGGTGAGGGCGGCGGCGGTGCGGTAGCCCGCTTCGGCGAGGCGGCGGCGGAGGGCGGGGTCGGACCAGAGGCGGCGCAGGGCCCGGGCGAGGGCGGCGGCGTCGCGCGGCGGGACGAAGACCGCGTCCAGCTCCTCGCGCAGGAACGCGCTGGCGCCGACGCTGCGGCTGCAGATGATGGGCAGGCGCTGGCTGAGGGCCTCGAGCACCACCAGGCCGAAGGCCTCGACCGAGGAGGGGAAGACCAGCAGGTCGTGGCGGCGGTAGAGGTCGAAGACGGCGTCCTGGTCGTGGAAGCGGGGCAGCACGGTGAGCAGGGGCTGGCACTCGGGGGCGAAGGCGCGGCGGATGGCGGCCTCCTCGGCGGCGAAGTCGGGCGGGTCTTCCATGCCGCTGAGCAGAGTGAGCGGCAGCGACAGGCCTTGGGCCAGCAGCAAGCGGTGGGCTTGGGCGAGATAGGGGACGCCCTTGCCGGTCGTCCAGTGGCCGGAGAACAGCACCCCGGCGCCGCGCGGGGCGCCGGGCGGGGGCGCCTCCGCCCAGCGCTGGCGCAGCACGCCGTGGGGGATGAGGTGCACTTGGGCCGGGCGCTTCCAGCCGCGCTGGACCACCAGGTCGAGCTCCTCGCGGTTGAGCACGATGGCGGCGTCGGCGAGGCGGTAGGCGCCGGCCTCCTGGGTGCAGCGGGTGAGGGGAAACAGCAGCCGGCGGTACCATTGCTTGCGGACAAAGCCGGCCTCGTGGTCTTCGATCAAGCCGCGGAAGAAGAGGCGCTCCAGGCCGTGGCTGCGGACGATTAAACGGGCGCGGCGGTAGGGGCCGAAGCGGCGCAGCAGGCCGAGGGCAAAGCCCTCGGGTCCGGCGGCGTCAATCACGTCGTAGGGGCCGCGCTGGCGCCAGGCGCGCACCACCGCCCGCCAGGCCAGCCAGGGCGAGGCGCCCAGGCGCAGGCGGTCGTGCCGCGGGCGCGGGCCGAGGTCGTCGTGGAAGAGCAGGTCGCAGTGGCAGCCCTGGGCGCGCAGCGCCTCCGCCAGCCGGCGCGGCGCCTTGACCGCGCCGATGCGGATGTCGTCGGGGTCGTCGCTGACGAAGAGCACGCGCATGGGCAACCTCAGGATACAGGGGCGGCGGCCTGGCGCAACGCTTCGAGGAACGCCTCGGCCAAGCGGGGGAGCTGGCGGCCGCGCAGGTGGGCGGCGGCGATGGTGCGGCGGCCGGCGTGGTCGGCCAGCGGCACAAAGCAGCAGCCGGGATGGGGCTCGACCGCCATGGCGGGCACCAGCGAGACGCCCAGGCCGGCGCCGACCAGGCTGAGGATGCTGCGGAACTGGCCGCTCTCGAACACCACCTGCGGCTGCCAGCGCGCGCGGCGGCAGGCCGCGACGGCGGTGTCGCGGAAGCAGTGGCCGTCGCGCAGCAGCAGGAACGGTTCCTGGCGCAGCTCGCGCAGGCGGAGGCGGGCGCGCCCCGCCAGGCGGTGGTGGGCGGGTAGCACGGCGCTGGCGGATTCTTCCAGCAGCGGCGCCACCGCGAACTCGCGGCCGCGCCCGGGCAGGGGCAGCGCCACCACGGCGAGATCCAGGCTGCCGGCGCGCAGGCGGTCGAGCAGCAGCGGGGTGATCTCCTCGACCACGCTCAGCCGGGCCTCGGGGTAGCGGCGGGTGAAGGCCCGGAGCGGCGCCGGCAACAGGTAGGGGGCGATGGTGGGGATTACTCCCACCGCCAGCGGGCCGCGCAGGGAGGCGCTGCGCTCGGCCACCTCGCCGCGGGCCGTTTCCAACTCGGCCAGGGCGGCGCGCGCCCGCGGCAGCAGCGCCCGGCCGGCGGCGGTGAGCCGGGCCCCGGCGCGCAGGCGGTCGAAGAGGCGCACCCCCAGCTCCTGCTCCAGCTTGCCGATCTGCTGCGAGAGCGAGGGCTGGGAGACGTGGCTGCGCTCGGCGGCGCGGCTGAAGTTGCCGCCCTCGGCCACGGCGCAGAAGTAGCGGAGCTGGTGCAGTTCCATAGGCGCAGCCTATCCTCGGGATTCAATCCATATATTGGACCACTGGCCGGGGCGGGGGCTACCCTGGAGTGGAGGTGCCTTCCATGTCCGACCCGAAGCAACCCGCCACCCTGACCAGCGACGCCGGCCGCCCGGTGGGCGACAACCAGAACTCCCTCACGGTGGGCCCGCGCGGCCCGGTGGTCTACGAGGACTATCTGCTGTTCGAGAAGATGGCGCACTTCAACCGCGAGCGCATCCCCGAGCGCGTGGTCCACGCCAAGGGCTCGGGCGCCCACGGCACCTTCACCTGCACCAGCGGAGAGATGCCGCGCTACACCACCGCCAAGCTGTTCGGCGCGGTGGGCAAGCAGACGCCGACCTTCCTGCGCTTCTCCACCGTGGGCGGGGAGAAGGGCTCGGCCGACACCGAGCGCGACCCCCGCGGCTTTGCCCTGAAGTTCTACACCGAAGAGGGCAACTGGGACATGGTGGGCAACAACACCCCGGTGTTCTTCATCCGCGACCCGCTCAAGTTCGGCGATTTCATCCACACCCAGAAGCGCGACCCGCAGACCAACCTCAAGAGCCCCACCATGATGTGGGACTTCTGGTCGCTCTCGCCCGAGTCGCTGCACCAGGTGACCATTCTGTTCAGCGACCGCGGCACGCCCGACGGCTACCGCCACATGGACGGCTTCAGCAGCCACACCTTCAGCCTGATCAACGCCGGCAACGAGCTGTTCTACGTCAAGTGGCACTTCAAGACCAAGCAGGGGATCAAGAACTTCACCCGCGAGGCGGCCGACGCCATGCGCGGCCAGGACCCGGACTACGCCCAGCGCGACCTGTTCCAGGCGATCGCGCGCGGCGAGTTCCCCAAGTGGCAGGTGGCGGTGCAGATCATGCCCGAGAAGGAGGCGGAGAGCTACGCCATCAACCCCTTCGATTTGACCAAGGTGTGGCCGCACCGGGACTACCCGCTGCACGAGGTGGGCGAGCTGGAGCTGAACCGGAATCCGGAGAACTACTTCGCCGAGGTGGAGCAGGCGGCGTTCGAGCCGCGCAATCTCGTGCCGGGGATGGGCTACTCGCCCGACAAGATGCTGCAGGGGCGGCTGATCTCCTACCCCGACGCCCACCGCTACCGCCTGGGGGCGAACTACGACAGCCTGCCGGTGAACCGGCCGCAGTGCCCCTACCACACCTACCAC
>DATKSZ010000048.1:0-14680 GCA_035531375.1 Terriglobales bacterium | reverse complement strand
TCATTTGGCGCCGGCTGTCAAGGGCTTGGCGGGCGCCGCTTGGGAGCCGCCCCGCTGTAGATGCGCGGGGCGGCATGCTCGCGCCGACTTCGTTTCCCGAGGGCGCAGACGCGTCACCGGCGCGTCTGCCCCTGCGGAATTACGACCACCCCAGAGCCCGAGGCGGTCTCTGGGGACCCCGGTTCGCAGCCTTTCGCGCCGATTTTGCCAGCAGGCAACGCGGCGCGACCCCCGCGAAAGGCTAGAATAAAAGCACCCATGGCCCGCGTCTTCCTGCACAGCTTCGGCTGCCGCGCCAACCAGGCCGAGGGCGCCGCCCTGGCGGCCGCCCTGCAGCGCGCCGGGCTCGAGTCCGCCGCCGCCCCCGCCGGCGCCGACTGGGTGGTGCTGCACACCTGCACGGTGACCGCCGCCGCCGACGCCGAGGCCCGGCGCGCCATCCGCCGCCTGCACCGCCTCCACCCCCACGCCCGGATCGCCGTGACCGGCTGCTACGCCCAGCGCGCCCCGGCCGAGCTCGCCGCCCTCCCCGGCGTGGCGCTGGTCGCCGGCCGCGCCCAGCAGCCCGCCCTGGCCCACGCCCTGCTCCCGCTCGCCGCGCTCGCCGCCGCCCCGCTTCCCCCCGCCCCGCTTCCCCCCGCCCTGCTCCCGGCCCGCGTCCGCCCCGTGGTGCAGGTGCAGGAGGGCTGCGATCGCCGCTGCGCCTATTGCATCGTCCCCCAAGTGCGCGGCGCCAGCCGCTCCCTCCCGCTCGGCGCGGTGCTGGGCGAGATCCAGGGCCTCGCCGATCAGGGCGCCCAGGAGGTGGTGGTCAGCGGCATCAACCTCGGCCAGTGGGGCCGCGACCTCGACGCCGGGCTCCGCCTCGCCTCCCTGCTGCGGGCCATCCTCGACCAGACCTCGCTCGCCCGCCTGCGCCTCAGCTCGGTCGAGCCCATGGACTGGGAGCCCTCGCTCACCGCCCTGCTCGCCGCCGAGCCCCGCCTCTGCCGCCACGTCCACCTCCCGCTGCAGAGCGGCAGCCCCGCCGTGCTGCGGCGCATGCGCCGCCGCTACCGCCCCGCCGACTTCGCCCGCCTGGTGCTGGAGCTCCGCCGCCAAGTCCCCGCCGCCGCCCTCGGCACCGACGTCATCGTCGGCTTCCCCGGCGAAACCGACGCCGACTTCGAGCAGACGCGCGCCCTGCTCGCCGACCTGCCCCTCACCTACCTGCACGTCTTCCCCTTCTCTCCGCGCCCCGGCACCGAGGCGGCCGAGCGCCTGGCCGGCGGCCAATGGACCGCGGTCCCGCCCGCCCGCGCCGCCCAGCGGGCCGCCGCCCTGCGCCAGTTGGGCGAGCGCAAGCTGGCCGCGTTCCAGGCCGCCATGGTCGGCGCCCGCCTTGCCGTGGTCGCCCTCCACGACCTGCACCCCGAGGGTCGCTGGAGCCTGAGCGACAACTACCTGCGCGTCGCCCTGCCCGCCTCTGTCCCCGCCAACCAGCACCTCACCGTCGAGATCACCGGCGCCGCCGGCCCCCACTTGAAAGGACAACCGGTCGCCGCATGAAAAAGCTTGCCGCTGTGCTCTTGTTGGGCGCCTGCCTGGGCGCGCAATCGCTGCCCAAAAAGAAGCTGCTCTGGGCCGCCTTGGCCGGCGCCACCGCCGGCGCCCTGGTGGGCGCCCGCGGCCTCTCCTTCGCCGCCGTTCCCGCCGGCCAGGTCGGGGCCCGCCGCTGGCGCGCCGGCCTCACCTTTGGCGTCCTGGGCGGCGTCTTGGCGGCCGCCGGCGCCGCCGCCCTCACCCCCAGCTCCGCCCCCGCCCCCCACCGCTTCTGGTGGGACCGCGCCAACACCCCCCTCATCTTCGGCATCGCCACGGTGCAAGCCCTGGATTTCTCCAGCACCCACTACTTCCGCAACCGCGGCAAGGACGAGTGGCTGCTCACCAACCAGCTGGTGGACAACCGCCCCGCCTTCGCCACCACCGAGATCGCCGCCACCGCCGCCGGCGTCGGCCTCATGTACCTCCTCCACCGCTCCGGCCACCACCGCCTGGAACGCTGGGCCGCCGCCGGCTGGATCGCCGTCGGCATCCTCTCCGCCGTGGCCAACTACCGCTACCCCACCACCGGCCACGCCCTCTTCTAAGGTTGGCGCGGGCCCAGCGCGCCTGCCCGGCCCGGCTGTAGCAGCGCCGGGCCGGTGCGGCGCGCGTCCCGCTTGTGAGCCGCCCCGCTGTTACAGCGCGGGGCGGCGTGCTCGCGCCGACTCGGGGGCCCCGTGGCCCGCAGTCGGCGCTGCGCGACTTCGCTGCTGGGCTGCTGGGGCCGCGCCGCATTCGCTTCCCGGGGGCGCAGACGCGCCACTGGCGCGTCTGCCCCTGCGGAATTACGACCACCCCAGAGCCCGAGGCGGGCTCAGTGGACCCCGGTTCGCAGCCTTTCGCGCCGATTTTGCCAGCAGGCAAAGCGGCGCGACCCCCGCGATGTGCGGCTGGCTGTTGGCGGTGCCCGGTTCCCTATTCCCGGTCACTGGCTCTGACTTGCGGGAATGGAGGTCGGCACCGCCGCGTTCGGGTTCGGGCGGGTGAGCTGCGCGAGCTGGAGGCGGTTGGTCTGCACCTGTCCGCCCACATCGCTGAACTGCACCGCGTTGCCGGCGCCGAGCACCGCGGGCTGGGGCGTGCCCGGCGTGTAGGTATTCACCGCGCCGGTGAGCACGCCCATCTCGGAATGGCTGGGGGCGATATTGACGACGTAGCTGGAGGCGCTTTGCGGGGTGAACACCTGCCCCTGCGGCGTGACCACCGAGACGTTGCCCATCACCAGCGCATCGCCCCCGCCGATCTGGAGCGGGCCGCCGTTGGCGCCGACGGTGGCGGCGGCGTTGCCGGTGAGCTCGACCACCCCGCCCCCGCCCCCGGTCGGGGTCAGCACCACCACCCCGCCCCCGGCGGTGGTGACGGTCTCGCCCGGCAGGATGGCGGTGCCGGGCAGCAGCGGCGCCCCGTTGAGAAACGCGCCCTGCGTGCCGGGCCCGGCGAAGTAGGCGTAACCCTGGCTGCCGCCTGTCTGCGCCGCCAGTCCGACCGCCCCCAGCGCCAAGGCCAGGCAACTCGCCGACAATCTGCCCATTCCCTGCTTATATCACAGTTTCGCCTTGGCAGACTGGATCTGGGCGGTGAAGTCGTCCAGCACATTCACAATGACTTGCTCCTGGCTGGCCGCTTCGCTGTAGTTCTTCTCCTCGATCGCCTCGCGCAGGCCGGGCAGCGTCTTGACCCCGTAGCCGGTGTAGAAGCCGGGGGCGTAGATCTCGTGCTTGTACCAGGGCCGCCGCGGCAGCCCGGCCTGCGACATCAGCTTGCGCTCGCTGGTGTAGAGCAGGTGGTTGAGCGCGTTCAGCTCGGGCGCCGGCTGCCGGTAGAGCGCGCCGCTGGCCCCATCCGCCGCCATCGCCTGGTCGTAGTCGGTCGCCGCCGCCTTGAGCGCGGCGATGGACCGCTCCAGCGGCCGGAAATCGAAGGCCGGCGCCCCCGCCTGCGCCTTGTACTCCGCCTCGATCTGGTTCTGGTAGCCCAGCAGATTGTCGGCAAACCCGCTGAACTGCAGCGGCAGCACGTCCGCGCTCGCCAGCCGCATCACCGCCGTCCCCATGGTCTGCGCCAGCGCCCGCCCGTAGACGAAGGTGGTGTCGGAAAAGTGGGTGTACCAATAGAAGTCGTCATAGACCGAGTGGTAGACCCCGCCCCCGCCCTCGCCCCCGTAGCTCAGGTCGCCGGTGGCGATGCCCAGGTGCTGCAGGAAGGGCGAGAAGTCCGAGCCCGACCCCAGCGCGCCGATGCGCAGGTCGGGGCCGTCCATCACCGCCGCCTTCGCCTCCGGCGTGGGCGCCGTCGCCAGCCGGTGCTGCTGGTCCTTCACCCACACCGACGTCCCGGTCTCCGGATCGGTGATGTCCTGCGCCACCAGGTTGAAGAAGTGCTGCAGCGTCTGGCTGCCGCCCATGTTCAGATAGCCCTTGCCGTTGCTGTCGGAGTTGAGATAGGCCACCGCCTTCTGCTCCAGCTCCGCCGCGTGGGTCTCCGCCCACTCGGTCGAGCCGATCAGCGCCGGCTCCTCCCCGTCCCAGGCGGCATAGACGATGGTCCGCTTCGGCCGCCACCCCTGCTTGAGCAGTTGCCCGTAGGATCGGGCCTCCTCGATCAGCGACGACTGCCCGCTGATGGGATCGTCGGCGCCGTTCACCCAGGCGTCATAGTGGTTGCCCCGGATCACCCACTGGTTGGGATAGGTGCTGCCCGGGATGGTGGCGATCACGTCGTAGAGGTTGGCCAGCCCCCAGTTGAATTTGCTCACCAGGTGGACCTTCGCCGGCCCCGGCCCGACGTGGTAGGTGATGGGCAGGGCACCGCGCCACGACTCCGGCGCCACCGGCCCCCCCATCGCCCGCAGCAGCGGCAGCGCGTCCCCATACGACAGCGGCATCGCCGGGATCTTCTGCAGGTTGGTGACCTGGTCCAGCGGCAGCCGCTTCGCCCCCGGGGTCGAGCCCCAGCCCGGCGTCTCCGGATCGCCCGGATACAGTTCCATCTCCATCACGCTGCCGCGCTGCACTCCCTGCTCCGGCCGATACGGCCCCTGCGGGTAGGTGTCGCCCTGGAAGTAGCCGTCGTCGCGGGGGTCGGAGTAGATCAGGCACCCCACCGCCCCGTGCTGGTAGGCCAGCTTGGGCTTGATGCCGCGCCAATTCTGGCCGTAGCGCGCGATCACGATCGCCCCCTTCACGCTCACCCCCAGCTTGGCCAACTGGTCGTAGTCGGCCGGGCCGCCGTAGTTGACGTACACCAGCGGCGCGGTCACGTCCCCGTCGGCGCTGTACATCAGCGTGGTCGGCATCTGCCCGGCCTGCCCCGAGGTCGGGTCGCCGGCGACCGGCGGCTCCTGCAACTGCGCCTCGTACTGCGTCGGCGCCACCAGCTCCACCTTGCGCTCGATCGGCGTCGGGTACAGCGTCTGAAACTCCTCGATGTGCGCATCCAGCCCGAACGACTTGAACTGGTTCAGGATCCAGAGCGCGTTCTGGTGCTGCCGCTCGCTCCCCGCATTGTGCGGGTAGGCGCTCAAATATTGCATGTTGGCGCGGATATTCCCCGGCTGCGGCAGCGCGCGGAATTTCTGCTCCCACTGCGCCTCCTGGGCGCTGTCGGCGGCGGAAAAGCCAAACAGCACCGGGGTCGGCGCCGCCTTCAAATAGAAGATGGCGGCCACCACCACGATGACCGCCGTGGCCGAGGCCGCGACGATGCGGGAAGCGCGGGATGTGGGCATAGAGGGGATCTCCGGGTCGTGCGCTGGCTAGTATAGTCGCGGATGTGGCCGCTTGCCACCACCTGGTGGGCGCGGGCCCCAGCGCGCCTGCCCGGCCCGGCTGGAGCAGCGCCAGGCCGGTGCGGCGCGCGTCCCGCTTGTGAGCCGCCCCGCTGTAACGGCACGGGGCGGCATGCTCGCGCCGACTCGGGGGCCCCGCGGCCCCAAGTCGGCGCTGCGCGGCTTCTTGGTGGGCGCGGGCCCCAGCGCGCCTGCGGCGCGCGTCCCGCTTGTGCTTGCACCGACTTGGGGGCCCCGCGGCCCCAAGTCGGCGCTGCGCTTCGCTGCCGCGGGCCGGGCCGAATGCAGCTACGCCCCTCGGGCTTCACTCTAGTGGAAATCCCGGATGGCGCTCGGCCCCCGGCCACGCCACCCTGGCATCAGTCGGCATCCCTGCCCAGGAAGTACCCGCCTTGTCCCCCTCCTCACGCCTCCGCCTGCGGGCCTGGGCGCAAGAATTGCATCGCTACCGCGGCTGGGTCGCCACCGCGGCCGGGCTGGGCATGGCCGGCGCCGCCCTGGGCGCGCTCGAGCCCCTGTTTTACCGCACCCTGGCCGATCTCCTGGTCGCCGTCGCCGGCCGCCGCACCCCCGCCGCCGCCGCCTGGCCCAGGGGGGCAGCGGTGCTGGCCGGGCTGGCCGGGCTGTTGTTGGCCCAGCGCCTGCTGCAAACCGGCCAGACCCTGGCGGTCAATCGCGTCCGTTTCGACGCCAGTTTCGACCTCTCCCAGCGCGTGCTGCGCCAGCTCTACGCCCGCCCGCTCGCCTTCCACCAGCAGCGCGGCGCCGGCTACGTCCAGACCCGGGTGGACCGCGGCGTGGCGGCGTTCGGCCAACTGGTGGGCGAGCTGCTGCAATCGCTGCTGCCCCACACCGTCAACCTCGCCCTGCTCGCCGCCCTGCTGTGGATGCTGTCGCCCCGCTTGGCCGTGCTCGCCCTCGCCCCGCTGCCGCTCTACCTCTGGGCCACACTCCGCGGCGCCGCCCGCGCCCGCCGCCAGGAGGCGCGCGTGCAGGAGGGCTGGAGCCGCCTCTACAGCCGCGTCACCGAGGTCCTGAGCGCCATCAAGACGGTGCAGGCCATGACCGCCGAGCCGCACGAGCTCGCCCACTACCGCCGCCGCGCCGCCGCCATCTTCCGCCGCCTCTGGCGCCAAGTCTGGCTGGAGGAGGGCTACGGCCACCTGCAGAACGCCCTCGCCCTCGCCGGCCGCATGGCGGTGGCCGTCTACGGCTTCTCGCTGGTGCTCTCCGGCCACCTCAGCCCCGGCACCTGGATCGCCGCCACCAGCTACGCCGCCCTCCTCTATCAGCCCCTCGCCGGACTCGCCGGCGGCTCCCTCGCCGCCGCCCGCGCCGCCGTTGCCGCCGACGCCGCCCTCGACTTCCTCGCCGACGCCCCCGTCCCGACCGCCGTCCCCACCCCCCTGCCCCGCCTGCGCGGCGCCATCGCCTTCGAAGGCGTTGGCTTCGCCTATCCCGCCGCCGCGGGCGCGGGCGCCCGTTCCGCCCTGCGCGATGTCTCCTTTGCCATCGCCCCGGGCGAGACGGTCGCGGTCGTTGGCCCCAGCGGCGGCGGCAAGACCACCCTCACCGACCTGCTGCTGCGCTTCCACGATCCCAGCGCCGGCCGCATCCTGCTCGACGGCCGCGACCTGCGCGGCATGCCGCCCGGCGCCCTGCGCCGCCAACTCGCTGTGGTGCTGCAGGAGCCGCTGCTGCTCCAGGGCAGCATCGCCGACAATGTCGCCTACGGCGCCCCCGCCGCCACCGCCGCCCACGTCCGCGCCGCCCTGCGCGCCGCCCACGCCGAGGAGTTCGTCGCCCGCCTGCCCCAGGGCCTCGCCACGCCCCTGGGCGAGCGCGGCGCCCGCCTCTCCGGCGGCGAAAAGCAGCGCCTCGCCCTCGCCCGCGCCCTGCTGCGCGATCCCCGTATCCTCATCCTCGACGAGGCCACCGCCCACCTCGACGCCGCCAGCGAGGCCGCCGTCCACCGCAGCCTGCGCGCGTTGGCCGGCTCCCGCACCGTGATCGTCATCTCCCACCGCCTCGACCGCCTGCCCAGCCCCGACCGCATCCTGGTCATCGCCGAGGGAGAGTTGCTCGAGCAGGGCTCGCCCGCCGCCCTGGGCGCCCGCGGCGGCTACTACGCCCGCCTGCTGCAACCGCGCCTGGAGGTGGGCGGCGCGGCCGTCTAGCTGATGGCGTGCACCAGCGGCATGCTCACCAGATGCTCGCTCAAAAACCAGGCCTGCAGCTCGTTGGTGCGCAGCACTTGGCCCACGATCATGTCGTTGCTGCCGGCGTCGCCCACCTCGTTCGCCATCGCCGCCAAGTCGCGGCAGTCGGCGATGATGACCTGGTGCCCGTCCAGCAGCCGCGAGAGCTGCACCGGCACCTCCTCGCGCCCGCGCGGGGCACGCTGCAGGCGCGTCGTCTCCGCCACGTCCGGCGCCAGCGCCAAGCTCACCCCGCCCAGCAACTGCACCCGCTCCGCCACCGTGTCGATCAGTTCCACCTGCTCTTGGTGATGCTTGTCAAACAGCAGGTGCAGCGAGTAGAACGTCGGTCCCGACACCTGCCAGTGGCACTTCTTGTACAGATCGCGCAGCGCCATCGAGTCGGCCAGCACCTGGTTCAGGCGCGCGCACATCTGCCGCCGCACCGGCTCCTCCAACTGCAGCATCGGCATCGCCGTCACCGTGCCATAGGCCTGGATCTCGGCTGCGGTTTGGTGGAATCGCGGCTGGGCGGTGAAGCGCAGCCGCGCCGTCGGGGCAGGTTTGCGTGGGGCCATACCGCATGGGATGCCTCCCTTCCCCGCCGGGTTGCCGCATCTTGCCACTACACCCACTGCCCGGCGCCGGGCGCACAATAGCGCCATGCCCGCCGCCGCCGACCGCCTCGCCCAGCTCCACCGCCTTCCCCTCTTCGCCCCCCTGGACGACGCCGCCCTGGCCGCCCTCGCCCGCCGCGCCGCCCCCCGCGCCTATGCCGCCGGCGACATCCTTTTCCATGCCGGCGACGCCTGCGCCGGCGTCCACCTGCTCACCGCCGGCGCCGTCCGCATCTTCAAGCTCTCCGCCGCCGGCCGCGAGCTCACCCTCCACATCCAAGCAGCCCCCGCCACCGTCGCCGAGGTCCCGCTGGTGGACGGCGGACCCTATCCCGCCTCCGTCAGCGCCGTCGGCGAGGTCTCCGCGCTCTTCCTCCGCCGCGAAGACTTCCTCGCCGTCTGCCTCGAACATCCCCAGGTGGCGCTGGCCGCGCTGCGCGTCTTCGGCCAGCGCCTGCGCGGCCTGGTCGAGCTGCTCGAGGCGGTCACCTTCGGCGGCGTCCGCCAGCGCCTCGCCCGCCTCCTGCTCGAGCAAGCCCAGCGCTCCCGCCAGCAGGGCGAGCCCGGCGATGTTCTCCAGGTCGGCAGCCAGCAACAGCTGGCCCTCGAGCTCGGCACCGTGCGCGAAGTGGTCTCGCGCAACCTCAATCGCTTCCAGGCCGAGGGCCTCATCCGCATCCACTCCCGCGCCCTCGAGGTTCTCGACCCCGACGGCCTCCGCCGGGAAGCCGAGGCCGAGCTCTAGAGCGAGGACAACGTCGCTGGGGCCCGCCGCTCGGAGATCGCGTGCGGCTTTTCTTGATGGAAAAGCCGCGGGGTGGGGTCTGCGGGGCGGCGACGCCGGGCACCCGCGCTTGCAAGGAAGGCATGTGACCAAAGTCATAGCTCTCCCGCCCGCGGCGGCGCAGTCTGACGATGGAGGCTTTGGTTATGACTACACCCCTGGATCCCACCCGCACCGTCGGCGAGCTGGCCGCCGCCCTGCCCGGCGCCGCCCGCGTCTTTGAATCGCTGGGCATCGACTTCTGCTGCGGCGGCCAAGGCAGCCTCGAGGCCGCCTGCGCCAGCCGCGGCCTCGCCGTCCGCGAGGTTCTGGCCGCCCTGGAACGCAGCCGGACCTTGCCCGAACCGTCCGGCACGGACTGGCCATCGGAACCTCTTCCCGCCCTCATGGGCCACATCGTCGAACGCCACCACCAATACATCCGCAGCGAAGTGCCCCACATCCAGCAATGGCTCGACAAGGCCGTCGCCGCCCATGGCGAGCGCCACCCCGAGCTGCTCCGCATCCGCCATCACTTCGAGGCCATGGCGATCGAGATGTCGCAGCACTTGGCCAAGGAAGAGCTGATCCTGTTCCCCGCCATTGCCCGTCTGGCCGGCGCGGTGGCGCCGGGCGCAACCTGTTTCGCCAGCTTGGAGCAGCCGGTGCGCATGATGATGCTCGAGCACGACCACGCCGGCAACGACCTCGCCCAAATCCGCCAGGCCAGCGGCGACTTCGCCCCCCCGCCCGATGCCTGCAACACCTACCGCGCCCTCTACCGCGCCCTGCATGAGTTCGACACCGACCTGCGCCAGCACGTTCACCTGGAAAACAACATCCTCTTTCCCCGCGCCCTGCAGTTGGAGAAAGCCGCCGCCCATGCCGACTGAACTCCCCCTCGCTCCCGAAGCCCTCGCCACCCGCATCTACGAGATCCGCCTCTCCCGCCTGCTGATGGCCTACCTCGGCAGCGGGCTGGTCTACCTGCTCGGCCCCGGCAGCTTCCTCGGCCTCTGGAACCTGTGGGCCATCAGCCACCAGCGCGCCGCGCTGGCGGTCTCGCCCGCCTGGCTGCAGGCCCACGGCCACGCCGAGGTCTACGGCTGGGTGGGCAGCTTCATCCTCGGCATCGGGTTCCACTCCCTCACCCGCGTGCGCGGCGCGCGCACCCCGCTGGGCTGGGCTTGGACCAGTTGGGCACTGTGGACGACGGGCGTGGGCCTGCGCTGGTGGTCGGGCGTGGACGGCTGGCACTGGCGCGCTCTGTTGCCCGCCTCGGCCGCGCTCGAGCTCGCCGCCTTCCTGATCTTCCAAGCCTCGGTGATGCGCGCCCACCGCGGCGGCGAACCTCGTCCGGCGGGCACCCGCCTCCCTGGCTGGATCCTGCTGGTCTTCACCGGCGCCACTGGCTTTGTGCTGACGCTGTTGCTCAACCTGGGCGGCGATCTCTACCTGGCCTACCGCGCGGCGGCGCCGGCGTACCCCGCCCGCTTCGACGAGCGCCTGGTGGGGCTGATGGCCTGGGGCTTTCTGGCGCCCTTCGTGTTCGGCTTCAGCGCCCGCTGGCTGCCGATCTTCGCCGGCCTGCGCCCGGCCTCCGAACGCCTGCCGCGCATGCTCGCCGCGGTGATCGCGCTGGGCGTGGTGTCCACCCTGGCGGGCTGGTTCACCGCGGCGGCGGCCTGCTGGCTGCTGGCGGCGCTGCTGGCCGCCTTCGGTCTGCACCTGTTCCAGCCCGCCCTGCAGCCCGCCAAAACGCAAGGCATCCACGCCAGCTTTCCGCTGTTTCTACGCATCGCCTACGGATGGCTGGTGGTCTCGGCGGGCCTGGGGATGTTGGCGGCCGTCCTGCCCACGGTGCCCGGCCCCGGCGGGGCTTCGCGCCACGCCCTCACCGTGGGCTTCATCGCCGGCATGGTGCTGACCATCGGGCCGCGCATCCTGCCGGCGTTCTCCGGCATGCGCACCCTTTACAGTCCCCGCCTCATGCTGGCGGCGTTGGCGCTGTTGCACCTGGGCTGCGCCCTGCGCGTCAGCGGCGAGACCCTGGCCTACTCGGGTTGGTGGCCCTGGGCCTGGCACTGGCTGCCGCTCTCAGCCACGCTCGAGGTGGCGGCCTTCACCCTATTCGCCTACAACCTGGCCCGGACGCTTTTACAGCCGCCCGCCCACCTCATGCGAGCGCCCACGCCTTCCTAGCGCCCGCCGCCGCCGGGGCCGCGCCCGTCCTGCTTTTTGGGCGGCTTCTTCTTGTTGTCGGCGGGCTTCTGGTTGCCGCGCTTTCCCGCCGCGGCCTTCGCCGGCGGCGGCGAGAAGCGGTGCCAGGAGGGATCGCCGGCGTGGCTAGGCGTGGCCCGCGGCGCGAGTTCGCCCCGGGCCCGCGGCGCAGAAGGAGGTGCAGCGGCTGCAGGACGCGACGGCTGCGGCGGGCGCGCGGCCGGCGCCGGCGCGCCCTCGCCGAAGCGCCGATACCCCGGCCGCGGGTTGGCCACCGGCGGCGTGGGTCGCGGGGCGCGCCCGACTGGCCGCGCCTCGGTCGGCGCCGCCGCCGGACGCGCGCGCTCTGGCGCCGGCGCCCGATAATATTGCATCCGCGGCGCGCGCGCCGTGCGCGGCAGGGTCCGCACATTCACCGTGCGGTCGCTCACCCGCAAGCTCTCGCGGCTGGGCGCGATCGGCACCGCGCCGTTCATCACCCGCGCCTCCAGTATCTGCGCCGCCGAGACCGTCTGGCGCTCCACCGCGCCCCGGCCAAAGCGGTCGGCGGGCACGCTCACCACCGCCCGCCGCACGTGCTCGTCGCTGCCTATGCGGTTCAGGTTCGAGTACACCACCACCCGCGCGCCCAGCATCGGCGCCAGCGGCGCCAGCGGCCGCGCCTCGCGCCCGTCATGGTTCCACCAGGGACGGTAGGGGTCGGCCGGCCCGATCGGCACCCAGCCCACCGAGCCCACGCCCACCCGCACTCCGCCCACCCGCAATCCAAGGAAGGCCACGTACGCCGGCGCCCACACCGGGCGGTAGCGCGGCGTCACCATCACCGGCCCCGGCCACCAGACCCAGCCCGTCTGGTAATAGAACCAGCGGCCATAGTGATACGGCGCCCAGCCCCAGGCCTCGCTCGACACCCAGGTCCAGCCCCAACCTGGCTCCCACACCCAGCGCCCGGCGCTGTAGGGGACCCAGCCGGCATTCACGTAGGGCGACCACACCTGGCCGTAGCCGGGCACAAACACCCAGCGGCCATGGCCGTCCAGGTCGCCCACGCCGGTGTAGTAGCGGTTGGTATGTGACCAACTCGCGGCCTCTTCGACGGCGCGATCACGCTCCTGATTCCACAGGTCGAAGCCGTCGAGCGGGGGCGCGTCGGTGATCTGATACTGCGGCTGGTCGGTGCCCTCCACCGTGATCGTCTGCCCGCTTTCGAGCCTGGCACTGCCCTCGGGCGTGCTGATATCGGCCGAGCCCGAGCGCACCGTCACGATGGACTCCGACTCCGAGTTCACCTGAATGCGCACCACCCCCGCGCCCAGCGGATGCACCGCTAGGTTCGGGGTGTCAATCTCGACCGCGGCCTCGGCTTGCGGCAATACCACATAGTCCACCACGCCTTGGCCCACCTGCACCTGGATCTGCTCGCGGGTGAGGTTGGCGAGCGTGGCCTGCGTGTTCGAGTCCAGCCGCAGCACGTCGGCAAAATCGAGCTGCAGCTCGCTGCGCCCGCCCGCGGCGGTGGCCACGCTGTCGCCCCCAAGCAGCGGAGCGTTGATGGCGCCCGCCGTCCACTCCCCGTCGGCCCCGCGCTGGGTGGAGACCTCGCCCTGCGCCAGGCTCAGCCGCGCCACCCCGGCATCGGACACCGCCGGCGCCTGCTGCGCGCCCAGCGCCACCGCCAGCATCCCGACCGCCAGCCCCGACCCCAGGCAAGCTGAAAAAAAGGTACGCATGATGATCTTCACAGCACCCCTCCGGAACTTCTTTCCCCTATCCATGGAGCAGTTCCGCTTCCAAACCCCGCCGCCGAGCTAAACCCTCTAGAACCAAGCAAATTCCACCCGCCCGGCCCGTCCCTGCGGCGGCGCGCTGGTTCGTTTCCACCAAATCGGTGCTTTTCCACCGCTCCCGCCGCCCCCCGCCAGCCGATTTATAATTGCAATATGGCTACTGCAGACACCGTCGCTCCCGCCGCGCTTGACCTGGCCCATCTGCCCGCGTTCCGCAATGAGGCCCTGACCGATTTCTCCCAGCCCGAAAACCGCCGCCGCTACAGCCAGGGGCTGGCCGAGGCCCGGGCCGAGCTGGGGCGCGAGTACGACAACCGCATCGGCGAGCACCGCGCCCAGAGCGCCCGCAAGTTCAAGTCGCACAACCCCTCGCGCACCTCCGAGGTGGTGGGCGTCCACCAGGAGAACACCCCCGAGGCCGCCCGCGAAGCCATCGCCGCCGCCACCCTCACCTTCGAGTGCTGGCGGCTGAGCAAGCCCGAGAAGCGGGTCGAGATCCTGCTGCGCGCCGCCGACCTCTTCCGCCAGCGCAAGCCCTACTACGCCGCCTGGCTGACGCTGGAGGTGGGCAAGACCTTCCCCGAGGCCGACGCCGACATCGCCGAGACGATTGACTTCCTGGAGTACTACGGCCGCCAGCAGTTGCGCCTCTCCGGCCCCCAGCCGGTGCACCAGCTCCCCGGCGAGCGCGACGAGATGGTCTACATCCCGCTGGGCGTGGGCGCGGTGATCCCGCCCTGGAACTTCCCCATGGCGATCACCGCCGGCATGACCGCGGCCGCGATCGTCGCCGGCAACACCGTGGTGCTCAAGCCCTCGAGCGACTCCCCCACCACGGCCGCCAAATTCATGGAGGTGCTGGAGCAGGCCGGCCTGCCCGCAGGCGTGGTCAACCTGGTCACCGGCGGCGGCTCGACCGTGGGCGAGGCCCTGGTCACCGACCCGCGCATCCGCTTCATCGCCTTCACCGGCTCCAAGCAGGTGGGGCTCGACATCAACCGCAAGGCCGCCGAGACCCCCAAGGGGCAGAAGTGGATCAAGCGCACCGTGCTGGAGATGGGCGGCAAGGACTCGATCCTAGTGGACGAGGACGCCGACTTCGACGCCGCCGTCGAGGGCGTGGCCACCAGCGCCTTCGGCTACCAGGGGCAGAAGTGCTCGGCCTGCTCGCGCGCCATCGTGCACGAGAAAATCTACGACCGCTTCGTCGAGAAGCTGGTCGAGCGCACCCAAAAAATCAAGGTGGGCGACGCCGCCGATCCGGACAACTACATGGGCCCGGTGATCAACGAGCGCTCGCTCCAGAACACGCTGAAGTACATCGAGATCGGCAAGGGCGAGGGCCGGCTGGTGGCGGGCGGCGAGCGGGGCGACAGCACCGGCTACTTCATCGCCCCCACCATCTTCGCCGACATCCAGCCCACCGCCCGCCTGGCGCAGGAGGAGATCTTCGCCCCGGTGCTGGCGGTGATCAAGTGCAAGAGCTTCGACGACGGCCTCCAGATCGCCAACAACACCGAGTACGGCCTCACCGGCGCGGTCTACACCCAGGACCCCAAGAAGCTGGAGCGGGCCGCCAGCGACTTCCACGTCGGCAACCTCTACTTCAACCGCAAGTGCACCGGCGCCATGGTCGGCGCCCACCCCTTTGGCGGCTTCAACATGTCCGGCACCGACTCCAAGGCCGGCGGCCCCGACTACCTGCTGCTCTTCACCCAGGCCAA
>DATKSZ010000047.1:0-12160 GCA_035531375.1 Terriglobales bacterium | reverse complement strand
GACCTTGTTGCCCTCGATGTTGATGCAGCGCACCAGGATCTGGTCGCCCTCCTTGAGCTCGTCCTCCACCTGGCGGACGCGGTACTCGGCGATCTCGGAGATGTGGAGCAGGCCGTCGGTGCCGGGGAAGACCTCGACGAAGGCGCCGAAGTCCACGATGCGGACCACCTTGCCGAGGTAGGTCTTGCCGATCTCGGCGCTGGCGGTGACGTCGCTGACCATCTGCAGCGCCTTCTGGCCGGCGTTGCCGTCCACGGCGGCGATGTTGACGGTGCCGTCGTCGCTGACGTCAATCTTGGCGCCGGTGGCCTCGACGATGGAGCGAATCATCTTGCCGCCGGGCCCGATCAGGTCGCGGATCTTGTCCACCGGGATCTTGATGGTGGTGATCTGGGGGGCGTAGAGGGAGCGCTCGCCGCGGGGGGCGGCGAGGGTCTCGGCCATCTTGTCGAGGATGAAGAGGCGGGCGCGGCGGGCCTGCTCCAGGGCCTCGCGCATCAGGGCGGCGGTGACGCCGCCGATTTTGATGTCCATCTGCAGGCCGGTGATGCCCTCGCGGGTGCCGGCCACCTTGAAGTCCATGTCGCCGTAGTGGTCCTCGGCGCCGGCGATGTCGGTGAGGATGGCGTACTTGTCGCCCTCCTTGACCAGGCCCATGGCGATGCCGGCCACCGGGGCCTGCATGGGCACGCCGGCGTCGGCGAGGGCGAGCGAGGCGCCGCAGACCGAGGCCATGGAGCTGCTGCCGTTGGACTCCATGATGTCGCTGACCACGCGGATGGTGTAGTTGAAGGTGCCGTCGGGGGGGAGCTGGGAGAGCTGGCTGCGCTCGGCCAGGGCGCCGTGGCCGATCTCGCGCCGTCCGGGGCCGCGCAGGAAGCCGACTTCGCCCACCGAGAAGGGGGGGAAGTTGTAGTTGAGCATGAAGCGCTTGAAGCCCTCGCCCTCGATGGTCTCGATGCGCTGCTGGTCCTCCTTGGTGCCCAGGGTGACGGTCACCAGCGCCTGGGTCTCGCCGCGGGTGAAGAGGGCCGAGCCGTGGGCGCGGGGCAGCAGGCCGACCTCGCTGAAGATGGGCCGGATCTGGTCGAAGGCGCGGCCGTCGGGGCGGTGGCGCTGCTCCAGCAGGGCGTCGCGGAAGATGCGCTCGCGCATGCGCTCGAAGTACTTCTTGGTCTGGGTTTTGAGCTCGGGCTGGTCGGCGGGCACCGCCGCCAGGGCCTCGGCCTCGACCGCCTCGGCCAGCTTGGCGCTCTCCGCCTTGGGGTGGGCCTGGGTGTCGAGCGCATCGGTCAAGCGGGCGCCGTACTGCTGGAACAGCTTTTTGTAGAAGGCCTCGTCCACCACCGGCGGGGTGACCGGGCGCTTGGGGGCGCCGGCCTCTTTGCGGAGCTGCTCGATGCCGGCCACGATCTTCTTGATCTGCTCGTGGCCGAACTCGATGGCGCCGACCACCACCTCCTCCGACACCACCTGGGCGCCGGCCTCGACCATGGAGATGCCGTCGGCGGTGCCCGCCACCACGATGTTGAGCTGGCTGCTGCGCATCTCGGTGTAGGTGGGGTTGCAGACGTAGGCGCCGTTGACATAGGCGACGCGGACGCCGGCCAGGGTGTGGGGGAAGGGGATGTCGGAGATGTGCAGGGCGGCGCCGGCGCCGGTGACGGCGAGCACATCGGGGTCGTTGTCCTGATCGGCCGACAGCACCAGGGCGATGACCTGGGTCTCGTTGCGGAAGCCCTTGGCGAACAGCGGGCGGATGGGGCGGTCAATCTGGCGGCTGGTGAGGACCTCTTTCTCCGTGGGCCGGCCCTCGCGCTTGATGTAGCCGCCGGGGAAGCGGCCGGAGGCGTAGGTATACTCGCGGTAGTCCACCGTCAAGGGGAAAAAATCGATGTTTTCGCGGGGCTGGTGGGCGCTGGTGGCGGTGGCCAGGACCATGGTGTCGCCCAGGCGCACGACGACGGCGCCGCCGGCTTGGCGGGCGATCTTACCGGTTTCCAATGTGAGGGTCTTCCCTCCGGCTAGTTCGACGGTGACGCGGGACGGCATAGGGTTCTCGCTTTTCCTGTGGAATGGGGGGGGGCGCGGGCGCGCGCCGGCGCGCCGGCTACTTGCGCAGCCCGAGCTTGTGGATCAGATCGCGGTAGCGGTCCGGGTGCTCGCGCTTGAGGTAGTCGAGCAGGCGGCGGCGCTTGCCCACCAGCAGCAGCAGCCCGCGGCGCGAGTGGTGATCCTTGGCGTGGGTCTTGAAATGTTCGGTGAGGTAGGCGATGCGGTCGGTGAGCAGCGCCACCTGGACCTCGGGCGAACCGGTGTCGGAGGGGTGGATGCGGTAGTTGCCGACGAGTTGCAGTTTGGCTTCAGATGTGGTCGCCATTCGCGGGGCGTAGCTCCTGTTCTGCTCTTCTGCTATGGGAAGCATAAGGATAGCACAGAAACCAGGGGGCTAGTGAACCGTGAGCCGTGGACCGTGAACAGTGGACAGTGGACGGCGGGCCGCCGCGGGTCCCGGTCCACTGTTCCCTGTCCACTGTCAGCCCGCTTCCTACTGGCCGCCGCCGGCGGGGGCGGGGTGGACGACGATGTAGGTGCCGCCGCCCTGGGCGCCGCCATTGACGACGCGCAGCAGCACGTCCTGGCCGGGCGGGAGCTTTTGCAACTGGGCGTTGAGGGCGTCGGTGTTGGCCACCGGGACGCGGTTGACCTCGGTGATGACAAAGCCCGGCACCAGGCCGGCGTTGTAGGCGGGCCCGCCCGGGGTGACGCTGCGGATGAGGGCGCCGTGGACGGTGTCGGGAAGCTGGAAGCGGTCGCGCAGCGCGGGGGTGAGGTCGGTGAGGCCCACGCCCAGGCGCACCCCGTGGGGGGTGGCGGTGGCGGCGGCGCCGGCGGCGCTGGCGGCCTCATCCTGGGGGGCGATGCCCAGCACCGGGGCCAGGGTGAGGGGCTTGCCGTCGCGCAGGACGCCCAGCTTGACGGTGCTGCCGGGGGGGACGGAGGCGGTGGCGAGCTGCAGCGCGGTGGCGCTGTCGATCTTGCTGCCGTTGAAGCTGGTGATCAGGTCGCCATGGCGCAGGCCGGCCTTGTCGCCGGCGGCGTCGGCGGTGACGCTGGTGACCAGCGCCCCCTGGGCGGTGGGCGGCAGGTTGAAGAAGTGGGTCTCGTCGGGGGTGATGTCCACGATGGTGATGCCGAGGTAGCCGCGCACCACCTTGCCCTTGGCGATGAGGGTGGCGGCGATGGGCTTGGCGATCTCGCTGGGGATGGCGAAGGCCTCGCCGCTGAAGCTGCCGGTGGAGGTATAGATGAAGGCGTTGACGCCCACCACCTCGCCGCGCACATCCACCAGCGGGCCGCCGGAGTTGCCGGGGTTGATGGCGGCGTCGGTCTGCAGGTAGTCGCCGGGGGCGCGCAGGTCGGTGCGGTTGGCCGCCAAGCGGCCCTTGCCGCTGATGATGCCGTGGGTCATGGTGAACTGCAGGCCGAAGGGGTTGCCGAAGGCGTAGACCACATCGCCCTGCTTGATGGCCTTGGAGTCGCCCCAGGGCAGGTTGGGGAGGTTGGTGGCGTTGATCTTGATCACCGCCAGGTCGGTGAGGGCATCGGTGCCGACCACCTTGGCGTTGAAGGTGCGCTCGTCCTCCAGGGTGACGCGGATATCGGTGGCGTCCTGCACGACGTGGTTGTTGGTGACGATGAAGCCGTCGGGGGAAATAATGATGCCGCTGCCCAAGCCCTGCTCGAACTGGGGGCGGCGGGGCATCTGGCCGAACTGGCCGAAGAACTGGGACAAGGGATTGTCGGGGGGCATCCCGCCCTGGTCGCCGCCGTCGCCGGGCATGGCGGGGCCGGAGGCGTGCGCGGTGACGTTGACCTGCACCACGGCGGGGGCGACGTGCTCGGCCAGCAGTTCCTGCTCCTGGTTGAGCGCGACCATGGTGGCGACCTGGCTGGTGGCCAGGGGCTGCTGGTCGGAGTGGGTGAGGCCCAGCCAGACCGCCTCCGGGGTGGTGTGGGCGCGGTAGAAGGCCATGGCGCCGGCCACGCCGACAACGATGAAGAGCACCGCCAGGGCGCGACCACTGAGGTAAAGTCCGGAGAAGCGGGAAGAGGGCATGAGGGGCTCCTTGCAGGGGCTGCCCATTGATTATAGATCGGGGCGCGGGGGCGTGCCGCACCCCGTGCTATACTGGCAAGGATTTACGACACTTACGCCGCAGAGGAGACCCCTATCCGAGACTTTCGACCGCGCCGCATTCCTGAACCCAGGACCCGCATCAACGAACGCATCCGTGCCCGCGAGGTGCGGGTGATTGACGAGGTGGGCACCCAGTTGGGGATTTTGACGCCGCAGGAGGCGATCACCTTGGCGCGGCAGCGCACGCTGGATCTGGTGGAGGTGGCTCCCAACGCCGAGCCGCCGGTTTGCCGAATCATGGATTTCGGCAAGTACCAGTACCAGATGGAGAAGAAGGCGCGCGAGGCGCGGAAGAACCAGAAGAACATCGTCATCAAGGAAGTCAAGTTCCGGCCCAGCACCGACGAGCACGACTACGAGTTCAAGAAGAACAACGTGATCCGGTTTTTGGGGGAAGGCGACAAGGTGAAGGCCACGGTGCAGTTCCGCGGCCGCGAGATCACGCACAAGGAGATTGGCTTCCAGCTCATCAACAAGCTGCTGCAGGAGGTGGAGGCGGCGGCGATTGTGGAGTTCCGGCCGCGGATGGAAGGCAATGCGCTGACCGCGATTCTGGCGCCGAAGAAGTCGTCGGAAGCCAAGAAGGCGTAGCGGGAAGCAGCCAGGCGGGAAGCAGCCAGAGACGACGGGGATAGATTATGCCGAAATTGAAGTCGCATCGGGGGGCAGCCAAGCGCTTCCACAAGACCGGAAGCGGCAAGATCGTGCGCGGCCACTCCGGGGCGCGCCACATTTTGACCTCCAAATCGCGCAAGCGGAAGCGGACGCTGGACCAGGAGACGCTGGTCAGCCCCGCCGACCAGCTCCGCATAGCGCGCATGATCCCCTACGCCTAGGCGGCGGGGCTAAACCGGGCCCCCGGACTTGTCCGGGGCGAGCTCACCCGCGGCGACCGGCTGCCATCGTGCCGGCGCGGCGGTTATCGCAAAGGAGAAAACGATGCCTCGCGTCAAGCGCGGAACCAAGCGCAAGGACAAGCGCAAGAAGCTACTCGGCCTCACCAAGGGCTTTTTCCTCACCAAGAGCAAGCTCTACCGCTCCGCCAAGGAAGCCAGCCAGCGGGCGCTGAAGTTCGCCTACACCGGGCGCAAGCAGCGCAAGCGGCAGTTCCGCGAGCTGTGGATCGTGCGCATCGGGGCGGCGGCGCGGCAGAACGGGATCACCTACAGCCAGATGATCCACGGGCTGGCGCTGGCCCGGGTGGAGCTGGACCGCAAGGTGCTGGCCGACATCGCGGTGCGCGACCCGGAGGGCTTCGCCCAGTTGGCGAAGCAGGCGCAAGCCGCGCTCGGCCAGCCGCAATAGGGCGTCCGCCTATGGCCCGCAGCGCCAAGGAGCTCGCCGCCTGGGCGGCCACGCCGTGGCCGCGGCTGGGGCTGCGCTCGGAGGCGGAGCTGGCGGCCGCGGTGGGCGAGTTCCGCGCGGCGCTGGGGGCGGGCAGCCGCGAGTTCTGGCTGGGGCGGAAGACGGGCCTGCTCACCCTGCTCAACGAAAACTGGCTGAAGCCGGCGCCGCCGGAGTGGAAGCGGGCGCTGGGGCAGCAGTTGAACCAGCTCAAGCGCGAGGCGGAGGCGCGGGCGGAGCGGCAGCAGGCCGCGGCGCAGGCGGAGGCGGTGGCGCAGCGCCTGCGGGCCGAGCGGGTGGACATCACCCTGCCCGGCCGGTCGGCGCAGGCGGCGCCGGCCCACCCCATCCTGCAGGTGCGCGACGAGATCGTGGACATCTTCCTGCGGCTGGGCTATACGGTGGCCGACGGTCCCGAGATCGAGACCACGTATTACAACTTCGAGGCGCTGAACATCCCCGAGGGGCATCCGGCGCGGGAGGAGCAGGACACGCTCTACCTGGGTCCGGACCTGGAGCGCCACGTGCTGCGCACCCACACCTCGCCGGTGCAGATCCGCACCATGGAGAAGCAGGCGCCGCCGCTGCGGGTGATCGTGCCGGGCAAGGTCTACCGCCGCGACGCCCCCGACGCCACCCACTCGCCCAACTTCCACCAGATCGAGGGCTTGGCGGTGGACACCGACCTGCACTGGGGCGACCTGAAGGGCACGCTGGAGCACTTCGCCCGCGCCCTGTTCGGCACCACGGTGCGCACGCGGCTGCGGCCCTCCTATTTCCAGTTCACCGAGCCCAGCGCGGAGTTGGACGTGAGCTGCATCTTCTGCCAGGGGCGCGGCTGCCGCACCTGCAAGCACAGCGGCTGGATCGAGCTGCTGGGCTGCGGCATGGTGGACCCGGCGGTGTTTGGCTTTGTCAACTACGACCCGGAGCGGGTGTCGGGCTTCGCCTTTGGGCTGGGGATTGACCGGGTGGCGATGATCCGCTACGGGGTGGACGACCTGCAGCGCTTCTACTCGGGCGACCTGCGCTTTTTGGAGCAGTTCCGATGAAGGTGCTGCTGTCGTGGCTGCGCGAATACGTACCCATCACGCTCGCCCCGGAGGCGCTGGCGGCGCGGCTGTCTTTGGCCGGGGTGGCGGTGGAGCGGGTGGAGGCGGTGGGCGGCGACTGGCGCTTCGACCTGGACCTGACCTCGAACCGGCCTGATTTGCTGAGCCATTATGGCGTGGCGCGCGAGATCGCGGCGCTCACGGGCGAGCCGCTGGCGAAGCTGGAGGCGCCGGGGCTGGGGGCGCAGCCGGCGGCGGTGGCGGTGACGATCGAAGACGGGCAGGCGTGCGGGCGCTACTGCGCGCTGCTGCTGGAGCAGGTGCGGGTGGGCGACTCGCCCGCCGCCCTCGCCGCGCGCCTGCAGGGGCTGGGGCACCGCGCCATCAACAACATCGCCGACCTGACCAACCTGAGCTTGTGGGCGATGGGCCAGCCCACCCACGCCTTCGACGCCGACCGGCTGCGGGGCGGGGAGATTCGGGTGCGCTGGGCGCGGCCGGGGGAGACGCTGGTGACGCTGGACGAGGTCGAGCGCCAGCTCGACCCGCGCGACCTGGTGATCGCCGACCGGGAGCGGCCGGTGGCGCTGGCGGGGGTGATGGGCGGGCTGGAGACGGCCATCGGCGCGGGGACGCGGCGGGTGGTGCTGGAGAGCGCCTGGTTCGATCCCTTGACGGTGCGGCGCACGGCGCGGCGGCATGGGCTGCACACCGACGCCAGCCACCGCTTCGAGCGCGGGGCGGATCCAGAGGCGGCGCCGCTGGCGGCGCGGCTGATCGCCGCCGGGGCGCGCGCCTACGGCGCGGTGGTGGCGGGCGGGATGAGCGACCAGGTGGGCACGCTGCCGCAGCCGCAGGCGATTCGGCTGCGGCCGGCGGCGCTGGCGCGCCTGCTGGGGCGCGCGGTGCCGCCCGAGGACTGCGCGCGGCTGCTGCGGGCGCTGGGCTGCGACGGCGAGGACGAGGTGTGGCTGCCGCCGAGCTGGCGGCCGGACTTGGCGCGCGAGGTGGACCTGATCGAAGAGATCGCGCGGCTGTATGGCTACGACCGCTTCCCTTCCCGGCTACCGGCCTTCCAGGGGGAGGCGGCGCCGCTGCCGGAGGCGGGGATGCGCGACCGGGTGCGGCAGCAACTGCGCGGCCGCGGCTTTGCCGAGGCGGTGACGGTGAGCTTCGCCGACGCGGGCGAGTGCGCGCGGTTTGCGCCCGCGGCGGCGCCGGTGCGGGTGCTGAACCCGCTCAGCGAAGAGGCCGCCATCCTGCGCACCTCGAGCCTGCCGGCGATGCTGCATCTGCTGCGCCACAACCTCCACCACGGGGTGGCGGCGCCCAAGCTGTTCGAGATCGGCAAGCTTTACCGGCGCGAGGGGGGCCAGCCGGTGGAGACGGCGGTGCTCAGCCTGGGCGCCTGCGACCCGGGGATGGATTTTCTGGGGCTGAAGGGCGAGGTGGAGGCGGTGTTGGGGCTGTTTGAGGCCCCCAGCCTGATCGGCACCGCCGCCGAGCTGCCGGGGTTTCTCCACCCCGGCCGGGGCGGGCGGCTGGGGGAGCTGGCGGTCGCGGGCCAGCTCCATCCCGCTCTGGCGGCGGAGTGGAAGCTGCCGCCGGAGACCTGGCTGGCCGAGCTGGACCTGCAGCGGCTGTATGCGCTGGGGCGGCGGCGGGTGCGCTATGCGCCGCCGTCGCGCTATCCGGCCAGCGAACGCGACTTCTCGTTTGTCTTCGCCGACGAGGTGAGCTGGGCGCAAGTGGAGAGGGCGCTGGGGGCGGCGCCAGCGATCGCGCACCTGGCGGCGGCGAGCCCGGCCGAGGTCTTCCGCGGGGCGGCGAGCGGGGAGGGCCACTACAGCCTGCTGGTGCGCACCCGCTTCCAGAGCGAGGAGCGCACGCTGCGGGACGAAGAGGTGCAGGCGGCGGCGGCGGAGGTGGCGGCGCGGCTGCGCGCCCTGGGCGGCCAGCAGCGCTGAGCGTTTCCGCTATCTCTGCCCCCTACATTTGTACGATAATGGGGCCTATGAAGCGGTATCTGGGATGGATCCCGGCCGCCGCGCTGCTGGCCTCGGTGGGGCTGGCGGCGCAGGCGCCCCAAGCCAGCAAGAACAGTTCCAAGCCAGCCTCGGCGGCCGCGGCCGCGACCAAGTCCGAGAGCGCGGCCCCCATCCCGGGGCTGCCGGCGGCGGAGCCGCCCCCGCCCAAGACCACGATTGTGGAGCAGATCGTGGCGCGGGTGAACGACAAGATCATCACCACCACCGACCTGGAAACCGCCGAGAGCCAACTGGTGTCGGGCCTGCAGGACGAGGCGCGGCAGACGGGCAAGCCGGTGACGCAGGCGGCGATCGCCAAGGCGCAGAAGGACCTGCTGGCCAACCTGATTGACAACCAGTTGCTGGTGCAGCGGGCGAGCGACCTGGGCATGAGCGCCGAGACGGAGACGGTGCTGCAGTTGGACGAGATGCGCAAGCAGAACCACCTGGCCTCGATGGAGGATCTGCAGAAGGCGATCGAGGCGCAGGGGGAGAGCTACCAGGACTTCGAGCAGTCCATCAAGAACCAGATCCTGCAGCGCAAGGTGATCGAGCAGGACGTGGCGCCGCGCGTGCCGCAGGCGACGCCGGCGCAGATCGAGGCCTACTACAACGCCCACAAGGCCGACTACGTGCGGCCGGACGAGGTGGGGCTGAGCGAGATCCTGATCAAGACGGCGGGCAAGTCGGCGGGCGAGCAGGCGCGGCTGAAGTCGCTGGCCGACCAGGTGCAGCAGCGGGCTTCCCGGGGCGAGAGCTTCAGCAAGCTGGCGGAGCGCTACTCCAACGGCGCCACCGCCTCGCAGGGGGGCGACATCGGCTTCGAGCGCAAGGACCAGTTGGAGGCGAAGCTGGCGAAACTGCTGTTCGCGCTGCCGGTCAGCGGGGTGAGCCCGGTGTTGCCGGTGGCCAACGGCTATCTGATCCTGAAGGTGACCGCCGTCCACCATGCCGGCCAGGAGACGCTGCAGGAGGCGACCAACAGCATCATGGACAAGCTCTACCAGCAGATGCTGCGGCCGGAGTTGAAGACCTATTTGGCGAAGCTGCGGCAGGACGCCTACATCACGGTGAAGCCGGGCTACGTGGACAGCGGCGCCAGCGCCTCCACCGGCCCCGACATCACGCGCTTCCAGCGGGTGCTGCCCAGCGACCTGCCCAAGCCGGACAAGAGCAAGAAGCCGGGCGGGTTCGACATGGGCGGCGGCGGGCTGTAGATGGACGACAGCCTCAAGCCCTGTTTCGTGGAACAATTGGTCCCCGACTCGACCATCACCAGCGTGTTCCTGGTGGTGCGCAAGGACCTGCGCCTGAAGAAGGACGGCGGGCCCTACCTCTCGCTGACGCTGGGCGACCGCACCGGGCAGATTGACGCCAACATGTGGGATGGGGTGGAGGCGGTGCAGGCCAGCTTCGAGCGCGACGACTTCGTGCGGGTGAAGGCGCAGGTGGCGCTCTACCGCGACAAGCCGCAGCTCAAGATCGACCGGCTGCGGCGGGTGGAGGAGGCCGAGATCGCGCTGGGCGACTACCTGCCGGTGACGCCGGAGGACGTGGAGGCGATGTGGCAGGAGCTGCAGGGGCGAATCGCGGCCATGGCCAACCCCCACCTGCAGGCGCTGCTGCGGGGCATCTTCGACGACCCGGAGATCGCCGGGCGCTACCGCCGCGCCCCGGCGGCCAAGCTGCTGCACCACGCCTACCTGGGCGGGCTGCTGGAGCACGTGACCTCGCTGTGCCGGCTGGCGGAGCGGGTGCGGGGCAACTATCCCTTCGTGGACGGCGACCTGCTGCTGGCCGGCATCCTGCTGCACGATTTGGGCAAGATCGAGGAGCTGAGCTACCGCCGCAGCTTCAGCTACACCACCCCCGGGCAACTGCTGGGGCACATGGTGCTGGTGCTGGAGATCCTGCACCGCAAGCTGGCGGAGCTGCCCGAGTTTCCGCGGACGCTGCAGACGCTGGTGGAGCACCTGATCATCAGCCACCACGGCCATTACGAGTTCGGCTCGCCCAAGCTGCCGATGTTTCCCGAGGCGCTGCTGCTGCACCAGTTGGACGACATGGACTCGAAGATGCAGGCGATGCGCACGCAATTGGAGCAGGAGGAGCCGACGGAGGCGGAGTGGACCAGCTACAACCGTTCGCTGGAGCGGCCGCTGCTGCGGGTGGGGCGGTGGCGGCGGACGGAGGCGGCGGGGCGATGAGGTCGCGCAGCGGGGCGGAGCTGCCGCAACTGGAGCTGGAATGCCTGGCGGCGCTGTGGGCGCTGGAGCAGGCGAGGGTGCGGCAGGTGCACGCGCGGCTGGCGGAGCGGGGCCGGCCGCTGGCCTACACCACGGTGCTGACGGTGCTGGAGCGGCTGCTGCGCAAGCAGGTGGTGGAGCGGCGGCGGGAGGGGCGGGGCTACGTCTATGCGGCGCTGGTGACGCGGCAGCAGATGCGGGAGCGGGCGCTGGAGCGGCTGGTGGGCAACTACTTCGACTCCCGCCAGGAGCTGGAGGGCTACCTGCGGCAGGGGGGGGCGGAGCCGGCCCCGGCCGCGGGCGCGGCCGAGGAGCCGGCGCTGCTGGACTGAGGCGGGCTAGGCCGCAGCCGCCCGGGCGCGGGCGCTGCCGCGGGCGAGGGTGGCGGCCGCGATGCCGCAGACCACGAAGGTCACGCAGTCGGCGGCGATGAACTCCAGCGGGATGCGGCGGCCGACCGGCAGCATGACGGCATAGCCGAGGTTTTCCGGGACGCTGGCCAGCAGCGTGACCCAGAAGCCGAAGCGGAGGCCCTCCCGCCAGCCGCCTCCCTGATAGCCCTGCAGGAAGATGTAGGCGAAGGCGAAGCCGCCGACCAGGGCGCCCACGGCCAGCACGCCCCAGCCGCTGCCCTCGGGCATCAGGCGCCAGGGGACGCCGCCGTTGTTGATCAGGCTGGGCTGCAGCATCCGGCCCAGGAGGGACTCGAGCAGGAAGGCGATGACGGCGACTGCGATCCAGATTTTGGCGAAGCCGTTGGTTTTCATGTGGATTGCTCCTCACGGGGCCGGGGCGGCCCGCAAACGATGGTTGGCGCGGGCCCCTCTATAACGACTCCCCCTCTTGTCAAGAGTGTTTTTGAGACACGCCGCCGTCGTCGTCGCGGGTGTGGAAAAGTGGAGCCGCTGTTTGGATCCACTTTTCCATGCCCGGCTGCGATCGGAAAGTCCCCGTTGAGCACTGCGTGCGTAAAAACTCCAGCCCCGGAAACAGTTTGCGGTGGGCAAGCCACCATCCATCTATTCGACCCTCAACTGCAGGCCATGATCAGGAGTTCGAACTCCCCGCCCTACCGCGCGGGGAGGCAGGCTGCTCATTCAAGCGCACGGCCATGGTTAGGCCAGGGACCCGCTCGAGCCAGCCTGCATGTTGCCACCCACCTCCAAAGCGGAGTAGCCCACACTCCGGACCGACATCCAATACAATCGCACCGCCAGCTTGCGCGCCACCGCCACCTTGGCCCGCGGCCTCCCCTTGGCGGCCGCCAGCCGGCGATACCAGCGCCCCAAC
>DATKSZ010000046.1:0-33083 GCA_035531375.1 Terriglobales bacterium | reverse complement strand
CTAGCCCGCATTTCTCACCAGCCTCCTGCTGCAATGCGCGATCAGCACGCTCCGGCTGCGTTGCGCGCCGTCCAGCGTGCTCGACGTACTGTTCAAGTACGCCTCCGCGCGCTGAACGGCGCGCGCCTTGCCGGCGCGGCTTCTCGCGCATTTCGCGACGGAGGTGGTGAGAAATGCGGGCTAGCGATGCGGGCTGGCCCGCCGGGGCCCGCCGTTCACCACAGCAGCTTCACCGCCAACTGCACCTCGCGCGCCGGCTGCACCGTCGCGGTGATCAGCCCGGCCCCGGCCACCGGGTTGCCGCTGGCGTCGAACACCGCCAGGTGCGCCAGCGGCGGGGCGAAGTCGGCGCGGTTGAGCAGGTTGAAGAACTCCGCCCGCAACTGCACGCTGCTGTCTCCGCCCAGCCAGCCGGCGGCGGTGTTCTTGATCAGGGAAAAGTCCAGATTGGCCAGCCCCGGCCCGATCAGCGTGTTGCGCCCGACATTGCCCTTCAAGTTGCCGGGCGAGGGGAAGGCGAAGCACTGGCTGCGGATATAGTCGTTGGGGTTGCCGGGGTTGACGCGGCTGCCGCAGCCCGGCCCGTTCACCCAGTTGGGCACCTCGCTCGCCGCGTTCAGCTTGGTGCCCAGCGGATCGCCCCCCAGCAGCGGCGTGAACGGCGTCCCGCTGGCCGCCTTCACCACCCCCACCCACTGCCAGCCCGCCAGCGCCCAGCCCCAAGGCCCGGTGCTTTGCCCCGGCAACGCCCAGGTGAAGTTGGCCACGAAGTTTTGCCCCATGTTGAGGTCCGACAGGCCGCGGTCCAGCCGGGTGTTGAACCACGGCATGTTCACCAGCGAATTGTCGTACTGGTCGGCGGTGATGGAGGCCGAGCTGGTGTCCATGGTCTTGCCCCAGGTGTAGGAGGCCTGCATCTGCAGCCCGCTCCGCCAGGAGCCGCGCAGCGTCGCCTGCAGCGCTTCGTAGTAGGCGTCGGCGTTCCACATAATGCCGTTGATGCGGCCAAAATTGGGGTTGAGGCGCTGGCTGGTGGCGGCGGGGGGATAGAGGTAGCCGGCCGGGGTGGGGGTGGGCATCACCGTGTTGAAGTCGTCGGTGCGGAAGGGCAGGTGCACCGAGCGCGAGCCCACATAGCCCACCATCGCCGCCCATTGCCGCCCCAGGCGCTGCTGCAGGCTGAAGTTCCACTGCATCACGTAGCTGCGGTGGGGGTGGTGCTCCACGTAGCTGGTGCGGTAGCTGGAGGGGCTGCCCGCCAATTGCTGGTAGGCCCCGGTGGGAAACGTTCCCGTCCCCGGCGTGCTGCCCAAGATCTCCTGGAAATACGGGTAGGCCGCCGGGGTGACGATGTTGAACAGGTAGGGCAGCGGCAGCACGTCGAAGATGCCGAAGCCGGAGCGCACCACCGCCCCGCTCCGCCAGGGCTGCCAAGTCAGCCCCAGCCGCGGGGCGAAGTTGTGCAGGGTGGGGTTGAGGAAATAGGGGCTGCCGATTTGCGCCACCGGGTCGGTGAGCGCCTGCAGGTTGGCGATGCGATGGTGCGCCTCGGTGGGCACGGTGGTCATCTCGTAGCGCATCCCCAGGCTGAGCTGGAAGCGCGGCCGCAGCTGCAGGGCGTCCTCGACATAGGCGCCGAACAGCGTCTCGCGCGTGCCCATGATCGGCACCGGCATCGGGCGGGCGGCGCTGAAGGTCTGCGGCTGGTTGGTCAGGAACGCCGCCAGCGAGCCGAACTGGAAGCTGCCATTGCTGTCCGCCGCCAGCCCGACGTTGGACTGCATGCGCTCCACCCGCGCCCCCAGCTGCACGGTTTGCCCGCCGAAGCTGCGGCTCAGGTCCTCCGATTCCTGGAACGAGTTCCAGGCGAACGACTTGCTGCTGCCCAGCCGGCTGGTGCCGGCCGCCGGGCCGCCGTCCAAGCTGGTCAGCCCGGGCACGCTGATGGAGCCCACAAACTGCCCCGGCACCATCCCCAGCGCGGGGTTGGTGAAGGCCGGGTTCAGCACCTGGCTGAGGCCGCCGTCCAGCGCCACCGCCCGGCTGAAGCCCACCCGCGCCACGCTGCTCCAGCCGCCCAGGGCTTGCTCTTCCGACAGCGCCACCATCTGCCGCCGCGAGGTCACGTTGGAGAGGAGTGCGTTGAAGGCATCCGGCTGGGTCACCTCCGAGCCGTCGAACAGATAGATGGCCGAGAATTGGCGGCCGCCGCGGGTGGTGTCCGCCCGGGTGGTGAAGAAGTTCTCTCCGGTGGTCTGCTGGCCGGAGAAGGTGTAGACGCCGGTGTCGCCGAGGCCCAGCGCGGGGCCGTTGGGCAGCGGATAGAGCGCCCGCAGAAAGGCGGCGGCCTGCGCGTCCACCGCCACCGGGCCGCTGGCGAGCTGGCCGGCCCGCGCCGCCACCGAGGGCACCGTGTCCACGTGGGTGATGCCCAGCGACTGCCGCAGCCCCTCGTAGTCGCCGAACAGATGCAGGCGCAGGGGCCGAACCCGCCCGCCCAGCGAGCCGCCGAACTGGTTGCGGCGGAAGGCCGGCTTGCTGGCGTCGAAGAAGTTGCGCGCATCCAGCGCGCTGTTGCGCAGGAACTCGTAGAGGCTGCCGTGCCAGGCGTCGCCGCCGCTGCGGGTGGCGGCGCTGATGATGCCGCCCCCGGTGCGCCCGTAGGCGGCCGGGTAGTTGTTGTCCAGCACCGTCATCCGCTGCACCGCGTCCACCCCCAGGGTGGTGCCCACCACGCTTCCGGGCGCGCCGTTGGCGTAGTCGCTGATGCTGATGCCGTCCAGCAGGTAGTCGTTTTCCTCCGGGCGCGAGCCCGAGATGCTCAGCGCCGCCCCAAAGCCGCGCTGCGCCACGTGCCCCTGGGAGGCGTTTTCGGTCTCCACCCCGCTCACCCCCGGGCGCAGGGTGGCGAGCTGGGTCCAGTCGCGCCCGTTGAGCGGGGTGTTCTCCACCGTGCCTTGGCGCAGCGCCGGGGCCGTGCCCGGGCGCGCCGCCGCCAGCACCCAGTCCAAGCCCGCGGTGGCGCCGGCCCGCACCGCCAGCGTGCGCTGCTGCGCCAGGAAGCCCGCCTTGGCGGCGCGGAGCTGGTAGCGGCCCGGCGCCAGCCCGGCCAAGCGGTAGCGGCCCTGGGCGTCGCTCAGGGCCCGGGTCGCGCTGCCCGCGGGCGCTCCCAGCCGCAGCGCCCGCAGCGCCACCCCCGCCAGCGCCGCCCCGCCGGCGTCGCGCACCCGCCCCGCCACCGCCCCCGGGCTCTGCCCCAGCAGCGCCGCCGCCGCCAGCAGCCCCAGCCCGACCGCTCCCAACCGCCTCCGCCATCGCCGGCCCATGTGCATAACTCCCCTGCCGGCGCCCGCCGCGCGCGCCTCCTTGCTACGGTCGCAAATCCCGGCCGCGGAAGCGTGAATCCAGCATTAATATTTGTTCACGTGACCCGCCCCCCGGGTTGCTGTTATGGTGGCGGGGTGATGGCCAAGAAATCCGACCGCAGTTATCGCATCGCCGCCCTGCCCGGCGACGGCATCGGCCACGAGGTGCTGCCCGAGGGGGTGCGGGTGCTGGAGGCCGCCGCCCGCCGCTTCGGCTTCGCCCTGCAATGGCAGGAGTTCGACTGGGGCTGCGACCGCTACCTGCGCAGCGGCCGCATGATGCCCGAGGACGGGCTGCAGCAGCTCGCCGCCTGCGACGCCATCTTCCTGGGCGCGGTCGGCCATCCCAGCGTCGCCGACCACATCTCCCTCTGGGGCCTGCTCATCCCCATCCGCCGCCACTTCCAGCAGTACGTCAACCTGCGCCCGGTGCGGCTGCTGCCCGGCATCGAGAGCCCGCTCAAAAACGCCACCCCGGAGCGCATCAACTTCGTCGTGGTGCGCGAGAACAACGAGGGCGAGTACAGCGAGATCGGCGGCCGCCTCTTCGCCGGCACCGACGACGAGCTGGCCCTGCAGCAATCGGTCTTCACCCGCCGCGGCTGCGACCGGGTGATGCGCTACGCCTTCGAGCTGGCCTGCCAGCGCCGCCGCCACGTCACCTCCGCCACCAAGAGCAACGGGCTGGTGCACAGCATGCCCTTCTGGGACGAGCGCTTCCGCGCCATGGCGGCGCAATACCCCGACATCCGCACCGACCAGTACCACGTGGACATCCTCACCGCCCACTTCGTCCGCCATCCGGAGTGGTTCGACGTGGTGGTGGGCTCGAACCTGTTCGGCGACATCCTCTCCGATCTGGGCCCGGCCATCGCCGGCTCGATCGGGCTGGCGGCCTCGGGCAATTTGAACCCGGAGGGCGATTACCCCTCCATGTTCGAGCCGGTGCACGGCTCCGCCCCCGACATCGCCGGCCGCGGCATTGCCAACCCGCTGGGGCAAATCGGCAGCGGGGCGATGATGCTGCGCCAGTTGGGCGAGGCCGCCGCCGCCGACGCCATCGAACGAGCCATCGAGGGCGCGCTGGCTGCCGGCGGGCCGCGCACCCCCGACATCGGCGGCCGCGCCTCCACCGCCGAGCTGGGCGCGGCCATCGCCGCCGCCCTCTAGGCTAGCCCGCTTCCTACCCCCGCGGTTCGCCCCCGCCCAGTTGGTAGCCCACCCCGCGCACGGTGTGGATGCGGCAGGCGCCTTCCTCGTCCCCGATCTTCTGCCGCAGGCGGTTGACGTAGACCTCCACCAGGTTGGTCTCGGTGTCGAAGCCGCGGCTCCAGACGTACTCCACGATCTCCGAGCGCCGCACCACCGCCGGGGCATGCAGCATCAGGCACTCGAGCAGGCTGAACTCCTTGGGGGTCAGCCCCAGCTCCGCCGGCCCGCGCAGCGCCCGGCGCCGGTGCCGGTCCAGCTCCAGCTCGCCGAAGCGCAGCACCGCCCCCCGGCCGGGCAGGCCGCGCCGGATCAGCGCCCGCAGCCGGGCGTGCAACTCGCTCAAATCAAAAGGCTTGGTCAGGTAGTCGTCGGCCCCGGCGTCCAGTCCCTCCACCCGCTGCTCCACCAGGGTGCGCGCCGTCACCATCAGCACCGGCGCCTCCAGCCCTCCCGCCCGCAGCCGCCGGCACACCTCCAGCCCGTCCACCCCCGGCAGCCGCAGATCGAGCAGCACGGCGTCGTAGCCGCCATCGCCGTTGCCCGCCAGCAGCAGCGCCTGCTCGCCGGTTTCGGCCACCTCCACCTCGTAGCCCTGGCTGCGCAGCGAGCGCCCGATGAAGCCCGCCATCCGCTTTTCGTCCTCGACGATGAGCACCCGCACCCCTCATCCTGGCCGTCCCCGCACCCCATTGTCAACGGCGCGGGCGGATTTCGCGATTGACTTTTACCCGGTGGTGGGTCTAGGCTCCATCCCAAGAAGGTGTTGCGGGCATGCCTCGCCGCGCCCGCCCCGTTGAGGGCCTTTTTGCATGCGCATCTTGGTGGGTCAGGCGGATCGCAGGTCCGCCAACTTTATCGCGCGCGCCTTGCGCGAGTGCGCCTATGCGGTGGACCTCGCCGCCTCGGTGGAGGAAATCCTGGCGGCCTCCCCAGGCGTGGCCTACGCCGCGCTGGTGCTGCACTCCGATTTGGCCCAGCGCCGCGGCGGGCCGCCGCTGGGCGCCCCCGCCCTCTGCCGGGAGCTGCGCCAGCGCCATGTGCGCGCCCCGCTGCTGCTGCTGCGCTCCGCCGCGGCCGCGCCCGGCCCCGCGCCCGAAGCCGACGACACCTTGGCGGAACCGTTTTCGCTGCAGGAGCTGCGCACCCGCCTGCATCGCCTCATTCTCCTCGGCGCCCGCAGCGCCGCCCCCCAGGGCGAGCGCCTGCGCTCGTTCGACCGCGCCGGCCTGGGCTGGGAGGGCCTGCGGCTCGATCCCAGCACCTGCAGCGCCCGCCGCGATGCCCTGCAGATCCCGCTCACCCGCAAGGAGTACGCCCTGCTGGAGCTGCTGCTGCTCCATGCCCCCCGCCCCGTCGCCCACGCCGATATCGTCGCCCACGTGTGGGGTGGCGACTTCGAGGGTGAGAGCAACCTGATCGAGGTCTACGTCGCCCGCCTGCGCAAGCGCATTGACGGCCGCCTGGGGGTCAAGTTGCTGCACACCGTGCGCGGCTTCGGCTACCGCATCGGCGAGGCCCGGGCATGAAGCCGCGCAGCCTGCGCTACCGCCTCATCCGCCTCTCCTGGATCATGGTGGGCGGCCTGCTGGCCGCCTCCTACCTCAGCATTTTCCTGCTGCTGCGCACCACCGCCCTGCGCCAAGTGGATCAGGATCTGATGGCGGCCGCCGACCCCGTGGTCGAGAACCTCGCCACCGACCGCACCATGCACGACGTGCGCGACCTGGGCGGCGGCGGCCGCTTCTTCGAGGTCTTCGCCGCCGACGGCCGGGTCCGGGAGCGCTCCAAGAATCTGTCCGGCAACCTGCCCGTGCCCGCCGCGGTGCTGCGCTCGCTGCCCGCCTCCACTTGGTTTGCCGACGTGCAGGGCCCCGCCGGCCCGATGCGCCTGGCGGTGATTCCGTTTGTGCGCCATGGCCACAGCTACCTGCTCGCCACCGGCATCGCCACCTTCGGCTCCATGCATGTGCTCGACAGCTTCGGCGAGATCATCCTGGTGCTGCTGCCGGTCAGCCTGCTGCTGGCCGGGCTGATCTCGGCCTGGTACGTGGACAAGGGCCTGGCCCCAGTGCGCGCCCTCACCTCGCATGTGGAGCAGATGGCGGCGCTGGCCCTGCAGGGCGGCCAGCCCTCGCTCTGGCGCCCGCTCGAGGTCGCCACCCCCACCGACGAGATGGGCCGCCTAACCATTACCTTCAACCGCCTGTTCGAGCGCGTGGACGCCGTGCTGCGTCAGTTGCGCCTGTTTGTCACCGACGCCTCGCACGAGATCCGCACGCCGCTCACCATCCTGCGCGGCGAGATCGAGTTGCTGGTCGCCGGCGGCCGCCCCCCCGCCGACTTTGACCGCACCGTGCAGGCGCTCGACCAGGAGCTGCGCCACCTCACCCGCATCGTGGACGGCCTCTTCACCCTCTCCATGGCCGACGCCGGCCAGCTCCGCCTGCTGCGCGAGCCGCTCTATCTGAACGAGCTGCTGGAGGACGCCTGCCGCCTGGTCTCGCCCCGCGCCCAGGCCAAGCGCATCCGCCTGGAGCGCGACCTCGGCGCCGACGTGGCCTTCCGCGGCGACGAGGCCTTCCTGCACGAGCTCTTCCTCATCCTGCTCGACAACGCCATCAAGTATTCTCCCCCCGACTCCCGCATCACCGTCAGCCTGGCGGCCGAGCGCGAGCGCGTGGTGATGCGCTGCCAGGACCAGGGCTGCGGCGTGCCCGCCGCCGAATTGGATCACATCTTTGAACGTTTCTACCGCGCCTCGGGCTCGCTCGCCGAACCCGGCAGCGGCCTCGGCTTGGCCATCGCCCAGGCCATCGTCGCCGTCCATGGCGGCGCCATCGCCTGCCAGAGCGCGGTCGGCGCGGGCTCGACCTTTACCATCGCCCTGCCGCGCCCGCCCGAGCCCGAGGGCGCCCCCGCCCACGCCCCCGCGCCGGCGCCGGCGCCGGCCGAAATGAACAAATATTAATCCTGGGTTAATATTCCCCTTGCCCTCTGCCATAGGATTCCCTGTGGAACGGAGGTGCGTATGCTCCTGCCACACAGTCTGCGAAATCAGCCCCGCCCTACCCGCATCGTCTTTGGTGCTCTGCTGGCGCTGATGCTTTCCCTCCCGGTGCTTTCCCAAGGCACCGGTGCCACCGTATCGGGTACCGTCACGGACGCCTCCGGCGCCCGCATCCCCGGTGCCACCGTTACCGCCAAGAACACCGGCACCGGCATCGTCCGCTCCAGTTCCACCGACACCGCCGGCTTCTTCAACCTGCCCAGCCTGCAGCCCGGCACCTACCAGATCACCTTCACCGACAACGGCTTCGTCACCCAGGTGCGGAGCGGCATCACCCTGACCGTCGGCCAGGGGCTGCAGTTGAACACCGCGCTCAAGGTGGGCAGCCAGTCGCAGAGCGTGGAGGTCTCGGGCGCGCCCCCGGCGGTGCAGCTCTCCAGCGCCACCGTCAGCTCCACCGTGGACAGCCAGACCATGCGCCAGTTGCCGCTCAATGGCCGCTCCTGGACCGACTTGGCCACGTTGCAGCCCGGCGTCGCCAACCCCCAGGACCAGCCCCCCTTCAACGGCGGCCGCGGCCAGCGCGGCTTCGGCAACCAGATCTCCATCTCCGGCCAGCGCCCCCAGGACAACAACTACACCCTCGACGGCATTAGCATGGAGGACTACGCCGAAGGCGCCCCCGGCAACGTCGAGGGCGGGGCCCTGGGCGTGTCCGCCATCCAAGAGTTCCGCGTCATGACCGGCACCTACCCCGCCGAGTACGGCAACGCCACCGGCGGCGTGGTCACCGCCATCTCCCGCAGCGGCACCAACCAGTTCCATGGCTCCGCCTACGAGTACCTCCGCAACGACGCCCTCGACGCCCGCAACTTCTTCGACACCACCAAGCCCGCCTTCCGCCGCAACCAGTTCGGCATCGATGCCGGCGGCCCCATCCAGAAGAACAAGACCTTCATCTTCGGCGACTTTGAGGCCATCCGCGAGTCGCAGGGCCTCAGCGCCCTCGACACCGTTCCCACCGCCGCCGCCCGCGCCGGCAACCTGGTGAGCGGCCCGGTGGCGGTGGACCCCACCGTCCAGAACTTCCTCAACACCTTCTACCCCCTCCCCAACGGCGCCACCAAGGGCGACGTCGGCCTCTACGCCTTCTCCGCCAACCAGGTCAACGACGAGAACTTCTTCACCGGCCGCCTCGACCACACCTTCTCCGCCAGCGACTCCATGTCGGGCACCCTGGTCTACGACAACAACAACCTCAACTCCCCCGACGAGTTCAACCAGAAGCGCTCCACCTTCATTGCCGGCCACAAGATGGGCGCCCTGCAGTGGACCCACATCTTCAGCCCCAATGTCATCAACACCATGCGCGGCGGCATCTACCGCACCCCCGCCCAGGTCGGCGCCTCCACCAGCACCATCAACGCCATGAACGCGCTCACCTTCGGCAGCGTTCCCGGCCGCACCGCCCCCGACGTCAAGGTCTCGGGCATGACCGAGTTCACCGGCGGCGTGGGCGCCCCCTCCAACTACACCTTCAACTACACCACCATCCAGTTCAACGACGACTTGATGGAGACCAAGGGCACCCACTCCATCAAGATGGGTTTCTCCTTCGAGCGCATCCGCGACAACCTCATCGGCGTCGCCAACGGCAACGGCGTGTTCAGCTACGGGTCGCTCTCCAGCTTCCTCACCAACGCCGCGCCCACCAACTACATCGCCGCCTTCCCCGCCGACGTCAGCGGGCGCAGCGTGCGCCAGTCGGTGTTCGGCGCCTACATCCAGGACGACTGGCATTTCCGCCCCAACCTCACCGTCAACGCCGGCATGCGCTACGAGATGACCACCGTGCCCACCGAAACGCACGGCTACCTCTCCATCCTGCCCACCCTGACCTCGGCCACGCCCCACCTGGGCTCGCCCTACTTCCAGAACCCCACCACCAAGGACTTCGAGCCCCGGCTGGGGTTGGACTGGGATCCCACCGGCCACGGCACCACCGCCGTGCGCGCCGGCTTCGGCATCACCGACGTGCTGCCGCTGCCCTACATGTTCAACCTGGAGTACGTCTTCACCGCGCCCTTCTTCCAGTTGGGCACCAACGCCTCGCCCACCGCCGGCAGCTTCCCCACCCAGGCGTTCACCGCCATCTCCGCCGGCAACAAGACCCTGCGCAACGCCTATCAGGATCCCGCCCCCAAGCGCAGCTACGTGATGCAGTACACCCTCAACATCCAGCACCAATTCACCCCCACGGTGTCGTTGATGCTGGGCTACGTCGGCTCCAGCGGCGTGCACGAGCCCTTCCGCACCGAAGACGCCAACGGCGTGCTGCCGACCTACACCCCGCAGGGCATGCTCTGGCCCTCGCCGGTGGGCAGCGGCACCAAGATCAACCCCAACGTCGGCGCCATCCGCATGCTGATGTGGGCGGGCAAGAGCAGCTACAACGCCTTCGAAGCCCAGCTCAACAAGCGCCTCAGCCACGGCCTGGAGGATCAGACCTCCTACACCTGGAGCAAGGCGATTGATGACGGCACCGGCACGGTGGCGGGCGACACCTTCAACAACTCCCTGCCCATGCTGCTGTGGTTCAACTTCGGCGCCGACCGCGGCCCCTCCGACCTCAACCTCACCCAGAGCTTCATCAACAGCATGCTCTGGACCGCCCCCTCCGGCGCCTCGCTGCCCTCGCCCGCGCGCGCCCTGCTGGGCGGCTGGGAGCTGGGCGGCATCCTGCGCGCCAGCACCGGCGTGCCCTTCACCCCGCTGGTCGGCGGCGATCCCCTCGGCCAGCTCAGCACCCAGCCCTGGGATGTGCCCAACGTCGTGCCCGGCTGCAAGACCACCACCGGCGATCCCAACGCCTACATCAACATGGCCTGCTTCACCTTCCCCACCCCGGTCACCCTGCGCGGCAACGTCGGGCGCAACATGCTCACCGGCCCCAACCAGGTCAACCTCGATTTCTCCCTGGTGAAGTCGGCTCCGCTCAAATCCATCTCCGACAGCGCGCGGCTGCAGTTCCGCACCGAGGTCTTCAACATCCTCAACCATCCCAACTTCGCGCCGCCGATCGACAACTCCACCCTCTTCAACGGGAAGGGGAATCCCATCTCCACCGCCGGCCTGATTGACGCCACGGCGGGAACCTCGCGCCAAATCCAGTTCGCCCTCAAGCTGATCTGGTAACTGGCCGCCCTTGCCCGAGGAGACCGCATGTCCAAGTGCATCGCCGTAGCTGTCTCTGCCCTGTTGCTGGGTTCCCTGTCAGCGGCGGCGCAAGCCAAACCGCCGCTGACCCTGGTCGCCCGCTACGCCCTCCCCGGCGCCCCCGCCGGCCACTTCGACCACATGGCCATTGACCTTGCCGGCCACCGCCTCTTCGCCGCCGCCGAGGGCGGCGCGGTGGAGGTGGTGGACCTGCGCACCGGCAAGCTCATCCACAGCATCACCGACCTCAAGAAGCCCCACGGCCTGCTCTACCGCCCCGACCTCAACCGCCTCTACGTCACCGACGGCATCCAGGGCAAGCTGCTCATCTATAACGCCAAGAACTACCGGCAGATCGGCGCCGTGCCGCTGTGGATCGATGCCGACTCGGTCGGCTACGACCCCGCCACCCACGACCTCTACATCGAGAGCGGCGGCGGCGACATCCACCAGGCCTTCTCCCACTTCACCACCGTCAACCTCGACACCGACAAGCAAGTCGCCGACCTGCACGTGGATGGCGACACGCTGGAGGCCATGCATCTCTCTTCCACCGGCCCGCTGATCTACTTCAATGTCCGCTCCAAGAACCAGGTGGACATCCTGGACCGCCGCCAGCACAAGATCGTAGCCGTCTGGCCCGTCCACGGCGCCACCATGAACGCCCCCATCGCCCTGGACGCCGCCCACCACCGCCTCTTCATCGGCTGCCGCAGCGGCCAGATGGTGGTGTTCGACACCGCCACGGGCAAGCAGATTCTCTCCTACCCCATCGCCAAGGGCGCCGACGACATGGCCTGGGACAGCGCCCACCACCGCGTCTACGTCGCCGCCGACGGCTTCACCGACGTGTTCGAGCAAATCACCCCCGACCAATACCGCGAGGTGCCGATCCAGACCGCCACCATGGCCAAGACCGCGCTGCTGGTGCCCTCCCTGCACCGCCTCTTCGTCGCCGTGCCCGTCTCCGCCACCGCGGGGGCCGAGATCCTCGCCTTTCAAGTGAACTGAGGACCCCATGACGCCCTTGAAATCCATCCTGGCGGGCTTTGTGCTGGGCCTGCTGGCCCTGCCGGTGGTCGCCTATCTCTGGGCCTTCAGCGGCCACTTCCCCGTCGCCACCGATTCCAGCCCCCTGCCGCTGGAATTCATCCTCGCCCACACCGCCCTGCACTACGCCGCGGTGCGCCTCGCCCCCACCCCGCCGCCGGGGGCGCTGAACGTGGACGACAGCGACTTGGCCGCCGCCGCGGTCAATTACCGCACCGACTGCGCCTTCTGCCACGGCCTGCCCAACCAGCCCAAGCCCGACCCGATCCGGGGCATGTTCCCGCCCCCGCCGCAGTTCTTCGTCAAGCCCGACGACGACCACGCCAGCATGATCTATTGGCGCGTGGAAAACGGCATCCGCCTCACCGGCATGCCCGCCTTCGGCAAGGTCCTCACCCAGGCCCAGATCTGGCAGTTGACCCAGCTCTTGCACAAGGCCAAGTCGCTGCCGGCGCAAGCCCTGGCCCAGCTCGCGCCCGCCCCCGCGCCGCCGCCCGCCCCCGCCGCCCCCACCCATCCCTAGCAGGCGGCGTTATTCACTTTTTAGGTTCGAGGGCTGTACCACCGGGAGGAGCGAGCATCGGTGTCGGCGCACATCTGTGTGCCCGGCACTGCCCGCAGGGGCGCCCTCCGCCAAGTAGCCCCCCCGGGCGGATAGCCCATTCCGAACCTAGCCACGGTAGAACTCTGCGTGCTTGACGGGCCGCGGCGAGCGGCTACACTAGGCACACAGGAAAGTTCGCCAAGATGGCCACCGCCCGCACACCCGAACCCGGTGAGATCAGCATCTTCCAGGGCGATGCCTTCGACCTTTTCGGCCGTATCGCAGGGAACAGCGTCGACCTGATCGTCACCAGCCCGCCCTATTGGGGACACCGCGAGTACGGGTTGGGGCACAACTGGGCGCTGTTCAACGACATCCCGAGCGTTCGGAAAATCGGGCCCGTATCGCCAGGGTACGAGTGGTACCGCTCCAATGGTGGGGTTCTCGGGCTTGAGCCCTACCCAGAGTGGTACGTCAAGCACCTTGCGGAAATTCTTGAACGAGCCAAGCTGTGCCTGAAAAGCAGCGGTAGTCTCTGTGTTAACGTCGGGGACACCTATTTCGCCCGCTGGGGCAGTGTGCGAGACGCGGGCCGCCAAGGCTTGTCAGAGAAGGGAAGGCGGCGCCGCAAGACCCCCCTGGGCGGCGTCCGGCAGGAGAAGCAACTCCTCCTGATACCTGCGCGGTTTGCCATCGAGATGCAGGGGCGTGGCTGGATACTGAGAAACGACATAATTTGGTACAAGCCCAACGCTACGCCACGGCCTGAGGGTGACCGCCTTAAGCTTTCCCACGAGCACTTCTTTCATTTTGTAAAGAAGCCAACCACAGGCCGGCCGAAGTACTTCTTCGATGCGGCGTCAGCCGAGCCGCGCCGCAACGACGTCGTTATCGTCAATTCCTCCCCGGGCGAGGGCGGCCACTCGGCGACATTCCCCATGGCGCTCATCGCACCCCGCATCCATAGCTGTTCGCCCGAGGGCGGGACGGTCCTGGATCCTTTTTTTGGCACAGGTCGCGTCCTGGAGGCCGCCGTCGAATCCGGTCGAAGGGCGATCGGATTCGAATTGCAAAGGGATTTCATAATTTCAACCCGCGCGAGGCTAGAGCGCCTAGGGCGGGACAGGCTGTGGAAGTGAAGCGCGTGCCAAGGGCGGAAATCGGGAATCCGATCAGCGAGTGGCTCGGGCATAGGATTTTCCCGACAGTGCGCCTCGATGCTTCCTCCTTCCAGGGCGACGCCTTCGGGGAATGCCCTTTCTTGAGCGAAGCGCTCAAGAGGCGCACCGAGTGCGTCAAGAAGGGAAACTCTTTCGGAGTCTGTACAGTAAGCGCTTCAAGCAACGGTCCGCGCCAAGACTGGCTGGCCTGCCCCTACCGCGTGATCTCGAGCGACCTGGTCCGCAGCGCATGCGCCAGGATTTTCGGCGACCAGGATGCCCCAGCGCCCGTTCCTGCGACCCTGCTCCAGGACAAACGAGCGCTGGGCAGATTCAGAAGGGGAATCCAAGAGGGGGGTGCAGGGTACGTTTATTTTCAGGCCAGACTGGGCGGCGAGATCTCAGTTCCCGCAACGTCGCGGTCTCCCGAGATCGCTTTCGACGCAACCATAGCTGAGGTCCGCAACGAAGGCGGGAGATTTGTGCTAGGCCGCTACGGAATACTGGAGATCCAGACCATGGACTTCCACGGCTCATACCGGCAGGCGGTCGAAAACCTGAAGGGGGCGCACCGCCTGCACGAGTCCAACTTGGCCGCGGAGCTACAGAAAAATCCCCGCTGGGCGGCGGCAGGGATCGAGGGCCCGAATATCGCCAACGTCTTCAAGCGTACCTTTTACCAGGTTATGATCAAGTTCCAGCTCGCCGCGCAGGGGCGCGTTGCGGGAACCGTCCTAGCCCTCCCGCAAGCCGTTTGGGACAGCTGGCAGCCCTTCCTTGGGGCCCCGTCCATTGACTCCGTCGGGGCGGGTCTGCACCGGATCAGGGCGACGGAGGGCTCATCGGTCACAAGTCGCAGGAATGCCTTTATTACCGTGTTTGACCTCGACAGCTCGGCGACTGAATCTATCAGCCCGGTCCAGATACGGATGCATATCCAGGTCGATGCCGAACAGCTTGCCCACCACGCCCTCGAAATCGTGCCCGCGGGGATCTTGCAGTCGCTCTCCGACAGCGACTCGATCCTGGAGAGAATCCGTGAGCGCCTCATGACATTCTGGCCAGATCTGGAATCGGCGTGAGTCTGCGCAAAGCCAAGCACCCGCGCGCCCAAGCCCAGGCCCTGATTACCCCCGCCACCCACCACCCCGTCCCGGCAGCAGCCCGTTCATAGACCTACCGCGGGCGTTGCTAGCCGGGGGTGGCTCCATCGCCAGCGGATCGGCGATCCGCCGCGCCAGCCCGGCCGGCGACCAGGTCCGCACGATCGCCTGCGCCAGCCGCCCGATCAGGATCTCCGCCTGGTTGTCCGGCGTCCAGGAGTGGTCGGGGTTGTCGTAGGTGAAGATCGAGATCACCACCGGGCCGCTGCGGGTGTAGACCAGCGCCACGTCGTTGCGCACCGCGTCCAGCGCGCCGATCTTGTCGGCGATGGGCGAGAGCCCGTCGCTGGCCTCGCCGTCGTCGAGGTAGCGCGGCAGCATGGCGCGGTACTGCTGGTTGCGCAGCATGGTGATCATGTCCAGACAGAGGGCGCGCTCGCCCAGGTCGCAGCGGTGGATGCTCTCCATCACCTCCGCCATCTCCCGCGCCGTGGTCTTCCCCAGGCCGAATTGCGGCTGGTCGGCCGGCATCGGCCCCGTGGCCGGCTGAAACACCTTCTTGTAGAAGTAAGTGTTCTTCAGCCCCATCGCCTTGAGCCGGGCGTTGGTGGGCGCCAGCCCCACCGCGTCAATCACCATGTTGGTGGCGGTGTTGTCGCTCAGCGTGATCATCAGCATGAGCGCGTCCTTGAGGTCGAGGCGCAGCCCCGGCGTGAGCAAGTGCAGAATGCCGCTGCCCGGAACCTGGTTGCCCGCGGTCAGCTCCAGCGGCGTGTCCAGCGCCAGCCGCCCCGCCTTCACCTGCGCCATCGCCTCCAGCAGCAACCCCAGCTTGATCACCGAGGCGGTCGGCACCGGGCGGTCGGGGTCGAGCGCCACCACCGCGCCGGTCGCCAGGTCGTGGGCGTACAGCGCCACCCGCCCGGGATAGGCCGCCGCCATCTGCTGGAGCTGCTGCTGCAGGCTGGCGGCATGGAGGCCGAGGGCGAGAACCAACAGGGCGCAGAAGCAGCGGCTCGGCTTCATAGCCTCGACACTACCTCAAACCGCTGCCCCAGGCGAGTCCCGCGCGGCCCGCGGGCTAGAGCCCGCCCCCGCCGGGGCGGTGTTTCAGCGTGGGCTTGCCCTTGGCGTCGGGACGCTCGGCCGCCGACCCATCCGGCCGGATCAGGCTGGGCCGCCCGCTGCCGTTCAGCTTCAGGTCGGTGTCGTCCTTGTGCTCCAGCATCGCCAGCCGCGCCTTGATCTGGTCGAACTCGGAGGTGTCCTCGATGTACTCCGGCCGCGGCGGCAGCAGCGTCGCGATCTCCCGCTCCGAAGCGCGGATGCGGTCGGGCGTCGGCGGATGCGTCTCAAACGCCTTGGCGATCATTCCCGGCTGGTGCTTCTCCTCCGACAGCAGCTTCTCGAACATCTCGGTGAAGGCCTGCGGGTCGTAGCCGGTCTCGTACATGTACTGCAAGCCCAGGTAGTCGGCTTCCTTCTCGTCGCTGCGGCTGAACCGCAGAAAGCTCATCGGCACCGCGATGCTGGCCAAGCTCCGCCCCGCCAGCCCAATCCCGCCGCCCACAAAGATCAGCGGCAGGGTGGCGTAGTTGATCAGCTCCCCCTTGGTGGCGGTGCGGGTGCCGTGCCGCGCCGCCACGTGCGCGATCTCGTGCGCCATCGCCCCCGCCAGCTCCGCCTCGTTGTCCGCCGCCAGGATCAGCCCGGTGTTGACGAAAAAATACCCCCCCGGCAGCGCCGCCGCGTTCACGTCCGGCGATTCGACCACCCGCACCGTGAACGGCACCTTGGCGTCGGAGTGCCGCACCAGGTTTTGCGCCACCCGGTTGATGTACTCGTTGACGGCCGGGTCCTTCTCCATCCGCGCCGTCGCCTCTACCTGCTGCGCCAGGGTCTTGCCCAAGGCGATCTCCTTCTCCAGCGAGTAGAAGTTCATGCCATCGCCCACCCCCCGGTGGCCGATGTCCTTGAGGTCTTTTTCGTTGGCGCTCTGGGCCGCCAGCGGCAGGGCGATGCAAGCCGCCAAAACCAGGCTAAACACGCGGTGGAGGGGCTTCATGGGACCACTTCCTTATCCCAAGTATACTTCCGTTACAAGCGTGGGACGCAGATTCCCCCGCCCGCGTTACCCGGATTGCGGAGCGACCATGAACCTGGACCAGGCCCGTACCTGCTTTCCCATCGTCCAGCAGCGCATTTATTGCAACAACGCCGCCATTGCCCCGCTCGCCCTGCCCACCCGCCAGGCCATGGAGCAGGTGCTCGCCCAGCTCTGCGACTTCGGCCCGCCCACCCAGTGGCAGCAATGGGTGGCCGCCCTCGGCCGCGTGCGCGCCACCCTGGCCCGCCTAGTGAACGCCGCCCCGGCCGAGATCGCCTTCACCAAGAACACCTCCGAGGGCTTGGCCACCATCGCCCAGGGCCTCGACTGGCGGCCCGGCGACCGCATTGTCGCCTTCGACTGCGAATTCCCCGCCAACCTCTACCCCTGGCTGGCGCTCCGCTCCCGCGGCGTCGTGGTGGAGCTGTTGCCCGCGGCCGCCCTGACCGACCTCGACCGCCTGCGCCGCGCCTGCCGCGGCGCCCGCCTGCTCAGCCTCAGCCTGGTGCAGTTCGTCAGCGGCTTCCGCGCCGACCTGGAGGCGGTCGGCGCCATCTGCCGCGAGACCGGCACTTGGTTCCTGGTGGACGCCATCCAGGGCCTGGGCGCCTTCCCCGTGGACGTCAAGCGCGCCGGCGTCCATGCCCTCGCCGCCGATGGACACAAATGGCTGACCGCCCCCGAGGGCGCCGCCTTCCTCTTCGTGGACGAGGCCTTCCTGCCCCACCTTGTCCCGCCCGAAGTGGGCTGGCTCTCGGTCGCCGCCTGGGACGACATCTCCGCCTCCCAGCGCGCCGCCGCCGCCGCCGCTCCCATCCTCTGGCGCCCCGGCGCCGCCCGCTTCGAGTGCGGCACCCTCAACTACGTTGGCCTCATCGGCCTTGGCGCCGCCGTCGAGCTGTTGCTGGCGGTCGGCATCGAGACCATCGCCGCCCACCTGCTGGCGCTGGGCGACCGCCTCGCCGCCGGCCTGCGCCAGCAGGGCTGTGAACTCCTGCAACTCTCCGCCGCCCCCCAGCACCGCAGCGGCATCACCTCCTTCCGCCATCCCTCCCAATCCGCCGACCACCTCGTTGCCCGCCTCGAGGCCGCCCACATCGTCTGCTCCAACCGCGACGGCTGGGTCCGCTGCAGCCCCCACCTCTACAACTCCCATGAGGAGATAGACACCCTCCTCGCCCGCCTGTTCTAAACCACCCACCTGGAGCCGACCCCAATGGATGCCTCCGAGCGCGAGCAGCTCCGCCGCCTGCCCAAGGCCGAACTCCATCTCCACCTCGAGGGCAGCCTCCGCCCCGCCACCCTCTGGACCCTGGCCCAGCGCCACGGCCTCCCCTTCGGCCTGGCCGACCTCGCCGCCTGCCAGCGCCTCTACCAGTTCTCCGACTTCGCCGGCTTCATCCACGCCATCAAGACCGCCAGCCAGCTCCTGCGCGATCCCGCCGACTATGCCGCCGCCGTCACCGACCTCCTGCACCAGTTGCGCGGCCAAGGCGTGGTTTACACCGAGGTTTTCCTCTCCATCGGCATCCTGCTCTGGCGCCAAGTCCCGATCGAGCCCTACTGGGAGGCGGTGGAGGCCGCCCGCCTCGCCGCCGAGGCCTCGACCGGCGTCCGCCTGCGCTGGATCTTCGACGCCGTCCGCCAGTTCGGCGCCGAGCGGTTCGAGCAAGTAGTCGCCTGGGGAGAAAAACTACAATCGTCGGGATCGGTGCTGGCGATCGGAATTGGCGGCGACGAGCGCCAGCGCGCCACCGCCGAATTTGCCCCCGGCTACGCCCGCGCCCGCGCCGCCGGCCTGCGCACCACCATCCACGCCGGCGAGACCTGCGGCCCGCAGTCCATCCGCGAGGCGCTCACGCTGCTGCGGCCCGACCGCATCGGCCACGGCCTGCGCGCCTTCGAAGATCCAGAGTTGGTGGAAGCCCTTGCCCAACAACAGGTTGCGCTCGACGTTTGCCCCACCTCCAACCTCAAGACCGGCGTCTGGCCCACGGATCGCCGCCACCCCGCGCTCGATTACTACAATCGTGGCGTCAAGCTCTCGATCAGCACCGACGACCCCGGCATCTTCGGTTGTTCGCTGCTCGACGAGTACGCCTACCTGCGCGGCCCCGGCGGCTTCTCCGCCGCTGCCCTGCGCCAAGTGGTGCAGAACTCGTTTGCTTGCAGCCTCTTACCCGGGTCCGAGCGGCGCGCCATGGGCGGCCTGCCAAGTGCGGCCGCGCCGGATGCGGGTGGCGATTGAGGGGTGGGAGTAGAGCAGCCACTCCTTCCACCGCGGCGGCTCGACCTCGGCCAAGTTCTTCTCCGCCAGCCGCTGCAGCCCGGCGATGAGGGGCTCGGCCGTGCCCAGCGTCTCGAAGGAGTAATCGTCCGCCCGCCGCTCCATGGCGCGCACGAAGCCGTTGCTGGCCGGCAGCAGCAGCAGCCCCAGGACGCTAAACATCAGCACCACCAGTGGCAGGCCGGCCACATCGGCCACGCCGCTCAGCCCCAAGCGCCCGCTGAACGCCGCAAGCGACCACTGCGCCAGCCAGAAGCCCGCCAGCAACAGCGCCGACTGGAAGCCCAGCCCGCGCCACAGGTCGTGGTGCACGTGGTGGCCGAGCTCGTGGATGAAGACCGCCTCGATCTCCTCGGGCGGCGAGGCCTCGAGCAGGGTATCGCTGATGATTACCCGCCGGGTGCGGCCCAGGCCGGTGAGGGCGGCGTTGGCCTTGGCGCTCTTCTCCCCCAGCTTCCACTCGTAGATGCCATGCAGGCGCGGCAGGCGCGGGTTTTGCGCCCGCAGCCGGGCGTAGGTGTCGAGCAGCCGCTTCACCAGCGTCCCCTCCGCGTCCGCGCCCTCGGCCAAAGGCCGCATCTTGAAAAACAGCGGCAGCAGCAGCACCGGCCCCAACTGCGCCATCACCACCATGAACAACGTGAACGCCGCCCAGGCCCACAGCCACCAGCGCTGCGGGGCGGTGCGCAAGAGCCAATACAGGCCCTCGGCCGCCAACAGCGCCAGCACCCCCTCCAGCGCGGTGGCCTTGGCCAGGTCCCACCACCACGAGCCCAAGCCTTGGCGGTTGAGCCCGTAGCGCATCTCGATGCGGCGCCCCCAAAGGCCCAGCGGCAGCCCCACCAGCTTGAATCCCAACCCCACCACCACCACATAGAGCAGCACCGCCCGCGCCGCTCCGCCCCCCAGCCACGCCGCCAGCTCCCGGCTGGCGCCGCTGGTGAGCAGTCCGATCAGAAGCAGTAAATCGATCGCCCCCGCGGTCAAGCCCAAAATGAGCTTTTCGCGGGCGTAGGCGCGGGGATTGTGTCCAGCCTCAATCATGGTTGCACCTAGGAAATTCTAAGGGAAAACGCGCAAATCCTGATATTCTGCCATTCGTGCCCACACCCGCCGCCAAACCCAATGGTTTCTGCGCCTTGATCCTGGCGGGCGGCCGGGGCACCCGTTTTTGGCCGCGCAGCCGCCGCACTGCCGCCAAGCAGGTGCTGCCGATTCTGGGCGAGCGCAGCATGCTGGAGCTCACCCTGGAGCGGCTGCGCCCGCTGCTGGCCTCGCCCGAGGACATCTGGATCCTCACCAACCGCGAGCTGCGCCCGCAAGTGCTGCGCCAGGCGCCGCAAGTGCCCTCCTCCCAAGTCATCGCCGAGCCCCTGGGCCGCAACACCGCCCCCGCCATTGGCTTGGGCGCCGAGCTGATCCTGCGTGCCCGCGGCGACGTCAACATGGGGGTCTTTCCCTCCGATGCGGTCATCACCAACAATGAGGCCTTCGTCAACTTGGTGCGTTTGGGGGTCAAAGAGGCGCAAAAACCGGGAAAATTGGTGGTTTTGGGCATCGTTCCCACCCGACCCGAGACCGGCTACGGCTACATCGAGGTGGTGCAGGACCCGCGCTCGCGGGCGCAGGCGCTGCGGGTGCGCCGCTTTACCGAGAAGCCCAACGCGGCCCAAGCCAAGGAGTTCGTTGACGCCGGACATTTCTACTGGAACGCCGGAATTTTCATCTGGCGCGCCTCCAGCATCCTGGAGGCGATGGCCGAATTCCTGCCCGCAACCTCCGAGATCCTGCGCCGCATCGCCGAGGCGCCCCGCTCCAAGCTGGCCGCCGTGCTCGACCGCTGGTACCCGGAGTGCGAGAACATCTCCATTGACTACGCCGTCATGGAGCGCAGCCGCAACATCATCTGCATTCCCGCCCCCAACCTGGGCTGGAACGACTTGGGGAGCTGGGCCGCGGTCTACGACCAGCTCGCCCCCAACGGCGGCACGGTGGCGCAGGCCGGCCAAGTGGTCGAGCTGGACGCGGCCAACAACTTCGTGCAGGTGGAGGGCAAGACCGTGGCGCTGGTGGGCATCAGCGACCTGGTGGTGGTGGAGACCCCCGACGCGCTGCTGATCGTCCCCCGCGCCAAGTCGCAAAAGGTGGCCAAGCTGGTGCAAAAGCTGGAAGCGGAAGGCCGCACCAAGCTTTTGTAGCGTGCGACCGGCGGGACGGGCTGGAGCCAGGCTGTTTTTGCCCTACTGGCGTTGCAGGGTCACTTTCGCCGCCGCCACGATCTCTTCCACGCTGGGTTTGCTCAGCTCTTCCAGGTTGGCGGCGTAGGGCAGGGGGGTCTCCTTGCCGGAGACGCGCTGCACCGGCACCTCCAGGTCCCAGAAGCCCTCGGTGGCGATGCGGCTGACGATCTCGGCTCCGGGCCCGTAGCTCTGCCAGGCGTAGTCCACCATCACGGCGCGGTTGGTCTTGCGGATCGAGCCCAGCGCCGGGCCCATGTCCAGCGGGCGCAGCGAGCGCATGTCCACCACCTCGGCGGAGACGCCGTCGCGCTCCAGGTCGCGCGCCGCCTGCAGGCACAGCGCCACGCTGGCGCCGTAGCCGATCAGCGTCACCTGCTCGCCGGCGTGCTTGATCTCGGCCTGGTCCAGCGGCAGCACGTAGTCGCCGTCGTCCACCTCGCCCTGCTTGTTGTTGAGCGGCCCGGGCTCCAGGAACACCACCGGGTCGTCGCAGCGGATGGCCGCCTTGAGCATGCCCTTGGCGTCGTACTGGTTCGAGGGGCTCACCACCCGCAGCCCGGGGCAGTGGGCAAACAGCACGCTGAGCTGCTGGCCGTGCTGCGCCGTCAGCCCGGGATTGGGGCCGGGGCCCTCGGGCCCGCGCAGCACCATCGGCACCGACAGCCGCCCGCCCGACATGTAGCGGATCTTGGCCATGTGGTTGTAAATTTGGTCCATGGCGCGCAGGGAGAAATCCATGCGCATCATCTCCACCACCGGCCGCTGCCCCATGATGGCCAGGCCCACTCCCACGCCGACAAAGCTCTCTTCCGAGATGGGGGTGTCCATCACCCGATCCTTGCCAAACTCGGCGAACAAGCCGCGCGTGACGTAGTGCACGCCGTTGTACGGTCCGATCTCCTCGCCCAGCAGCACCACCCGCGGGTCGCGCTCCATCTCCTCGCGCAAGGCCATGTTCAGGGCCTCGTGCATGGCTTTTTTGACTAGCACTGTTGGTGTATCCCTTCTCGGCTGCGCTACAGCGTCACGTCGTGCATCAACTCTTCCGGCGCCGGCTCCGGGCCCTGCTTGGCCTCTTCCACCTTGACTTCCAGCTCGGCCACCACCTCCGCCCGCAGCGCCTCGATCTGCGCCAGGCTGAGGATCTTCTCCTCCACCAGGTGGTCGCTCAGCAGCTTGAGCGGGTCGCGCGCGTGCCAGGCCGTCTCTTCCTCCAGGCTGCGGTAGTTCAGCGGCTTGTCGTGGATGCCGTGCCCCTGGTAGCGGTAGGTCAGCACCTCGACGAAGTAGGGCCGCTGCTCCTTGCGCACCTTGCGGAAGATGCGCTCGGCCGCCTCGGTGGTGGCCCACACGTCCTGCCCGTCCACCTGCTCGGTGGGGATACCGTAGCCCACGGCGCGGTCCACCAGCCGCGGCAGGCTGGAGTGGCGCTCCAGGCTGGTGCCCATGCTGTACATGTTGTTGATGCAGACGTAGGCGGTGGGCACGTGCCACAGGCTGGCCAGGTTGAGCGACTCGTGGAAGGTGCCGGTGTCCAGCGCCCCGTCCCCGAAAAAGCAGACGCAAATGCCGTCGCGCTGCTGCTGCTTCAGCGCCAGCCCCACCCCGGTGGCCACCGAGATGCCGCCGCCCACGATCCCGTCGCCGCCCAGAAAATGGTTCTCCGGGCTGTACATGTGCATGCTGCCGCCCTTGCCCTTGGAGACCCCGTTGGCGCGGCCGAACAGCTCGGCGAAGATGCGCATCGGATCCATGCCCGACAGCAGCATATGGCCGTGGTCGCGGTAGTGGTCCACGATGTAGTCTTGGTGCAGGTCGAGGGCATTGACCAGCCCCACCCCCACCGCCTCCTGCCCGGCGTAGGAGTGGTAGTAGCCGCGGATCAGCCCGTTCTTGAACTCGCGCTCGCCCAGCCGCTCGAACTCGCGCAGCAGGACCATTTGGCGCAAGTAGTTCTTCAGCGTGGTCGCATCCAGGGGAAACCGCCGCGCCGCGCTCAGGGTGGTGGCGGCGGCGCCGCCGTCGGCGGATTTGCCGACAGGGGTAGAGAGCTTGGGTTGGGGGCGGGAACTCATAGGGATGAACCGGGCGCGGGCGCGGCGGGCGATGGTGCTCCTTCTATTTTCAGGGCTAGGGGCGGGCCGGTCAACCCCCTATTTCCGCGGGCGGAGCAATTCCATCATGGCGCGCCGGTGCGCGCCTCCAGCAGGGTCGTGGCCGCGGCCACCCGCAGGTCGCCTCCGGGCGGCAATTCGGCGGCGCAGCCGCGCGGAATGGCGCATGCGCCCTGCACATTCACCAGCCAGCGCGTCTCCGCCGCCGGCGCCAGGCGCCCGCCGGCGGCGAGGCAATGCCGCCACAGCCGAAAGTGCCCGGTGGCCAGCAGCAGCCCGGAAGCCCCGGCCGCCAGCCCTGTTTCCACCCGGCCCCCGGCGGTGGGCCGCGCCACCGCCAAGCCCTGCTCCAAGTGCAGCCCCCGCCCCCGCCCGTAATCATCCAAGCGAAAGGTATTGTCGGAGTCCTGCTGCACCTCGCACAGCACCACCCCCGGCCCGATGGCGTGCACAGTGCCCGCCGGCACGTCAATCACGTCCCCGGCGGCCACCGCGAACCAGTGCAGCAGCTCGGCGCCGCGGCCGGCGCGGCAGGCCGCCTCTAACTCTTCCCAGCGCGCTCCCGGCCGCAGCCCCACCCCCAGCCGCGCCTCCGCCTCCGCCTCCACCACGTACCAGGCCTCGCTCTTGCCCCGCCCCAGCCCATGGGCGGCGGCATAGGCATCGTCGGGATGCACCTGCACCGACAGCCGCTGGCGCGGAAACAGCAGCTTGATCAGCACCGGCCCGCCGGGCGGCGACAGCCAGGCCTCGCCCACCGGCTCGGGCTCGCGCCCGCGCTCCGGGTACCAGGCGCTCAGATCGCGCTGGCCCCAGACGCGCGGCTGGAAGCGGGGCGGAATCACGCGCAGGCCGGCGGAAGCGCTCATCGCGGTATTATCGCCCGGCGGCGGCGGCCGCGGGCGCTTCCCCCAGCGCGCGCTGGTAGCAGGCGGCGGTGCGCGCGGCGATCGCCGTCCAGCTCAGCTCCCGCACCCGCTCGCGCCCCGCCTCGCCCAGCGCCCGCCGCCGCTCCGGATGCCGCCACAGCTCGGCCACCGCCGCCGCCAGCGCCGGCGCGTCGCGCGCCGGCGTCAACACCGCCTCCTGCCCGTCGCGCAGCAGTTCGGCCGCCCCCACGCCCTGGCAACAGACCACCGGCAGGCGCTGGCTGAGCGCCTCCACCACCACCAGGCCAAAGCCCTCCGAGGTCGAGGGGCAGACCAGCAGGTCATGGCGGCGATACTCGGCGAACACCGCCGCCTCGTCCTGCAGGCGCGGCAGCAGCCGCAGCCGCGGCTGCGCCGCCGCCGGGAAGTGGGCGCGCACCCGCGCCTCCAGGCCCGGCCAGGTGGCGTCGCCGGTGCCCACCCCCAGCAGCGTCAGCGGCGGCTGCAGCCCGCTCTGCAGCAGCAAGGCGTAGGCCTGCGCCAGGTAGGCCACGCCCTTGCTGGTGGTCCACCAGCCGCAGAACAGCAGGCCCGCTCCGCGCTCCGCCTCCGCCGCCGGCGCTTGGCGCCAGCGCTCGGCGTCCACCCCGTGCGGAATCACCTCGATGCGCTCCGCCGTTTGCCAGCCCTGGGCCAGCACATAGGCGCGGTCGGCCTGGCTGAGCAGGATCACCCGCCCCGCCCGCCGCAGCGCCTGCCGCACCTGCGCCAACCGCACCGCCGGATACCACAGCCGCCGCAGCCAGGGCTTGCGCAGCAGCCCCGCCTCGGCGTCGGCCAGCAACTCCCGGTAGTAGCGGTGCTCGAGCCCGTGCGAGCGCGCCACCACCGCCCGCGCCGCCCCCGGCACCATCATCCACCCCTCGGCGCTGGCGGCGTCAATGATGTCGTAGCGCCCCGCCGCCCGGCTGCGCGCGCTCGCCGCCCGCCGCGCCAAGTAGGGCGCCGCCGCCAGCCGCAGCCGCGGCGAGCGCGGCCGCCCGCCCAGCTCCGGCCGAAACAGCACCTCGCACTGGTGTCCCAGCTCCTGCAAGCCCGCCTGCAGCTTGAGCGCCACCTTGGGCCCGCCCATGCTGGGGTCGCGCGGCTCGTCGCTCACCAAAAGAATGCGCATGCTAGAGCACGGGCAAGATCTCGTTCAGCGAACCCGAGCGGTACCCCTGCAAGTCCAGCGTCACGTAGCGGAAGCCCAGCGCCTTGAAGATCTCGACCAGGCGGTCGGCCATGGCCAGGTCCAGCGCCCGCGGCAGCTCGGCGCGGGCGATCTCCAGCCGCACGATCTCCTGGTGGTAGCGCACCCGCACTTGGCGGAAGCCCAGCCCATAGAGCGCCTCCTCGCCCCGCTCGATGCGCGCCAGCACCTCCGCGGTCACCTCGGTGCCATAGGCCACGCGCGAGGCCAGGCAGGCCGAAGCCGGACGGTCCCAAACCGCAAGCCCCGCCGCCTTGGCCCGGGCGCGGATCTCGGCCTTTCCCAGCCCCGCCTCGAGCAGCGGCGCCCGCACCCCGTGTGCGTCCGCGGCGCGGTGCCCGGGGCGGAAGTCGAGCTGGTCGTCGGCGTTCACCCCGTAGACCAGGGTGCGAAACCCCGGCCGCCGCCGCAGCTCCTCCGCCATGCGCCCGAACAGCTCGTCTTTGCAGAAGTAGCAGCGGTTGGGGTCGTTGCGGCGATACTCCGGGTTGTCCAGCTCCTGGGTCGCCAGCGTCTCGCAGGGGATGTCGTGCGCCGCGGCAAACGCCAGCGCCGCCGCGAGCGCGCTGCGCGGCAGGCTGGGCGAATCGGCGATCAGCGCCAGCACCCCCCCCGGCGCCGCCTGCCGCGCGGCATAGGCTAGGTAGGCCGAATCCACCCCGCCCGAGTAGGCCACCAGCATCGGCGCGCACTCCTCCAGCACCGCCGCCAACGGCCGGCGTTGCTGCGCGGGTTGCTGCTGCTCGCTCGCCATTGCCTCCCCGCCCCAGCCTACCACGCCTCCCGCGCCCCCCACCCTCCCCGTCCACCCCACCCCCACTGTCCACTGTTCACTGTTCACTGTCCACTAATCCTGTATCCTGAAACCTTGAAAGGCCTAATCCTTATCCATACCGGCCCGGGCAAGGGCAAAACCACCGCCGCCCTGGGCACCGGCTTGCGCGCCGTGGGCGCCGGGCTGCGGGTGCTGATGCTGCAGTTCATCAAAGGCTCCTGGCATTACGGCGAGTTGGACGCGGTCCAGAGCTTCGGCGACCGCTTCGTCATCCGCCAGATGGGCCGCGGCTTCGTCAAGATCGGGGCGGAGAAGCCCGATCCCGAGGACGTCCGCCTGGTGGAGGAGGCCTGGCAGGAGGCGGTGCGCGAGATGCAGAGCGGCCACTGGGACCTGGTCATCCTGGACGAGATCAACTACGCCATCTCCTACCACATGCTCGCCCCCGAGCCGGTGGCCGAGTTCCTGCGCGCCAAGCCCGAAAACCTCCACGTCATCCTCACCGGCCGCAACGCCCACCCCCTGCTGGTCGAGCTGGCCGACACCGTGACCGAGATGCGCGACGTCAAGCATGCCTACCAAAAGGGCATCCAGGCCCAGCGCGGAATCGAGTACTAGCCATGAGTTGGTTTCGCCGCGAAGACAAACTCCTCCCCTCGGTGCCGGAAAAGCACGTGCGCACCGAGGGCCTCTGGCTCAAGTGCGAGGGCTGCCGCAACGTCATCTGGAAGAAGGACCTGGCCGAGAACCTGCAAGTCTGCCCCAAGTGCCAGCGCCATTTCCGGGTGAATGCCCGCACCCGCCTGCAGATGCTGTTCGACCAGGGCGAGTTCGAGGAGTTCGATCCCGGCCTGGTCTCCACCGACCCGCTGCAGTTCGTGGACCTGAAGCCCTACACCGAGCGCTTGGCCAAGGCCCGCCGCGACACCGGCATGGCGGACGCGCTGGTCTGGGCCCGCGGCCGCCTCGAGGGCCGTGCGGTGACCATCTGCGCCCTGGAGTACGGCTTCATCGGCGGCAGCATGGGCGCCGTGGTGGGGGAAAAGATCACCCGCGCCGTCGAGGCCGCGCTCGCCGCCCGCGAGCCCCTCATCATCGTCTCCGCCTCCGGCGGGGCGCGCATGATGGAGGGCGCCGTCAGCCTGATGCAGATGGGCAAGATCGCCGCCGCCCTCGCCCGCCTCGACGACGCCGGCGTGCCCTTTGTCTCCCTGCTCACCGACCCCACCACCGGCGGCGTCACCGCCAGCTTCGCCATGCTGGGCGACCTCAATATCGCCGAGCCGGGCGCCCTCATCGGCTTCGCCGGCCCGCGCGTGATCGAGCAGACCATCCGCCAGAAGCTGCCCGCCAATTTCCAGCGCAGCGAGTTTCTGCTGGAGCACGGCATGCTCGACGCCGTGGTCCACCGCAAGGATTTGCGCGCCTACCTCGCCCGCGCCCTGGCCTTCATGCAAGCCCCCGCCGCCGCCGCGGCGCCGGACCAGCTCCCCCCCGGGCCCCGGGCGGTGGACGCGCGCGCCCGCTTGTGAACCCCGCCGCCAGCCTGGACTACCTGCTCGCCCTGGGCGGCGAGCTGCGCCCCGGCCGCAAGTTCGACCTCGACGCCATTCGCGTGCTGCTGGCCGAGCTGGGCGAGCCCCAGCGCGCCTTCCCCTCCGTCCACATCGCCGGCACCAACGGCAAGGGCAGCGTCGCCGCCCTGATCGCCGCCGCCGCCCGCGCCGCCGGCTGGCGCACCGGCCTCTACACCTCGCCCCACCTGCAGCGCCTCAGCGAGCGCATCCAGATCGCCGGCGCCGAGATCGGCCCCGAGGCCCTGGCCGCCGCCACCACCCGGGTGCGCGACGCGGTCGAGCGCCTGCTCGCCCAGGGCCGCCTGCCCTATCCCCCGGCTTTCTTCGAGGTGGTCACCGCCGTCGGCTTCGTCGCCTTCGCCGCCGCGGGAGTCGATCTGGGAGTCATCGAGGTCGGCCTGGGCGGGAGGTTGGATGCCACCAACGTGCTGCTTCCCCGGATTGCCGTGATCACCCCCATCGGCCTCGACCACGAGCAGTACCTGGGCTCGACCCTGGCCGCCATCGCCGGGGAAAAGGCCGGCATCCTCAAGCCCGGCATCGCCGCCGCGGTCTGCTCGCCGCAGGCCCCCGAGGCGCTGGCGGTGATCCGCGCCCACGCCCGGCGCGCCGGCGTCCCGCTCGCCGAGGTCTCCGCCGCCGACGCCGAGGCCGCCCCCGCCACCCCGCTGCCCGGCCGCCACCAGCGCGAGAACGCCGCCGTCGCCGCCCGCGCCTGCGCCCTGCTCGACCAGCATGGCCTCGCCCTGCCGCCCGACGCCGTGGCCCGGGGCTTCGCCGCGGTGCGCTGGCCGGGAAGGTTGGAGACGATCTGCGCCGACCCCGAGGTCATCCTCGACGGCGCCCACAACCCGCTCGCCGCCCGCGCCCTCGCCGCCTTCCTCGACGACCAGCGCGCCGCCGGCCACCCCGCCCCCGTCCTTATCTATGGCAGCATGCGCGACAAGGCGGTGGAGGAGATCTGCGAGCTGCTCTTCCCCCGCGCCCAGGCGGTGGTGCTGACCGCCCCGCGCCAACCCCGCGCCCTCGCCCCCGCCGCCCTGGCCCAGGCCTGCGGCCCGCTCGCCGCGCGCCATGAGGTCGCCCCCGACTATCCCGCCGCCTTCGCCGCCGCCCGCCGCCTTGCCCGGGGCGCCAGCGGCGAGGCCGCCGCGCCCATCTTCGTCACCGGCTCCTTGTATCTGGTGGGCGAAGCCCGCGATTATGGGTGTGGCCCCGCCCCCGCCCCCTAATGTCCCGCGCCGCCCATCACCTCTCCCGCCTGCGCTCCGGGCTGGTCTTCGCCCCGCTCTACGGCCTCGCCACCATCGCCTACGGCCTGGCCTCGATGGCCTGCTCCCGCTTCGACGGCGGCGGCCGCCGCCAGCACCGCATCGCCCAGGCCTGGGCCCGCATGCTGCTCCGCCTCGCCGGCGTGCGCGTTCAGGTCGAGGGCGCCCAGCACCTGCTCCTCGGCCAGAGCTCGGTGATGGTCTGCAACCACCTCAGCTACATGGACGTGCCGGTGCTGTTCGCCAGCCTGCCGCTGCAGTTCCGCATCCTCGCCCGCCAGGGCCTGTTCCGCATCCCCTTCCTGGGCGGACACCTGCGCCGCTCCCAGCACCTGCCGGTGGACCAATCCAACGTCCGCGCCTCGCTGCGCAGCCTGCAGCAGGCCGCCGCCGCCGTTGCCGCCGGCCTGCCGCTGTTCATTTTCCCCGAGGCCGGCCGCAGCTTCAGCGGCGAACTGGCGGAGTTCGTCCCCGGCGCCTTCTTCATCGCCATCCAGGCCCAGGTGCCGATCGTGCCCATGGTGCTGGTCGGCACCTACGAGATCCTGCCCCCCTCCACCGCCCACCTCCGCCCCGGCCTGGTCGAGCTGCTGATCTGCCCCCCCGTCCCCACCACCGGCCTAACCCGCCACGACGCCCCCCGCCTGGCGCAGCAAATCCACGACCAGATGCAGGCCCTCTATCTCCAGCGCCGCCCCCGGCTGCTATAGAATCGTGGGCCGGGACGCCCGCGAGCATCGCCGGAGTCCATTGCGACCGTTGGGCAGCGGAGCCTGTACAATGGCCGTTAGTGAATGCGCCTTCCGCACTTTCGGACGCCGACGCCAAAGCACTGGGGGCCTATTACACCGACGCCCAGGTGGCTGAGTTCCTTGTTGACTGGGCGATTCGCGACGCTGCGGACACTGTGCTGGACCCAAGCTTTGGGGGCGGGGTCTTCCTTCGTTCCGCCTGCAAGCGCATCCAGCATTTGGGTGGCTCGCCCGTTGCCCAGGTCTTCGGTGTCGAGATTGACGCGTCCACACACGGTCGTATCGCAGACAAACTGGACGAGGAATTCGGCCTGGAACGGGGTCACCTGATCGAGGGCGATTTCTTTTCCCACGAGTCCCTGCAAGTCAACGTCGTCGTCGGCAATCCTCCATTCATTCGATACCAGAAGTTCAACGGCGTCAGGCGAAGCCGCGCGTTGGCTCGCGCTCGCGGGCACGAGCTGAAGCTGAGCGGGCTGAGCAGCTCCTGGCTGCCGTTTCTGCTCCTGAGCATTGCCAGCCTTAAGCTCGGCGGCCGACTTGCCATGGTTCTGCCTGTAGAGATCACGCACGCCGCGTACGCGCGTCCGGCTCTTCGGGCCCTCGCCAGTTCATTCGCTGACGTAGCCGTCATAACCTTCCAAAAAAAGCTGTTTCCGGACCTCAGCGAAGACGTCCTGCTTGTGCTGGCAGACCGCAAGGGGGAAGGGCCGGCCCGCTTCTGTGTTCGCGATCTGGTTCATGCCGGCCAGCTCGCTGACGCGGCGGGCTCGCTGCCCAGCGGGTCAACCCCGTTCCTTGCCCGCGATCTTGAGGTGGGACAGCAGCGCTTTGCCGAATATTTGCTCAGCGAAAAGGCGCGAAACCTTTACCGCACGCTCAAGGCAGGTACACACGTATGGCAGCTCGGCAAGCTGGCGAAGGTGGGAATCGGCTACGTGACCGGCGCAAACGATTATTTTCACCTCCACCCGGACCAAGCCAAGCTTTGGCGCATCCCGGAGCAATTCCTGCGCCCCGCGGTGCGACGGGGACGATCCTTGGCCGGCCTTGAATTCTCAAGCGCCGATTGGATTGCCGCCGCTGCGAACGGCGGTGCTGGCTACCTGCTCTACCTGGAACCAGGCGATAAGCCGACGTCAGCCGTGCGCCGCTACCTCGCAAACGGCGAGGCTGCGGGGGTGCATAATGCCTTCAAATGCCGCGCTCGGGAACCGTGGTACTGTGTCCCCGGAGTTCGGACACCCGACGCGCTCTTGTCCTACATGAGCGGCGCAACGCCGCGGCTCGTCGCCAATACTGCCAGGGTGGTAGCGCCCAATAGCCTGCACGTCGTTCATGTTCGCGCCGGTTCCCCTATGAAGCCGCAAGGTTTAGCCAGCCTCTGGCTGACGAGCTTGACCAGGCTGAGCGCGGAGATCGAAGGGCACGCCCTGGGAGGTGGAATGCTCAAGCTTGAGCCCGGTGAAGCGCGCAACGTTCTCCTGCCAGCGGTTAGCGGAAGCGACCAGCTTCCCAAGCTGCTGCCTGTGCTGGACGATCTCTTGCGGAATCGCGGGTATGCCGCCGCGGCTGCCGAAGCTGACCGTGTGATCCTGCGCGATGGCATCGGGTTGAGCGTCGGCGACTGTCGAACTTTGCGGGACGCCGCCGAAACACTGCGGCAGCGCCGCTATTCCCGCTAAGAGCGAAACGCAATGAGTCACTCGAATCCATTCAGCGTCTCCACCTTGGGCGCCGGCCTTAAGGAGCTTTGCGGCACCTCCAAAACGCAGTCAGGGAAGCACATCAGACCGATCCACCGCCACCTCAGCGAGCGGCTGGTCCTTGAAGGCGGGTTTCCGCCAGAATGGCTCCTGCCCTCGCCTCCTCTCAGCAGCAAGAGGATCAAATCCAAAGATTGTCTGCAGTACAAGCCCAGTGCAAGCGATCAGGCGGAACGGTCAGTGCTCGGTGGCATCAAGCCCAAAAATGTGGACGTCACCGTGTTTGAACCCGGAATCGGGCCGGCCCTGGGGATCAGCGCAAAGAGCACTGGGAACGCATTCCGCAATCTCACCAACCGGATGGAAGAAGCCCTAGGCGATTGCGCCAACATCCACATGATGTACCCCGGCTTCGTTTTTGGATTTTTACATTTCATCAAATTTGCCAAGCTTGGCCGGGTGGCCCCGCCCGACGCCAGCTTCGACGCGAACGGCAAGCCACTGGAGAAGCTCGTGCGGTACCACGACGTACTGGTGAGCCTCTCCGGGCGCACCACCATTACCGACCCAGCCATGCGCTACGAAAGCGTCGGGTTGATCGTTGTATGCTGCGACGGCGACGGCGCGAGGGTCCTTCCCGATTACCCGCCGACCTCCAGTCCAGTCCATTTCAGCAAGTTTTTTCGGCGCCTCTACGAGATCTTTGACTTGCGCTTTGCCTACCCCGATGGCACCGCCCGAAATCGGCGTCGATCGTGGTGTTTGCCGAATTTGGCGATCCCCTGCCAGCACGACCTAGTAACCGGTTTCCCGTGGGAAGTTCGCTTGGAGGAGGATGCTGAGAGCTAGAACCGGCGGAAGCCGATTCCGACCGCCTCGACAACCGCTCACAAGGCGACCGTCCTCCTTGCGCACTTCCGCTTTCCGACCGGCTTAACCTTCGGCGTCGTTGGCGGCACCGCATGCTTCAGGCAGGCTTCGTCAAAGCGCCGCATCATTTGCGTCGCGATGGCGCCCCCCCTGTGGAGGGCCTCCATCGTCTCGGGAGCGAGGCAAACGCGTCGCTTCGAAACTTCTTGCTCATTGTACCCGGGCGCAAAGGTGTCGCGCAGCGGTGGAGAGCGGGAGGGGCAGCGCGCGGTGGCAAGCGGCCATTCCCGCGCCCGCTGCTCAGCGCCAGCCGCGGGAGGCCGCAAATCCGTCACCGCGCCGCCCACCCGCCCGCATCCCATCCTCACGCATCCTTAAGGGCGTAGAGAGCGGGAGTTCAGGCCGTGTCCCACTCGTTTTCGCACGAACCAAAGGACTTGCCGACCAGAATGGAACAAAATCGGCGATAACGTACGCTAAATTTCGCACATTTGAAAAGGCCTGAGCTGGTCTGGTACAAACAGCGCTGGCGCCCCTGGCAGGGGGCGCCAGCCAAACCGACCAGAACAGGAGACCAGCATGGCGCAAGATCAAGAACCGGTCAAG
>DATKSZ010000045.1:0-2585 GCA_035531375.1 Terriglobales bacterium | reverse complement strand
CAGTTGGAGTCCAGCTCGCCGTTGGAGCGCTTGCGCACCGTGCCCTGGCCATCGGCGTAGGCGTAGTTGAACCAAGACGGGGTGGCCGTGCCCAGGTAGCGGCCGCCGAAATAGGTCTCGCCCTGCAGCAGGTTTTGGTTGGCGTCCACGATGCTGAGTTCCTGGCCCACCGGGGCGTATAGGTATTCTTTTACCACACCGCCCACCTCCTCGTGCACTCTCCGGCCCTCGGCGTCGTAGGCGTAGCTCGCGGTCGCGCCGCCGTCCACGCTGAGCAGACGGTTTTCGGCGTCGTAGGCCTCGCCAGGTGCGGCCACATCTGCGTCGCGCCCCAGGCGGCGAACTCCTGCGCCTGGCGCCGCGTGAAAGCCGCACCATCTCGCCCGCCGGTATCCGGCTCCTCCCGTCGGCCTCTTTCCCAAGCTCTGTCAAGACCCTCGATGGGTCTGCGCCAGCGGTAAAATTGCCGTGTCATAATTTATCGGTGCAAGTCTTTCCTTTTTCGGGCGCTGCACCTCCATCTGCCATGCCCCGCAAAAGCACGCTCCAACTTCCGCCCCTGGATCTCGGCAACGAGTCTCTCGGCCAGCGTCTCCTCCGCCTGCGCAAAGTGCGCGGCTTCAGCCAAGCCGGGCTGGCCGCCAAGATCGGCATCATCCAGTCCCTGGCCTCCGACTACGGAACCGATCACCTCCGCCTCGCCGCCAAGACGGCCGTCCGCTTCGCCCTCGCCCCCAACCTCACTATGGACGAGCTGCTGCGCCCCAAGGCCAAGAGGACCGTCGTCAAGCCGCCCCGCCTGAAGGTCATGCGCCGCCTGGAGGGAGTCGAAAAGCTGCCTCCGCGCAAGCAGGCGTTTATTCTGAGCGCCCCCGATCCCGTCCTCCGCGGCGCCGCCGGCAGCCGCTAGGCCCCGGCGCCCCAAGGCCCGCATGTGGAACTCAATCAAGTGGTGGCATGAAAGCGAAGGCGCCGAGACGCAGATTTTCCGTAAGTCTTTCTGGCCCCTCTTCTGCGCCGCCGCCGCCGCCTCGGCCTGCCTGGCCTTGGTCCCGACGCTGAGAGCTTGGTATTCCGTGGTGATCCTGGCGCTCGGAGTGGGACGGGCTCTAGCCGAGCGCCGCCGCGCCTTCCTTTTTGATGCTGCTGGGGCCGCCTACCGCCCCGCCTTCGGGCCTCCTCGGCGCTTCGCCTTCGCCGACGTAGTGAGCGTGTTGCCTGGAGACGCCCCGGTTCCCCTGCTCACCCGGCCCTTGCTGGTCAGGGGCCTCCACGTCCGGCTGCGCGACGGCCGCGAACTCTGCTTGCCCCTGGATTTCCCGCGCTCGGAGCTGATCGCCAAACTACTTACCCAGGCCGCTCCCCGGTAGCCGCTCTGCGGCGCTTCCTTCCCAGGCGCCATCCCCAGGCGAGAACAAGGTTGATGACGACCGTGGAGAACACGCCCACCGCCGCGAGGTTTCTGATCGAGTAGCCCCGGCGGAAGTAATACAAAACGGCCCCGAGGATCCCGCTGTTGGCCGCCACAGACACGAGCCACCGCCGATTCCTATCGTTGATCGATCTTGCGGCCACCCTGCTCACCTCCTCAGTTTCCGCCACCCGGCCGCTTCCCGCTGCCCGTCGTCCCTGCCCCAGGGCCACCGGCGGCGCCGCCGCTCGGACCGCACGGCGTCTGCTCCTTGCACACCATTTCCTTCGCGTCCACCACCGCTTGAACCGCATTGAGCGTCCCGACCGCCTTCATTAGCGTGTTCGCCCTGGCGAGGTCTGGCACGCCTAGCGCGCTCGTGACCAGCCCATCCGCGCTGGCTGCCACCTGCGCGGCCTTTAGATTGCCGCCGCTCGCCGCTGCCACCGCCAGCCCGGCGGGATCGCCTCCCACGTTCTGGACTATGCCCGCTGCGTTGTCGAGTTTGGCCGCCGGGATGGAGTTCGTGGCTGCATTCAGCGCGACTGCCGAACCCGCAACAAAATCTGCGGCGCCTTTCAATCCCAGGGCCGCGCCCCCAAACGCCGCACCGAGACCGTCGGTTGCTGCCGCATATATCGACCCGCCAACGACCTCTCCGGCGCCCAGCGCCATAAGGCCAGCCCCCTCCGCCCCAGTTGCGGCCCGCGCCGCGGCTTGCGGGTGCAGCGCCGCCCACGTCGCGAGGTCAATCGCCGTTGTGATCGGGTCGCAGCAATGGCCATCCGGATCGGTCGCGGTGGCGGGGTTGTTGAGGACGTAGCTGTAGAGGTTGAGGGACTGGGGGTTGTCCAGGTTGGCGTAGGGGATGGGCGCGGGGGCGGGGGACCAGTCCGGGGTCAGCCAGCGGCCGAGCTGGCTGCTGTAGTAGCGGGCGCCGAAGTAGTCGAGGTTGGTCTCCGTGTCGCGCAGCTTGCCGGTGAAGTGGATCGGGCTGACGCCGCTCTGGTAGTTGGCGAACTCGCCGAAGGGCCAGTTGGAGTCCAGCTCGCCGTTGGAGCGCTTGCGCACCGTGCCCTGGCCATCGGCGTAGGCGTAGTTGAACCAAGACGGGGTGGCCGTGCCCAGGTAGCGGCCGCCGAAATAGGTCTCGCCCTGCAGCAGGTTTTGGTTG
>DATKSZ010000044.1:0-3382 GCA_035531375.1 Terriglobales bacterium | reverse complement strand
GCGACAGCCCGCTCGCCTCAAAAGATCGCGCCAATTCCAGCGCCGATTCGCGGCTGCGCCGCGCCCAACTCCTTGGCTTCATCCCGCTACTGGAACACGCCCGCGCCCGCCAGGGAAGAGTGGTTTTGCTTGACGCTTACGGCCGTCGAGCACCGCCACCCAGCGCCGCGGCTCGCCCGGACGCGAGAAATCCACGGTCACGCGGCAGTGGCTCGCGCCCCAAGCCTCGACCTCGATGGCGCCGCTCTCGCTGCCGCGCGGGCCGTTGAAAGTGGCCGTGCCGCGGGCCACGTAGCCGGCCTGCGGGCTGGCGCCGAGCAGGCCCGCGCCGCGCGCCAGCAGCACCGCGGTCGTGGCGTCGAGCCCGGCGGGCGCCGCCGCCTGTCCGAAGGCGGCGCTAGCGAGAGCTAAGAGAGAGAGAGAGAGAGAGAGAGAGAGAGAGAGCAAGTACCGTGCCATCCGCATCGCCATCACCCTGTGAGCCACTGCGCGGTTAGGCTACTCGAGCCAGGGAGGCCGATGTCAAGCAAAAAATGCGGGGCGCGCGCAAAAGGTAATAACTTGCTACAAGATTGTCACAAAATAGTTGCGCGATGGTGACGGGGAACGCGCCACTGGGCGATCCGGCGCGGCCGCGCCAGCTGGATTCCAGTAGGACCCAGCCGCCCATGCCCGCCCGCACCCCACCGCGCGGGAGCGGTTCCAGGATCGCCGCCGCCTCGTCCCGCCCCCGGGGTAGGGCTTTTCCCCAAGAAGAGCCGCACGCCTCCCCGCCCTCCGCCGACATGGCCACCATCCGCCAGCCGCTCGATTTTATCGCCGCCAACGCCTACGGCGGCCGCCGCGTCACAGCGCTTCGGCCTGGTCGTCGTCAACTTCCCCGACCGCCGCCGCGGCGCCGGCCTCGCCGCCACGACCCCGTGATCCGGCGCGGCCCCGCCCCCGCCCGCCGTCGCTATTCCGCAACAATAAAATCGCGCGCGCGCGCCCCCCCGGCCGCATCCCACCCTCATGCCGTCTCTGCGCCCGTCGCCTCTCGCGGGGGTCGCGCCGCTTTGCCCGCTGGCAAAATCGGCGCGAAAGGCCGCGAAATTCCGCCAACCCAGGCTTGGCGTCTCCGCTCGGCGTGGCCGCGCGGCGCGCGGGCGCCCCCACGCCCGCCGAGTGGAACGCCTTTCCCAATCGAATCAAGGGGTTGGCCCGCGGAATTCCAGATTTTCGAACTTCCCAGGCTGGGGTGCATCCCAAAGCCGGCGAGCGTGTTATATCACGACACGAGCAACATGCGCCGCAGCGCGCCTGTCAGCGATACAGCAGAAATTGCTTCCGCAACTTCTTGAAGGCCTCGAGTTCCGCCTGCCAGCTCTGCTCGATCCGCCGCGGGTCCTCCCCCCTGCGGATCTGCCCCACCAAGTCCACGCTCCCCGCCAACTGCGGCATCTTGCTGCTGTCCCAGCCCTGCGGGTACAGCCGCGCCAGCGCCGAGGCGATCTCCACCCCCATCTCCGGCGCGTCCAGCAACTCGCGGTTGGTCACAATCAGGCTGATCCCGTGGCAAAGCTGCCCGGCGTAATGGCTGCTGCTCGGGGTGAAGCGGATCGGCATGAAGCGCACCCCCGGCAGCCGCCGCGCGTTCAGCGCCTCCGCCAGTTGCATGCCGTTGATCCAGGGCGCGCCCAACAGTTCGAACGGCGTGTCGGTGCCCCGCCCCACGCTCACGTTGGTGGCCTCCACCAGCGCCACCCCCGGATACAACACCGTCTCCGTCAAATTGCGCAGGTTCGGCGATGGATCCACCCAGGTCAACCCGGTCTCGTCGTAGTAGTCCCCCCGCCGCCAGCCCTGCATCCGCACCACGTGCAGATCCGCCCCGATCGTCTGGTTGAACATCCGCGCCAGCTCGCCCACCGTCATCCCGTTGCGCACCGGCATCCCCGGAAAATAGCCCACAAAGCTCTTCTCCGCCGGCGCCAGCGGCGGCCCCTCCACGTCCAGCCCGTCCAGCGGGTCCGGCCGGTCCAGCACCACCACCGGGATGTGGTGCGCCGCCGCCGCCTGCAGCGTGTACGCCAGCGTGGTCTCGAAGGTGTAGAACCGCACCCCCACATCCTGGATGTCGTACACCAGCAGGTTCACCTTCGCCAGCCCCGCCTCCGGCAGCATCCTCCCGTCCGCCCCCTCGCCATAGGCGCTGTAGACCGGCACGCCGGTCTTGGCGTCGCGGCTGTCGTCCACCGTGGTGTCGAGCTTGCCCGACCAGCCGTGCTCCGGGCTGAACGCCGCCGTCACCTTCACCCCCGCCGCCAGCATGTCGTCCAGGTTGCGGTTCCCTTCCCGGTCCAGTCCGCTGGGGTTGGTGATCAGCCCTACCCGCTTGCCCTGCAGCAGGTCGAAGTGCCGCGCCGCCAAAACGTCCAGCCCCGTCTCCACCTCGCCGTTGCGGTAAATCGTCCGCCGCGCCCCCGCGCTGGCATCGCTGTAGCCGGTGATCCGCTCCAACCCCGACTCCACCCGCGCAAACGTCTGCGGCTGGTTCAGGCTCAGAATCTCCGCCACCTCCGTCGCCACCTCCGAGCGCATCGCCAGGATGGACTTCAGCGGCGGCCGCTCCGGCAGGTGGATCGCGTTCGACAAAATGATGATGTAGGTGTCCGAGGTCGGGTCCATCCACATCGAGGTGCCGGTGAAGCCGGTGTGCCCGTAGGAGCCGATCGGCAGGTAATCCCCCCGGTTGCTCGAAAACGGCGTGTCCAGGTCCCACCCCAGCCCCCGCACGTCCGGGTTGTTGTAGGGTGTCTGCGGCGTCGTCATCTTGGCCACGCCCAGCGGCGACAGCACCCGCACCCCGTTCGCCCCCACTCCCCCGTTGAGCAGCATCTGCGCGAACTTGGCCAGGTCGTCGGCGGTGCTGAACATGCCCGCGTCGCCCGCCACCCCCCCCATCGCCTGCGCCGTCGGATCGTTCACCACCCCCGGCCGGTAGCGCCCGCGCTCGTCCGGTTCGGTCGGCGCGATCTTCTTCACCCAGCTCGCCGGCGGCAGGAAGCGCGTGTGCCCCATCCCCAGCGGCCGCCACAGGTGCTCCCGCGCGTAGCGGTCAATCCGCTCCCCCGTCAGCTTGCGCACCAGCTCCGCCAGCACGATGTAGTTGATGTCGCTGTAGACGAAGCGCACCCCCGGCGGGCGCGCCGGCGCGATCGCCATCGCCTTCTCGATCCCGGCCGCGTAGCCGCTCCACCGGGGACGCTGCGGAATGTCCGGCGGCAGCCCGGAGTAGTGCGTCAGCAGCTCCCGGATGGTGATCTGCTCCTTGCCGTTCTGCGCAAACGCCGGCAGGTACTTCGCCACCGGATCGTTCAGCCGAAACCGCCCCTGCTCCAGC
>DATKSZ010000043.1:0-5543 GCA_035531375.1 Terriglobales bacterium | reverse complement strand
CGCTTCTGCGCCCCCGGGGGACGCATTCGGCGCGGCCCCTGCGAGGCGCAGCGCCGACTTGGGGCCCCGGGCCCCCAAGCCGGCGTGAGCACAAGCGGGACGCGCGGCGCAGCCGCGCAGGGGCCCGCGCCAACCATCGCTATGCCGCGGCATTCGCACCTGACCGAGGGCGCCGCCAGGCCGCCCTGTATCGCCCCGCCCGGCTCCTCCCCTCACGGCGTCTTGCTGATCTCGCCCACGTCGGCCACCGTGCCGCCGCGGTTCATGGTGGGCACGGCGCAGATAAGGAGCACCTCGCCCGCGGCTGGCGCCCGCGCCTCGAAGATGGTCTTGCCGAAGTAGTCGGTCACCGTGCCCAGCTCGGCGCCGGCGGCGACGGTCGCGCCGCGCTCGACACTGGGGTAGAAGATGCCCTCTTCCGGGCTGGTCACCGTGTCCACCTTGTCGATCCACACCGGATGGGCGAGCATGGCGGCCGTGCCCGGCAGCATCTTCAACAGGCGCATCAGATTGAGCGTGCCGTTCACCAGCGCCGCCACGTCGCCTGCGTCCACCCGCCCCGCGCGCCCCGCCTCGACCGCGATTGCGGGCTTGCCCCGGGTGCTGGCGGTGTTGTCGAGAAAGCGCGAGTGCTTGGGATCCCGCGGCCGGTCGGTGGCGACGATGATGTGGTCGAGGCCGAAGGCCAGGTCCATGCGCCGCGTCATCGCGTCCTGGGCGGCGTTGCCGGTCTTGGACCAGTAACTGTAGGGGCGCAGGTTCTCGTCCAGGTCGCCGCCGTGGTAGTCCACCAGGTAGTCGCAGCGCTCGACCACTTGCTGGGTGATGGCGTAGGAGACCCGGTCGGTCTGGGTGCCGTCGGCGCTGCCGGGATAGAAACCGTTCATGCTCTTGCCGTCCACCGGGTTGACGTGCGGCACCTTGCGCAGAAACGACTGCAGGTTCACCAGCGGCAGCAGGATCACCGTGCCCGACAGCCGGGACGCGTCCAGCCGGACGATTAACTGCTCCACCGCTAGGATCGAGGCGTACTCGGTGCCGTGGGCGCCGGCCACCAGCGCCAGCACCGGGCCCGGTCGCGCTCCCCGCACCACCACCACCGGCAGCCGCGTGCCGGCGTCGCGCCCGGCGGGGACCTCCAGGTAGCCGGTCGCCTTCGTGCCCGCCAGCGCGCGCGCCGTGCCCACGCGGAAAGCCGCCTGTTGGGCGCCGGCGAAACTGGCCAGCGCCGAAGTCACCACCGCCACCCAGAGGAGTTGACGCATAATGGCGCCAGTATACTCGCCTCGCGGGGGTCGCGCCGCTTTGCCTGCCGGCAAAATCGGCGCGAAGGGCTGCTAAACTGGGTCCGCCAGTGGCGCTACTGCGCCCCCGGGGGACGCATTCGGCGCGGCCCCTGCGAGGCGCAGCGCCGGCCTGGGGCCCCGGGCCCCCAAGCCGGCGTGAGCATGCCGCCCCGCGCCGTTACAGTGGGGCGGCTCACAAGCGGGACGCGCGGCGCACCGGCCCGGCGCCGCTACAGCCGTGGCCGGGTAGCCGCGCAGGGGCCCGCGCCAACCAGAAGCCGCAGTGCTGCTAGCCCGACCCCCCGGCGCGGTGGTAGGCCGCCATCACATCCGGCAGGGTCAACACCCCCAGCAGCAGCCCTTGGGCGCGGTGGATCACCGGCAGCAGCGGTTCGTCGCCGGCCTCGCGCAAAAATGCCTCCAGCGGCTGGTCGGGGTAGAGCACCGGCAGCCGCCAGCCCGGTTGGAGCACCTCCTGCAAGGGCCGCTCCTCTTGCGCTTGCACCACCAGCGGCGCCAGCATGTCCAAGGTCACCCCGTACCAGGCGCCGTGGCCGCCATCCACCAGCACAAAGCGCCGGGGTGAGGTCTGCGCTTGCAGCCAAGCCTCGCGCACCGGCCGCTCCGCCGCGATCACCGGGATATCCCGCCCCCCCGCCTTGGCCGACCGCATGGCGTCCTCCACGTGCATCACCTGCTCCTCGCGCAGCTCCTCCATCGAGGGCAGGGTCAGCCCGTCCTGCTTCGTGAGCACCTCGAAGATGGGCACCGGCTGCCAGCGGCGCGAGATCACGAAGGCCAGCGAGTTGGAGATCATCAGCGGCAAGACGATATCGTAGCTGCCGCTCACCGCGGTCACGATGAACACCGAGGTCATGGGGGCGCGCAGCAGCCCGGCGAAGGTGGTGCCCATGCCCACCAGGGCATAGACCCCGATCGGCGCCGTCAGCCGCGGCAGCAGCAGATGTTCGGCCCCCCCCACCGCCGCCCCCAGCATCGCCCCGATGAACAGCGTGGGCGCGAACATCCCGCCCGGCGCCCCGCTGGTGAACGACAGCGCCGTCGCCCCGATCTTCAGCAGCGACAGCAGCGCCAGCGTCGGCCAGAGGTAGGTGCCGCCCATCGCCTGGTTGATGGCGTCGTAGCCCGCCCCCATGATCTGCGGATACCAGATGCCGATGGCCCCGATCACCAGACCCGCCGCGGCCGGCTGCAAGTAGTGCGTCCAGGCCGGCAGTCCCCGCAGCCGCGGCCGCAGCCAAATCACGAGTTTGATGAACAGCAGCGAGCCAAATCCCCCCACCACCCCCAGCACCGCATAGGCGAGCAGCTCGGAGGCGTGGCGCAGCTCGAACGGCGGCGCCGCGAACAGCGGATGGTCGCCGAAGAAGGCCCGCGCCACCACCGTGCTGGACACCGCCGCCAGCACCACCGCCCCGATCACCCCCGAGCTCCACCGCCCAATCACCTCTTCGATCACGAACATCACCGCCGCCAGCGGCGCGTTGAAAGCCGCCGCCAGCCCTGCCGCCGCCCCCAGCGGCGCCAGCAGCCGCTGCCGCGACTGCGACAGGTTCAGCCGCCGGCCCAGCAGCGAGGCCAGCCCCGCCCCCACCTGCAGCGACGGATCCTCCGGCCCCAGCGACTGTCCGCTGCCGATCGCCAGCGCCGCGGTGATGAATTTGCCCACCACCGTCCGAAAGGAGATGTAGCCGTCGTAGATGTACAGCGCCGCCTTGGTCTGGTTGACGCCGCTGCCGCGCGCCCCGGGGAACACCCGCACCACCAGCACCCCCAGCCCCAGTCCCACCAGCGTCGGGGCGAGCAGCGAGCGCAGCGGACTGCGCCCCGCCACCGGCCCCAGCAAGTGCGCGTTCAGTGCGGTGATGGCGAAGCGAAAGGCCACCACCGCCAGCCCGGAAAAAATACCGATGGCGATCGCCAGCACGAAATAGAGCTGCTCGGCGCGGGCGAAGTGTGCCAGCCGGCGCAGCCGGGGCCAAGGCGCGGAGGATTCCGCCGCCTCCGGTTCGCGGACAAAGGTCATGGCTGATTATAGTTGAGGCGCGCCACTCAACCCGCGATCCGCCGCACCTCCAGCCCCACCGCCGGCGCCGCCTCCGCCAGCCGCCGGTCGGCGGTGAGGAAGGGCAGCGCCTCGGGCAAACGTCGCTGCAGCGTCGCCACAGATAACGTACGCTAAATTTCGCACATTTGAAAAGGCCTGGGCTGGTCTGGTGTCAAAGCTCGTTAAAAATGTCCCCAAGCTTAGCTCGTTTAAAGCGTCCCCTTTTTTGTGAATCCAAGCCGCCGTCGCCGGCGCGTGGGAATGTGGAAATCCGGAGCGTTATCCCGGATTTCCAAGGGCTGTGCGAAGGGCGGAAACCGCAGTTGGGTTTCCGCCCTTTGCATGGCCCGCCATTTCCACCGCCGCCCTCTCGCGCCGCTCCCGCCGTGCCTGCGCCGCCACCGCCCAGTTGTGCATGCTGCGCCGCCAGGGGCTAGGGTTGGCCCGCCGGGGCGGCTGCGGCCGCCGGACGGGGTTGGGCGCGCTCCGCTCCGGCAGCGCGGCGATTTCGCTCCATCGCAGTTCCCGTTTTCCCGCCATCACTCGCAGCTTGCCCGAGCGCTGCTCCTGCACCGTCACCGTCTGCCGTGGCCGCACCCGTTGTCCCGGCGCCAACTGCAGCAGCCGGTTGCGGTGCCGCACCACCCCGTCCTGGCTCACCACCCGCCCCGTCTCCAGGCTGAATACTTCGTCCAGATCCATGCCCTTCGGCACCGGCCGGTGGTAGTCCGCCGCCTGGCGCGCCGCCACCGCGTAGCGCCGGTTGTGCTCCGCCCAGTACTCCTTCTCCAGGTAGCCGTTCGCCGCCGCGTAGTCCCTCACCCCCTGCAACCGCATCTTCTTCACCAGCCGGTCCTGGTGCGTGCCGTGCCCGCGCTCGATCCGCCCCTTCGCCTGCGGCGAGCCGGCCGCGATGATCTCCACCCCCAGCCGCGCGCACATGCGCCCGAACTGCGTTAATGCCGCCTCCCCGCGCAACTCCTCCGCCGAGGTCGGCGGCCGCACGTACACGGTCTTGTGGTCGGTGTACAGCGCCCGCGGTATCCCGTGCCGCTCCACCCACCGCCGCAGCCCGTCCGCCGCTGCCCATGTGGTCTCCTCCGCTTCGAACCGCCCCGCCGCCGTCCCGGTCGCGTCGTCCACCAGGTCCAGCAGGCAGCCTTCCGGCCCGCGCTGCTCCAGCCAGCGGTGAAAACTTCCGTCCATCTGCACCAACTCGCCAAAATGCGCCCGCCGCTCCCGCCGCTGCCGGTACCCCTTGCGCCGCCGCGTTCGCCCCCACAGCCCCGCCGCCAGCATCCGCCGCCGCAGCGTCTCCACCTTCACCTCCACTCCGTGCTCGCTCGCCAGATGCTCCGCCGCCAGCGTTGGCCCAAACCGCTGTCCCGCCTCCCCGCCGTAGTGCCCCCGCACCAGGCCCAGCACCCGCTCCCAGTGCCCCGCCGGCTGCGCCCGGTTCCGCCGCCCCACGTTGCCGTGCCGCAGACCCCGCGCCCCTCCCGCTCGGTACCGCGCCCGCAACCGCTTCGCCTGCCGGTAGCTCACCCCCATCAGCTCCGCCCCTTCCCGCAGCCGAAGCTCCTTCCGCTTCACCCGTGCCAGCACCTCCGCTCGCCTCAGTTCCTTCGCGCTCATCGCTGTCCTTTCCAATCTGCCCTCCTCCAGAGGCTCAGATTAGGGGACATTTTTATCGAGCTCAAAAGGGGACATTATCAAAGAGGTTCAACAGGCCTGGGCTGGTCTGGTAAAAACAGCGCTGGCGCCCCTGGCAGGGGGCGCCAGCCAAACCAACCAGAACAGGAGACCAGCATGGCGCAAGATCAAGAACCGGTCAAGGCCGGGGGTGTGATTCAGATTGACGAGCGGCCGATCCGGGACCACGTGGACCAAGTGGTGCGGGCGACGGTGGAGGAGACGTTGAACCAGCTTTTGGACGCGGAAGCGGATCGGCTATGCGGCGCGGGCCGGTACGAGCGCAGCGCGGACCGAGTCGACACGCGGGCCGGCAGCTACCCCAGGCAACTGGAGACCAAGGCCGGCGAGGTGACGCTGAAGGTCCCGAAGCTGCGGACGCTGCCCTTTGAATCGGCGATCATCGACCGCTACCGGCGGCGGGAAAGCTCGGTGGAGGAGGCGCTGGTGGAGATGTACCTGGCCGGGGTGAGCGTGCGCCGGGTGGAGGACGTCAC
>DATKSZ010000042.1:0-13168 GCA_035531375.1 Terriglobales bacterium | reverse complement strand
CGGCTACACCTGCGTGGTCTCGCACCGCTCCGGCGAGACCGAAGACACCTTCATCGCCGACCTGGCGGTGGCCACCAACGCCGGCCAGATCAAGACCGGCTCCGCCAGCCGCACCGACCGGGTGGCGAAATACAACCAGCTCCTGCGCATCGAAGAGGAGTTGGGCGCCGCCGCGCGCTTCCCCGGCCGCGCCGCGCTGGCGCGCCCCGCGCTATGAGCGCCTCTCCCGTGTCGAAGCCGCTGGTGCTGGTCATCCTCGATGGCTGGGGCTGCGCCCCGGCCGGCCCGGGCAACGCCATCGCGCTGGCGCGCAAGCCCGTCTACGACCGCCTCAAGCGCGACTTCCCCCACACCCGCCTGCTCACCTCCGGGCCGGCGGTGGGCCTGCCCGAAGGCCAGATGGGCAACAGCGAGGTCGGCCACCTCAACATCGGCGCCGGCCGCATCGTCCAGATGGACAGCACCCGCCTCGACCTCGCCATCGCCGACGGCAGCCTGGGGCGCAACCCGGCCCTGCTCGGCGCCCTCCGCCACGCCCGCGGCCGCCAGTTGCACCTGCTCGGCCTGTGCAGCGACGGCGGCGTCCACTCCCACCTCAACCATCTCTACGCCTTGCTGCGCCTGGCCAAGGCCGAGGGGGTGGAGCGCGCCTGGGTCCACGCCTTCACCGACGGCCGCGACACCCCGCCCCACTCCGGCCGCGAATACCTCGAACAGCTCGAGCAGAAGCTGCGCGAGATCGGCCTGGGCGCCATCGCCACCGTCAGCGGCCGCTACTACGCCATGGACCGCGACCAGCGTTGGGAGCGCATCCAGCTCGCGCTCGACGCCATCGTCCACGGCGCCGGCCCCCGCGCCGCCTCCGCCGCCGCCGCCCTCACCGCCTCCTACGAGCGCGGCGTCACCGACGAGTTCGTCGTCCCCACCGTCCTCGCCGGACCCCGCGGCGAGCGTCCGCTCGCCACCCTGCGCGACGACGACGCCGTCATCTTCTTCAACTTCCGCGCCGACCGCGCCCGCCAGATGACCCGCGCCCTCACCCGCGCCGGCGAACCGCTGCCCGCGCTCGAGGCCGCCATTCCCCGTTCTTCGCTTCCGCAGCGGCTGCACTACCTCTGCATGACCCGCTACGACAAGACCTTCGACCTGCCGCTGGTGCTCTCCCCCGAGCCCCTCAACCACATCCTGGCCCAAGTGATGGCCGAGCGCGGCCTGCGCAACCTGCGCGTCGCCGAGACCGAGAAATACGCCCACGTCACCTACTTCTTCAACGGCGGGGTCGAGGCCGCTTTCCCCGGCGAGGAGCGCAAGCTGGTGCCCTCGCCCAAGGTGGCCACCTACGACCTCATGCCCGAGATGGCCGCCGCCGGCGTCGCCGCCGCCGTGGTCGGGGCCATCGAGTCGGGCAGCTTCGACGTCATCGTCGCCAACTTCGCCAACGCCGACATGGTCGGCCACTCCGGCCAGATCGCCCCCACCGTGCGCGCGGTCGAGACCGTGGATGCCTGCCTGGGCGAGATCGAGCGCGCCCTGCGCCGCCGCGGCGGCGCCCTGCTCGTCACCGCCGACCACGGCAACGCCGAGCAGATGCTGCTCCCCGATGGCGGCGCCCACACCTTCCACACCACCAACCCGGTGCCGCTCCTGCTGGTGGCCGAGCCCGCCGCCGGCCAGCCGCCGCTCCGCCTCCGCCCCGACGGCTCCCTGCGCGACCTCGCCCCCACCCTGCTCGGCATGCTGCAACTGCCCGAGCCCCCCGAGATGACCGGCCACGACCTGAGGATCCCTTGATGGAAAACCCCGACCTGCGCGAGAAGGGCGGCAAGCAGCAGACCTCCGACCGCCGCCTCTTTCTGCAGTTGCTCGCCTTCGGCGGTTGCCGCATCACCCCCGGCCTGGTCCGCGCCCTGGAGGGCTCCGGGCTCGAGGGCGTGCTCTACCAAGACCTCAACGACCCCGCCGGCGTGGCCCTGCTCGCCTGGAGCCCCGACCCCGCTTTCTTCGCCACCGAGCTGCGGGCCTTCCTGCAGCAGGGGCCCTTCAGCGAGCTCCCGCTCAAGCCCGACTACTGCATGATGGGCCGCACCTACGCCCTCGGCCACGAGCCCGACCTCGACGACTGGCTGCTGGACAAGCCCCGCCGCTCCGCCACCACCCCGGAGTGGCCCTGGGCGGTGTGGTACCCGCTGCGCCGCACCGGCGCCTTCCAGTCCCTCGGCCCCGAGGACCAGACCTCCATCCTGCGCGAGCACGGCGCCATCGGCCACGCCTTCGGCGCCGCCGGCTACGCCCAGGACATCCGCCTCGCCAGCTTCGGCCTCGACCGCAACGACAACGACTTCCTCATCGGCCTGGTCGGCCCCGACCTGCACCCGCTCTCCGCCTGCGTCCAGGCCATGCGCAAAACCCGCCAAACCGCCGGCTACATCCAGCAGATGGGCCCCTTCTTCATTGGCCGCGCCGCCTGGCAAAAACTCCGCGTGCCGAAACTGTAGGCGTCCCAGGCGGTCGGGCCGGGTCCAGTCGCGCGGGTCGCGCCGCTTTGCCTGCTGGCAAAATCGGCGCGAAGGGCTGCGAAATTCCGCAGGGGCAGACGCGCCAATGGCGCGTCTGCCCCCCCGGGAAACGAATGCGGCGCGGCCCCAGCAGCCCAGCAGCGAAGCCGCGCAGCGCCGACTTGGGGCCATGGGGTCCCCAAGTCGGCGCGAGCATGCCGCCCCGCGCATCTACAGCGGGGCGGCTCACAAGCGGGACGCGCGCCGCACCGGCCCGGCGCTGCTACAGCCGGGCCGGGCAGGCGCGCTGGGGCCCGCGCCCACCAAGACCCGTGCGGCCCAAGCCAGGCGCGGAGTATCCACTTGCAGTACCATGGGGGCAATGCCGTCGGTGGCCATTCCGGACAAGCTGTACTTCAAGATCGGCGAGGTCGCACGCCTGGCCGGGGTCGAGCCCTACGTGCTGCGCTTCTGGGAGGGCGAGTTCCCGGCGCTGCGTCCCGGCAAAAGCCCCACCGGCCAGCGCCTCTACCGCCGCCGCGAGGTCGAGCTGGCGCTGCAGATCAAGACCCTGCTGCACGAGCAGGGCTTCACCATCGCCGGCGCCCGCAAAAAGCTGAAGGGCGAGCACGAGGGCAAGCGCGCCCAGGTGGCGCTGCCGCTGCAGTCCGGCCGCGACCAGGAACTGCTGCGCCAAGTGCGCGCCGAACTCGCCTCCATCGCCGCCCTGCTCGAACGCCGCCCCGGCTAGCCCGTGCTAGACTGGCTTTACCCCGTTTTTCCTGCCTCGCCGTTCGGTTCGGGACGTAGCGCAGCCCGGTAGCGCACTTGCTTGGGGTGCAAGGGGTCGCGAGTTCAAATCTCGCCGTCCCGACCAGACTTCATAAGGGTTTCCGCGATTCTGGCAGCGAGAGAAAGCCTGCCCTGCCACACGAACTTCCGCAGGGATGCGGTTTGGTCGCCTTTCGCGGGGGTCGCGCCGCTTTGCCTGCGGGCAAAATCGGCGCAAAAGGCCGCGAACCGGGGCTCCCGGGACCCGCTGCGGGTCCTGGGGTGGTCGTAATTCCGCAGGGGCGGACGCGCCAGCGGCGCGTCTGCCCCCCCGGGAAACGAATGCGGCGCGGCCCCGGCGAGGCGCGAGCATGCCGCCCCGCGCATCTACAGCGGGGCGGCTCACAATCGGGACGCGCGCCGCACCGGCCTGGCGCTGCTACAGCCGGGCCGGGCAGGCGCGCTGGGGCCCGCGCCCGCCAACGGGGCGGTCCAATCGCTCGGGGGCCAGGCAACATCCGTAAAAACGTCCGAGCTGGGCGCAGCCTACCAACCAGGCGCACAGCGGGAGCTGGCGCGGGCTCGGGGGCCGCAAATTCGGGGCCAGGGCGTGTGGCGCGATTCAGGATCGGGCGCGCAGGCGTGGAGTTGCTGGTCGGAGCTCGCCTGACGCTTTCCACTAGCGGAATAATATCCCTTGGGATAGGTATTCCGATCATATAATTTTGTCGTCAAGGACCGCTCTGGGATGCGAGGGTCGGCCCTCCCCCCAGCGACCCGAACGAAGAGGAGGTCCGCCGTGAAGCCAGTCTCGATCGCCTCGTTGGCGGCATTGACCGCCGCGTTCCTTTCCCAGGCAACAGCGGCGCCGGCTTGGGCCCCGACAACCAACGGGCCGCCGGCGGCGGGCATGTTCGTGTCGGTGTACCAGAACCAGCAGCACTTCGCCTATCTGGACGGATCGGGGAACATCGAAGACGCCTTCTTCGACGGCAGCCGCTGGCACCTGCAACGGATCAACAATCACGGGACCACCGCCGGCCCGGCCGCCGCGAGCAGCCCGGTGGTGTCGGTGTACCAGAACCAGCAGCACTTCGCCTATCTGGACGGGGCCGGGGACATCGAGGACGCCTTTTTCGACGGCCAGAGCTGGCACTTGCAGAAGCTCAACAACGGCGGCGCGACCGCCGGCCCGGCCGCGGCCGGCAACCTTTTCGCCTCGGTGTACGAGAACCAGCAGCACTTCGCATATCTCGACCATGCCGGGAACGTCGAAGATGCCTTCTTTGACGGCCGAAGCTGGCACCTGCAGAGAATCAACAACGGCGGGGCGACGAACGGTCCGGAAGCCGCGGGCAACCTGTTCGTGTCAGTGTACACGGCGACGGCGGCGGCGCCGTTCACGACGGGAACGCCGCAACAGCACTTCGCCTACCTCGACCGCGCGGGAAATATTGTGGACGCCTTCTTCGATGGCAGCCGGTGGCACCTGCAGCGGATCAACAACGGCGGCACGACCGCGGGGCCGGCCGCCGCCGACAGCCTGTTCGTGTCGGTGTATGCGCCCACGCCCTTCACCTTAGCGCAGCAGCACTTCGCCTACATTGACCACGCGGGCAACGTGCAGGACGCGTTCTATGACGGCCGGTCGTGGCACCTGGAGAGAGTGAACAACGCCGGGAACACGGACGGCCCCGGCGCCGTCGGCGGCCTCTTCCTGTCGGTCTACGGCAGCCAGCACCATTTCGCCTATATGGCGGCCAATGGCGATCTGGCCGACTGCTTCTACGATTCCAACGGCAATCATTGGAACTCGCAGGTGCTGAACGACGGCGGCGCCACCGGCGGGGTGCCGGTTTTCGGGCAAATATTCGTGTCCGTCTACAAGAACCAGCAGCACTTTGCCTACATTGACTATCGCGACACGCTGCAGGACGCCTTCTACGACGGCGGCTGGCACCTGCAGCAGATCACCACCCAACTGCCAGTCTCGAAGGGCTCGATACCGCTCAAGTTCATGGTCATGGCGGTGGTGTATGCCCTGCCGGGATCCACGAGCACCCACGGGCAGGAGACCTCGGTCCTGTACCAGAACACGAGCACGCTGGGAACTTCGAGCTCGGTGAGCCATTCGGTCAAGCAGGGCTACGCAGTTTCCGCCGATGTGAGCGCTCTGGGCAGCGGGCTGTCGGCCAATTTCAGCACCAGCCAGGACAAGACCGACTCGAGCGAGGTGGACGTCAGCAAATCCTCCAGCTATGGCATTTCGGTCACCGGCACGGCGGATGGCATTGACCATGACAACGACCAGATCTGGCTGCTGCTGAATCCGGTGATGGTGGTGAGCGTGACCGGCAAAAACCTGGCCTGGGCGCTGTCGCACAGCGGCACGCAGGCGGAGGTGCAGTACGTCACCGTCGGCTGGCTGAAGCAGCCCTCCACCATGGAGGCAGGCGTGGCCGCGTCGCTGCGGAACGCCGGCATCACGCCGGCCGACTATCCCGAGCTTCTGGCCCGGGATCCATTCGCGAACGGCAGCACTTCCATTGACACCTCGCGGTTCGCGCCCGCCAATCAGTCCTTCCCTTACGAGCAGCAGAATGTGTGCGAGCCGTACACCTTCAGCAACGACACCATTGACAAGTCGTCGAACAGCGAAACCAAGAGCGACAGTTTCAGCGTGACCCTCAAGACCGGCTTCGATGCGGTCTTCGTCAAAGCCTCGTTTTCGAACACGGCCAGCTTCTCCTGGTCGAACACCAGCACCTACGGCACCTCGACCGAATCGAAACAGCAGGCTTCGGCCACGGTCTGCGGGCCCTCGCCCAGTTGGGCGGGCGGCACCAACGTGGACGTGTACTACGACCGGATTTACAGCTCGTTCCTGTTCGCGTTCGATCCCGCCTCGGTGCCGTCCACCCGCGACCAGATGGCGGCGGTGAGGGGAACAGTCACCCGGGACGGCAAGCTGGTGCCGCACATGGAGGTCGCGCTCCAGGTGGGCGGCAAGACCTTCCGCACCTACACCAATGCCCACGGTGTGTATTACCTGTTTCACGCGCCGCGGGGCGCCGCGACCATTGCGATCGGCGGCGTGGCGGAGCCGATCACGATCGGGGCGAGGCCGGTCATTCACGACCGGGTGTTCTCGGTCAAGATTTTGAAGCCGCTGCGGCCCGGCGGGACCCCTGCTGCCGGAAAGGCAACGGCCCAGCCTGGAGTTGCGAACTCGGCGGGAGCGGGCTCCGCGGGCCGGATCACACCTCCGGCGCGCAACGCGGCTTCGTCGCCGGGGGCGTGCGCGCCGAGCTATCCCCAGAGCCCTCCACGGGCGGGAACACGGGTGCTGATCTTCAACTCGACTACGGACGCGTCGGGCGCCCAGGTCTATCTGGACGGAAGATGCCAGGGAGTGATGCGGCAAGAGGTGCCCGGTCGCGATACGTACTCACTGATGGTGGTTAATGTTCCGCCGGGCAACTATGCGGTGACCATCCGCATGCCGGGTTCCGCGGATTTTCGGACCATGGTGCATGTCATCGCCAGCAATCGGCCGGCGGAGCAGACACCGAAGATATTGGTGGCGTATTCGCACTAGGACGCGGTGGCCCGTAGGCTCCGATCCAACCCGCGCGTCGCCCCACCATCCGGCGCGAACGTGGCTCGCCACTTTTGGCTTGGGTCGCTCCCGTGATGCCCGCAGTGTGGGCATCACTCGCTGGGAGTGCGGGCTTCGATTCCCGGCTTGCCCGCTCCGCTGTGGCAGCGCGAGGCGGGCAAGGGACGCCCGCTGGCCCTCGGGGCGTCTCCAAGTTGTCGCCCGGCGCGAACAATGTCATGCAAAACTCGAAACCCACCTGCCTACACTCGGTCACAGCGAAGGCTGCCTGGTGCAGGCCCCATGGCTGTTTCGCAACGACAGTTTGGCTTCAGCTGGTGGCCTTTTGCCAGCCCATTGTGTAAGAAATCGCGGCTAGTTAGGCCCCGAATGCGAGGCCAAGCTGCGGCTTGGCGCGGACGGGTTCCAGCCCGGCGGCTTGGAGGGCGGCTTCCGGCAGGGGCAGGCGCTCCAGGGCGCGGGGTTCGACCTTGATGGCGCCGTCGCCATAAGATTTGCCGACCAGGGCCAGGTTGGCCACGGTGGCGGGATGCTGCAGGAGCTTCCAGAGCTCCTCCAGCCGGTGCGCGAAGTCCGGCCGGGGATAAACGCAAAGGAATCCCGTCAGTGGCACGGCCCCGGCGCGATTGCGGAGGAAGCGGACGTACCGCCGGCCCAGGTAGGCGAAGAAGAACGGGGGTGGCGTGCGGGTTTCCATCCGATACCACGGATTGCGGGTGGAGATGAGCGCACGCTCGGGCAGCGAGCGGGCCTCGCCCTCGCGCAAATAGCGTTTTACGGCAGATGAAACCTTGCTCAAGGGGTCCCCGTCGAGCGACAGCAAATAGGTCGGCCGGCCGTCCTGGTCGAGCCGCTCGAGATCTTGCGCCGAGATCTCCTCGCCGACCACGTCCCGCGTGCGCCCCACCGCTCGCTTCAGTACCGACGGCGGCAGCCCCAACCCGCGCACCTGGGCCGAGGTCAAGAAAAAGAAGTCGTTCGCGCCGGTGGCGATGCCCCGCATCACCGTCACAAAGTCGCCGAGCACAGCCTCGCCGGCGGCGCTGTTCCTCGGTGGCCGCGACAACCCGGTCGCCAGCGCCTCGCCGAGGTCGCGCATCACGGCCTCCATGCCATTGCCGGTCCGCTTGCCTGGGCGCATTGCCCATCGGGGGAGCTCCGGCGACTCGGCCGCCGTGCACACCGCCCATGCCACCTCGGGCTTCGGCGGCTCCCGCCGAATCAGCACCACCACCGCGTTGGTGTCCACGTTGGGAAAGGGCGCGGCCTGGGGCGAAAACGTCACCAACCCGTCGAGGCGGAAGCGACCGGTGATCCACCGCCACAGGCTGCCGGCAAAAACGCCTTCGAAAAGGTCAGCCGGGACAATGAAGGCCAGTCGCCCCCCGGGGGCAAGCCGCTCGAGCGCGCGCAACAAAAAGTAGACATGGAAGCCGGCGCGGCCATCCAGGTCGGCGCCGATCAGCTTGCGGGAAAAAAGCCGCAGCGCAGCCTTGGTCTCGGCCGACAAGCGGTGGTGGCGGATGTACGGCGGGTTGGCGACGATCGCCGGGAACGGGCCGCGCGGCGGGCGCAGGACGAAGTCGCCAACCTGAACCTCCGCCAGATCCCTTGCGGTCAGGCCGCTCTCCCGTGCCTGCTCCAGCGCTGCGCGCGCGATCTCGGTGCCGCGCAGCCGGATGCCCGGCCGTAGCCGCCGGGCTGCGCGGAAAAAGGCGCCCGCCCCGACCGCAGGATCAAAGACCTCTTCGGCCCCGCCGCCCAGGACATAGGCGACCATGGCATCGGCAATCCAGTCCGGCGTCCAGAACTGACCCCGCTCCCGAAGCTTCTCCCGTTTGGCGCCTAGGGGGAGTTTCTGCACCCGATGGGCTGAACTGGTTCTCATGGCCGCTGCTCCGCTGCGCGGTCCAGGGCCGCGATCCCCTCGTCGCTGAGATGCAGTGAGCCCCCCTCAAATCGGACGTAGGGCAGAATCTTTCCGTTCTTTTCCTCGATGAACTGCGCCATCAGCGCCGGCTCGCTGCCGCTCCCGCCGACGGAATAGGCGAGCTGGTACCAAATTTTGTAGATCACCTTCCGCGTGGTTGCGCCGCTGGGGCGTGAAAGACCTGTTCTGTGGGCTCGATTGCCCCCTCCTCGATAAGCCGACAGGCCTCCTGCAGCGAGATCCCCCAGGCGCGGTCGAAGAACACCTGCCAGATGTGAATCGCTATGCGGCTGGCATCCTGCCACGCCAGCAGCGGTCCCCGGTCCTGCTTCTTGAGAATCACCGTGGGCAGCACCGCCGACTTCGCCTGCCCCAGCCTCCCTGTGCGCCGCTGGAGCTTCAGGGGCTTTCCATAAGCAGGCATGCGCTCCGCCCTCCACAGGCTGTTCTCGCATTCCAGGCCCACGACCGCGAGGTCGAGGAGGGGGCGTAGCTCCGTCTCGTGCCGAAACTGCAACGCGGCTGGCCCGCCCAGCCCGTTCACCAGCTCCTCCGCCCGCGGTAAATCGGCCCACCTGACGACCAGCAGGTCAGGTCGCTTTATACCCAGCGCCTCGGCCTGCGCCAGCCGATCGAAATATTCGTCGGAGAGGTCCTGCTGGTCCGGGGCCACGCCGCTGGGGCCATAGGCAATCGCCCAGTAGCGGCCCGTGGCGTTGATCGCCTCCGCGATTCGGTGCTCACTCCACACCCCCTGCGACCAGCGCATCAGAAAGTCGCTGCCGCGCAGGGGGCGACGCCGCCGCGCATCCGGGCCGCCATGGGGCTTCGGTTCCATTCCTCGGTAGCGAAATCATAGCCCGGATCGCGCCCGCGGACCGGTGAATTCAACGCGGCGGCAATCCGCCTCGGTCGCTAGCCCGGGCACTGCTCGCCCCGAGGTTCTCGTTCGCGCCTGGGCGCTTCGCGGGGGTCGCGCCGCTTTGCCTGCTGGCAAAATCGGCGCGAAAGGCTGCGAAATTCCGCAGGGGCAGACGCGCCAGTGGCGCGTCTGCGCCCCCGGGAAGCGAATACGGCGCGGCCCCAGCGAGGCGCAGCTCCGACTTGGGGCCTCCGGGCCCCCAAGTCGGAGTGAGCACAAGCGGGACGCGCGCCGCAGGCGCGCTGGGGCCCGCGCCAACCATTGGGTTGCGGGCACTGGCGAGCGTTCGGGTGCGACGCGCGTCGGCGCGCTGAGGGTCCTCCGCTGCGCGCCCGACTCACCGCTGCGCCGCCGCCGCCCGCCGCTGCACGAGCCAGCCGCTGCCCACGATGACTAGCGCCCCCAGCGCCAGGCCAATGAAGAATTTCAGCCGGTCGTCCATGCTTCCCCAACCCTCCCCGTAGCCGTAGATCATCACCGCGAAGCCCGCCAGCATGACCCCGCTCGGAATCCCCTGCCCCGCCAGCCTGCCGTACATCACCGTGAAAAACCCAGCAACGAACACCACGGCTCCGATCAGGTTGGCCACGACAAACACGTTCCGGCCGTGCACCCGAACCGCTTGGTCATAGGCCTTCACGTTGGCGTTGAACGCCGCTTTGGCCGCGGCCAGCTTGGCCAGGCACGCGCTATCGCCCGGCGCGCAGTCAGCCCTGGTCGCCAGCATGCTGTCTACGGTGTAGGGTGAGGCTGGCGCTGGATAAAATGCCCCGATCCCGAGCGCCACCAGCGAAACCAGGATGAACGCAGTGCCCACTCCCAGCACGACATTGAGAACCTTCACTTCTTCCTCCTTCTTGTCCGGCCAGGGCCATCCTAGCCGCTTTCGCGCCCGCGCCCGCCGCGGGCGCACAGGGCGGCGGTCCGCCCCCTCCCGCCCGGTTTGGGCCTATAATCCCAGCCATCTGGCCCAGTTGCCAGGTGAAAAGGGGAATGATTCATCATGCGCACGATAGAAAAGTCCTCTCTGGGCTGTAGCCTCGCCCTGCTCGCCCTGTTGCTGCTCGCCCCGGCGCCGGCGCGCGCCGTGGATGGCGTGACCCTCATCAGCTCCACCACCACCAGCGCCCTGCTCAATTGCCCGGCAATGTCTTCATTCCAGCTCAATCTCTGCCGCAGCGGCAGCTACCGCCTCGCCGGCAATTTCGTCGCCGCCAGCGGCTACGGCATCGCCATCACCGCCCCCAATGTCACCCTCGACCTCAACGGCTTCAGCATCACCGCCGGCGCCAACGGTGGCATCAGCGCCATCTACGGCGCCACCGACCGGCTCACCGTGGAAAACGGCAAGGTGGACGGCTTCAGCGTCGGCATCACCCTCTCGGGCGCCGGCGAGCGGGTGGATCGCGTCGCCGTCAACGCCCTCGGCGCGGCGGTCGAGATCGGCGCCGGCGCCATCTCGCACTGCATCGCCACCGGCGGCGGGGTCAATACCGCCGGCCTCACCCTCAACGGCGACGGCGCCCTGCGCGACAACGTGGTCACCGGCTTTGCCTATGGCCTGGTCGCCAGGGGCAATGACCAGATCAGCGGCAACCAGGTCGCGGTCGTGGTCACTGGCGCCGAAACCGTGGCCGTGACCATCGGCACGGGCGCCGTCGTCAACCTCTTCGACAACCAGATCACCGGCCCGGTCGCTATGCAGATTTCCGGCCAGGTCGGCTACGGCGCCAACACCTTCCAAACCGGCGGCGCCAACCCCGCGCTGATCCTGAGCGGCGGCTCGGCCACCTCCATGAACAACAACGCCTGCCTGGGCGCGGGCCCCTGCTAGGGCGGGCTCTAGCCCCGCGGCCGCGCATAGCGCTGGCTGCCGATCCACAGAAAGCTGGGCGCGATCGCCAGCATGGCGATCGAGTACCAGGGCGGCACCGTCGGCCAGGTCTGGATCACCGAGCCCAGCATGATCGCCGCGCCCAGCCCCACCACGCCCACCGCGGCGCTGCGCGCGCCGCGCGCCAGCACGGCGCAGAGGTAGCCGCCGAGCGTGTGGTACATCGCCGCCAGCGCCAGCGTGACGGCCAGAAAGACCGCCGCCCCCGGCGCGATCCAGCGCACCAGCAGGAGGTTGGTGCCGATCATCAGCGCCACCACCAGCACCATCGCCCCCACCACCGCGCCCACCCGGCGCAGGCCGGCGGCGACGCCACCGGGCACGCTCTTGCTCGCCATAGCGCCTAGCATAGCAAGCTGCCGGCCTCAGCGCTGCTGCGGCTGGTGGCCAACCCGCCCGGCCGCGTACAGCCGCGCGTCCACCCGCCCCAGCCGCCGCTCGCTGCCGTTCCGCAGCAGCCGCACATGCGCCACCCGGCCGAGGTGGTCGTTGATGGCCCACAGGTCCTCCTCCGCCGTCATCCAACCGATCCGGTCGAAGCGGGCCAGGTTCACCGGACGGGAATAGCGCCGCAGCGTCTTCTCCCGCGCCTGGTTGAAATAGTGCTCGAAATACGACATCGCCAGCTCGCGCAGGCTGCGGTACACCGGCTCGCGGAAGCGCAGCCCGGCGTAGTTGGACTTGCCGATGGCGCCCCAATGCCCCTGGCGCTTGAACACTGCGATCACGTGGTCGTCGTCGCGCACCGACTCGAAGTCCACCAGCAGGGGAGGGAAGCCCTGCACCCGCAGCGCCGCCGCCGCCAGCAGCGCCCCCTCCAGGCAATGCGCGGTGCGGTCGCGCAGCACCCGCCGGGGCGAGCGCAGCGTGTCCCCGTCGGGCTCGAGGTTGTAGGCGATCCGGGTGTCCAGAAAATGCTGGATGCGCTCGGGCGTCGCCAGCGCGCGCAGCGCCCGGGTCTCGCCGGCTTGCAGGCCGAAGGTGGGCATGGGCCAACGCCAGAGTATCCGAAATCGCCCTCTCGCGGGGGTCGCGCCGCTTTGCCTGCTGGCAAAATCGGCGCGAAGGGCTGCGAACCGGGGTCCCCGGAGCCCGCCTCGGGCTCTGGGGTGGTCGTAATTCCGCAGGGGCAGACGCGCCAGTGGCGCGTCTGCGCCCCCGGGAGACGAATACGGCGCGGCCCCAGCGAGGCACAGCTCCGACTTGGGGCCTCCGGGCCCCCAAGTCGGAGCGAGCACAAGCGGGACGCGCGCCGCAGGCGCGCTTGATCTGATAACGACCCCGGCCTCCAATCCCGAGTAGAGTGGGTTTGCGTAAAAAACCAGCCGCTCGGGACGAAGGAGGCCGAGATGGCTATTGTAATCGGTTGTGATCTGCATTCCCGTTTTCAGCAGGCGGCGGTGATGGACCTGGGAACCGGGGAGGTGTTGTGCGAACAACGAGTGGAGCACGAAGGCGACCAGGTGAGGAGCTTCTACCAGCGATGGAGCGGGCCGGTGGCGGTGGCGATCGAGGCCACCGGCTACACGGCCTGGTT
>DATKSZ010000041.1:0-14467 GCA_035531375.1 Terriglobales bacterium | reverse complement strand
GTTCATGGCGGTGGAACTGCTGGTCTTCGAGTTCCGGGCGCGCTCGTTTATCCCCATCGCGCTGGCTTCGGCCTGCGGCACCATGGTGGCGATGGCGTTTCGCGGGGCGGCGCCGGTGTTTCCGGTGGTCGCCGACTTTTCCCTGCGGGGGGCGGAGCTGCCGTTTTTCGTGCTGCTGGGGCTGGCCTGCGCCCTGCTGGCGTGGGTGATGACGCGCGCGCTCTACGGCTGCGAGGATCTGTTCGAACACCTGCAGCGGCGCTGGCGGCTGTGGTTTCCGATCGTGCCGGCGGCGGGAGGGCTGCTGGTGGGGGCGATCGGGTGGTTCTATCCGCAGGTGTTCGGCATGGGCTACGGGGTGATCGCGGACCTGCTGGCGCGGCCGCACGCCACCGGGCATTTGCTGGGGGTGGGGGTGGCGAAGCTGGCGGCGTTCGCGCTGGCGCTGGGCTCGGGCGCCTCGGGGGGAACGTTCGCGCCGGCGCTGATGATCGGCGGCAGCCTGGGAGCGGCCTTCGGCAACCTGGTGCGCGGCGTGCTGCCGGCGGCCTCCTCGCCCGGGCTGTACGGCATGATCGCCACCGCGGCGCTGTTTGGCACCCTCTACCGCGCCACCCCCACCGCCATCCTGTTCATGCTGGAGGTGACCGGGGCCTATCGCGCCCTGTTCCCGCTGTTCCTGGTATGCATCATCGCCGACCTGGCCGGGCATTACTTGATGGACACCACCATCAACACCGAGCGGCTGGTGAAGCGCGGGATCTATGTGCCGGAGTCCTACGCCGCCGACCCGATGCGGTTGTTCCGGGCGGGGCAGATCATGACCACCGGGGTGGAGAGCGTGCCGGCGGAGGCGCGGGTGGCGGAGTTCGTGGAGGCGGCGGCCCAGCACAACGCCCTGCCCGTGGTGGACGCGAAGCAGCGGCTGGTGGGGGTGCTGCACCGCAGCGACCTGCTGCGGGCCCCGGGCACGGCCACCGCCGGCAGCCTGGCCCGCGCCCGCTTTCCGGTGGCCTACAGCGACGAGAGCGTGCACGAGGTGGCGCTGCGCATGCTGCAGGAGACCGACGATCCCGCCTGCCCGGTGCTGGAGCGGGAGACGGGCGAGCTGGTGGGCATCCTCACCCCCTATGACCTGCTCAAGGCGAAGCGGTGGGAGGAGTTGCAGGAGCAGCGGGAGCCGGGGCGGATTGCGCTGTGGGGCCGGCGGGGCCGGCGGGGCGGGCGGGGCGGGCGGACGCAGAAGCCGAGCTGAAAGGCGCTCCGCTATACTAGTCAACGATGAAGCTGTGCGTGATCGGAACCGGCTACGTGGGCCTGACCACCGGCGCCTGCCTGGCGGCCATCGGGCACGAGGTGGTGTGCACCGATGCCGACCACGACAAGATCGCCGGCCTGCAGCACGGCCGCATTCCCATCTTTGAAGAGCGCCTGCCGGAGGTGATCGCGGCGGCGCAGGCGGCGGGGCGGCTGCGCTTCACCCCGGACGGCAACGCCGCGGTGCAGGCGGCGGAGACCATCTTCATTTGCGTGGGCACGCCGCCGGACGCCGACGGCAAGGCCAACCTGGCGGCGGTGGAGGCGGTGACGCGGCAGATCGCGCAGCAGGCGCGGGGGTATCGCCTGATCGTGAGCAAGAGCACGGTGCCGGTGCACACCGGCGACCAGATCAAGCGGGTGCTGGCCGCCTACGGCGGCGGGCTGGACTTCGACGTGGCCTCCAACCCGGAGTTTTTGCGGGAGGGCACCGGGGTCTATGATTTTTTCCATCCCGACCGCATCGTGGTGGGCACCGACGCGGAGCGGGCGGCGGCGCGGCTGCGCGACCTTTACGCGCCGGTGCTGGAGCGGAGCTGCGCCTGCGGCTGGCACGGCCAGCCCGCCGCCGCCTGCGGCGGGAAGGCGCCGGGCTGGGTGGCGACCAGCGTCAACAGCGCCGAGCTGATCAAGCACGCCTCCAACTCGTTCCTCTCGCTGAAGATCAGCTACGCCAACGCCATCGCCGACCTGTGCGAGCTGGCGGGGGCGGACGCCGACGAGGTGCTGCGCGGGCTGGGGCTGGACCACCGCATCGGCCCGGATTTTCTCAAGCCCGGAATCGGGTTTGGCGGCTTCTGCTTCCCCAAGGACCTGAGCGCGTTTGTGGAGATGGCGGGCGAGCTGGGCTACGACTTCCGCCTGCTGCGCGAGGTGCAGGCGATCAACGCGCGGCGGGTGGAGCAGTTCGTGCGCAAGGTGCGGGAGGAGCTGTGGGTGCTGCAGGGCAAGACGCTGGGGGTGCTGGGGCTGGCCTTCAAGCCGGGCACCGACGACACCCGGCTGTCGCCGGCGCTGGCGGTGGTGCGGGAGCTGGTGCGGCTGGGGGCGGGCGTGCGCGCCTATGACCCGCAGGCGATGGAGCGGGCGCGGCTGGAGCTGGGGGGCGGGATTCACTACTGCGCCCAGGCGGAAGAGGTGGCCGAGGGCGCCGACGCGGTGCTGGTGCTGACCGAATGGCCCGCGTTCCGCCGGCTGGACTGGGCGGCGATGGCGCCGCGCATGCAGCGCCCGCTGGTGCTGGACGGGCGCAACCTGTTTGCGCCGGGGGAGCTGGAAAAGCTGGGATACCGCTACCGCGGCATCGGGCGCAGCAACGGGCAGCCGGTGGAGCGGGGCGAAGGCCGCGGGTAGCCGGGGCGACACCCCTGCGCCCCTTGTGCGGGCGCGCCCGGGGCGGCTATAGTCCCTGCTGAGCGCGCCCCCCATGCCGACGCTGATCACCACCGGGCTTCTCGCCTTCCTGCTCAGCCTGGTGCTCACCCCGCTGTGGCGGCGGGGGCTGCGGCGCTGGCCGGCGGCGGCGCGGCGGGAGGGGCGGGGCGGGACGGCGGGGGCGGCGGTGCCGCGCCTGGGCGGGGTGGCGGTGATGCTGGCTGCCGGGCTGGCGCTGGCGCTGCCGGCGTGGCTGCATTGGGGTTTCACCATTCCCACGCTGTCGCCGCTGTCGCGGCAATTGGCGGGCCCGGTGCTGCTGGTGCTGCTGGTGGGCGCGGCCGACGATTGGTTTGGCCTGCAGCCGCTGTGGAAGTTCGCCGGCCAGGGCGCCGCCGCGCTGTGGGTGATGGCGCTGGGCATTCGCGTCGAGAAGGTCTTCCACCACACCTTGCCGCTGCCGCTGGCGGTGGTGATCACGCTGGTGTGGCTGGTGGGCTGCAGCAACGCCTTCAATTTGATTGACGGGCTGGACGGGCTGGCCACCGGGCTGGCGCTGTTCGCCACCGGCACGGTGCTGGCGCACGCGGTGCTGATCGGGGAGCCGGCGCTGGCGCTGGTGATGGGGGTGCTGTTCGGGTCGCTGTCGGCCTTTTTGCTGTTCAACTTCCCGCCGGCGTCCATTTATCTGGGCGACGCCGGCAGCCTCTCCATCGGCTTTTTGCTGGGGTGCATGGCGCTGGCCTGGGCCAACAAGGCAACCACCATGGTGGGGCTGCTGGCGCCGTTTTTTGCGCTGCTGGTGCCCATGCTCGACACCGGGGTGGCGCTGGCGCGGCGGGCGCTGACCCGGCAGCCGCTGCTGGGCGGGGACGTGCGCCACATCCACCATCGCCTCTTGCGGCGCGGGCTGACGCCGCGCAACGCGGTGTTCGTGCTCTACGCGGTGGCCGGGCTGGGGGCGGTGTTCTCGCTCATCATGGCCGACATGCGGCAGCGCCACAGCTTCGAGCTGGTGATCCTGCTGTTCGTGGTGCTGGTGGGGGTGGGGGTGCAGCAGTTGGGCTACGCCGAGTTCAGCGAGGTGGGGCGGCTGCTGCGGCGGGGCACGCTGGACCCGCGCAAGAGCCTGCAGGCGCAGGTGGCGCTGCGGCATTGGAGCGAGGAGATCGGGCGGGCGGGCGACTACCAGGCGCTGTGGGAGTGCCTGCGGCAGGCGGGCGAGGCGCTGGACTTCCACGGGCTGGAGTTCCGGGCGGGGACGGCGGAGGGGCCGCGCTTTAGCCGGCGGGCGGCGCTGCGCGCGGGCCTGGCCTGGCCGGCGGAGGCGGAGTTCTGCGGCTGGACCTGCCGGCTGCCGCTGGGCGAGGCGGGGAAGTTGGGGCTGGTGGTCTATTGGCGGGCGCTCAGCCCGGCCAACCCGGGCTTTGTGGACGACCTGGCGGGGGTGCTGGCGACGGCGCTGGCGCCGCGGCTGGAGGGCATGAACGCGGCGCTTGCGGCGCGGGGCGCGGGCGCGTCACACTGAAGCGATGCCCAAGCCCCTGCGCTTCGCCCTGGTGCTGCTGGTCGCCGCCGCGGTGGCCTATGTGCTCTACGCCAGCCTGCACAGCGCCCGCTACCGGGTGGAGGTGTGCCTCAGCTACCACGGGCTGAGCGCCTGCCGCATCGCCGAGGGCCGCACCCGCGCCGAGGCGCTGCGCGCCGCCCACGACAACGCCTGCTCGCAGATCACCTCCGGGGTGACCGGCACGCTGGGCTGCCAGGACACCCCCGCCACCCGCATCACCGACCTGAATTAGGAGGGGCGGGCGGTTGCAAGCCGGGGCGGAGTGGATTAGGCTGCCAGCATGTCACTGCTTCGCCGCATGCTGCCGCTGCTGCTGCTGTCCGGCTGGGCCTGGGCCCAGGCGCCGGGGGGATTCACCCTCCGGCAGGTGATGGACTCGCCCTTTCCCAGCTCGCTCACCGCCGCCCGCCAGGGCGAGCACATCGCCTGGACGGCGGACCTGCGCGGCGTGCGCAACGTGTTCGTGGCGGACGGGCCCGGGTTCGCGCCCCGCCCGGTGACGCACTACACCCGGGACGACGGCCAGCCGATCGCGGCGGTGCGCCTCAGTCCGGACGGCCGGACGGTGGTCTACGCCCGGGGGAGCGAGCACAACAACCTGGGCAACACCGCCGACCCGGACAGCAACGTTGCCAAGCCGGAGCAGGAGGTGTGGGCGGTGCACGACGGCGGCGCGCCCAAGCTGCTGGGCGAGATGGGCTGCGGCAACGAGGACTGCGAAGACATTGCCCTGTCGCCCGACGGCCAATGGGTGGTGTGGCCGGCGCGGCGCACGCTCTGGATCGCGCCCACCAGCGGCGCCAGCCCGGCGCGGCCGCTGGCCTGGTCGCACGGCCGCAACCTGCAGCCGCAGTGGTCGCCCGACAGCCGGCAGGTGGCCTTCACCAGCCAGCGCACCGGCCATTCGCTGATCGGCATCTACACCCTGGGCGGCCAATACCTGCGCTACCTCGCCCCCAGCGTCAACCACGACTCCTATCCCCGCTGGTCGCCGGACGGGCGCGAGATCGTGTTCGTGCGCATCCGCAGCCTGGGGCACAACGCGCCGCCGCCGGCGGGGCCGGAGCCGGCCGACCTGGAGCCGGCGGAGAACCCGCAGGTGCGGCTGCCGCGCTTCGAGCTCTGGGTGGCGGATGCGCGCACGCTGGCGGCGCACCCGTTCTGGATGGCAGGCAGCGGGCCCGACGACACCCTCTACCGCACCGCCTTCGGCGAATCGTTCCGGGTGGGGGCCGACCACCGGGTGCTGTTCAACTCGGAGATGGACGGCTGGAACCACCTCTATTCGGTCAGCGACCTGGTCGAGAACGGGCAGTTGAACCAGGCCAAGCTGCTGACGCCGGGGGCGTTCGAGACCGAGAACGTGGCGCTGAGCCCGGACGGGACCAGCGTGGTGTACTCCTCCAACCAGGAAGATCTGGACCGCCGCCACCTGTGGCGGGTGCCGCTGGACGGCAGCGCGCCGCCCCGCGCCCTCACCCGCGGCGCCAGCATCGAGTGGTCGCCGACCCTCACCGGCGACGGCAAGGCGCTGCTCTGCCTGGGCTCGAGCGCCACCTCCCCGGCCATGCCCTACCGCATCGCCGCCGACGGGGCGCGCACCATGCTGGGCCGGCTCCCGGCCGACTTCCCCGGCGCGCTGCTGGTGGCGCCCCGGCCGGTGATCTTCCCCAGCACCGACCAGTTGCAGATCCACGGCCAGCTCTTCGAGCCGCGCCAGGCCGGGCCCGGACCGCGGCCGACCCTCATCTATGTCCATGGCGGCAGCCGCCGCGAGATGCTGCTCGGCTTCAACTACATGGATTACTACCACTACGCCTACGCGGAGAACGAATACCTGGCCAGCCTGGGCTTCAACGTGCTCTCGATCAACTACCGCACCGGCATTGGCTACGGCCGCGCCTTCCGCATGGCGCCGCACACCGGGCGGCAGGGGGGCAAGGAGTACGACGACGTGCTGGCGGCGGCGCAGTACCTGAAGACGCTGCCCGAGGTGGACGCGGGCAAGCTCGGCATCTGGGGCGGCTCCTACGGCGGCTATCTCACCGCCATGGCGCTGTCGCACAACTCCGACATCTTCAAGGCCGGAGTGGACTTCCACGGCGTGGAGGACTGGAGCACCATCTACGACGGCGCCGGGCCGGTGCCGCCGCCCTGGGTGCTGGGGCGGCGGGTGCCCGCGGGCCAGCCCGGCCCCGGCCAGCCCGGCAATTTGGCCTACGACTCCTCGCCCGACGCCTACGTGGCCAATTGGCGCTCGCCGGTGCTGCTCATCCAGGGCGACGACGACCGCAACGTGGACTTTAGCCAAATGATTGATCTGGTGGGCAAGCTGCGGGCGCAGCAGGTGCCGTTCGAGCAGTTGGTCTTCCCGGACGAGATCCACGCCTTCCTGCGCTGGATCAGTTGGATCCGCAGCTACCAAGCCACCGCCGACTTTTTCGAGCGGGTGCTGATCAAGGGGGAGAAGATCTCCACCAACAATTAGCGGGCGCTAGGCCAGGGCTTCGATCTTGGCCGCGAGGATGAAGTCGTTTTCGCTGAGCCCTTGGATGGAGTGGGTATAGGTGGTAATTTCCACCCGGCCCCAGCCCAGGGCGATGTCGGGGTGGTGCTGCTCCTGCTCGGCGATGGCGCCGACTTGGTTGACGAAACGCAGGGCGGCGGCGAAGTCGGGAAAGCGGTAGGCGCGGTGGAGGTGGTGTTCTTCCACCACGGTCCAGGCGGGCAATTGGGCGGCCAGGCGGGCGAGCTCGGGGCCGTGAAGCGGGGGCGTGCCACTAGGGCAGGGGACGCAGGACTTGCGGGCGAGTTCTGAGGGCATAGGCGGTCCCTGTCGGCAACAATAGCATTTCTGCCCCAACCCGGGCGGGGCGGCGGGCATCCCTGCACAAGAACAGCAATAGCAGAAAGCCCGAACACGCCGCTGGCGGGGGCGGATGTCCGTTTCCGCCAGCGGCGAGATCCCAGCCACTTCTTCCTCGGGCTGATGCAGGAAGCGAGTCCAGAACACTCAGGAGGAACATGATGGCAAAGAAATTTTCACCGGTATGGGCCTATCTCACAGTCCTGTTGGCGGCGCTGGTCGGCTTGGCGATGACGCCGCTGGCTTCGGCGCAGGACCAGGGACAAACCCAACAGACGCAACAGAAGGCGGTGACCGCGACCGGGTGCCTGCAGAAGGCGGCCTCGGGCGAGGGCTACCAGCTCACCGATTCATCCACGATGAAAACCTACGACCTCACCGCCGCCAGCAGCGACATTGATTTGAGCGCGCATGTGGGCCACACGGTGACGGTCACGGGGACGCCGCAGGCGGCGCCCGCGGCCGAGCCCGGCGCCAATCCGGCGGGGCAGCCGCAGAACGAGCAGATCAGCGTCACCGACGTCAAGATGGTGAGCTCGACCTGCCAGAACGGGGGGGGCGGCGGGCAATAGCCGGCGCAACCCATCAGCAACTCGCAGCGGGGCGGCGGAGGCCGCTCCGCTTTTTTTATGCGGAGGCTTCGGGGACGGGCACCTGGCTGCGGATCTCGTCCAGGATCTGCTCGGCCTGCTGGGCGCGGCGGTCGCCCAGGCGGGGCTCGACCAGGACGCGGTGGGCGCAGACGGCGACCACCAGGCGCTTGACGTCGTGGGGAACGCAGTAGGCGCGGCCCTCGAGCAGGGCCCAGGCCTGGGCGGCGCGGTGCAGCATGAGCAGGCCGCGGGGGCTGACGCCCAGCTCCAGGCCGGGGTGATGGCGGGTGGCGTCCACCAGCGCCCACTCGTAGTCGAGCACGGCGTCGGCGACGCGCACCGCGCGCGCGTTCTGCTGCAGCAGCGCCAGCTCGGCCAGGGTGAGCACCGGCTCGAGGCGGTCGAGCAGCACCAGCCCGGCCTCGCCGCGCACGATGGCGCGTTCGTCTTGCGGGCTGGGATAGCCCATGCGGATGCGCAGCAGGAAGCGGTCGAGCTGGGACTCGGGCAGCGGATAGGTGCCGTGGTGCTCGGCGGGATTCTGGGTGGCGATCACCCAAAACGGCTGCGGCAGCGGGTAGGTCTGGTTGTCGACGGTGACCTGGCGCTCGTTCATCGCCTCCAGCAGCGCCGACTGCGTCTTGGGGGTGGTGCGGTTGATCTCGTCGGCGAGCAGGACGTTGGTGAACACCGGGCCGGGGTTGAACTCGAAGCGCTCGCGCGCCTGGTTGTAGACATTGACGCCGATGACGTCGCTGGGGAGCAGGTCGCTGGTGAACTGCACGCGCTGGAAGCGGCAGGCCAGCAGCCGCGCCGCCGCCTGCGCCAGGGTGGTTTTGCCCACGCCCGGGACGTCCTCGATCAGCAGGTGGCCCTCGGCCAGCAGCGCCACCAGCGCCATGCGGACGGCTTCGCTGGAACTGCGCACCACTTGGCGCAGCCCCGATTCCAAGCGCGCCAGAGCGGGTTCCGCCCAGACGTCCGGCTGCAATTCTTTCATCAAATCCATAGCCAGCGTCCCACTGGCGGCTGCTTGACCACTTGGTTTTGATTCTAGCATTTGGTGGGCGCGGGCCCCAGCGCGCCTGCGGCGCGCGTCCCGCTTGTGAGCCGCCCCGCTGTAACAGCGCGGGGCGGCATGCTCGCGCCGACTTGGGGGCCCGGTGGCCCCAAATCGGCGCTGCGCCTCGCTGGGGCCGCGCCGAGTTCGTTTCCCGGGGGCGGGCCGCCCCGCGGAATTTCGCAGCCTTTCGCGCCGATTTTGCCGGCTGGCAAAGCGGCGCGAACCCCGCGATCGGCCGCGGGGCACAAAAATGCCCGCCCAGGCGGGCGGGCATTTCTGTTGGAGAATAGTCCCGAAGATCCCCGGCGAGAAGGCTGCGAACCCTCTTGGACCAGGGCGAGCCTCGAAACCATCAATGGGGAGCATCTTACGGGGCCGGGGGAAGGGGTGTCAAGGTGAAAGTGGGGTCCGGGCGCGACTCTATTTCCATTGTTTTCAATGAGTTGCAGGCGGCCGCGGGGCGCCTGCGTGGTTTTCCACAGGTGGGGGCGGTTATTTCAGGTTGAGCCGGATCAACGACTCGGCCGACAAGTGGGCGAAGCGCTGGGGCCAGAACCGCTGCAGCAGGGCGCGCAGGCCGCCGGTGAGCACCCCCACCACGATGGAGACGCAGATGATGAGCGCGCACAGCATGAAGATGCCGAGGATGAGTGCGGGCAAGGCGTTGATGCCGACCGGCACGGGGGGGACCAGGGTGATGTCGGCGTCGAAATTGACCGCCTCGGCGAGTTGCTCCACCGGCGCGCCGGCGGCGCCCTGCACCAGCACCAGCAGGGGGCCGCTGCGGCGGATGGTGAAGGCGCGGTCGCTCTTCCACCTCGCCCAGTGGGTGCGGGCCATGGTGGGGGTGGGGTAGGAGAGGATGAGCAACTGCACCGCTCCGGCGGTGGGGAGATCGTAGTTGGCCACCACCGCCTCGGCGCTTTTGTCGAAGCCCACCGCCTCGGGCGGCAGCCAATCGCAGGCGGCGGCAAAGCCGGCCGGCCCCTCGGCATAGTGGACGGAGTTGGGCTGGAGGTGGGCGCGCGGCAGGTAATAGGGCAGCGTGGGCAGGGTGAGCGAGGTGCCGGGGGGCGGAGCGAGGTGGGCGGCCAGCGAGCGCATGTCGCTGGCGGTCATGGCGGTGAGTTGATCCATCTGCACTTGGATCAGCCAGGGCCCGCGGGTGAAGAGGATGTGGGTGTCGCCGGAGGCGGCCTGCTCCTTGGGCTGGCCCAAGTCGAAGGGATGGAAGTTGGCGGGGCGATAGTAGGTGAAGGCGCCGTAGGCGCCGGCGGCGTCGGCAAAGCGCAGGCCCTGGACCTGGATGGAGCGCGCGCCGCGCTGGAAGACATCGCGCTCGACCGCCTGCAGGCCGTACTCGGCCATGGCGGAGGCGTCGGGGGCGGGCAGGCCCCAGCCGGAGCGGGTGCTGATGGCCTGGCGGCTTTTTTGCCAGCCGGCAAAGCTGGGCAGGGTGGGCAGCGGCGGCGTGGCCGCCAAGGCCCAGGCGCCGAGCGCCAGCACGAGGCAGAGGGAACGAAGCAACTTCACTTCTTTAGTTTAGCGAAACCCCGGCCATCGCGTTGGGCCGCTAGCGCTGCGGGCCGGACAGGTCGGCGGTGCGGAGGCCGCCGAGCGAGTGGATGTATTGCAGCAAGCCGCGGTAGAGGCCCTCGGCCAGGCGCTGGCGATAGGCGCTGGTGCGGAGCTTGTGGTCGTCGGAGGGGTTGCTGAGGAAGGAGATCTCGGCCAGCACGGAGGGCATCTGGGCGCCGATGAGCACCACAAAGGGCGCCGACTTGACGCCGCGGTCGGGCTCGCCCGCGACGGTGGCGAGGTTGTGCTGCAGGTCGCGCGCCAGCTCGTGCGATTCCTCCATCTTGTCGTGCAGGGCGATGGTGCGCACCATGCTGCCGAGGTCGTGGATGGAGCGGTCGCTGGTGGCGTTTTCGCGGGCGGCGACCGCCAGCGCCTGGGCGTTGTTGGTGAGGTCGAGGTAATAGGTCTCGATGCCGCGGGCGTGGGGGTCGGGGTTGGAGTTGGCGTGGATGGAGACGAACAGGTCGGCGTGGGCGCGATTGGCGATGGCGGTGCGCTGCTCCAGGGGAATGAAGGTGTCGTTGTGGCGGGTGTAGATGACGTCCACGCCCAGGCGCTGGCGCAGGAGCTGGCCCAGGCGCAGGGCGACGTCGAGCACGACGTTCTTCTCGTAGAGGTTGCCGGCGCCGATGGTGCCGGTGTCGTAGCCGCCGTGGCCGGGGTCGAGCACGATGCGGCCGATCTTGAGCCCGAGGGCGCGGGTGAGCGAATCGCCGCCCCCGGCCAGGGGCTGGGCGGGGCGGGCGCGCGGCGGCGGCGGCGGATCGGCGGCGGCGGCGGCGGCGGTGATGCCGATGATGAGGCGGGAGGGGTTGGGGAAGTAGCGGCCGCGGTCGGCGCGCACGCCGGCGCGGGTCTGGATCACCAGCCGGGTCATGCCGGAGCGGCGGTTGGCGATGCGGATGCTGACCACGCGGCCGTCGTCCACGCGCAGGGTGGCGTCGCGGGCGCCGCGGGGGGCGCCGCGGGCGCTGATGTCGAAGTAGACGAGGTGGCGGCGGGGAAGGGCGCCGCGGGTGAAGGGGACTTGGCGGCGGAGCCCCACCACCACGCTGGTGCCGGTGGCGTTGGTGAACACCTGCACGCCGCTGAGGTTGCCGATGCGGAGCGGGAAGCGCCGGCGGCGGGCGGCGGACGGGGGAGGAGCGCCGGCGTCGGTGCGGGGGGCGGCGCGGGGGGCGGGATGGGCCTCGGCCAGCGCCGGCGGGGGCGTGGCGGCGGGAATGGCGGGCAGGGTTTCGCGCTCGGTGAGGTAGGCGGGCTCGGGGACGCGCTCGCCGCGCTCCTCGCGCCGCGCCACCGCCACGCGCAAATCGGCGGGGTAGCGCTGCACGAAGTCGCGCAGCCACACCGCCGCCGACCGCGGCTCGTGCAGGTGGAAGATCTCGATTTGGGCGAGCGCGAACTCGGCGTTGCGGCGGTAGGCGGTGTAGGGGGAGGCGTGCAGCAGCGCCAGGAAGGTCTGGGCGGCGAGGCGGTAGGCGGCGGCGTCGTGCAGGTCGCGGGCGCGGGCGACGTAGAGGCTGGCGGCCTCGAAGCGGGCGCTGTCGGCGTCGGGTGCCTTGGGGTTGCGCCACAGCGGCGCCAGCAGCGCCACGATGCGGTCGTAGTCGGCGCGCCGGCGCTGGGCCAGCGGCGTCCGCAGCAGTTGCAGGTGCATGGCGTGGGCTTGGCTGAGCGCGTCGGGAGCCTGGGCGCGGGCCGCCGCGCCGACCAGCAGCAACAGCAGCGCCAGCGCCCACACTCCACCGCGGCGGAATGGCGCGAAAGGCAGCAACTTGCTTTTGATTGTGGCGGAGGGCGGCGCGCACGGGCAACGAAAAAGCCGCGAGCCGTAGTTGACCGATAAGGCACCGGGCGGGCCGAGCCGATCCAACGCCGCCTGGGTGGGCGCGGCGGGAGGGGCGTCCCCGAGGTGGGCGGGGCGCTAGCGCACGCCGACGGCGCGGCGGATCTGCTCCAGGCGGGGAGTGGCGAGGGCGCGGGCGCGCTCGGCGCCGGTGCGCAGCACCGCCGCCAAGCCGGCCTCGTCGGCGAGCAGCGCCTGGTAGCGGGCGCGCGGCTCGGCCAGGGCGCGCTCCATCGCCTCGAACAGCGCCTCCTTGGCCACCGCCCAGCCCATGCCGCCGGCGCGCAGGCGCTGGGCCAGCGCCTCCGCCTCGGCGGGGGAGGCGAAGTGGCGATAGAGCTGAAACACCGCCGCGGTCTCCGGCAGCTTGGGCTCGGCGACGGGAGTGGAGTCGGTTTGGATGCGCATCACCAGCTTGCGCAACTGCGGCGCGGGCAAGAAGAGCGGGAGGGTGTTGTCGTAGCTCTTGCTCATCTTGCGGCCGTCGGTGCCGGGGATGGTCTCGACCTCTTCCTGGATCAGGGCCTCGGGCACGACCAGCAGCTCGCCGTAGACGTGGTTGAAGCGGGTGGCGATGTCGCGGCACATCTCCAGGTGCTGCTTTTGGTCGCGCCCGACGGGGACCACCTGGGCGCCAAAGGCGACAATGTCGGCGGCCATCAAAACCGGATAGGTGTAGAGGCCGGCGGAGACTTCCCGTTTTTGGGCGGTGGCGTCCTTGAAGGCGTGGGCGCGGTCCAACAGGCCCTTGGATGTGAAACAACTAAGAATCCAGGCGAGCTCCATCACCTCGGGGACATCGGATTGGCGGTAGAGCAGGGCCTGCGCGGGGTCTAAACCCAGCGCCAGCCAGGTGGCGGCGACCTCGCGGGTGTGGCGGCGGAGTTGGTCGCCGACGTGCAGGGTGGTGAGGGCGTGGTAGTCGGCGATGAAGTAGAGGCACTGGTAGCGCTGGGCCAGCGCCAGCGCCGGCCGAATCATGCCCAAGTAGTTGCCGATGTGCGGCGTTCCGCTGGGCTTGATGCCGGTGAGCGCAATTTGCATGGAGGGGAATGGTGCGCCTGGTAGGATTTGAACCTACGACCTCTCGCTTCGGAGGCGAACGCTCTATCCAGTCTGAGCTACAGGCGCGCGCAAAGAGCCGACTCAGCCATTTTACCCTACTCGGCGCAAACGAACGGGTGGGCCCGGGCGGCGGGACCTGGAAAGGGGCCCATCGCCGTGCCCAGAAAGTAAACAAAAAGTGATGCCGCCGGTGCGGTTGGGCACGTCTATGCAGGTACAATCACTGGCAGACCGAGAGCGGGCCGCGGCTGGGCCCGATGCAGCGCCACCACCGTCATGACCCCAAGCGAACGCCATTCTGCGAGAACTGCCTGCCTGGCGCTGGCCTGCCTGCTGCTGGCCTGGCCGCTGGCCAGCCACGCGCAAACCCGCCGCAAGCGGGCGCCGGTGCGCCGCCGCGTGGTGCGCCACTACGTGCAGACCTGGACGGCGAAGCCCACGGCGATGGGCCTGGGCGACCACGACATCACCGCGGGCGACGACCCCATCATCCGCGCCGCCGCGGTGAAGGCGCTGGGCGACCTCAACGGCACGGCGGTGGTGGTGGACCCCAACGACGGGCGCATCCTCACCATGGTGAACCAGTCGCTGGCGCTGTCGGCCGACTACCAGCCCTGCTCGACCACCAAGATGGCGGTGGCGCTGGCGGCGCTGGACCACAACGTGGTGACCGAGAACACGCCCATCCGGGTGGCGGCGCACTGGTCGGTGAACCTGACCACAGCGCTGGCCTACTCCATCAACGCCTACTTCGAGGCGGTGGGCGACCGCATGGGCTTTGCCACGGTGGCGGGCTTCGAGCGCGAGATGGGGCTGGGCGAGGACGCGGGCTGGAACATTCCCGGCGAAGACCCCGGCATCGTGCCGGACGAGCCCGGCCCGGGCGGGGTGGCGAAGCTGAGCAGCTTCGGCGAGGGGGTGCACATCTCGCCGCTGCAGTTGGCCGCCATCGTCACCGCCATCGCCAACGGCGGCACGCTCTATTATCTGCAGCACCCCACCACGCCCGAGCAGGTGCGCGACTTCACCCCCAAGGTCAAGCGCGAGTTGCCCATCGCCGCCCTCACCCCCGAGGTCAAGGACGGCATGCTGGCGGCGGTGCAGTACGGCACCGCCAAGCTGGCGCGGCTGCGCGACGAGCAGATCCTGGGCAAGACCGGCACCTGCAGCCGCGACGGCACCCGCTACG
>DATKSZ010000040.1:0-15846 GCA_035531375.1 Terriglobales bacterium | reverse complement strand
CGTCCGCGTCAGCGCCGAGCGGAACCCCGACAGGTGCGAGCCCCCGTCCACCGTGTTGATGTTGTTGGCGAAGCTGAACAGCGTCTCCGAGTAGCTGTCGTTGTACTGCAGCGCCACCTCCATCTGCAGCACCCCGCCCGGAACCTCGCGGCTGCCCTCCATGCTGATCGGCTTGTCGTGCAGCACCTGCTTGCCCCGGTTCAGGTGGCGCACGAACTCGGTGATCCCGCCGGTGTACTGGAACTCCGCCGTCTTCTCGCTGCGCTCGTCCGCCAGCGTGATCTTCAGCCCGCGGTTCAAAAAGCTCAGCTCCCGCAGCCGGTTCGCCAGGGTGTCGAAGTTGTACTCGGTGAAGGTGAAAATGCTCGCGTCCGGCTTGAAGGTGATCTTGGTGCCGCGCTTGCTGGTCTTGCCCGCCTTCTGGATCGGCCCCAGGATCTCGCCCTTGGCGAACGCCTGCGTCCAGGTGAACCCGTCCCGCCAGATCTCCAGGTCCAGCGTCTCCGACAGCGCGTTGACGCAGCTCACCCCCACCCCGTGCAGCCCGCCCGACACCTTGTAGCTGGAGGAGTCGAACTTGCCCCCGGCGTGCAGCTTGGTCATCACAATCTCGGCCGCCCCGCGCGTCTCCCCGTCCACCTCCATCGTGTCCACCGGGATGCCGCGGCCGTTGTCCACCACGGTGATCGAGTTGTCGGTGTGGATGGTCACCTCGACCTTGTCGGCATAGCCCGCCAACGCCTCGTCCACCGAGTTGTCCACCACCTCATACACCAAATGGTGGAGGCCCATCTCCCCGGTGGAACCGATGTACATCGCCGGCCGCTTGCGCACCGCCTCCATCCCGCCCAATACCTTGATCGAAGAGGCGGAGTAGTCGCCCTCTTCCGGCAAATTCGGCTCCAGCGTGGCTGTGTTTTTTGTGCTCACAAGGTCCTGGCGGAGGCGTGGATTTTCGCCCAAGAAGCCTCCATACAGAATACCACGGAACCCCCCGCCGAAGCCACCCCGGGAAAGGGGCTAAGCCGCTGAAAAAACGGGGCTTAGCGCGGGGCGGCGTTGCCAGTTTCCGGCCGCCGGCGAAGGCCCCTGCGGACCGCCACAAGCCAGCGACCACCGGGAGCGCCTTCGGAGATGGTTGCCCGCAAGCCCGCCACGGCAGTGGCCGCCCGCCACGGCAGTGGCCAGCGGCTCAGATTCTCATCGGCATGATGACGTAGCGGTACTGCGCGCCGTTGTTGTCGCGCGGGCGCAACTGCCCGGCCGAGGAGTCGTCCTTGAACTCCAGCAGCACCTCTTCGCTGGAGACGGCGTCGAGGAACTCCTCCAGGTACTTCCAGTTGAAGCCGATCATCACCGGCTCGCCCTCGAAGGTGGTGTCCATCTCCTCGTCGGATTCGCCCATATCGCTGGAGGAGGAGGCCAGCACCAGCTTGTTGGGCTCGATCCGCACCCGGATGGCGTGCGAGCGCTCGTCGGCGAACTGGGCCACGCGCTTGATCGCCGCCGCCAGCTCGCCGCGGTTGAGCGGCACCGAGTGCAACTGCGCCTTGGGCAGCACCGCCTCGTAGTTGGGAAACTGCCCGCTCAGCTTGCGCGCGGTCAGCAGCCGCACCCGCCCCTCGCCCCCGCCCGCCATGGGCACGCGGAAAAACAGGTGGGTCTCGTCCTGGGCGAACTCGACGCTGGCGTCCTCGGGGGCCTGCTCCAGCAGCCCCAGCAGCTCCGCCATCGCCTTCTTCGGCACCAGCGCCTTGATTTCGCTCCCCACCCCCTCCAGCGGCGTCTGGTCCTGCACGATGTGCGCCAGGCGGTGGCCGTCGGTCGCCACCAGCGCCAGCGACATCGGCTTCAGCACCAGCAGCGCGCCGTTGAGGGTGTAGCGCGATTCTTCATTGGAGATGGCGAAGATGGTCTTGGCGATCATCGCCGCCAGCGGCGCCGCCGGCAGCCGCAGCCCGCCGCTGGGGGGAAACACCGCCAGCTCGGGAAAGTTCTCGCGCGACATGCCCACCATGCGCGTGTTCGCCCGCCCGCAGCGCAGCGACACCCAGTGGTTCTCCAGCCGCTTGAGGGTGATGTCGGCGTCCGGCAGCAGGCGCACGTAGTCCAGCAGCTTGCGCGCCGGCAGCGCGCAGGCGCCGCTCTTCTTCACCGTCGCCGCGCACGAGGTCTCCAGCCCCAGCTCCAGGTCGGTCGCCGCCAGCAGCAGCCGCCCCTCCGGCGTGGCCTCGGCCAGGATGTTGGCGAGGATGGGAATGGTCGTCTTCCGCTCCACCACGCCCTGCAGGAGCAGCAACTCCTGCAATAGATCGAACTTGCGTACGGTGATCTCCATGGCCGCTCCCTCGCGGACTCCAGTCGCCGCAAAGCCGATTCATTGTAGCATCCGCGGGGCGGCGCGCCGCAATCGGGGAATTAGCCCCGCGGCACGATCACCCGGGCGCCGGGAAAGCGGGTGGAAAACACCCGGTCGGGCAGCGCCGGGTTGCGCCGCACCTCGCTGTAATGCACCAGGTGGTAGTCGCCCCCCTGCTGGAAGATCTGCTGCTGGGCGGCGATCCAGGTGCGGGTGTCGTACCACAGGACGATGTGGGTGAGCGTGCCCGCCAGCTCGGGGCGGCGCGGCGTCAGCGTCAGCTTCACCGTCGGCACCCCCGCCAGCGTCGCCGCGCCGTCGTAGCGCAGGCGGAAGGAGCGCGCCAGCTCGTCCCCGCTCGCCCCCATGCCCAGCGAGAGGTACTGGTCCACCAGCGCCTGCTTGCCCTTGAGCGCGTACTTCACCACCTCGTGGCTGGCCGGGGTGTAGACCCAGGCGGTCTGGTCGCGGTACACCAGCCGCCGCGCCGCCTCCGGCGGCGAGGTCAGGTCGAGGGCGTACATCGGGCCCTGGTCGGTGCGGCGGAAGGCGAAGGTGCCCGAGCTGCGGCTGGTGTCCTCCACCAGCGCTGTGTAGTCGGCCACCTGCGCCAGGGCGCTGACCGCGTGGATCTTCGGCGCCGCCTGGTTGAGCGCCGCCACCACCTGCGCCAGCGTGGCCGGCGCCTGCTGCGCCGCCGCCGCCGCCGCCAGCGCCAGCAGCAGCCCCGCCGCCCGGGCCCACGCCCGCCTCATCGGGCGCGGCCCAGCCGCGCCAGTTGCGCCGGCGGCCGCGCCGGCGGCCGCAGCCGCGCCATCCCGGCCGCCGGCGTGGCCCCCGCCGGCCGCGGCTGGTCGCGGAAAAAATGTCGCGGCGTGAGGAAAATAAAAGCCAGGATGATCCCCACCATGATGTCGTACTCCAGGCTTCCGCGCGGGTACGTCCACCACAGGAACGACGACAGCTTCCGCCCCAGCCAGCCCATGTCTTCCCCCCTAGCCCGCCACCACGCTCGCCGCCGCCAGCGGCGCCAGCACCCGCCGCCCCAGGATGGGCGCGATCTGCTCCACCTCCCGCATCAGCCCGGCGAACTGCGCCGGGTACAGCGACTGCATCCCGTCGGAGAGCGCCTCCTCTGGCCGCGGATGCACCTCGATCAGCAGCCCGTCCGCCCCCACCGCCACCGCCGCCCGCGCCATCGGCCCCACCTTGTTGCGCTTGCCGGTGCCGTGGCTCGGATCCACCAGAATGGGCAGATGGCTCAGCCGCTGCACCGCCGGCACGATGCTCAAATCCAGGGTGTTGCGGGTGTGGTCGGCGAAGGTCCGGATGCCGCGCTCGCACAGCGCCACCTGGTAGTTGCCCTCGCTCATGATGTACTCCGCCGCCATCAGGAACTCCTCCAGCGTGGCCGACAGCCCCCGCTTCAGCAGCACCGGCTTCGCCGCCCGCCCCGCCTTCTTCAGCAGCGAGAAGTTCTGCATGTTGCGCGCCCCGATCTGGATCACGTCGGCGTATTCCGCCACCAGCTCCAGCGAGCGCTCGTCCACCGCCTCGGTGATGATCAGCAGCCCGAACTGCTCCCGCACCTCCGCCATCACCTTCAGCCCCTCCTCCTCCAGCCCCTGGAAGGAGTAGGGCGAGGTGCGGGGCTTGAACGCGCCCCCGCGGAAGAAGTGCGCCCCCGCCGCCCGCACCGCCGCCGCCGTCTCCATCGCCTGCGCGCGCGACTCGATCGCGCAGGGCCCCGCCACGATCGCCAGCTCCTCCCCCCCGATCGTCGCCCGGTAGCCGGGAAAGCGGATCACCGTCGTCTCCGGCTTCAGCTCGCGGCTGACCAGCTTGTAGGGCTTGGTGACCACGATCACCTCGCCCACCCCCGCCATCTCCTCCAGCGCCCCCGGCTCCACCGTGCCGCGGTTGCCGGTGATGCCGATCGCCGTGCGCTGCGCCCCCGGCATGGCGTGCGGCCGCAGCCCCAGCGCCGTGATCCGGTCGCATACCGCTTGTACCTGTTCGGCGGTCGCCGCCGCCTGCATGACGATCAACATTGCGCCTCGACTCCTTGGGTTTCAGTTTACCCGCATCCCGCCCGGCGCGGTGTGGGAGTAGGCTGGGAGCATGCCCAGCCGCGCCACCCTCGCCAGCCTGCTGCAGCGCTGGCTGCCCGAGTACGGCTACGCCGCCGACGCCGCCGCCCGGGAGCGCTTCGCCCATTATTTGGAGCTGGTGGCCGAGGCCAACACCCGCGTCCGCCTGGTGGGCTCGGCCGAGCCCGAGGTGCTGGTGCGACGCCACCTGGGCGAGTCGCTCTATCTCGGCCACGTGCTGCCGCTCGCCCGCCAGCGCGTCGTGGACCTGGGCGCCGGCGCCGGCTTTCCCGGGCTGGCGCTGGCGTTGGGCTGGCCGCACCTGCATACTACATTGGTAGAAGCCACCGGCAAAAAGGTCGAGTTCCTGCGCTCCACCGTGAAAACGCTTGGCTTAGAGGCGCAAGTCCATCTCGCGCACGGCTTTTTGCCGCAGAAACCCCCGCCCGATCGCGCCCCGCTGGCCGGCGCCAACCTGGTCACCGTGCGCGCCCTCGACAAGATGGAGCAGGTGCCGCGCTGGCTGGGGCGCTGGCTCGACCCCGGCGCCCAGGTCGCCTTCTGGGTGGGCGCCGAGCGCGCCGCCGCTTGGCGGCAGCAGTTCCCTCAGTGGCGCTGGTCCCATCTGCACCCCCTGCCCGGCAGCCGCGAGCGCGGCATCTTGCTGGGGCAGTGTTCCACGTGAAACATCCCTGTTCCCCCGCCCCCACAATCGGCTACACTCCCCCTGACGCGGCCACTGTCCACAATTCACTGTCCCCTGGTTGCTGCTCCCCTCCCCCATGTCCCGCATCCTCGCCATCACCAACCAGAAGGGCGGCGTCGGCAAGACCACCACCGCCATCAACCTCGCCGCCTCCCTCGCCGCCGCCGAGGTGCCCACTCTGCTGGTGGACTGCGACCCCCAGTCCAACGCCTCCAGCGGCCTCGGCTACCCCGCCGACCCCAGCCGCCCCAGCCTCTACCAGGGCCTGCGCGGCGAAGCCGGCGCCGCCGAGCTGCTGCTGCCCACCCCGATGGAGGGCCTCGAGCTCCTCCCCGCCAGCCGCGACCTGGTCGGCCTCAACCTCGAGCTGGTCGCCGAGCCCGAACGCGAGCGCCGCCTCCAGCGCCTGCTCGCCCCCCTCGCCCAGCGCTTCGGCTTCATCCTGCTCGACTGCCCCCCCGCCCTCGACCTGCTCAACCTCAACGCCCTGGTCGCCGCCCACGCCCTGATCGTCCCCATGCAGTGCGAGTACTTCGCCCTGGAGGGCGTCGCCCAGCTCATGCAGACGGTCGAGGCCGTCCGCTCCCAGTGGAACCCCGGCCTCGAGATCGAGGGCGTGCTCTTCACCCAGCTCGACGAACGCACCAACCTCAGCCGCCAGGTCGCCGACAACCTCCGCCGCTTCTTCGGCGAGCGCGTCTTCCGCACCCCCATCCCCCGCAACATCCGCCTGGCCGAGGCCCCCAGCCACGGCCTGCCGGCGCTGCTCTACGACCTCAAGTCGCGCGGCGCCGAGAGCTATCTCCAACTCGCCCACGAGGTCATCGCACGTGAACAATCCCGCACCGCCGCGCAAAGCGCTGGGACGGGGGCTTGAAGCCCTCCTCCCCGCCGCCCGCCCCGCCCCCAGCCCCGATCCCGGCTCCCACCCCGCCACCGTGGCCCTACTGCCGCTAGCCCAAATCCAGCCCAACCCCTTCCAGCCCCGCCGCCACTTCGAGCCCGAGGCGCTGGCCGAGCTGGCCGCCTCCATCCGCGCCCAGGGCGTGCTGCAGCCGGTGCTGGTCCGCCCCCTCGGCTCCGGCTTCGAGCTGGTCGCCGGCGAGCGCCGCCTGCGCGCCGCCACCCTCGCCGGCCTCACCCACCTCCCCGCCCTCGTCCGCCCCCTCACCGACGAGGCCAGCCTCCAGGTCGCCATCATCGAAAACCTGCAGCGCTCCGACCTCAACCCGGTCGAACAGGCCGCCGCCTTCCAGGAACTGGGCCAGCGCTTCCGCCTCACCCAGGAGCAGATCGCCGAGCGCACCGGCAAGGACCGCGCCACCATCGCCAACTACCTCCGCCTGCTCCGCCTCGACCCGGCCGTGCTGGAGCAGCTCCGCGGCGGCGCCCTCACCCCCGGCCAGGCCCGCCCCCTCATCGGCCTCGAGCCCGAGCTGCAGCGCGCCCTCGCCCTGCAGATCGCCGCCCAGGCCTGGAGCGCCCGCCGCGTCGAGCAGCACGTCGCCCGCCTCCTCCACCCCGCCCCCCCCGCCGATCCCCCCCCGCCCCGCGACCCCAACGAACGCGCCGCCGAGGAGGAACTCGCCCGCGCCCTCGGCGCCAAGGTCTCCATCCGCGCCGGCCAGCGCAACCGCGGCCTCATCGAGATCGCCTACCACGACCTCGACGAGTTCCAGCGCCTCTTCGAGCGCCTGGTCGGCCCCCCCGCCTGACCCCGGCCCCCGCGGACGTTACCACGGGCGTTACCAACTGGATTCCCCCCGGCCTCCGGCCCGCTGGGGCCCGGTTCTGGCCCCCCATCCCCGGCTTGTGCCACAATTGGGGCAGCTTCCGATGCCGTTTTCCCGCTTTCGTCCGCGCCGCGCCGCCCTCCTCCTCCTAGCCTTTGCCGGAGTCGCGGGCCTCGCCGCCCAAACCACCCCCCCGCCCGGCCCCGCCGCCCGCCAGGCCCAGCTCCGGCGCCTGATGGACATCGCCGAGCCCGGCCAGCAGATGCGCGCCCTCGAGGCCTTCGCCCGCCAGTACCCCAAGGCCCCCGAGCTCGCCCAGGTCTATAGCGCCATCCTCGACGACGCCACCCAGCTCAGCGACGACCGCCGCGTGCTCTTCTACAACGAGAAGCTGGAGGCGCTCGATCCCTCCGACCTCGCCCAGCGCATCAAAACCCTCAACTTGCTGCTGCTCGAGACCGACCCCGCCAACCAGCACCGCGCCCTGCGCCAAGCCACCGCCTTCAGCCGCATGGTGGAGGCCAAGGCGGCCGAGCCCCCGCCTAAGGAGCTGGGCCCGGCGCGCTGGCGGCTCGACCTCGCCCGCCTGCGCTCGCTGGCGGCGCTGTTCCAGGGCACCGCCGCCCAGGCCCTGGGCGACTATCCCGCCGCCGAGGCGCAACTGGTGCGCAGCCTGCAACAGAGCCAAAACGAGGAGGCGGCCGAGCACCTCGCCAAGGTCTACCTCGCCGAGGGCAAGATTCCCCAGGCGGTCAACGCCTTCGCCCTGGCCCTGGCCCTGCCCGGCTCCACCATCGCCGCCCGCGCCGCCCTGCGCGCCCAGGGGGGCCAGCTCTACGCCCAGCTCCACCACGGCAGCCAGCAGGGCTTCGGCGACCTCATCCTGCGCCGCTTCGACGACGTCGCCGCCCGCGACGCCGCCGAGACCGCCGCCCTCGCCCCGCGCGCCGCCGCCAACGCCGGCGCCGCCAGCCCCGGCGCCTTCGCCCTCGCCGCGCTCGACGGCAAGTCCAGCCTGCGCCTCTCCCAGGACGCCGGCAAGGTGGTGGTGGTGGATTTCTGGGCGACCTGGTGCGGCCCCTGCCTGGTGCAGCACCCCCTCATCGCCGCCCTCCGCCGCCAGTTCGCAAACAATCGCAATGTGATCTTTTTGGCGGTGAACGAGGACGAGGACCCGAGCCGGGTCGCCCCCTTCCTCGCCGCCCACCACTGGCGCTCCACCACCTGGCTGGACGCCGGCCTGGGCGCCTACCTCGGCGTGGACTCGCTCCCCACCACGATGATCTTCAACCCCCAGGGCCGCGTCGTCTACCGCCAGTCCGGCTTCGTGCCCGAGACCTTCCAGGCCGAGCTGCGCCAGGCGATCGAGCGCACCCTCGCCCGCTCCGGCGGCGCCGCCGCCCAGCCCTGAGCCCGCCCGCCTACCCCAGCCGCCGCAGGATGCGCACCTTGGCCGCGTCCATGGCCAGCAGGTAGAGCCCGACCGCCGCCAGCAGCGCCCCCACCAGCCCCGCCGGCAGCGGCGCCATCAGGATGCCGCGCGTGGCCAGCAGCCCCACCACCGCCACGTCCGCCACCGAGCTCGCCACCAGCCAGCGGCTGGGGCGGGAATGCCACAGCCGCCGGCGCTCGCGCACCAGGTAGACGTTGCCCTGGCCGGTGAACACCAGCATGACGAACACCAGCGTCTGCAGCTGCGGCAGCGGCAGGTGCAGCACCCGCAACCCCACCCCCAGCACCGCGAAGGAGAACACCAGCACCAGGGCCGCCAGCGCCCCGGCGGTGCGCATCAGCCGCCCGATCTGCCAGCGGTCGGGGCTCGAGGAAAACTCCACCCGGTCGGTGGCAATGGCCATGGTGACGAAGTCGTTGGTGAACAGCAGCAGCACGATCAGCAGCGGGGTGATGACGAAGCGGCCGGTGAGCATCACCCCCACGCTGACGAAGACGCCGATCTCCAGCGTCTTCATGATCTTGTTGAGGATGTAGGTGAGCATGCGCTGGTAGATGCGGCGCCCGGTCTCGACCGCGCGCACCACCCCGCCCAGGCCGCTCTCGGTCAGCACCAGGCTGGCCGCCGCCTTGGCCACGTCGGTGGCGCTGGCGACCGCGATGCCGGCCTCGGCGCGCTGGAGCGCCGGGGCGTCGTTGACGCCGTCGCCGGTCATGCCCACCACGTGCCCGGCGCGCTGCAGGCGCTCCACCAGCCGCAGCTTGTCCTCGGGAAACACGCCGGCGAAGACGTCGTGGTCGGCCTCCGCCGCGCCGGCGTCGGCGCGCAGGCTGGCGGCGGGCGCCACCCGCGGGCCCGCCGCCGGGCCTAGGCCCACCGCCGCCGCCACCGCCCGCGCGGTGGCCTCGCCGTCGCCGGTGACCATCAGCACCCGCACCCCCAACCGCCGCAGCGCCGCCACCAGGGCGGGCGAGTCCGGCCGCAGGGGGTCTTCCAGCGCCACCAGGCCGGCCAACTGCAGCCCGGCGCCGGCGTCGGCGGCGACGGCGAGCACGCGCGCGCCGCGCGCGGCCATGCGCGCCACCGCCGCCGCGGCGGCCGGGTCCGCTCCGCCCGCCAGCGCCATCACCACCTCGGGCGCGCCCTTGACCGCGCGCAGGCTGCCGCCCGCAGTGGCGTAGCGGCCCTCGGAGCGCTTGTTGGCCGGGTCGAAGGGCTCGAAGCCCAGGCGGCGCAGGCCGGCGGCGGGGGCCGCCGCCGCCAAGATGGCCAGGTCGAGCGGGTCCTGGGTCGCCGCCTCCGACGCCAGCGCCGCCAGCCGCAGCACCGCGGCCGGCTCCTGGCCCGCCGCCGCCCACACCTCGCCCACCGCCAGCCGGTTCTGGGTGAGGGTGCCGGTCTTGTCGGTGCAGAGCACGTCCATCGCTGCCGCCTCTTCGATGGCCGACAGGCGGGTCACCAGCACCGCCGCCCGCGCCATCTCCATCGCCCCCACCGCCGTGGCCACCGTGAAGGTCGCCGGCAGCGCCACCGGCACCGAGGCCACCAGCAGGATGAGGGCGAAGGGCAGCGCCTGCGCCCAGGGCAGGTGGACGAGGCCGGCGTAGAGCAAGAGGATGGCCACCAGCACGCCATCCACCAGCACCAGCGCGCGCACGATCGCCAGGATGAGCGCCTCCAGGTGGCTGGCGGTCTTGGCCGTCTTCACCAGCTCGGCGGTGCGGCCGAAGTAGGTGCGCGCGCCGGTGGCGGCCACCTCGCCCGAGGCCTCGCCGCGCTGCAGCCGCGAGCCGGCGTAGACCAGCGCCCCGGCGGCCCGCTCCACCGGCAGCGACTCGCCGGTCAGGTCGCTCTCGTCGGCCTGCACCGTGCCCTCGAACAGGCGCACATCGGCGGGCGCCAGATCGCCCACGCGCAGGTGGATGACATCGCCGGGCACGAGCTGGTCGGCCGCGAGCGGTTGCCAGCGGCCGTCGCGCCGCACCCGCGCCCCGACCGCCAGGCGCCGCTGCAGCAGCCCCACCGCGCGGCCGGCTTGGCCCTCCTGCAGCGCCCCCAGCGCCGCGTTGAACAGCAGCAGGGCGGCGATGACCACCGCCTCGGGCGGGTGGCGGGCCACCAGCTCGAGCGCGATGGTGGCCTCCAGCATCCACGGCACCGGGGCCCAGAAACGGCCGAGCAGCACCCGCAGCGGATGCCGCCGCTCCTCGGCGACGCGGTTGGGCCCGAACTGGCGCAGCCGCGCCTCGGCCTCGGCCGTGCTCAACCCGGGCGGATCGCTGGCCATCTCGCCCCGATTGTAGCGCGGCCCGCGGCCCATGCCGCCGCAATCATCGCGCTGCTCTGGACGCGGCGGCGGCGGCGGAGTAGCATCACGGCATGCCGACCCACGGTTCCGCCGCCGCCGCCCGCTTCCTGGGACTCTTTCTCCTGCTCGCCGCCTGCGCCCTGGGCCAAGGCGGCCCGGCGCGCGGCGCCCGCGGCGCCGCCGGCGGCATCACCCCGGCCACCGTGGCCGGGCTGCGCTTCCGCGCCATCGGCCCCGGCATCGTCAGCGGCCGCATCGTGGCGCTGGCGGTCGTGCCCGGCCATGCCAGCACCTACTACGTCGGCGCCGCCAGCGGCGGGGTGTGGAAGACCACCGACGACGGCACCACCTTCACCCCGGTCTTCAACCACGAGGGCGCCTACTCCATCGGCACCGTGGTGCTCGACCCCCGCCATCCCGACACCGTCTGGGTGGGCACCGGCGAGAACAACTCGCAGCGCACGGCCAGCTACGGCGACGGCGTCTACCGTTCCGACGACGGCGGCGCCACCTGGCGCCACCTGGGGCTGGCGGCCTCGCAGCACATCGGCAGCATCATCGTGGACCCGCGCGACTCCAACACCGTCTACGTCGCCGCCGAGGGGCCGCTGTGGGGCGCGGGGGGCGAGCGCGGCGTGTTCAAGACCACCGACGGGGGCAAGACCTGGGCCAACGTGCTCGCCATCAGCGAGCACACCGGCGCCAGCGACCTGGTGATGGACCCGCGCCACCCGGACGTGCTCTACGCCGCCACCTACCAGCGCGAGCGCCACGTCTACAGCTTCATTGACGGCGGGCCGGAGAGCGGCATCTACAAGACCACCGACGCCGGCAAGACCTGGGCGCGGCTGCGCCGCGGGCTGCCGGGCGGCGACCTGGGACGTATCGGGCTGGCCCTCTCGCCCGCCGATCCGCGCCGCATCTACGCCACGGTAGAGGCGGCCAACCACGCCGGCGGGGTCTTCCTCTCCACCGACGGCGGCGCCAGCTGGCAGAAGCGCAACCCCATCCAGCCGGGGGCGATGTACTACTCCCAGATCATCGCCGACCCCAAGCTGCCCAACCGCCTCTACGAGCTCAACACCCTGATCTCGGTCTCCGACGACGGCGGCCGCAGCTTCCACCTGCTGGGCGAGCCCAACAAGCACGTGGACAACCACGTGATCTGGGTGGATCCCAACGACGATGACCACTACCTGGTCGGCTGCGACGGCGGCCTCTACGAGAGCTGGGACCGGGCCGCGACCTGGGAGTGGAAGACCAACCTGCCGCTGGGCCAGTTCGTGGACGTGGCCACCGACAACGCCGAGCCCTTCTACAACATTTATGGCGGCACCCAGGACAACAACGACGAGGGCGGCCCCTCGCGCGTCTACTCCTCGAACGGCCTCACCAGCGCGGCCTGGCGCATCACCCACGGCGGCGACGGCTTCCACAACGCGGTGGACCCGACCGACCCCAACATCGTCTATTCCGAGTCGCAGGGCGGCTACCTGGACCGGGTCAACCTGCGCACCCACGAGCAGGTCGGCATCCAGCCCCAGCCCGGCGCGCACGAGGACGGCTTCCGCTGGGGCTGGGACGTGCCCTTCTTCATCAGCCCGTTCGACCACAACCGCCTCTACATCGGGGCCAACAAGCTGTTCCAGAGCGACGACCGGGGCAACACCTGGCGGGAGATCAGCGGCGACCTGACGCGCGGGCTCGACCGCAATTCCCTGCCGATGATGGGCCGCATCTGGGGCCCGGACGCGGTGGCGAAGAACGCCTCCACCGATCCGTTCGGCAAGATCATGACCGTGGACGAGTCGCCCAAGCAGCCGGGGCTGCTCTACGTCGGCACCGACGACGGCCTGATCCAGGTGAGCCGCGACGACGGCGCCCACTGGACGCGCTACGGCAAATTCCCGGGCGTGCCCGAGGGGACGCTGGTGAACCGCGTGCTGGCGTCGCAGACCGACGTCAACACCGTCTACGCCGCCTTCGAGAACCACAAGAACAACGACTTCAAGCCCTACCTGCTGAAGAGCACCGACCAGGGCGCGAGCTGGAGCTCGATCGCGTCCAACCTGCCCGCCAACGGGCCGGTGCTCTCCATCGCCCAGGACGAGGTGGACCCCAACCTGCTGTTCGTGGGCACCGAGTTCGGGCTCTACTTCTCGGTGGATGGCGGCGGCGCCTGGACGCAGTTCCGCAGCCTGCCCACCATCGCGGTGCGCGACGTGGAGATCCAGCGGCGGGAGCACGACCTGGTGGTGGGCACCTTCGGGCGCGGCATCTACGTGCTCGACGACTACACCCCGCTGCGCCATCTCGACGCCGCCACCCGGGCGGAGGCGGGCACGGTGCTGCCGCCGCGCCCGGCGCTGGAGTATCAGCAGTTGGCGCAGTATGGGGCGCCGGGCAAGGCCGACAACGGCGCCGCCTTTTTCACCGCCGCGAACCTGGGGCCGGTGGCGCTGCTGAGCTACTGGATCCGCCAGGTGCCGCCGACCGAGCGCCAGGCGATGCAGCGGCGGGAGCGCGCCGACGAGCGCTCCGGCGCCGACTTCAAGCCCTACCCCAGCGCCGCCGAGCTGGCGGCCGAGGCGGCGCAGGCGCCGCCGGCCTACAGCCTGATCATCAGCGACGCCAGCGGGCATCCCGTCCGGGTGCTGGGCGTGCCGGCGCGGGCGGGGCTGGGGCGGGTGAGTTGGGACCTGCGCGGGCTGGCCTCGCCCATGGGCGGCGGGCGCGGCCGCGGCGGGGCGGCGCCGCCGGCCGGGCTGGGCGGGCGCGGCGGCCCGGCGGCGCCGGTGTTTCCGCCCGAGGGCGGGGGCATGCCGGGCGCGCTGGTGCTGCCCGGCAGCTATCGGGTTGCGCTCTACCAGCACTGGCAGGGCCAGTGGACGGAGCTGGGCGCGCCGCAAGCGCTGGCGGTGGTGGCCGACTCCCACAGCATGCCGGCGGCGGCGTCGCTGCAGGCCCACGACGCCTTCGAACTGCGGCTGCAGAAGCTGCAGGCAGCGGTGAACGCCACCCAGGGCTACGCCACCCGGCTGGGCAGCCAGCTCGCCACGCTGCGCGCCACCGCCGCCGCCTACCCGGCGAACCACCAGGCGCTGATTGACCACACCGAGGCGGCGCAAAAGCAGTTCGACGCCCTCAGCCAGCAACTGCGCGGCGGCGGCTTTGGCGGCGGCGGCGCGGCCGGGCCCCCCAGCCTGGGCGCGCGCCTCAACAACGCCGCCAGCTCCGAGCGCAACTCGCTCTCGCCGCCGACCGCAACCTCGCAGGCGGACTATCAGATCGCCGCGGCGGCGCTGGCGGCGCTGCTGCCGCAACTGCGGCGGCTGGCGCAGACCACCCTGCCCCAGCTCGAGCAGGAGTTCACCGCCGCCGGCGCGCCCGTGCCCGACCGCCTGCCCGCCTGGCCAGTAGGCGGGCGGGGCTAGAAGCTGCCGCCGGGGCCCTGGTTGCCGCCGCCCATGAGGCCGCCGAGCACGGCGCCGAGCGCGCCCAGGCCGACGGCGGCGCCCACCGGGTTGGCGCCGACCCCGCCTTGGCTGGCGGCGGTGGCGGCGATGCGGCTCACCAGGCGGTCGAAGGACAGCGTCTGCAGGATGACCGTGCCCGGGCCGGTGAGCACGATGAAGAACATGCCCTCGCCGCCGAAGAGCAGATTCTTGAAGCCCTTGACGAACTCGATGGTGTAGTTCACGCCGGCGTCGAAGGCGACCACGCTGCCGGTGTCCACCCGGATCTGCTCGCCCGCAGACAATTCCAGCCGGATGAAGTGACCGCCGGCGTGGACCAGGGCGTCGCCCTGGCCGCCCAGCGTCTGCAGGATGAAGCCCTCGCCGCTGAACAGGCCGTAGCCCAGCTTCTGGCTGAGCGCCACCGAGAGGGTGACGCCGGGGCTGCAGCAGAGGAAGGAGTGGCGCTGGCAGAGCCACTGCTGCTGGCCGATGGCCAGCGGATGAATGGTGCCAGGATAGGGGGCGGCGAAGGCGGCCTCGCCGCCGCCGGCGTCGCCGGAGAAGTGCGCCAGGAAGAAGGAATCGCCCGCCAGGGCGCGCTTCACGCCCGACATCAGGCCGCCGGTCATGCCGGTGTTCATCTCCACCGCGCCGCGCATGTAGAGCAGCACGCCGGGCTCGGCCATGACGGTTTGCCCGGGCGGGAGCGCCACCACCGCCGCCTGCATCTCGTAGCCGACGATGCGGTAGCTGGCGCCGCCCAGGCGCCCGGAGGCGGGGAGCGGGGCGGCGGCGGCGGCCGCCGGCGGGGCGGAGAGGGTGGCGCCGCAGGCGGGGCAGAAGCGGTCGCGGTCGCCGACGGGCTGGTGGCAGACGGGGCAGGTGGGCATGGTATTCCTACAGGGTAGCGCCGCCCCTGCCCCACCCGCAACCCGTGTGTTTTCTTGGCGCTGGCGTTTTGTAACCGGCCTGTAACCGGGCCGAAAGGCCGAGGCGCTGCAATATGTGTCTAGGCATATAACTATTATGACACTACGTTCCATTTCTCCCTTCTGGAGGCGCGGCTGGACTGCGCTGGCACTCTTGGTGGCGTCGGCGGGCGCGGCGAGCGCGCAGGCGAAGCCAGCGGCCAGCCCGCTCTCCTTCCAGATCGGGGGGCTGCAGTTCGCCCCGGGCGGCTTCCTTGATTTCACTACCGTGTTCCGCTCGACCGCGGTGGGCAGCGGCATCGGCACCAACTTCGCCGCCATTCCCTACAGCAACACCGTGGCCGGGCGGCTGACGGAGCTGCGCGAGAGCGCGCAGAACTCGCGGCTGACGCTCAAGGTGAGCGGCACCCACGACGGCACCGACATGTTTGCCTATCTGGAGACGGACTTCCTGGGCAACCAGCCGGCCAACGTGGCGGTGTCGAGCAACAGCGACACGCTGCGCATGCGGGTCTATTTTGTGGACGCGCGCCACGGCGCCTGGGAGGTGCTGGCGGGGCAGGACTGGAGCCTGCTCACGCCCAACCGGTTGGGGCTCTCGCCCATGCCCGGGGACATCTTCTTCAGCCAGAACATGGACACCAACTACCAGGTGGGGCTCACCTGGGCGCGGCAGCCGCAGTTCCGGCTGGTCTACCACGCCTCGCCGCGGTTCGCCGCCGGGATCTCGGTGGAGAACGGGGAGCCCTACATCGGCGGGAGCGCGGGGGCGCCGCAGGCGACGCTGCCGGGCGGGGCGGGGGGGCCGTT
>DATKSZ010000039.1:0-8740 GCA_035531375.1 Terriglobales bacterium | reverse complement strand
TGGGCGGCTACCTGGCGCGCGCTCACGACCCGCCTCCCGGCAACCTGGTCGTCTGGCGTGGATTGGCTCGGCTCAATGATCTCGCTCTCGGCGCCGAATTCGGCTTCACACTTGTGGGTAAATGAAAGGTTGCTTTGACGCTTACGTTGGACCGGGCCAAGCAACGCGCCGAGCGCGCCGGCAAGCATTAAACCACCCGCCTCCGTGGCGATCTGCGGGCTGCTTACTGTGCGCTGTTCGTCGCCATGGCGCTCTGCAGTGCCTTCTCGCCGGCGGCGATCTGGCCGGCGAGATAGCGATAGGCCGCGTATTCGGCCGCGGTCGGGCGTTGGTAGCCCTCCGCCACTTCGCCCGCCAGAAACGCCAGATGGAGATGCAGTCGGGTGCCGAAAGCGGCGTCGGTTTCATCGCCCCGCAGGCGCATTTCCACCAGCGTCGCAATGGCCTTGGTGAGGCTGGCGACTGCGGCGCTGTCGGCGCCGCCGGGATCCTTCTCCAGCTTTGCGCGCAGCGCGATGGCGCGGTTGAGCTGCTTGTCAAGCTCGGTGAGTGTCGTGTGAATCTGCAGTTCGAGCGCCAGTTGGGCCTGCAGATCGGCGTGGGGCACAGTCAGCCGGGGGTCCAGAACCACCCGGAAACTTTGCTTTTGCTCCTTGCCGCCGTAGTTGAGGGTCGCGGTATATTGCCCCGGCGTCACCACCGGCCCGGCCATGCTGTAGTCCACCCCCACGCCTTCGGGCTGCTTGAAGCCACCGCCGACAATGTTCGGCGCTCCCGGATAGCGCAAATCCCACTGGAAGCGATTCATGCCCGGCGTAATCGCCGTGAGCCGTAGTTTGGCTTGCTCCGGCGTAGGTGGTTCTGGCGTGGCCGGTTCTTTGGCGTTCTTCTTGCCCGGCTTTTTCAGGTGCAGCGTGAAACGGCGGATGGTTTTCCCGCTGGCATCGGCAAACGTCAATGCCACCGGAGTCGCGCCGTCGTAGCCGGACGGAATCGAGAAAAACACGGTGGCGCCGAAGGGCGGGTTCTCACCCACGCGGGGCCGCGACCGCCCGCGCCTTCCGTACGCGGGGCTCAGCCATGCTGGTGCGGGCGCGAACAGGTACGGGCTCGCCGCGCCCGCCGCAGGTTCACGGCTCAACTGCTCCAGCAGGGAAAGATCGTCGAGTACCCAGAAGGCGCGTCCATGCGTGGCAATCACCACTTGCCCCTGGCGTTCGTTCATGCGCACATCGCGGACCTGAACATGGGGCAGGTTCAGTTGCAGCGGCTGCCACAGTTCCCCGCCGTTCAGGCTCACCTCGACGGTGCTGTTGGTGCCCAAAAACAGCAGGCCGGGGGCCTCCGGATCCTGGCGCAGGTCGAACACGTAGGAGTCGCTGGGCAGGCCGTTGACGATCGGCGTCCAGGTCTGGCCGTAGTCGGTGGTCTTGTAGACGTAGGGCCGGTAGTCGTTCCACATGTAGCGCCGGGCCGTCAGAAACGCCGTGCCGGCAGAGGCGAAAGAAGGCTCGATGCAACTGATCCAGGATTGCGCCGGCAATTGCGGCGGGGTCACTGCCTGCCAGCTCTTGCCGCCGTCGCGGGTGACGTGCGCCAGCCCGTCATCCGAGCCCGCCCACATCACCTTGCCGTCCAGGGGCGAAACAGCGATCGTCTGCAGTCCCGGGTAGGTCTCCGCGCCCGTCTGGTCCAGCGTCACTGGCCCCCCGCTGGGAACCTCGGTCGCCGGATCATTGCGCGTAAGGTCGGGGCTGATGCGCTTCCATGTCCGGCCCGCATCCAGGCTCTCGAGCACGTACTGGGAGCCGAGCAGAAGCTCGTTGGGGTTCGCCGGCGAGAACGTGATGGCGTGCGACCATCCGAACCGGTCGGTCAAGGCGTTCGCCGCCTCGCCGTCGTGCATGTCCGCTTCGGGGGTGACATCCCAGACCTCGCCGGTGCGCCGGTTCTTGCTCGTGAAGAGCTCGAAATACCCGCTGCCGAAATTCACCCAGGGCTTTCCTGGCTCCGGCACCACGCGCGTGCTTTCCCCGCCTGCGACCGATTTCCAGCCGGACGAGGGAATGCCGCCGCCGGGGCTGGCGCTGGGGCTTTCAGCGGAGCCTTCGTCCTGCTGCGCCCCGTAGATATGGTACGGGAACTCGTCATCCAGGTTGACGTGATACATTTGCCCCGTCGGCTGGTTGTCTTCGCTGCTCCAGCTCCGGCCTCCGTCGGTCGAAACCGTGGCGCCGCCATCGTTGCCTTCCAGGAGGATTTTCGTGTCCTGGGGATTGATCCAGACGATGTGGTTGTCCCCGTGCGGAGGGTGCAGGCGTTGGAACTTCTTGCCGCCGTCGCGCGACACCCACAAGCCGCCGATCGCGGGCTCATAGACGACGTCGGCATCCCTGGGGTCGGCGTAGACCGCCGAATAGTAGAACGGGCGCTCGCGGAACTTCCAGGTGCGGTTGACGCGGGTCCAGCTTTGGCCGCCGTCGGCGGAGCGGAACACGCCGCCGTGCGCCGCCTCCACCACCGCGTACACCACCTGCGGATCGGCGGCCGTGACCGTAACCCCGATGCGGCCGATGGTGCCCGCGGGCATCCCCGGCTTCCGCGTCAGGTTCGTCCAATGCGCGCCCCCGTCGGTGGTCTTGTACAATCCGCTGCCCGGTCCGCCGTCGGTGAGTCCCCACGGCAGGCGCTGCGCTTGCCACAGGGCGGCGTAGAGCACCTCCGGCTGGCCCGGCTGCTGCACCAGGTCAATCGCGCCCGTTGTCGTGTTCGCGGAGAGAATCCGGGTCCACGTCTGGCCGCCGTCGCTGGTCTTGTAGACGCCACCCGCGGTATTCGGCGCAAAGACCTGGCCCATCGAGGCCGCATAAACCACGTCCGGATTCTCGGGATCCACGGCGAGGGCGCAGGTCGTGCGCGCGGCGCGCAGGCCCGCATAGCTCCAGGTGGCGCCGCCGTCGGTGGACTTGTAAATGCCGTCGCCGGGGATCATGTCGTTGCGGATGTCGCACTCGCCCGTCCCCGCGTAAAGGATCTTCGGGTTCGACGGCGCCACCACCAGCGCGCCGATGCTCGCGCTCGGGCCCGGCAGCTTGTGATCGGATATGTTGTCCCACGCGAGACCGTAGTCGGTGCTCTTCCAGATCCCGCCGCCCGCCGTGCCCATGTAGAACAGGTTTGGGTCCTGCGCGACGCCCGCCACCGCCACCACACGACCGCCCACCCAGGGTCCGACACTGCGCCAGTGCAGCTTGCTCATCAGCGTCTGCGGTGGCGTCGCACCCGCCGTCGTGGCCCCCATCGCCAACAGCGTGCCCACGCACAGAGCCATCACCGCCGCCCATCGCGGCAGCTTGGAGACACCCTGAGCGCCCGCGGGGCGAAGGCGGCATCGGCCGCCTTCGCCGTTGCGGGGACCGAAGCGCGCCCACCCAGCGACCAGCGGGAGCGACCAGGAGTAAAAGTGGCGAGTCACCAACAAAAGTGCATCCCCCTGCTCCGAAGGTCCACTATAAGCGCCCCCAGGGCAGCTTGTCACGCTTTTGCCGCGCCGTACCGGGCCTGCCATGGTGTAGCGATACCGGCGAGTCAGCCATGCTGCACGGTTTTCCGGCGAAGGAGTTCCACAGCACCTGGGGAATCGCATCCGGCTCTCAACCCCGAGCCTGGCCGAGCACATTGAGGAGGGGCAGCGCCAACGGCACCGCCCACGGGCTCCCCTGCGCCACCCGATCCTACAGCGCCGCCCCCAACGCCAGGGCGACGAACGCGGCAGCCCAATCATCTGGCGCGGCTTGACACGCCTCACCGACTTGGTCAAGCACGCCCGTTACCGCCGGCTTCGTGGGCGGAGAGGCACCTGACGCACCACCGACGTAGAGGCATCCGGGCGCAAGCGCCGGCGGTTCTCGGCTGCGACGCGACGGAAGATGCGGGAAGGTCAACGGGCCCGCTGGGCCAAGATCAAGGGTGGGCGGGGGCCCCAGCGCGCCTGCCCGGCCCGGCTGTAGCAGCGCCAGGCCGGTGCGGCGCGCGTCCCGCTTGTGAGCCGCCCCGCTGTAGCCGCGCGGGGCGGCATGCTCGCGGCGACTTGGGGCCCCGTGGCCCCAAGTCGTCACTGCGCCTCGCTGGGGCGGCGGCGAATTCGTTTCCCGGGGGCGCAGACGCGCCACTGGCGCGTCTGCCCCTGCGTAATTACGACCACCCCGGGACCCGCGGCGGGTCCCGGGGGCCCCGGTTCGCCGCCTTTCGCGCCGATTGTGCCAGCAGGCAAAGCGGCGCGACCCCCGCGAAGGGTGTAGCTGAGTCGGCGCCCAAAGCCATTCAGGCATCCCCGAAGCCCAAGCGGAAGATGTCAGCAGCGGGGCGAAAGGTAATCGCTGCTGCTCAGAAGCGACGGTGGGCACTGAAGCGGGCTGAGGGCGCGAAGGGGCAATCAGCAGCCGGGAAGAAATAGACGCCGATATTTACGGACATCGCCTACAACCGGGGCAATCTGTGGCGGCGGCTGGTGCCGCCGGAGAAGATCACCGAATGGTCGCTCACCGGCTTGCAGCTAGTTGAAGACCGACGGGCGACTGGTGAAGCACGCTCACTACTACTCGGTGATCCTGGCGGAGAGCCACCTCACTCGGCGGCTGTTCGCCAGCAAAGTGCGGCGGATCGAGGTGCTGGCAGTGCGGGCGGGTATTGGGAAGCGATGCGGTGGCAAGGCATACCTGAAAAACGATGAGGGGGACGACGAAGTGTCGGCAGAGTCGCTTGACAACTAGGATTGTGGGTGAAATGTGCTTTGAGGCGAGCGATTTCAGCCTGCACAAGCACCTCGTGACGGACATCGAGACCCGATGAGCTCGGCTTGGAGGGTTGAACTCGTGACGGCAAAATCAAAGTCGGGATTCATATTGACACCCAGAACCATGTAGAGATAGCCTTAGCGCAATGGAAAACAATCCTCCGATCTGCGAGAAGCACAAGTGTGCGAAAGCCCTGGAGCACATCGAGCCTGCTCGCAACGTCACCGGTGGGTGGCCAGGGACGCCCGTCGTCGGGTCAACTGGCGATGTATGGGTGTGCCCGCAGTGCGCAAGGGAGTCCACGGTGGGATAGCCCCTCACATTGCGCCACGGCGCCGACAAGGGCGGGCAAGGGTTTTGGTTGATGCCATATTAGAACTGGCACAGGTCGAGCGCCACCGAGCGCCTGAGTGATAGGAACGTGGATGGCGAGGGAAAGCTCAACGGGAGCGCACCGCAATCGGAAACTCGTGGCTTGGCTTGGCCGCCGTGTCGGCCGGATACAGCGCAGAACTCCAGAAGCTTGGCTGACCTTAATGTGGGTTGGGCGCGTCTTTTGTGCTCTGGTGATCTTCGGCGCTGTTGCCGCGGTGGTTCATTTGTCGGCAACTTGGAGACGCCCCGTGCGCCAGCGGGCATACCTTGCCTGGACTCGAAGCGCGCCTTCCGAGCCACCAACAGTGGCGATCCAGGTAAAAAGTGACGAGTCACCATGGGCTTGGGTAGACGATAGCGGTTGGCTTTCCCACACAGTGACAACGCAGATCACGGCGGAGGGCGAATGGATGGTTGGAGAGAGCAAAGAGTGCACATCGAGTCCAAACGCGGTGATGGATGGCCATGATTACGGATACGCATTCGATTTCATAACTTGCGACCGAGGGCCGATGCATACCGTCGAAGTGAAATTCTACGGACGCATGGTGCAGTCAGAATACATCCAGGTGACGTGGAGCTGCACACGGAACGACATGGCCGGATTATGGGGCTCTGTCGCCGCGTTTACCTGCCGGGAGACTGGCGGCAAGCGGTGAACAACAAGCGGGGGGCGAAGGCGACGCATTTGGGCAGCGGGTATGGCAGAATGGCATCTCACAGATCGGCAGGAGGGCAAATGAGCGGGATCAGTAAAGCAATCAAGGAGCTCGAAGGGCAAAAGTCGAGGATCGAAACAGCGATCCGTGTGCTTCGCAGCTTCCATTCGGGCAGCGCCGGCACAAGAACCGGCGGCAGCCGAAAAATATCGTCGGAGGGGCGCCAGCGGATCATCGAAGGACAGAAGAAGCGGTGGGCAAAGGTCCGGGCGGCGAAGAAGACGGGGATGCGAAAGAAGACGCCTCGCGAAAAGACAAGGAGTCAGGAGAGCGTTACAGCGAACTCTGAGTGATTCGGGCGGATTGAGGACCCAACGGGCACAATCTGCCAGCAGCACAGGCAGTCTCGAAGCCGCCAAGCGGGCAAGCCGGCGAGCCATAGAGAGGCCGAGCCAGCGGACGAATCTAGGACTCGCGCAAACGCTCGAGCCAGGCCGCTCGCGTGAGCACGGCGGCTTGGCGGGGAAAGACTTTCTGCATGAGCACGGCGTGGACTTCGGGATCGAAGTCGGCGCACAGGTCGGACAAGACGGTGAGCTGAAAGTCCTTATCGGCGGCCTCGCGCACGGTGGAGAGCACCACGCCGCTGGTGGCAGGCCAGCGCCAGGCCAGCAAAGAGCGCCCAATCTCACCCGGTTGCCAGCTCGGCGAAGATTCGTCAAACTGACGTCATGTCGTCGCCACACTTTGTCAGGGCGAGCCGCGACGGTGACCAGTTCCATTATTTGTGGGCGGTGCGGCGTTGCCTCGGGCTGCTGAAACCAGATCGGGCCCTCGTCGCCATTTCGATTGAGGGGCCGTCGCCGAACGAGCTGCCTTCCGGCTCGGCTCCGCTTGCGGGGGAGTGCACAATTGACGTCGCCGAATACGACGGTAGCGAGGCGCTTGAGCGCGCGAATGCCGTACGATATTTGCAGCTCAAGCATTCAACCTATCGGACCGACAAGGTCTGGACGAAGAGCGAGCTGAAGCCAACTTTGGCCGCCTTTGGCGGGCGCTTCCAAGATCTCGTTCGACGGTTTGTGGCGGACGAAGTTCACCGCAAGTTCGAGTTCTGGTTCGTAACCAATCGCCCGGTGAGCCAGACCATCCGCGATGCGGTGATCCATGGCGCGATGGGGTTGTCATCTTGCAGCAGTGACGAGACCGGGTTGCTGGTCGAGCTGACAGGGCTAGACGAGGCGGCGATCTCGGGCTTTTGCAGCCTTCTTCGGCTGGAAGACGGACACGCAGCGGTGAGCCGCATTCTGCCGCAGTCGGCGGGGCCGTTCACGGCGGCGACGATCAAGGGCACGTTCGCGGTCTCGACGCTGCCGATCTTCGCCGCGCCGGTGGCGCCGCCGATGGGCATCGCGCCGTGGACGAACGAAACCGGCATGATCACGTTCGACGGCACGAGCAGCTTCAGCGCCACGCTGGATGCGGCGCAGCCAGGCGTGGCCCAGGGCGGGCTGGCCGCCGCGGACAGCTACGCGGTCGCGAGCAACGGGCGCGTGACTACGGGATCGGGCAACCAGGTGCTCTACATCGTCTCGCCGACGCGCGTGCTGCTGCTGCAGATCCAAGCGAACAACCCCAACCCCACCATCCAGGACCTGCGGCAGTAATAGTTAAGCGGCTATGATACCGACCACCGGTGCGGCGACGAGCGGAGCGGGGCGATTCGGTCCCTGCCGCGGCCGGATGGCCGATGCGACGTGGGGGGTTGCGATGCGATAATGGACGGCATGTCCATTGCCGCGGGCGCGGGGGTCGCGCTCTATGCCAAACCGGGGCATCCGCAGGCGCCGACGCTGCTGGCCGAGCTGAGCGGCTGGCTGGCGCGGCGGGGGTACCGGCCGCAGGTGGAGGCGGCGGGGGCGCCGGGCGGGGAGGCGCCGGGGCTGGCGATCGTGCTGGGCGGGGACGGCACCATGCTGCACGTGGCGCCGCAGTTGGCGGCCAGCGAGACGCCGGTGCTGGCGGTGCACCTGGGCACGCTGGGGTTCCTCACCGAGACCGACCTGGCCGACCTCTATCCCACGCTGGAGGCGGTGCTGGCCGGGGGCGGGGTGCGCGAGTGGCGGGCGCTGCTGCGGGCGCGGCTGCTGCGGCGGGGCACGGAGGAGGCCTGCTTCGACGCGCTCAACGAAGTGGTGGTGGGCAAGGCGGCGCTGGCGCGGGTGGTGCACCTCGACCTGGCCGTCAACGGCGAGCACGTGGGCCATTACCGCGCCGACGGGGTGCTGGTGGCCACCCCGACCGGCTCGACCGCCTATAGCTTCAGCGCCGGGGGGACGGTGCTGCACCCCAGCGTGGCGGGGCTGATCGTCACCCCCATCTGCCCGCACGCGCTCAACCAGCGGCCCTTGGTGGTTCCCGACGACGCCGAGATCGCCCTCACCTTGGGCGCCTCCGCCGACTCGACCTATCTCACCGTGGATGGCCAGCGCGGGCTGCCGCTGCAGGCCGGCGACCAGCTCATCTGCCGGCGCAGCCCGCTGCGGTTGTGCCTGGTGACGGCGCGGCCGCCCAGCTTTTATCAGAGCCTGCGGGCGAAGCTGGGGTGGGGGTGAGTGGCAACCAGGGGACAGTGAACAGGGGACAGTGTGGGCGGGGGCGACTTTGAGGGCAGGGGTGGCGCGGGGCGGAAGGTGAGCGGTGGACGTTGAGCGTGGGAAATGTCGCGCCGCGCTGTTCACTTGCGGGGGTCGCGCCGCTTTGCCTGCTGGCAAAATCGGCGCGAAAGGCTGCGAACCGGGGCCCCCGGGACCCGCCGCGGGTCCCGGGGTGGTCGTAATTCCGCAGGGGCAGACGCGCCAGTGGCGCGTCTGCGCCCCCGGGAAGCGAATTCGGCGCGGCCCCAGCGAC
>DATKSZ010000038.1:0-8956 GCA_035531375.1 Terriglobales bacterium | reverse complement strand
CTAGCCCGCATTTCTCACCAGCCTCCTGCTGCAATGCGCGATCAGCACGCTCCGGCTGCGTTGCGCGCCGTCCAGCGTGCTCGACGTACTGTTCAAGTACGCCTCCGCGCGCTGAACGGCGCGCGCCTTGCCGGCGCGGCTGCTCGCACATTTCGCGACGGAGGTGGTGAGAAATGCGGGCTAGCGGCCGCGTGGAAAGTTCGCACAGCCAAGATTGGCTGTGCCACCGTGGCCAGAAAATTAGGGCCAGGGGAGTGCAACTCCCCTGGCCCCGGGTTCCCTGCCCTGCGGTTTGCGGACTACGGATGCACGGGCAGGATGAAGTCGCCGTTGGACTTGTGGTCGAGCAGCAGGACGTCCTTGCCGGCGGGGGTGAGGGCGAGCTGGCGCTGCAGCTCCGCCACCGTGGTGACGGGGTGCTGGTTGACCTGCTCGATGACGTCGCCGCGGGCGACGCCGGCCAGCATGGCGGGGCCGCCGGTCGAGACCGAGTCCACAACCACGCCGTGGACGGCGCTGGGCAACTGCAGTTGTCCGCGCAGGTCGGGGGTGAGGGGCTCGACCGTGATGCCCAGCTTGGGCGTGCCGGCGCTGCCGCTGGAAGCTGCTGCGGCGGCGGTGGGGTTGTTTTCGGCGTCGAAGTTGCCCAGGGTGACGGCGAAGCTCATGGGCTTGCCGTTGCGCAGCACCTCGAGGTGGGCGACCGCGCCCGGGGGGGTGCCGCCGGCCAGGGTCTGCAGGTCGGTGCCGCTGGCGATGGTGTGGCCGTTGAAGCGGGTGACCACGTCGTAGGGCTTGATGCCGGCGGTCTCGGCCGGGCTATCGGCGTTGACCTGGTTGACCAGCGCGCCCTGGGTGTTGGGCTCGTTGAGCGAGCTGGCCACGTTGGGCGCGAGGTCGGTGACCTGGATGCCGAGGTAGCCGCGCAGCACCTTGCCGTTCTTGATGAGCGAGGTGGCGACGGACTTCACCAGATCGCTGGGGATGGCGAAGCCGATGCCGGCGCTGGCGCCGGAGGTGCTCAGCATCTCGGTGTTGATGCCCACGACCTGGCCTTCCGAGTCCACCAGCGGGCCGCCGGAGTTGCCGTGGTTGATGGGGGCGTCGGTTTGGATGAAGGAGCCGCGCGAGTCGGGGCCGTCGGAGGCGGTGCGGGCGCGGTTGACGGCGCTGACAATGCCGCGGGTGACGGAGAAGTCCATGCCCATGGGGTCGCCAATGGCGAGCACGGTCTGGCCGGGCTGCAAGCGGGCGGAGTCGCCGAAGGCGGCGCTGGTGAGGCCGGTGGCGTCAATCTTGACCACCGCCAGGTCGGTGGCCGGGTCGGTGCCCACCACCTTGGCGTGGAATTGGCGCTTGTCGTTGAGGGTGACCTGCACCTGGGTGGCGCCGTGGACGACGTGGTTGTTGGTGACGATGTAGCCGTCGGGGGAGATGATGACGCCGGCGCCCTCGGCCATGAACACCTGCGAGCGCGGCGCCTGCTGCTGGAACTGGAAGAATTGGCGGAAGGGGGCGGGGATGTTGCCGGGGCCGCCCTCCATCGCCTGGGGCTTGCTCTTGCCCACGATCTGGATGTTCACCACCGCGGGGAGGATGCGGGAGGTCACCGCCTCGGTGGCGCGGTCGAGCGCCACCAGCGGGGCGATGGTCGAGGCGGAGAAGGGCCGCATGTTGCTCACCATGGCCTCGGGGCCGCTGGCGGCGAACAGCGGGACGCGGGTGATGCCGCTGGCGATCACCACGGCGGCGGCAAGGCCGAGGGCGCCGAAACCGTAGAACTTGGCATGCTTCAGGATGCGGGCAGACACACTTCCAGTACGCGGGTTCATAGACACGCTCCTTTCATCAGACGAAGATTGGGTTGAGGCCGGCTAGGTGGTGGTCAACACCCACACCTCCCGGAGTTCAGGCACACAACGGGTCACGGTCCGCACACTCGCAACGACAACGCCGGAGGGCAAGAGTTCGCGGGTCAGGGTCCACTGCGGGGCGCAGGCCTGGACCTCGGTCACGGCCTGGGCGAGCACCCAGGAGACGCGCATGGGGCGGGGCGGCGCCGGCGGGCGCGAGAACACCGCCGGCTGCGCCGTCGGCCGCCGAAGCTCGAGGGCCGCCGGCTTGGCGGCGGGCATGCGCAGGCTCACGCGCTGGGCGCGGGCCACCGGGGCCGGGGCGGCGGGCAGGGCGGGGAGAGGCGCGCGGGCGGGGCGCAGCGGCAGGCCGGCCAGCGCCATGCCGGCCAGCGCCAGCGCGGCCATGCCGAGGGCCATGAAGCCGGCGGCGCCGCGGGGCCCGCGGGCGGAGGCGGGCTCGACCAGGCGGCGCACGCGGCGGGCGAGCGAGCCGCCGGCGGCGGCCAGCACCAGTTGGGTGCGCCACTCGGCCAGACCGACCAGGGCGCGGGCGTAGGCCAGGCGGTCGTCGCCGCAGGCGGCGATGGCGAGGTCGTCGCAGCAGTGCTCGCGCTCCTCGCTGGCCTGGCGCGACAGCCACCACACCGCGGGATGGAAGAAGAACACCACCTCGACCGCGCGCTGCAGCAGGTTCACCAGGTAGTCGTGGCGGCGGATGTGGGCGAGCTCGTGGGCGAGCAGCGCCTGCAACTGCTCCACAGGCACCGCCGTCAGGGCGCTGAGCGGGAGCAGGATGAGCGGGCGCCAGCCGCCGAGCACGCAGGGTCCCGGGACGCTCGGGCTGAGCGCCAGGCCCACCGGGCCGCGCACGCCGAGGCGGCGGCGCAACTGGTCGAAACGCTCGAGCCACGCGGCCGGGATGCGGCCGTCTATTCCACCACCTGTGCCACGGCCTGTGCCGCGGCCTATGCCACGGCGCAGGCGCTGGGCCAGGGCCCATCCGCCTAGGGCGCGGACGCCCAAGGCCGCCATGCCCACGCCCCAGGCCGCCACCAGGTAGGGGAACAGGCGCAGCAGGAGTTGATGGGGCTCGGCGCCGGCGATGGCCGGCAGCCAGCCCAGGCCGTCGGCGCCGGTCGAGGCCACCGCCAGCAGGGTGAAGGCGAACAGCAGCGGCAGCGCCAGCAGCGCCACGATATGCGCCAGATAGCGGGTGGCGGCGGTGCGGCGGCGCAAGAGCGGCTGCAGCGCCGCCAGCGCCAGGCCCACCAGCGCCGCCTCCCAGAGGAAGTGCACCAGCGCCGCGCCCAGGGCGGCTACGGCGGAGGGCAGGCTGGGGAACAAGCCGCTCATGCGCGCCTCCCTTCGTAGTCGTCCAGGAGCTTGCGCAGCTCGGCAATCTCGTCGGCCGAGGCGGCGCGGCTGCTGAGGAGCTGCATCACCATGCCGGTGGCCGAGCCGCCGAAGGCCCGCTCCAGCAGGTCGCCCAGCAGTTGGCGCTGGGTGTGCTCCTGCGCCAGGCGGGCGCGGTAGACGTGGGCGCGCTGGTCTTCGTCGCGCTCCACCAGGCCCTTTTCCGCCATGATCTGCATCAGCTTCAAGACCGTGGTGTAGCCGGTCGCGCCCGCCAGGGTGGCATGCACCTCGCGCACCGTGCTCGGTCCGCGCGTCCATAGCACCCGCAGGATGCCCAGTTCCGACTCCGTCGGTCGCCACTGCCGTGGCGGGGCCACTGCCGTGGCGGGCACTTGGCGGATTCCTGTCTCCGGGGCGGCGCTCCCGGTGGTCGCTTCGACGTTGGCACCCGCGCCTGCCGTGACGGGGAACTTTTTGAGGGCGGCCATGAATCCACTATACGAATGGCTTCGTAGCTTGTCAACGAATTATTTCGTAGGCCACTGCCGTGGCGGGCGCTTGGCGGATTCTGGCCCTCGGGGAGCGCTCCCGATGGTCGCTTGGACGTTGGCACCGGATTCTGTCCGGCTCCTGAGGGAGACGCGGCATTTGCTTGAGTTTTTAATTCAAGCAAACTATGCTTGATTCCATGAAGAGCGTGATTTCTTCCCGGGGGCAGATTACGGTGCCGGTGGCGGTGCAGCGGGCGCTGGGAATGCGGGCGGGGACGCCAGTCGAGTTCGAACTGCGTCCGGACGGGGTTTTGCTGCGCAAGCGGGCGCCGGCGGAGGACCCGGTGGAGGCGGTGTACGGGATTTTGAAGGGGTTGCCGCCGGTGGATGAGCTGATGCGCGAGTTGCGCGGGCCCGAGCTGGGCGAACGGCCGAGGCGGCGGAAGTAGATGCGCACGGCGGTGGACAGTTCGGTGCTGTTGGACGTGTTTACGGGCGATCCACGGTTTGGTTCGCCATCGCGCCGAGCGCTGCAGAGGGCGCGGATGTCGGGCGGGCTGGTGGCCTGCGAGGTGGTTTGGGCCGAGGTGCGCTCGTATTTTGCCACCGATGGGGAGCATGCCGCGGCCCTGGCGAAGCTGGAGACGGACTACGCGCCGATGCTGGCGGAGGCGGCGGCGCAGGCGGGGGCGATGTGGCGGGAACATCGTCGGCGGCGGCCTCGGGGGCAGACGACGAGGCGGGGCCGGGTGCTGGCGGACTTTCTGGTGGGCGCGCACGCGCTGCGCCAGGCGGATGCGTTGCTGACGCGCGACCGCGGGTTCTATCGGGAGTACTTCTCCGGCCTGGAGGTGGTGGATCCCGTAGATGGGGGCTGAGGGAGCGGGGACAGGGGCGGTTGGCCCCCCGGCGCTTGCTCCCGCCTTCCCGCCGTCCCGAACTCCGACGAGTCGTGTCTGCCCTGTCCCCTGTTCCCTGCTCCGGTTGCCGCGTCTGCTACTCTGGGCGGCATGAAGATGCGGAATGTCGTGATCGGGCTGGCGATGGCGGTGGCGGCGGCGGCGCAGGCGCCGCGGCCGCGGGTGCGGGACCTGGGGATCCAGGTGGGGATTTTGCCGGCCGGGCGGCTGGACGCCATCACCGATGTGGCCGGGGTCGAGGTGGGGCAGGCCACGCTCGACGACCACCAGAACATTCACACCGGGGTGACGGCGATCCTGCCGCACGGCGGGAACATGTTCCTGCACAAGGTGCCGGGGGCGGTGTTTGTGGGCAACGCCTTTGGCAAGCTGATGGGCTCGACCCAGATCGAGGAGCTGGGGCGGATCGAGACGCCGATTCTGCTGACCTCGACGCTGAACGTGCCGCGGGTGGCGGATGCGCTTATCAGCTACATGCTGCAGTTGCCGGGCAATGAACACGTGCTGTCGGTGAACCCGGTGGTGGGGGAGACCAACGACGGGGGATTGAACGACATTCGCGGGCGGCATGTGGGGGAGAAGCAGGTGTTCGCGGCGATCGAGGGGGCGCGGGGCGGGCCGGTGGAGGAGGGGGCGGTGGGGGCGGGGGCGGGCACGATCGCGTTTGGGTTCAAGGGCGGGATCGGGACGGCGTCGCGGCGGCTGCCGCGGAAGCTGGGCGGGTGGACGGTGGGGGTGCTGGTGCAGACCAACTTTGGCGGCATCCTGAACATCGCCGGGGCGCCGGTGGGGATCGAGCTGGGGCAGTACTACCTGAAGAACCAACTGGCGGGGGGGAGGCCGAGCCGGCGGCAGAGCCCGGACGGGTCGTGCATGATCGTGGTGGCGACGGATGCGCCGCTGGGCTCGCGCAACCTGCGGCGGCTGGCGGCGCGGACGATGATGGGGCTGGCGCGGACGGGCTCGGCGGCGAGCAATGGGTCGGGCGACTATGCGATTGCGTTCTCGACGGTGGCGGCGGAGCCGCCGGTGGAGCGGGTGAGCAACGACGCCATGTCGCCGCTGTTTCTGGCGGTGATCGAGGCGACGCAGGAGGCGATCTACAACTCGCTGTTGCAGGCCAGGACCACGACCGGGGAGGGACGGACGGTGGAGGCGCTGCCGCTGGGGCCGACGCTGGCGATCTTACGGAAGTACCATGTGATGAAGTGAAGACGGCTGGCAGCTTGCAGCTGGCAGCTGGCAGCTGGGGACGGGTAGGCTGCGGGGGCGGTGGCGGCTGGGGCTGGCGCAAGCGGCTTTATTTGGGCTGGCGTAGACGGCATTATTTGGGCTGGCGCAAGCGCCAGGCGGGGCGGCCGTCGAGGGAGTCGAGCACGACCTGGCGGGTGGCCTCGAGGCCGTGGAGGGCGGCGCGGAGGCGGCTGGCGGGCATGAGGGGGGCGAAGAAGAGGGCGAGGTTGTCTTCGGTCTCGCAGACCTGGACGTCGAGGTATTGGGAGGCGAGGGCGCCGGCGGCCTCGAGGTGGGAGATGCGGTCGAGGCAGGCGGGGAGGTCGGGGAGGGCGAGCACGAGGGGGCGCCAGAGGGCGTCGCTGCCGGGGCCGGCGCGGCGGCCGACGCGCAGCACTTTGAGGGTGTGGGCGAGCTCGACCAGGGCGCGGTCCACGCCCAGGGTGGAGGTGCGCTCGGCGCCAAGGCGTTCGCGGACGTCGAGGCTGGAGAGGGGGCGGTCGGCGGCGAGCAGGAGCTCAAAGGTCTCGGCGGCGAGCCAGGAGAGCTGTCCCTTGGCGGCCTGGGTCTGGTAGTCGGAGCGGGGGTGGCGGTCGCCGACGCAGACGTAGATGTAGTCGAGCAGCTCGACCGCGCAGTAGCGCAGGATGCCGGGCCAGAGCCAGAGTTCGATGACGTGCAGGGCGGCGAGGGAGGCCTCGAGCGGGGCGAGGGCCTCGTCGGAGAGCTCGGGCAGGGTGGCGAGGCCGAGCTCGCGCACCCACTGCCAGAGGCGGTCGGGGCTGGGGGCGGCGGGGGCGAGGGCCTCGCGCCGGGCGGCCCGGGCGGTGAGCAGGTCTTCGGAGGTCATGGCAAGGTCATGAAATGCGCTTGAAGGCGCGTTGTATTTCTTCGAGGGAATAGCGTAGCAGCACCGGGCGGCCGTGGGGGCAGGCCATGGGGTACTGAGTTTGAGCCAGGCGGGCGAGCAGCCAGGCCATTTTCTTGGGTTCCAGGCGCATGTTGACCTTGATGGCGGCGTGGCAGGCGATGGTGGCGGTGATGCGGGTGCGGATGGCCTCGAGGGTGAGGCCGCGTTCCTCGGCGACGGCGACCTGGAGGATCTCCTGCAGCAGGCGCTCGAGCTGGTCGGCGGGGATGCCGGCGGGGGCGGCGTGGATGGCGACGGAGCGGTGGCCGAAGGGCTCGGCCTCGAAGCCGGCGGCTTGGAGTTCGGGGGCGACCTCGGCGAAGGCGAGCCAGCGGCCGGGGTCGAGCTCGGCCACCAGGGGGAGGAGCAGGCGCTGGCTCTGGAGGGCGCCGCCGCGGCGCTGCTCCAGCAACTGTTCGAAGAGCACGCGCTCGTGGGCGACGTGCTGGTCAATCAGCCAGAGGCCGGTGGGGCCGGCGGCGACGATGAAGCTGTCGTGGATCTGGCCGAGGGGGCGGAGGTGTTGCAGCTCGTCGGGCTGGGGGGGAACGGCGGGGGCGGCGGGGCGGAGGCCGCAGCCGAGGCCGGTCTCGGGGACGAACGCGGGGGCGGGGGCGGCGGGCCGCGAGAAGGCGTTTTCGGGGCCGGCAAGGGGGAGGGACTGGGGCTGGGGCTGGGGCGGGGCGTTGGCGAGCTGGAAGCCGGGCGGGAGGTCGGCGGGGGAGATGCCGAGCTCGGGGTCGGCGCCGGGGGAGAAGGGCGGGGGCGCGGGCGGGCGCCGCTGCTCGGCCGGGGTCCAGGAGGGGGTCCAGGTTTTAGTCCAGGTCGGGGCGGCGGAGGCGCGGGCGTCGCGCTCGCGCAGGAAGGAGGGGAGGGGGCGGGCGTCGGCCAGCGCCTGGCGGATGGTGTCGCGCACGGCGTCGTGCACCAGGCTTGGGCGGCGGAAGCGGACCTCGGTCTTGGCGGGGTGGACGTTGACGTCCACCTCGGCGAAGGGGAGGTCGAGGAAGAGCAGGACGGCGGGAAAGACGCCTTTGGGCAGGAGGTTGTAGTAGGCGGCGGAGATGGCGTGCTGCAGCAGGCGGTCGCGGACCAGGCGGCGGTTGACGAAGACGAAGATGGAGTCGCGGTTGAGCTTGTGCAGCTCGGGGCGGGAGGCGAAGCCGAACAGGCCGAGGCCCTCCCCGCTGGGGCGGCGCGAGGAGGGCGGGCCGGCGCCGCCCTCGGTGGCATCGTCGGCATCGTCGGCGCCGGGGGCATCGGCTTCCGGGGCCCAGCGGACCTGGTGGCGGAACTCGACGCACTGCTCGGCGAGCTCGTCGCCGAAGATTTGGCGCAGGCGCTCGGCGTGGCTGGGGACGGGGTCGAGGGCGAGCAGGACGCGGTGGGGGGTTTCGAGGCGGAACTGCACCTCGGGGTAGGCGAGGGCGTAGTGGGTGACCAGGGTGGAGATGTGGCCGAGCTCGGTGGCCTCGCTTTTGAGGAACTTTTTGCGGGCGGGGATGTTGACGAAGAGGTTGGCGACGGTGACGGCGGTGCCGGGGGGCAGGCCGACGGCATCCACCGAGTGCAGCTTGCCGCCGCGGACGACGATGCGGGTGCCGGCGGCGTGGGCGGTGCCGGCGGCGGTGGCGGTGGCGGTTTCGAGGGTGAAGTGGCTGACGGCGGCGATGGCGGGGAGGGCCTCGCCGCGGAAGCCGAGGGTGGCGATGGCGCTGAGGGAGTCGAGGTCGGCGAGCTTGCTGGTGGCGTGGCGCTCGAGGGCGAGCAGGGCGTCGTCGCGGAGCATGCCGGCGCCGTCGTCGGCGAGGCGGATGCGGGATTTGCCGCCGTTTTCGACCTCGAGGCGGAGGCGGCGGGCGCCGGCGTCGAGGGCGTTTTCGAGCAGCTCCTTGACCACCGAGGCGGGGCGCTCGACCACCTCGCCGGCGGCGATCTTGTTGGCGATGTGGTCGGGAAGGACGCGGATGGGGGCCACGGGCTAGCGCGCGAAGCGCGACCTCAGGGGATGCGCAGGCCGAGTTCCTGCAACTGCGCCGGGGAGACGGCGGTGGGGGCATCCACCATGAGGTCCACGGCGCGGGCGGTTTTGGGGAAGGCGATGACCTCGCGGATGGAGTTGGCGCCGGCGAGCAGCATCACCAGGCGGTCGAGGCCGAGGGCGATGCCGCCGTGGGGCGGGGTGCCGTA
>DATKSZ010000037.1:0-18014 GCA_035531375.1 Terriglobales bacterium | reverse complement strand
GGACCCGCCGCGGGTCCCGGGGTGGTCGTAATTCCGCAGGGGCAGACGCGCCCGTGGCGCGTCTGCGCCCCCGGGAAGCGAATTCGGCGCGGCCCCAGCAGCCCATCAGCGAAGCCGCGCAGCGCCGACTGCGGGCCATGGGGCCCCCGAGTCGGCGCGAGCATGCCGCCCCGCGCCGTTACAGCGGGGCGGCTCACAAGCGGGACGCGCGCCGCACCGGCCTGGTGCCGCTACAGCCGGGCCGGGCAGGCGCGCTGGGGCCCGCGCCCACCAATCGCTTCAGAAGCTGTATCTGCCCGGCGTGGTAGGCGGCGTGGCAGGTGATGCCCAACACGAGGTCGAAGATCTCCGGCTGGCTGAGGTCGGGCTGTGCGCGTCCGGCGGCGATGTCTTCCACCAGCGCGGCCAGTCGGTGCTGTTGTTCCCCCAGTTCCGCTTGCACCCGCGGCCAATCCAGGCCGCTGGCGCCGGGCAGCGCGGTGAAGTCCTGGCCGGGCGCGACGAAGGGCTCGATCTCCCTGCCGAGAATGCGGCCGCGCACCGAATGTACATAAAAGGCGTGGTGCAGCGCCAGCTCGGCGATGTTGTGGCGCTCCGGCGCCGGCCGCCAGTAGGCCAGCTCGGCATTCACCTCGGCCAAGGCCTGCCGCATATTGGCGCCGTGCCAGGCGCTGGGGCCGTAGCCCTCCTCCAAGATCCGTTTCCAGTTGGTCATGGCCGCCTCCGTTTTGCGGGGGTCGCGCCGCTTTGCCCGCTGGCAAAATCGGCGCGAAGGCTGCGAAATTCCGCAGGGGCAGACGCGCCAGTGGCGCGTCTGCGCCCCCGGGAAGCGAATTCGGCGCGGCCCCAGCGACACGCAGCGCCGACTTGGGGCCCTGGTGCCCCCAAGTCGGCGCGAGCACAAGCGGGACGCGCGGCGTAGCCGCGCAGGGGCCCGCGCCCACCATTCGCCCCGCTCCGGGCCGCTCCTCAAACTGCCCTAGCGCCACAGCAGCGCGACCAGGCGTCCGCCCAGCCACAGCAACGAAAAGCCGAGCACGACGTTTACCGCGAAGTTGCCCGCCGCCAGCAGCACGTCCCCGCGCCGCGCCATGCGGTAGGTCTCATACTCCCAGGTGGAGAAGGTGGTGAGCGTGCCGATGAACCCGACCGTGATCACCACCCGCAGCTCCCCGCCCATCCAGCGCGCCCGCTCCGACAGCCCCATCACCACCCCCAGTAGCAAACAGCCGATGAGGTTGGCGCTGAGCGTGCCATAGGGGATGCTGGTGACGCCCAGCCGCAGCGCCAATTGGGCCAGCCCCCAGCGGCTGAGCGCGCCCACCGCCCCTGCCAGCGCGATGCCCAGGATCAGCACGCCCCCTCCTCCTCGTAGCGGATGAGTTCCACCCGCGAGACGGCGATCAGCCCGCCCCCCACCATCGCCTCCAGCGCCGGCCGCAGCGCCGCCATGGGTTCGGCCGCGGCGATGATGGTCACCACCAGGGGCGCGTCCTGGGTGCGGCCCAACAGCCCCGGCCGGTGGATCCGGCTGCTCGCCCCGTAGCCCTCGATGCCGCGGTAGACGCTGGCCTGCTCCACCCCCGCCGCGCGGCAGCGTTCTAGGATCTCCTGCCACAGCGGCCGCCCCTGGTGGCGGTCGTCTTCGCCGATGTGCAGCCGCAGCAGCAGCCCCGGGGAGGTGGTTTTCATGGCTTCCCCCCGGGCGCTGTGTATTTGATCACCTCGACGTCGGAGAGCGCCACCAGTCCGTGGCCGATCATCTCGTCCAGCAGCGGCAGATAGGCGCGGATCTTCGCCTCCGTGTCCACCACGGTGATCATGATGGGCAGGTCGTGCGCCAGCGGATGGTCGCGGTGCAGCCGCCCGCCGTGGCCATAGCCGGCCAGGCCGCGGTACACCGTCGCCCCCGCCAGGTCGTGGGCGCGCAGGCTCTCCACCAGCGCCTCGTGCAGCGGCTTGCCCCGCCAGCGCTGCTTCTCGCTGACATAAATGCGCATCAGCTTGCACGCCCCCTGCAGCCCGGGATGGGCGCGCGGCCCCGCCGCCTCCCCCCCGGGCGCGAAGTACACCTCCGCCGGCTGCACCACCACCATCCCCTCTCCCACCATCTCCCGCAGCTTGGGCAGCAGCTCCTCCGCCTGCGCCCCCGTGGCCACAAACTCGATCTGGATGGGCAGGTTCTCGCTCGCCGCCTCGATGTCGGCGGTGTGCAGCCGCCGGTCGGCGCCAAAGCCGGTGAGCCCGCGCGTCACCGTCGCCCCCGCCACCCGGTGGTAGAACAGGAACTCGAAGATCGCCATGTAGGCGCTGCGGCCGTGGTAGTGGTGCCTCTCGGCCACAAACACGGTCACGCGCCGGCTGGATGCGGATGGGTCGTCAGGTGCGGTCACGCGGGCCTCCTACATCGCAAGCGTACTGCAAGGTAGGAGTCATCTTCCGGTTCGTGTCCCGACCCGGCCTTTGAGGGCGAACTCCAACGCCCTGCTGCCAACTGCGCTTCCACTCTAGCGGCGGCCTCCCGCGCTTGTCAAGCCGGTCGCGGAGGTCGCGCCGCTTTGCCGGCGGGCAAAACCGGCGCGAAAGGTCGCGTAATTCCGCAGGGGCAGACGCGCCCGTGGCGCGTCTGCGCCCCCGGGAAGCGAATTCGGCGCGGCCCCTGCGAAGCGCAGCGCCGGCTTGGGGCCACGGGGTCCCCAAGTCGGCGCGAGCACAAGCGGGACGCGCGCCGCACCGGCCCGGCGCTGCTACAGCCGGGCCGGGCAGGCGCGCTGGGGCCCGCGCCCACCATGCGCAGCGCCGGCTTGGGGCCGCGGGGTCCCCAAGTCGGCGTGAGCACAAGCGGGACGCGCGGCGCACCGGCCCGGCGCTGCTACAGCCGGGCCGGGCAGCCGCGCAGGGGCCCGCGCCCACCATCTTGGGTTAGAATGGGGGAGAAAACCAGTCCTCAGGGTGATGGGTCCCACCGCAACTGCCCCCGCGGGCTGATGGCTCCTAGGCTGCGAGCCATGACCCCGAATCGCCCGAACCCGCCCCGGCCCCTCAACCCGCACCAGCAGCGCCACCTCTACTTCGGCTTGGCCCAGGTGGACAAGCTGCTGGGCGACATCGAGGGCATCCTCGCCGCCGTCAACTCGCGCACGCTGTTTCCCCGCTACGGCGACGATCTCTCGGTGGCGCAGCGCAAGCTGCTGGAGGGCGGCCTGGCCCGCCTGCGCGCCAGCCTGGCCGCGCTCCTGGCCAGCCAGGGCATGCGCCCCGACCGGCCCCGAATCGAGGCCAGCGGCGCCATCCGCACCACCTTGATCTTTGCCGAGATCGCCGCCGAAGAGCTGGGCCCGGCCAGCATGCGCGGCTACGGCGACCTCGGCCCGGAGCAGGCGCAAGAGGTCGAGGGCGTGGTGGCGGAGCTGCGCCAGCGGATCGCCGCTTTGCTCGCCGAGCTCGCCCCCGAGCCGGCGGCGCAACTGCAGGCGCGGGTGGCCGCGCTCGCCGCCTCGCCCGCGCGCGCGGCGCTGGCGCTGCTCGAGCAGGTCACCCGCGAGCGCGGCTTGCTGGAGTTCCGCGCCGGCCTCAACCTGTTGGCCAGCCGCATGGCCGCCCCCGCCATGGAGATCGCCGTCTTCGGCCGCGTCAGCTGCGGCAAGTCGTCGCTGCTCAACTACCTGCTCGGCGCCGACATTCTGCCCACCGGCGCCACCCCCATCACCGCCGTCCCCACCCGCGTCGGCTACGGCCCCGAGCCGCTGCTCACCGCCCAACTCGAGCGCCAGGAGAAGCGCTTCCCGCTGGATCAGCTCGCCGCCCTCGCCAGCGAGCAACAGAACCCCGACAACCGCCTCGGCGTCACCCGCCTCAGCGTCAGCTACCCCTCGCCCCGGCTGCGCCCGGGCGTGATCTTTGTGGATACGCCCGGGCTGGGCTCGATCCGCAGTTGGGGCGCGATCGAGACCTTGGCCTACCTGCCGCGCTGCGACATGGCCATCCTGCTGGTGGACGCCGGCAGCACGCTGGGCGGCGACGAGGTCGAGCTGGTGCGCTGGCTGCACCAGGGCGGCGTGCCGGTGCAGGTGGTGCTCAGCAAGGCCGACCTGGTCGGGGCGGCCGAACGGGAGCAGTGCGTGCGCTTCACCCGCGAGGTCTTGGCGCGCGAAACCGGGGAGAGTCTGCCGGTGCGCGCGGTCAGCGTGCGCCGGCGCGATCTGGCCGACGACTGGTTCGAGCAGGAGGTGCTGCCGCTCTACGCCGCATTGCAGGAGCGCTTCCAGGCGGCGCTCGACCGCAGATTGGCGGTGCTGCGCGACGGCGTGGTGGCGGCGCTGCGCGGCGACGGCGCCGGCGGCGGGGCGCCCGATCGCGCCGCGCGGCCGGAGTTGGAGCGGCAGTTGCGCCTCGCCGAGGCCGAGGCGGAAAAAACCCGCGAGGTTTGCCGCGGCCTGGACGGCCAGCTCGCCGAGTCCCTGGGCGAGGTGATCGCCGCGCTCGCCGAGGGGCTGCTGGCCGCTTGGCAGGCCGCGGCCGGCGCGGACTTGCCGGCCGCCGGGGGAGAGGCGCTGGGGCGGGCCATGGTGGCGCAGAGTCGCACCGGCTTGGAGGCCTTGCATCGCCTGGCCGAAACCTATCGCCGCACCCTGCGCCAGGCGCAGCAGGCCCTGCCCGGGCTGGAGCGCGAGCCCAGCCAAGACGAGTTCGCCGCCCGCGACCTGCCGATGCCGGAGGTTGGGCCCTTGCCCCTTCCGCTGCGCCCGCCGGGATGGGCCTGGCGGGGCGAGAGCCATGCCCGCGCGCACTTTCGCCGCCAGCTCGAGGCCCATGCCGACGCCATCGCCGCGGCGCTGCGCCGCTACGGTGTGCCCTTGCAGCAGCGCGCCCTCGCCGCCCAGGCCGAGATGGCGCGCCAGTTCCAGGCCCGCGCCGACCTCTACCGCGCCGCCCTGCAGCGCCTCTCCGGCGCGCTCGGCCCCGAAACGCACTCCGGCCCCGAGCTGCAGCGCCAGCTCGAGCAGCTGCAGGCGTGGCAGCCGCAGCAGAGGGAGCAGGCGCGGGAAGCGGGAGGGCCACGCCCGTGAGCGCCGCCGCTGCCCAGGCCGGCGCCCTGCTGGAGCGCGACCCGGCCATCGCCGCCGTGCGCGCCGCCCTCGCGGCGGGCCGCAACCTGCTGGTGCACGGGCCCGCCGGCGTGGGCAAGTCGGCGCTGCTGCGCGCCGCCCTGGAAGGCCAGCCGCGCACCCCGCTCTTCTGCTCGGCGCCCACCGCCGCCGGGCTTTACCGCCAAGCGCTGCGCGCCCTCGGCGCCGCCGACGCGCGCGCAGCCGAAGCCCTTTCCAGCCTACGCTGCCGCCAAAAGCTGGCGGCGGCCTTCGCCGCCCAACCCTGCTGCCTGGTCTGGGACCCCGCGCCCGCCGCCGCGCGCGTCGTCGCCAATCGCCTGCGCGATGTGCTGCGCGCCTCCGCCGTGCCGCTGGTCTGCGCCGCCGCCTCGCCCTACATGGAGGCGATCGGCCATCTCTCGATTTTCTTCTCCCTGCAGTCCGAGCGCCTGCGCGTGCCGCCGCTCTCCCCGCCGGCCGCGCGCCGGTTTGCCGAGCGCGAAGCGGTGCGCCTGCAAGTCCATTTTGACGATGCCGAGCGCGTGCTCGCCGAACTGCTGCGCCTGGCGCAGGGCCGCCCCGGCGAGATCCAGGCCCTGCTGGCCATGACCCGCCTGCCCCGCTACCGCCAGGGCAACGCCGTCACGCTGCGCCTCCTGTATCTGGACCGGCTCACCGGAGCCCGCCATGGCGATTGAAGCCGCTCGCGGGGGTCGCGCCGCTTTGCCTGCCGGCAAAATCGGCGCGAAGGGCTGCGAAATTCCGCAGGGCGGCCCGCCCCCGGGGAACGAATCCGGCGCGGCCCCAGCGACGCGCAGCGCCGACTTGGGGCCACGGGGCCCCCAAGTCGGCGCGAGCACAAGCGGGACGCGCGCCGCAGGCGCGCTGGGGCCCGCGCCCACCATCGACCTGGAGCGCCGCCTCGCCGCCGGCCGCTGCTATCTGGCTTGCGTCGGCCAGTTCAAGCGCGGCAAGTCCACCTTGATTGACGCCCTGGTGGGCGGCGCCGGCGGCGCCGGCGGCCGCTTGCTGCCCTCCGGCGTGGTGCCCGTCACCACCGTGCCCACCGTGGTGCGCTTCGGCGCCGAGCGGCGCGCGCAGGTGCGGCTCGGCGACCAGCCCTGGCGCGAGGTGCCGCTCGCGGCGCTGGCCGATTACGTCTCCGAGCAGCGCAACCCGCAAAACCAGAAGGGCGTCGCCGGGGTCGAGGTCTTCACCCCCAGCCCCTTGCTGGCCTCCGGCCTTTGCCTGGTGGACACGCCCGGTCTCGGCTCCGTCTTCGCCTCCAACACCGCCGCCACCCGCGAGCTCGTGCCCCAGTTGGACGCCGCCCTGGTGGTGATCGGCGCCGATCCGCCGCTGGCGGGCGAGGAGCTGGAACTGGTGGCCGAGGTGGCGGCGCGCGTCCCCGACCTGGTGTTTGTGCTCAACAAGGCCGACCGCGCCAGCCCCCAGGACTGCGCCGCCGCCGCCGCCTTTGCCCGCCAGGTGTTGGAAGCGCGCCTGGGCCGGCTGATCGGGCCGATCTATCCCGTCAGCGCGCTCCAGCAGATCGAGAGCCGCGGCGCGGGCCTGCAATGGGCCGCGTTGCTGGCGGCGGTGAAGGCGCTGGCGGCGCGCGGCGACCGCTTGGCGCAAGCGGCCGCCGTCCGCGGCCAAGCCCGCCTGGCGCGGCTTCTGCTCGCTTTGGTAAACGAGGAGCAAGCCGCGCTGGAGCAGCCCGCCGCCGCCTCCCAGCGCCGCCTGGCGGCGCTGTGCCAGACCGGGGCGGCGGCGCAGGCTTGGCTGGCCGACCTGGGCGCGCTCGGCGCCGGCGAGCAGCAGCGCCTGGCGGCGCGCTGCGCCCAGCGCCGCCAGCAAGCCCTGCCCGGGCTGCGGGCGGCGGCGCAGGCGGAGCTCGCCGCCGCCTTGCCGGCTCTGCCGCGCCGCGGCGGCGCCGCCTACCGCCGCGCCGCCTTCGCCGCCGCCCAGCAGGTGGCGCGCCTCCAGCTCGAGCCCTGGTTGATCGCCGAACAGGCCGCCGCCGAAGAGGCCTTCCGCGCCGCCATGCAGCGCTTCCTCGCGCTGGCGCGCGAGTTCGCCGCCCGCTGCGCCGCTCAGGGCGTGGCTCTGGCCGACGGCCTGGAGGCCGTCGCCGACGGCCTGCGCGCCCCCTCCAGCTTCTATTTCTGCGAGTTTCTCGCCCGCGCCGAGCCCGCCTCGCCGCTGCGCTGGCTCGCCGACGCCGCCCTGGGCGCGGCCCGGGCCTACGGCCCCCTCCGCGCCGACGCCGCTCGCTTTCTCGATCTGCTGCTCGACACCAACTCCCGCCGCGTGCAGAGCGACCTCGAGGAGCGCCTCCTCGCCAGCCGCCGCCAACTCGAGGCCGAGCTGCGGTCGCTGTTTGCCGAGATCGCCGCCGCCACCGAAAGCGCCCGGGAACGGGCGCAGCAGGCGCAGGCCGCCGGCGCCGCCGCCCTGGCCGAGCGCCGCGCCCATCTGCTGCGTCTGGCCGCCGAGCTCGCCGCCCTCAGCGCTTGATGTCGTTGATGGTCAGCAGCGTCGCGCCCTTGTCCGGCGTGGCCTGGATGGTGAGCGTATCCAGCCCGTTCAGCTGCACCAGCGAGTAGCCCCCGCCCGGCAGCGCCCGGAAGGTGGCGTCGGGGTAGCGCACGTGGTAGAACGAGATCACCCGCCGCGGCGCGTCCTGGCTGCGGAACTGCAGCGAGACCATGTTGTTGGTCACCAGGTCCGCCTGCGCGCTCCTCTCCCCCACCGCCCCCGGATAGACGTCAATCGCCAGGCTCTTGGCCAGCTTGGCCGGATCGTTGCTGGTGGTCACCACCCCGAACGGCGCCTCCACCCGGCTGCCCCCCTTGCTCGAGGTCACGATGGTGGTGTGGCGGATGAGGTAGACCACGGTGACGATGAATACCGCTGCCAGCACCACCACCGTCGCCAGGAAGCCCACCACCACGCGCCGGCCGCGCCGCCAGCGCGGCCCCGCCGCCTCTTCCGCCTCCGGCTGCGCCGGCCGCGGCAGCCGCAGTCCGCAGCTCGGGCAGAACTGGGCCGCATCCGCCGCCTCGGCCCCGCATTGTGCGCAGTTCGCCATCGCCTCAGCCCGAATGCCGGATGTGCATCACCTCTCCATCCAGCACAATATAATCCTTCCCCTCCAGGCGCAACTTCCCCTGCGCCCGTGCCGCCGCCTCCGAGCCCAAGGTCAGCAGTTCCTGCCACCCAATCACCTCGGCCCGAATGAAGTGCTTCGACAAATCCGAGTGGATCGCCCCCGCCGCCTCCACCGCCGGCGTGCCCCGCGCAATCGTCCAGGCCCGGCACTCGTCCTCGCCCGCGGTGAAAAACGAGATCAGCCCCAGCAGGCGGTAGATGGCCTGCGCCAGCCGCGCCACCCCAGGCTCCTGCAGCCCGTAGCCCGCCAGGAACTCCGCCGCCTCCTCCGCCGGCAGCCCGGCGATCTCGGCCTCGATCTTGGCGCAGATGGCGCTGGCCCCGGTGTTGGGCGACGCCAGCGCCGCCGCCAGCCCATGCCGCTCCACTGCTGTCGCCAACTGCCCCGCCTCCGCCTCGTTCACGTTCAACACATAAAGAATCGGCTTCTGGCTCAGGAACTGGAAGCCGCGCGTGCGCTTCTCTTCCTCCGCGCTCATCGCGAAGGTGCGCAGCGGCTGCTCCGCCTCCAGGTGCAGCTTCATCCGTTCCAGAATCTGCTGCTCCTCCACCAAGGCCGGCGTGCGCTGCTTCTTCATGTCCTTCGCCACCCGCTCCAGCCGCTTCTCCACCTGCCCCAGGTCGCTCACGATCATGTCGAACTCGAGGTTGCGCACGTCCGCCGCCGGCGCCCCCGCCTCGTCGTAGGCGCGCAGCACCTGCACCAGCGCATCCACCCCGCGCAGCGCGGCGATGCCGCTGCCGTCGCGCAGCGACTCGGGCGTCAGCGATCCCACCTCCGCCAGCTCGATGGTGGCGTGGGTGAGCTTGCGCGGGTGGTAGAGCTCGGCCAACTGGTCCAGCCGCCCGTCGGGCACCTCCGCCACCCCCAAGCGGTCCTCGCGCCGCGCCAAGTTGACCTCGGCGCGGGTGAGCATGCTGAAGAGGGAAGTTTTGCCCACTTGGGGCAGTCCAATGATGCCGGTTTTCATTTGAGGTTTAATGGAGAGAAGGCGCGGGAAGCCCACTTCTGGGGGATGGGTTGGCGCTACGGGTTCAGGATAGCATGCAGGTCACAGCCATTTTCCGCGCCGCTCGCAGACTTCTTTGGTGGGGGGCAACCCGCCCATGAAGAGGGGCGTCAAAGGGAGTAGCTGATGACCAGGGGAGGCGTACCATTCTGAATCATCACGCGGCTGCCACCGAATCTTGGAGCGAGGCCGAGGCGATTGATCGCGCCAAGCAGGGCGGCGCCGAGGCCTTCGAGTTCCTCTACCACCTGCACCGGCGGCGGGTCTACTCCCTCTGCCTGCGCATGACCGGCAACACCGCCGAGGCCGAGGACCTCTCGCAGGAGGCGTTTTTGCAGTTGTTCCGCAAAATCGGCACCTTCCGCGGCGAGAGCGCCTTCTCCACTTGGCTGCACCGCCTCTCGGTCAACGTGGTGCTGATGCACCTCAGGCGCAAAAACCTGCCCGAGACGCCGCTGGAGGAGATCACCGAGCCCAGCCAGGAGGATGGCCCCCGGCGCGAGATTGGCGCCCGCGACCCCACCTTGGCCGGCTCGATCGATCGGGTTAACCTGGAGCGCGCGATCGAGCGCCTGCCCCCCGGCTACCGCACCATTTTTGTCTTGCACGACATGGAAGGCTACGAACACAATGAGATCGCCGACATGATGAACTGCTCCATCGGCAACTCGAAATCGCAGTTGCACAAGGCGCGCATGAAGCTGCGCGACCTGTTGCAGATGCCGTTCATGCGGCCCGAGGCCAAGGGTGAAGCCCGGGGTGCGGCGCGGGCGAGCGCCGGCGGCGGCGCCGGCAGCGAAGGAGGAGAGAGCTAGTGGAGCGCAAGTCCAGCAAGGGGGCGACGCCGGCCTGGGGCATCGCCGCAAGGAGGCGGAATATGGGCAAGGAAACCGTGGTGGCGACGGCGACGACTACGACCGTGGCAGCGATGGACTGCGTCGAGTTCGACCGCCTCCTGGCCGAGGCGCTGCGCCGCGACGATCTCCCCCTCGCCGCCCGCCTGCACCTCGACGACTGCCCCGCCTGCGCCGCCAAGCTCGACGACTTCGAGGCCATCGCCCAGTCCGTCCGCCAACTCTCCGCCTCGCTCACCGAGCCCGTCCCCAACCAGTGGCCCCAGATCCGCCTGGCCCTCCTCCGCGAAGGCATCATCCACCCCGACGGCAACGCCTGCGTCGGCGTCCCCGCCCCCAGGCTCGTCCGCAAGCGCTAGGGGAGAGGCGCAAGCCTCGCCCCCGCTGGCCATTGTGTCCGCCACTTTCTGGCCACGGTGGCACAGCCAATCTTGGCTGTGCGAACCCAGCCCTGCTCCCACCCCCGACGACGCCCATCCCACCGCGGCGACGACCGAGTCGCCTCGGGCGAGGCGAGATCGAGGTCCCCCGCCGTCCAGCCGGCCACCCCTTTGCTAAACTCGCTGCATGCCGCCGCCGCCCGTCCCTTCGCCGCTTGTGCTCGTAGGCTTCATGGGCTGCGGCAAATCCACGGTGGGGCGTCTGTTGGCCCAGCGCCTGGGCTGGCACTTCTGCGACCTGGACGAGCGCATCGAGGCCGCCGCGGGCTGCGACATCCCCACGATCTTCGCCCAGCGGGGCGAGCCCGCCTACCGCGAGCTCGAGCACCGCGAGTTGGTGCAGGCCCTGCGCGCGGCGCACGAGCGGCGCACGGTGCTGGCGCTGGGCGGCGGCACCTTCGCCCAGCCCCAGAACGCCGAGCCCATCCGCCAAGCTGGCGGCTGCACCGTCTTTCTTGAGGTGCCAGTGGAAGAGCTGCTGCCGCGCTGCGCCGCCATGTCCAACCGCCCGCTCTTCCGCGACGAGGCCAGCTTCCGCGCCCTCTACGCCCAGCGCCTGCCCTTTTACCGCCAGGCCCAGCTCACGGTGGCCGTCGGCGGCCGCGAGCCCGCCCAGGCGGCCAGCCGCGTCCTGGAGGCCTTGGCGGCCCCGCGTTAGCTACGGGCTGACCACCGGCTGCGGCACGCCCGCCGCCGCGGGCAGTTCCTGGTCCTTGTACTGCAGCCGATACAGCCGCCAGTAGATGCCGTGTTGGCGCAGCAGCTCCTGGTGGGTGCCCTGCTCCCGCAGCACCCCTTTGTGCAGCACCAGGATGAGGTCGGCCCGTTGGATGGTGGAGAGCCGGTGGGCGATGAGGATGCTGGTGCGCCCGGCCAGCATGCGGTTGAGCGCCTCGCGGATCTTGAGCTCGGTGTCGGTGTCCACGCTGGCGGTGGCCTCGTCCAAGATTAGGATGGAGGGGTTGGCGGCCAGCGCCCGGGCGAAGTTGACCAACTGCTTCTGCCCGGTCGAGAGTCCGCTGCCCCGCTCGCGCAGTGCGGTGGCGTCGCCCTGGGGCAGGGTGGCGAGGAAGTCGGCCAGGTTGGCGTCGCGCTCGGCCGCCTGCACCTGCGCCTCCGTGATGCCGGCGTCGTCCATGCGGATGTTGTCGGCGATGGTGCCGGTGAACAGGTACGGGTCCTGCAGCACGATCCCGAACCGCTGCCGCAGTTGGCGCAGGTCGTAGTCGCGCAGGTCCACCCCGTCCAGCAGGATCCGCCCCTGCTGCACGTCATAGAAGCGCAGCAGCAGGCTGATCATGGTGGTCTTGCCCGCGCCGGTGTGGCCCACGATGGCCAGGCTGGAGCCGGGCTCGACCACGAAGTTGACATCGCGCAGGATCCACTCCTCGCCCGCATAGGCGAACCAGACGTGGTCGAACTCGATCCGGCCGGGCCCGAGCGGCACCGCGGCGGCGGGCCGGACCGGATCCAGCGGGGCGTCGAGCAGCTTGAAGATGCGCTCCGAGCTCGCCATCGCCGACTGCAGCGTGTTGTATTTGTCGCTCAGGTCCTGGATGGGCCGGAAGAAGCGCTGGGTGTACTGGATGAAGGCGAACACGATGCCGATGGTGAGCGTGCCGTGCATCACCTTCAGTCCCCCGAACCACAGGATCAGCGTCACCGCCAGGATGCTGAGGAACTCCACCACGGGGTAGTAGACCGAGTAGGCGAAGACCGCGTCCACCCAGGCCTTGCAGTAGCCCTTGTTGATCTGCTCGAACTCCCGGTAGGCCTGCTCCTCGCGGTTGAAGGCCTGCACCACCGCCATGCCGGTAATGTGCTCCTGCAGGAAGACGTTGATGCGCGCCACCAGGATGCGGATCCGCCGGTAGCTCTCCCGCACCGCCTTGCGGAAATAATGGGTGGCGAGGAAGATGGCCGGCAACACCCCCACGGTGATGAGCGAGAGCTGCCAGTTGAAGCGGATCATCACCACCACGATCATGGTGAGCACGAACACGTCGTCGAACAGCGCCACCAGCGCGGTGGAGATGGTGTCGTTGAGCGTCTCCACGTCGTTGGTGACCCGCGTCACCAACCGCCCGGCCGGGTTGTGGTCGAAAAAGCTGATGGGCAGCCGCTGCAGGTGGGCGAAGAGCTGGGTGCGCAGGTCGTACATCGAGTGCTGCCCCACCCACTGCATAGCGTAGGTCTGGCCGAAGTCGAGCACGAAGCCCACCCCCAGGATGGCCAGATAGAGCACGCCCAGCGTGGCCACGCCGCGGAAGGCGTCCTGGGGCAGGTAGGAGCCGAACAGGTTGTGGGCGTCGGGGGAAGGGAAGAGGTAGCGGTCAATGACCACCTTGTTCAGGTAGGGCCCGACGATCTGGGTGGCCGACTGCAGCGCCGCCGCGATGGTGGCGAACACCACCGTCCAGCGGTAGGGGCGCACGTAGCCCAGCAGCCGCCCGATCAGCCGCCGGTCCACCGCCTTGCCCAGTGCCTCTTCTTCCTGCGCCATGTCCTTCCGTTCCCGCCCGGGTCAATCCACCCGCGCCAGTTCCTCCTCCAAAAGCTGCTTCTCGTACAGCCCGGCGTAGGCGCCGCCGCGCCCGATCAGCTCGGCGTGCGTGCCCTGCTCCACGATGCGGCCCTGCTCCAGCACCGCGATGAAGTCGGCGTTGCGCACGGTCGAGATGCGGTGGCTGATCAGCAGCGTGGTGCACTGCCCCCCCCGCCGGAAGGCCACCCCCTCCAGCTTCTCCAGAATGCGCTCCTCGGTGATGGTGTCCACGCTCGCCAGGGCGTCGTCCAGGATGAGGATGCGGGGCTGGCGCAGCACCGCCCGCGCCAGCGCGGTGCGCTGCTTCTGCCCGCCCGAGAGCGACAGCCCGCGCTCGCCCACCCGCGTCTGGTAGCCCTCGGGGAAATCGGCCACGTCCCGCCCCAGCCCGGCGATGTCAGCCGCCGCCTCCACCTCCGCGTCGCTGGCCTCCGGCCGCCCAAAGGCGATGTTGGCCCGCAGCGTGTCGCTGAACAGGAACGTCTCCTGCGGCACCCAGCCGATGCTCGAGCGCAGCACCCGCAGCGGAATCTCGCGAATGGGGCGGCCGTCCACCAGCACCATGCCCGGCGGCGTGTCCAGCAGCCGCGGCAGCAGCGACACCAGCGTGCTCTTGCCCGATCCCGTCGGTCCCACCAGCGCCACCGTCGCCCCCGCCGGGATCTTCAGGTTGACGTCGCGCAGCACCGGCACCCCGTTGTAGCTGAAGCTGAGGTGGCGGAACTCCAGCTCGCCCCGCAGCGTGGCGATGCCCGCGTCGGCCTCGGGGCCGTCGGCGATGTCCGGCGTCTGGTGCAGCAGCTCCTGCAGCCGCACCAGCGACGCCGCCCCCCGCTGCACCAGGTTGATGACGTAGCCCATGGCGATCATGGGAAACGCCATTTGCGCCATGTACAGGTTGAACGCGGCGTAGCCGCCGATGGTGATGCGGTGCTCCAGCACCGCCCGCCCTCCGAACCACAGCACCAGCACGTAGGCCACCCCCAGCAGGAACTGCAGCAGCGGGTCGAACGCGCCCGACAGCAGCACCAGCCGCAGGTTGCGCTGCACGTAGTCGCGGTTCAATTGGTCGAACTTGGCCTCTTCCACCGGCTCCCGGGCGTAGGCCCGCACCAGCCGCAGCCCGCTCAGGTTCTCCTCCACCCGCGTCGCCAGGTTGCTGAACATGCTCTGGATGCGCTCGAAGCGCTCGTGGATGCGCTTGCCGAACCACTGCACCGCCAGCGACACGAACGGCGCCGGCACGAATGCGATCAGCGTCAGCCGCCAGTCCAGGTGCCACAGGATGGTGACCACGTAGCCGAACAGCACCACCGCCTGCGCCGAGTACATGATCCCCGGCCCCAGCATGTTGCGCACCGCGGTCAGGTCGTTCACCGCCCGCGCCATCAGGTCGCCGGTGCGGAACTTCTGGAAAAAACCCTGCGACAGCGTCTCCAGCCGCGCCAGCAGGTCGTTGCGCAGGTCGAACTCGATCAGCCGCGACACCGTGATCAGGATCAGGCGCTGGTAGTAGTTGAGCACCGCCCGCGCCGACACCGTGGCCATCAGCAGCAGGCAGTACTTCAGCAGTTTGGCCAGCGTGGCCCCCTGCCCCAGGTCGTCAATCGCCAGGTCAATGATGTAGGGGATCAGGACGAAAACGGCGGTGTTGACCAGCAGGATGCCGAGCCCCAGCGCCAGCCGCAGGCGGTAGCGGCGCAGGTACGGCCATAGCGACTTGAAGAGCGCCCACGACATCGCTCAGCTTTGGGACCGCTTCTGCTTGGCCAGGGCCTTGCGCGCGTGGTTGGCCCATTTGCCCTCGCCCGCCACCTTCAGGCAGCGCTGCCAGTCATCCTGTGCCCGCAGCGCGTGCTTGAGCTTCCACTCGCTGTCGCCGGCGCGGCAGTACGCCTCCGGCGCGTGCGGGTCGTTGTAGATGGCGTCCTGGAAGCGCGACAGCGCCCCCACCCAGTCGTGGCGGATGTAGTAGAAGACGCCCACCCGCAGGTCGTGGCCGGCGATGATCGGGTCTGGCGGCGGCGGCGCCGCCCGCTCCTGGCGGAAGGCCATCACCGCCACCCCGGAGGCCGGGCCCGGCGGCTGGGCCGCCGCCGCTTGGCGCGGGGCGTTGGCCATGGGCGCAATCACCGGCGCTGCCCTCTCCGGAGGGTTCAGCCGCTGCCCCCGCGCCGCCAGCCCCCAGCCCAGCCCCAGCCCCACCGCCGCCACCGCCCCCAGCCGGCCAAGCCACTTTGGCGCCGGTGCCTTCCGCCCGCTTGCCCTACAATCCCACTCGCCACCCATACGCCTATGGTAGCGCGTCGGGGTGGCGGGTGCAGCGGCGGCGCAAGCCGCGCGGGTTACGGCTGCGTGCTCGACCCCAGTCCGTTGCTCAGGATCCTCAGGTCCACCCGCCGGTTGGCCTTCCGCCCCGCCAGCGTGGTGTTGGGCTCGACCGCCTGGTTCTCGCCCAGCCCGATCAAAAAGATGCGGTGCGGCGCGATCGCCTTCGCCTCCAGGTAGCGCACCACCGCATCCGCCCGCCGCTGGCTCAGCCGGTCGTTGTAGGCCCGCGGCCCGGTCGAATCGGTGTAGCCCTGCACCTCCAGGATGCCGTGGGCGTTCTGCTGCAACTGCGCCGCCACCCCGTCCAGCGTCTGCTCCGCCTCCGGCGTCAGCTCCGCCTTGTCGAAGGCGAAGTGCACGGTCGCCTCGCTGGTCTGCTTGTAGTCGTCCAGGTTGGCCATGCTGGCGTCCAGCGCGGTGATCTGGCCCGAGGTCTGCTGCAACTGCTGCCCCACCTGCTGCGCCTGCGCTTGCACCTGCTGCGCCTTGGCCAGCGCCTGCTGGCTGCTGGTGTTCACCTGTTGCAGGCCCTGCTGCGTGCTCCGGTCCACCCTCCGGATGTCGTTGGTATTCTTCGCCGTCTCCGCGTTGAGCTGGTTGACGTGGTCAATCAACGGCGTGGTCTGCTGGCGCACATAGTTCTTCGTGGTGCAGCCGCCCGCCACCAGCAGCGCCGCGGCCAGCGCGCCCATCAGGAGCAGGGGGGATGTTTTCCGGATCGGGCAGTTCAGCTTGGGCATGGCAGCCTCCAACCCTGTCCGTGCACGGCGGATGCCAAACCCGGCCGCCATGGGGCACAAGAGCTTAGCTCAGCACCGTGAGCCAAGCCCCCGCCACTCGCGGTAAAATTTACCTTGCGTGGACTTGGTTGAGAAATCCCGCCGCCTTCCCGCCCTGCCCGGTGTCTACCAGTTCAAGAATGCTGAAGGCACCGTCATCTATGTGGGCAAGGCCAAAGATCTGCGCGCCCGGGTGCGCACCTACTTTCTCGCCGGCCAATGGGAGAACGCTAAAACCGGCTCGCTCCTGCGCGAGGCCGTGGACATCGAGACCATTGTGGTGGACACCGAGGCCGAGGCGCTGGCGCTCGAGAACACCCTCATCAAGCAATACCAGCCGCGCTTCAACGTCCTGCTGCGCGACGACAAAACCTATCCCTACATCCGTCTCAGCCAAGAGACCTACCCGCGCGTCTACGTCACCCGCCGCCTGCTGCCAGACGGCTCCGAGTACTTTGGCCCCTACTTTCCCGCCGGCTTCGCCTATCGCCTCGTCCACTTCATCCACAAGCACTTCCTCGTCCCCTCCTGCCGCGTGGACCTGACCCGCTTCCATCCCCGCCCCTGCCTGCAATTCCACATCCGCCGCTGCCTGGGGCCCTGCGTCGAGGGCCTGACCACGGTGGAGCGCTACCAGCAGGCGGTGCGCGACACCCGCCTCTTCCTCTCCGGCCGCCAGGCCGAGCTGGCGCGCGAGCTGCGCCGCCGCCGCGACGCCGCCGCCGGCGAGGAGCGCTTCGAAGAGGCGGCCGGCTACCGCGACCTGCTCACCGTGCTCGAGCAGGCGCAAGACCGCCAGAAGATGCACGCCGTCGAGGGCGAAGACGCCGACATCGTCGGCTTCCACCGCGAGGGCGCCCGCGCCGCCCTCAACCTCTTCCACCTCCGCCACGGCCGCGTTGTGGATCGCCGCGAGCACTTCTGGGAAGACCTGCCCGACCCGCCCCTCGCCGCAACAGCGGGGCGGCTCACAAGCGGGACGCGCGGCGCAGGCGCGCTGGGGCCCGCGCCCACTAAAGCCCAGCGCAGCGCCGGCTTGGGGCCAGGGGGCCCCCAAGTCGGCGTGAGCACAAGCGGGACGCGCGGCGCAGGCGCGCTGGGGCCCGCGCCCACTGAAGACTGGCTGGGCGCGCTGCTCAAGCAGATCTACCTCGGCCAGCCCTACCTCCCGCCCCGCATCTCGGTGCCGGAGGAGTTCGAAGACCGCGAGCTGCTGCAGGCCGCGCTCGCCCGCCAGCGCGGCGGCGCGGTCGAGATCGCCACCCCCCAGCGCGGCGCCAAAAAGGCCCTGCTCGAGCTGGCCGCCAAAAACGCCCAACTCTCCTTCGCCCGCCGCTTCCGCTCCGCGCCCGCCGACGTGCAGGCCCGCGACGACTGGCAGGCGCTGGCGGCGGCGCTTGGGGTCGAGTTGGGCGCCGAGCCCGGCCGCATCGAGTGCTTCGACATCTCCCACTTCCAGGGCGCCGAGACCGTGGCCTCGATGGTGGTCTGGGAGGCCGGCGCCCTGCGGCGGGGCGACTACCGCAAGTTCCGCATCCGCGGCGTCGCCGGCGTGGACGACTTCCGCTCCATCCAAGAGGTCGTCCGCCGCCGCTACCAGCGCCGCCTCGCCGATCGCGGGGGTCGCGCCGCTTTGCCTGCTGGCAAAACCGGCGCGAAAGGCTGCGAAATTCCGCAGGGCGGCTCGCCCCCGGGAAGCGAATTCGGCGCGGCCCCAGCGAAGCGCAGCGCCGGCTTGGGGCCACGGGGCCCCCAAGCCGGCGCGAGCACAAGCGGGACGCGCGCCGCAGG
>DATKSZ010000036.1:0-25477 GCA_035531375.1 Terriglobales bacterium | reverse complement strand
GGCAAAGCGGCGCGACCCCCGCGAGAGGCGTGGCGCTGGGCATGGGCCTGCTTCTGGCGGTGGCGGCAGCGGCGCAAAGCGGGGGGCTGGGGCTAGGCGAGGCGGTGGCGAGCGCGTGGGCGCACTATCCCGGCATGGTGGCGGCCGAGCAGGCGGCGGCGCGGGCCCAGGCGGAGGCGGGAGTGGCCGCCACCAACCTGTGGCCGACGGCGGGAGTGGCGGCGCAATGGGACCGGGGCACCGACAACGCCAGCCTGGGCTTGGCCTTTCCCAGCCCGCTGCCCTCGATCAGCGGCACCGTGCCGGCGGCGGATTACTCCCAGCGCAGCGCCTGGACCAGCGCCGCCGGGGTGTACTTTAGCTGGGAGGTGGCGGACTTTGGGCGGCGGGCGGCCAATGTGCGCTACTACCGGGAGCTGGCGGCGCGGGCCAGCGACCAGTCGGCGCTGGTGCGCCTGCAGGTGGGGGCGCACGCGGCCGACGCCTATTTGACCGCCATCGCCGCCGAGGAGCAGACGCAGGTGGCGCGGGCGGACCTGGAGCGCTGGCGGCAGCTCGCCGCCAGCGTGCATGCGCTGGTGGACCAGCAGTTGCGTCCGGGCGCGGACGCCTCGCGCACCGACGCCGAGCGCGCCGGGGCGCGGATCCGGCTGAGCCAGGCGGAGGGCAACTTGGCGGCGGCGCAGGCCAACCTGGCGGAGGCGCTGGGCTGGAACGGGGCCTTGCCGGGGCTGAGCGCGCGCACCTGGCTAACGAGCGGGGCGGCGGCGGCGGGCGGGCCGGGGGGGGCGGGGCTGCATCCGGAGGAGCGGGCGCAGCGGGATGCGGTGGCGGCGGCGCGGGCGCAAGGGGCGGAGGCAGGGCGGGCGGCGCTGCCGCGCTGGTATGTGCTGGCCAGCGCCTATGGCCGGGGCAGCGGCACGTTGGCGCCGGGGCAGCTGGCGGGCGGGGCGGTGGGCCTGGCCCCGACCACGGCGGGCAACTGGGCAGTGGGGGTGGGGGCGGATTTTTCCTTCACCCGCTGGCGCGCGGCCCGCGCCCAGCAGGCCGCGGCGGCGGCGCAACTGCGCTCGCAGCAGGCGCGGCAGCGCCAGGTCGAAGGCGCGCTGGAGGCCAGCCGGCGGCGGGCGGCGGCCGACCTGGGCAGCGCGCGGGCGGTGGCGCAGGAGTCGCCAGTGGAGCTGGCGGCGGCGCGGGCGGGCGAGGCGCAGGCGCGGGTGCGCTACCAGGCCGGGCTGGCGGGGGTGGTGGACTTGGCCAACGCCGAGCAGTTGCTGGCGCAGGCGGAGAGCGACGCCGCCCTGGGCCAGTTGCAGGTGTGGCGGGCGCTGCTGGAGAGCGCCTACGCCGCCGGCGACCTGGGGCCCTTCCTGGCGGCGGCGGGGGGACACTGAGATGCGCCTGATCCAAGCGGCCCTGCGGCGCCCGGCGAGCGTCGCGGTGGTGATGGCGGCGATCGTCGGCCTGGCGGTGATGGCGGTGACGCGCATGCCGATTGACGTGTTTCCGCGGCTGGACGTGCCGGTGATTTACGTGGCCCAACCCTACGGCGGCATGGCGCCGGTGGAGATGGAGGGCTATATCGTCAACTACTACGAGAGCAACTTCCTGTTCATCTCGGGGGTGGAGCGGGTGGAGTCGCGCTCGATCCAGAACGTCGGGCTGGTCAAGCTCAGCTTCCATCCCGGCACCGACATGAGCCAGGCCTCGGCGGAGACCACCGCCTATATCGCGCGCGCGCTGGCCTATATGCCCAGCGGCACGGTGCCGCCGTTTGTGATGCGCTACGACGCCGGCAGCCTGCCGGTGGGGGACCTGATCCTGTCGAGCCCGCAGCGCTCGCAGGCCGAGCTGGACGACCTGGCGCAGGCGCGGGTGCGGCCGCTGTTCGCCTCGCTGGCGGGGGTGTCGGCGCCGCCCCCGTTCGGGGGCAACCCGCGCAGCATCATCATCACCCTCAGCCCCGACCAGATGGCGGCGCACCAGCTCGCCCCCGACGATGTGGTGCGGGCGGTGGTGGCGGGCAACGCGGTGCTGCCCAGCGGCAACGCCCGCATGGGCGACTTCAACCGCATCGTGCACGTCAACACCGTGGTGCCGGCCTACCGGCAACTGCTGGAGCTGCCGCTGCGGGCGGGCGCGCGGGGCAGGGTGCTGCTGCGCGACGTGGCCAGCATCTCCGACTCCGCCGACGTGGTCAGCGGCTACGCCGAGCTCAACGGGCGGCGGGTGGTTTACATGCCGGTGACCAAGCACGCCGAGGCCTCCACCCTGCGCGTGGTGGGCGAGGTGCGGGCGGCGCTGCCGCTGATGCGGGAACAGGTGCCCAAGGACGTCGCGGTGGAGTTCGCCTTCGACCAGTCGGTCTACGTGCGCGACGCGCTGCTGGCGCTGCTGGTGGACGGGGTGCTGGGGGCGAGCCTGACCGGGCTGGTGGTGTGGCTGTTCCTGCGCGATGGGCGCAGCGCCGGAATCGTGGTGGTGGTGATCCCGTTCGCGCTGCTGGCGGCGGTGGGGGGGCTGTGGGCGCTGGGGCAGAGCCTGAACCTGATGACGGTGGGGGGGCTGGCGCTGGCCATCGGCATCCTGGTGGACGAGGCCACGGTGGCGATGGAGAACATCCACACCCACCTGGCGCGGGGGGCGGCGCCGGCGCGGGCGGTGGTGGCGGCGGGGGCGGAGATCCTGGGGCCGCAGGTGCTGGCCATGCTGGCGGTGGCGGCGGTGTTTCTGCCCTCGCTGTTCATGAGCGGGATCAGCCGCTCGCTCTTCGTGCCGCTCAGCCTGGCGGTGGGGCTGGCGATGCTGGCCTCGCTGGCGCTGTCGCTGACGCTGGTGCCGGTGCTGACGGTGTGGCAACTGCGGGGCAGGGCCCACCCGGCGCCGGCGTTGGTGGGCGCGGGCCCCAGCGCGCCTGCGGCGCGCGTCCCGCTTATGCTCGCGCCGACTTGGGGGCCCCATGGCCCCAAGTCGGCGCTGCGCTTCGCTGGGGCCGCGCCGAATTGGTTTCCCGGGGGCGGGCCGCCCTGCGGAATTTCGCAGCCTTTCGCGCCGATTTTGCCAGCAGGCAAAGCGGCGCGACCCCCGCGAGCGGGAGGGGTGGGGGCCGAGGGCGGACTGGCGCGGGTGCGGCGGCGGGCGATGCGGGCGGCGGGGGCGCTGGCCGCGCGCCGGCGCTGGGCCCTGCCGCTCTACTTCGCCCTGGCGCTGGCGCTGGTCGCCGGCCTGATGCGGGCGGCGGGCACCGACGTATTTCCCACCGCCGACACCGGGCAGTTCCAGCTCCGGCTGCGGGCCCCGGCCGGCACCCGGCTGAAGCGCACCGAGGGGCTCTACCAAAGGGCGCTGGCGGTTGTGGAGCGCGACGCCGGAGCGGGCAATGTCGCCACCACGCTGGGCTTTGTCGGGACCCAGCCGCGCTCCTATCCGGTCAACACCATCTATCTTTGGACCAGCGGGCCGCAGGAGGCGGTGATGCAGGTGGCGCTGCGGCCGGGAGCGCGGCTGCGACTGGACGCCTTCGAGGAGCGCCTGCGCGCCGACTTCCGGCGCGAGCTGCCGGAGGTGGCGGTCTCCTTCGAGGCGGGCGACATCATCGGCCAGATGATGAACCTGGGCTCGCCCACGCCCATCGCGGTCAATGTCACCGGCTTCGACCTCGCCGCCGACCACGCCTACGCCGAGGGCCTGCGCCAGGCGCTGGCGGGCGTGCCCACGCTGCGCGACCTGCAGTACGGCCAGCCCTACGGCTACCCGGCGGTGCTGGTGGACGTGGACCGCCAGCGCGCCGCCGACCTGGGACTCAATCTCGCCCAGATCGGGCGATCGCTCACCGAGGCGACCGCTTCCAGCCGCTTTGTGGCGCGCAACTTCTGGCAGGACCCCGCCAGCGGGCTGACCTACCAGGTGCAGGTGTTGCTGCCGCCGGCGGAGTTGGCCAGCCTGGACGCGCTCAATGACATACCGCTGGCGGAGGCGCCGGCGGCGGGCGGGGAGGGGGCGAGCAAGCCGATCCTGCTGGGCGACGTCGCCCGCACCCAATTGGGCGAGGTGCGGGGCGAGTACGACCACTTCAACATGCAGCGCATGATCAGCCTGACCGCCAATGTCCACGGCGCCAGCCTGGGCGACGCGGCGGCGGCGGTGGAGCGCACGATTGCGGCGCTGCCGCCGCCGCCGCACGGCACCCACGTGGCGGTGGTGGGGCAGGTGCAGCCCATGAACGACACCCTGACGGGGCTGCGCGCCGGCTTGGGGCTGGCGGTGGTGGTGATCCTGCTGCTGCTCACCGCCAGTTTCCAGTCATGGCGGCTGGCGCTGGTGGTGCTGTCGGCGGTGCCGGCGCTGCTGGCGGGGGCGCTGGCGGTGCTGTGCGGGTTTGGCTCCAGCCTGAATATCGAGTCGTTCATGGGCATTATCACCGCCATCGGCATCTCGGTGGCGAACGGCATCCTGCTGGTGACGGTGGCGGAGAGCCGCCGGCGCGCAATCTACGCCGAGCTGGCGGGCAGCGAGAGCGAACGCCGCCAGCGGGCGGCGCTGGAGGCGGCGGAAGAGGGGGTGGGGCTGCGCCTGCGGCCCATCCTCATGACCGCCAGCGCCATGATCGCCGGCATGGTGCCGATGGCGCTGGCCTGGGAATCGGGCGGGGGGCAGAGCGCGCCGCTGGGCCAGGCGGTGATCGGCGGGCTGGCGGCCTCCACCGCCGCCACCCTGCTCATCATGCCGGCCGTCTACACCGCCCTGCTGCGGCGGCAGGGGGTGAGTTCGCCGTCGTTGGACGAGGGCGACGCCCCCATGGAGGAAACGCTTGCCGAAGTCTAGTGCTTGCCTGCTTTGGACCCTCGCCCTGGCCGTGGTGGGCAGCGTGGGCTGCCGCGCCGACTCCAGCCCGCTGCCGGCCCACGCCGGGGCGCCGCGCCCGGTGGCGGTGGCCGCCGTGCGCAGCGAGCAGCCGCGCATCAGCGAAGAGCTGCCGGCGGAGCTGAGCGCCTACCAGGACGCGATGCTGCAGGCGCGGGTGGCGGGCTTCGTCCGCAGGCTGTACGCCGACCGCGGCAGCCGCGTGGCCCGCGGGCAACTGCTGGCCGAATTGGAGGCGCCCGACCTGGTCGCCCAGCGCGCCGAGGCCCAGCACCGGCTCGCCTCGGCCCAGGCGCAGCGGCTCGAGGCCAGCGCCGCGCTGGAGCGCGACCAGGTCACGCTGCAGCGGCTGCGCGGCGCGGCGGCGGCGGCAGCGGGCGCGGTGGCGGGCAACGACATTCACGTGGCCGAGCAGACCGTCGCCGCCGACCAGGCCGAGGTGGCTTCCCGCCAAGCCGCCGAGGAGGCGGCGCAGGAGGCGCTCAAATCGCAGGTGGCGATGGAGGGCTATCTGCGCGTGGAGGCGCCCTTCGGCGGCGTGGTGGTCCGCCGCGGCGCCAGCGAGGGCGGCTTGGCCGGCCCCAGCGCCGCCCCCTTGTTCGAGTTGCAGCAGCTCGATCCGCTGCGGCTGGTGATTGACGTGCCCGAGGCCGAGGCGGTGGGCATGCAGCTCGGACTCAAGCTTCCCTTCACCGTCAGCAGCCAGCCCGGGCGGCAGTTCGAGGGCACGGTGGCGCGCATTGCCCACAGCGTGCGGCGCGAGACCCGCACCATGCCGATCGAGCTCGATGTGGCCAACCCCGACCTGAGGCTGGCGCCGGGCATGTTCGCCCGCGTCGCCTGGAGCTTCCGGCGGGAACGGCCGACGCTGTTTGTGCCCACCGCGGCGGTGGTGAAGACCAGCGAGCGCTCCTTCGTCGAGGTGATCGGCGCCGACGGCGGCCTGCGCTGGGTGGACGTCTCGACCGGCTTCAGCCACGACGGCGAGATCGAGGTCTTCGCCGCCGCCGGCAGCCCGCTCCGGTCCGGTGACCGCGTGGTGGTGCCGGGCGACGACGAATTGCGCCCGGGCCAGCGGGTGGCGGTGCGCCCGCTCTAGGCTAGCCACTTGGTGGGCGCGGGCCCCTGCGCGCCTGCCCGGCCCGGCTGTAGCAGCGCCGGGCCGGTGCGGCGCGCGTCCCGCTTGTGAGCCGCCCCGCTGTAACAGCGCGGGGCGGCATGCTCACGCCGGCTTGGGGGCCCCGTGGCCCCAAGCCGGCGCTGCGCGGCTTCATGGTGGGCGCGGGCCCCAGCGCGCCTGCGGCGCGCGTCCCGCTTGTGCTCGCGCCGACTCGGGGCCCCGTGGCCCCAAGTCGGCGCTGCGCGGCTTCGCTGCTGGGCTGCTGGGGCCGCGCCGAATTCGTTTCCCGGGGGCGCAGACGCGCCACGGGCGCGTCTGCCCCTGCGGAATTACGACCACCGCAGAGCCCGAGGCGGGCACTGGGGACCCCGGTTCGCAGCCTTTCGCGCCGATTTTGCCGGCGGGCAAAATGGTGGGCGCGGGCCCCTGCGCGGCTACGCCGCGCGTCCCGCTTGTGCTCACGCCGGCTTGGGGACCCCGCGGCCCCAAGCCGGCGCTGCGCTTCGCAGGGGCCGCGCCGAATTCGCTTCCCGGGGGCGCAGACGCGCCACGGGCGCGTCTGCCCCTGCGGAATTACGACCACCCCGGTTCGCGGCCTTTCGCGCCGGTTTTGCCGGCAGGCAAAGCGGCGCGACCCCCGCGAACTGCGGGCTAGGCCGCGTATTTTTGCGCGGCGCGCTGCAGGTCCTGCTCGGCCTTGGCCAGGTCCTGGGGCGTCATCGCCGGATGCATCTCCACCTGGGCGTGGAGCGCCAGGAAAAAGGGCTCGGCCACGCGGGGAATCTGCGCAGGATCGGCGAGGTCGGCGACGATCATGCCGGTGCGCTCGCCATGGTCCTCGAAAAAGTAGACCGCCTCCGGCTTCAACTCCTCCAGGATTGAGCGCAGGGTCGCGCCCAGCTTGCCTTCGCGGACCAGGCGGTTGCCCTGGTCGGTGGGGATCTTCACCTTCATCAGCATGCGCATGGGGGGTGCTCCTGTCGCCCTCAGATGCAGAATTTGCGCCGCTTGCTTTCCTCTTCCGCGTGGCATAGTCTAACTATGCCAGAGGAGAGGAGCGCGCCTTGCGGCCCGACGAGATCCCGCCCGGAACCCTGTACCTTCTGATCCTGCGCACCTTGGCGCGCAGCCAACCGCTGCACGGCTTCGAGATCGCCAACTCGATCCAAAGCATATCGGAGGACGTGCTGCAAGTGGAGGAAGGCTCCCTCTATCCGGCGCTGCAACGCATGCTGCTCAAGGGCTGGATCGTGGGCGAGTGGGGGGCAACGGCAGAGAACCGGCGGGCGCGCTACTACCGGCTCACGGCGGCGGGACGGAAGCAGTTGGCCATGGAACTGGCGCAGTTCGAGCGGGTGATGGGGGCGATTGGACGGGTGATCCAAACGGCGTAGCGCGATGAGCTGGCTAGGCGAACAAGGGCGGCGGCTGGGGATGCTGGTGGGCCGGCGGCGCTGGCGGCGCGAGTTGGACGAGGAGATGCGGCTGCACCGGGAGCTGCGGGGCAACGCCAAGCGATTTGGCAACGAGCTGCGGCTGCGCGAGAGGAGCCAGGCGATGTGGGGATGGACGTGGTTGGAAACGTTGGGCCAGGATGTACGACATGGGCTGCGGCTGCTGGCGCGCACGCCGGTGGTCACGGGGCTGGCGCTGCTGTCGCTGACGCTGGGCATCGGCGCCAACGTGGCGCTGTTCTCGCTCATGGACGCGGTGCTGCTGCGCTCGCTGCCGGTCGCGCATCCGGAGCAATTGGTGCAGATCTTGACCGGCAACCTGAAGACGGGGCGACCGTCCCTCTCGTTCACCAACCCCATGTGGGAGCAGGTGCGCGACCACCAGGCCGCCTTCGGCGGGGTGTTCGCCTGGAGCTTCACCCAGTTCAACCTGAGCAACGGCGGGCCAGCGGCGACCATTCCGGGCATCGAGGCCAGCGGCGAATATTTCCGCACGCTCGGGGTGCGGCCGGAGCGCGGACGGTTGTTGGGCAAGAGCGACGACGTGCGCGGCTGCCCGGCGGTGGCGGACATCAGCGACGGGTTTTGGCGGGCGCATTACGGGGGCGCGGCGGCGGCGCTGGGATCGAGCCTGGCGCTGGACGGGCACAGCTTCCAGGTGGTGGGGGTGACACCGCCGGAGTTTTTTGGCATGGACGTGGGCCGGAGCTTCGATGTGGCCGTGCCGCTCTGCGCCGAAGCCATCGTGGATGCGCACCCGATGCTGGACGTGCGCGACGCGTGGTGGCTGATGGTGGCGGGGCGGCTGCTTCCCGGCGAAACGGCGGCGGTGACGGCGGCGCGGCTGAACGCGCAGATGCCGGGCTGGATGCAGGCCAGCCTGCCCCCGTGGCCGGCGCCGATGCAGCAGCGCTATCTGCAGCGCCGGGCCAGCCTGCAGCCGGCGGGACAGGGGGTCAACTGGGTGGGGGGCCGGTATGGGCTGGGGCTGAAAATATTGTTGGCGATTGCCGGACTGGTGTTGCTGTTGGCGTGCGCAAATCTGGCGGGGCTGATGCTGGCGCGGGCCACGGCGCGGCGGGCAGAGATCGCCACCCGCCTGGCGCTGGGAGCCTCGCGGGCGCGGCTGGTGCGGCAACTGCTGACCGAGAGCCTGCTGCTGTCCGGCGGCGGCACGGCGCTGGGCGCGGGCTTGGCGGTGTGGGCGTGCCGGGCGCTGGAGAACTACTGGTCCACGCCGGCGGTGGCGGTGCAGTTGAACCTGAGCCTGGACGGCAGGGTGCTGGCTTTCACGCTGGGACTCACGCTGGCCACGGGGGTGCTGGTGGGGCTGGCGCCGGCGCTGCGGGCGACCCGGATGTCATTGGCGGCGGGGGCGCGCGCCGACGCCGGCAGCGCCCGGACTGGGGGCGAGGGCTTGGCGGCGGCGCAGGTGGCGATCTCGCTGCTGTTGCTGGCGGGGGCGGGGCTGTTCCTGCGCAGCTTCGTCAACCTCTCGCGGGTGGACCTGGGGTTCAATCCCAGCCGGGTGCTGCTGGTCAAGCTGAGCGCGCCGAGCCGGAAGACGCCCGATCCGGTGCTGGAGGCCGCCCACGAGCGCGATCTGGCGGCGCTGCGGGCGCTGCCGGGCGTGGCCGCGGCGGGGGAGAGCTTCACCGTTCCCACCAGCGGGATGCAGTGGGACGAGGCGCTGGTCGCCGCCCACGCGGGCATTCCCGACGCCTTCTACAACGCCATCTCGCCGGGCTACTTCGCCGCGCTGCGCACGCCCCTGCTGGCGGGCCGCGACTTTGCCGCCAGCGACCGCGCCGGTTCGCCGGCGGTGGTCATCCTGAACCAGGCCGCGGCGCGGCAGCTGTTCCCCGGCGGCGGCGCCCTGGGGCAGGTGGTGCGGCAAAAGGGCGCTGACATGACGCGGCCGGCGCAAGTGGTGGGGATCGTCGCCGACGCCAAGTACGACAGCTCGCTGCGCGCGGCGGCGCCGCCCACGGGCTACTATCCGCTGGCGCAACTGCGGCAGCCATTCCGCGACACCGCCTATGAGCTGCGCGCGGCGCTGCCGGCGGCGACGGTCGAGGCGGAGGTGCGGACGGCGCTGGCGCGCACCGACCCGGAGGCCAGCTTCACGCTGGGAACCCTGCAGCAGCAGGTGGCGGGCAACCTCAAGCCGGAGCGCTTGTTGGCGATGCTTTCGGCCGTGTTTGGCGGGCTGGCGCTGCTGCTCACCGCCATCGGCCTGTACGGCGTCATGGCGTACAGCGTCAGCCGGCGGCGGCGCGAGTTTGGCATCCGCATGGCGCTGGGCGCGCGCCCGACGGCGGTGGTGCGGCTGGCGCTGGGCAATTTCAGCGGCACGCTGGCGCTGGGGGCGGCGGCGGGCCTGGCCGCGGCCTGGCTCGCGGCGCGCCTCTTGAGGGCGGTGCTGGGCAAGCTGCTGTTCCAACTTTCGCCCACCGACTGGGCCACGCTGGCCGGCGCGGCCGCCCTACTGGCGGCGGTGGCGCTTGTCGCCGGCTGGCTGCCCGCCCGCCGCGCCGCCCGCGCCGACCCCATGCGGGCGCTGCGCGAGGAATAGGGAACGATGGTGGGCGCGGGCCCCAGCGCGCCTGCGGCGCGCGTCCCGCTTGTGCTCCCGCCGACTTGGGGACCCCGTGGCCCCAAGTCGGCGCTGCGCCTCGCTGGGGCCGCGCCGAATTCGCTTTCCGGGGGCGCAGACGCGCCACTGGCGCGTCTGCCCCTACGGATTTTCGCAGCCTTTCGCGCCGATTTTGCCAGCAGGCAAAGCGGCGCGACCCCCGCGAATGGCATGGCAATGTGGTATTTTAGTCCCATGACGTGGATGAGACTGGTCCCATGAGAACCCACTTGGAACTGGATGACGCGCTGCTAGAGCAAGCGGTTCGGCTGGGGGGATTCTCGACGAAGACGGCGGCCGTGCATGCGGCATTGACCGAGTACGTCAAGTCCCAGAAGCGCCAAGCCCTGCTGCGGCTCCGCGGCCGCGTGCGCTGGAACGCCGACCTGGGGCAGTTGCGGAAACTGCGCGTGCCCGCCGACCGCTGAGGGCCCATGCCGCTTTTGGTGGACACCTCGGTTTGGGTGGATTTTTTTCGCTCCGATGACAGCGGCGAGGAGGCACGCCTGCGCGCCGCGCTCGAATCCGGCGAGGAGTTGGTGGTGCCGGGCCTGGTGCTGGCGGAGGTCTTGCTGGGTCTAGGTTCGGCGCGCGAGGTCGAGCGCATTAGGCGTCTTTTCGGGGCATTCACGCCAGCGGCGGAACTGGTGGCCGACGACTATCCCGCCGCCGCCGAGCTGTACCGCGCCTGTCGGCGGCGCGGGTTCACGGTTCGCGGCTTGGTGGACTGCCTGCTGGCGCAACTCTGCGTGCGCTGCGACTATCGTCTATTGGCCCGCGACCGCGATTTTGAGGCGTTGGCCGCAGTGTGCCCGCTGCGCTTGGAGCAGCCCGGTTAGGCGAGGAGCGCCTCCAGGTCCTCGCGGCGGAGTTGGCGCATCAGGCTGGCGCCGCCACCGACCAGGGCGGAGGCCAGATCGCGCTTGGCACTCTGCAGGGCCAGCACCTTCTCCTCGATGCTGTCGCGGACGATGAGGCGGTAGGCGAACACTTGCCGGGTCTGGCCGATGCGGTGGGCGCGATCCACCGCCTGGGCCTCGACCGCCGGGTTCCACCAGGGATCCAGCAGGAAGACATACTCGGCGGCGGTCAGGTTCAGACCGAGGCCGCCGGCCTTGAGGCTGATCAGAAACAGGGGGCAGGCGGGATCGGTCTGGAAGCGCTCGACCTTGGCCTGGCGGTCGCGGGTGCGGCCGTCGAGATACTCATAGACCACGCCATCGCCATCCAAGCGGTCGCGCACGATGCGCAACAACGAAGTAAACTGGGAAAAGACCAGCGCCTTGTGGCCGGCCGCCATCACCTCGCGCAGTTGTTCCATCAGGGTCTCCAGCTTGGCGCTGGGCTCGCCGCGGCGCTGGGGATCAATCAGGCCGGGATGGCAGGCGGCTTGGCGCAGCCGCAGCAGTGCCTCCAGCACTTGCAGCTTGGCCTTGGCCATCCCCAGGCGGTCCACGCGCGGCAGCAGCGCCTGGCGATAGTGGTCGCGCAATTCGTCGTAGAGGCGCCGCTGGGGCGGTTTCATCTCGCAGACCAAGGTCTGCTCGGTCTTGGCGGGCAGCTCGCGCGCCACCTGTTCCTTGGTGCGGCGCAGGATAAAAGGGCGCAGCGCGCCCGCCAAATGCTCGCGGTGGGCCGAGTCGGCGGCCAAATCGAGCCGGGCAAAGGCCGCCGACGAGCCCAGCATGCCGGGATTGAGGAACTCGAACAGCGACCACAACTCGCCAAGGTGGTTCTCGACCGGGGTGCCGCTCAGCGCCAAGCGTTGGCGGCCGCACAGTAGCCGGGCGGCCTTGGCGGAAGCGGTGGCGGCATTCTTGATGGCCTGCGCCTCGTCAAGGACGATGACATCGAACTCGACCTCCTTCAGCCGCAGGATCTCGCGCCGCAGCGTGCCATAGGTGGTGAGGACGGCGTCACAGCCGGAAAAATCGTGGACACGCCCGCTGCCGGTGTAGTCGAGCAGGCGCAGCCCGGGGGTGAAGCGGGCGGCCTCCTCCTTCCAATTGAAGATCAGCGAACGCGGCGCAACAATCAGCGCCGGCCCGGCGCTTTCGCCAGCAGCGCGGGCCGCGCGGCGCAGTTCGAGCAGCGCCAACGCCTGGGCGGTCTTGCCGACGCCCATGTCGTCGGCGAGGCAGCCGCCGAAGCCGAAGCGGCGCAGGAACAGCAACCAACCCAGGCCTTCCCGTTGATAATCGCGCAGATGTCCGCACAAGCCCGGGGGCTGCTCGGCGGCGGCGATGCCCTCGAAGCTGCGCAGCTCGCGGCGGGCGCGGGCGAACAGCTCGTCGCAAGTGGCGGCAGGCTGGGTGGCGAGCAGGGCATCCAGGAGACCCGCTTGGCTGGCACGGAAACGGAGATGGTCGCCGGCGGCCTCGCCGAGGGCGGCCAGGGGGGCGAAGCGGCGCAACCACTCTTCGGGGAGCATGCCGAAGCTGCCATCGGCCAGCGGGACCATGGCCTCGCCCCGGCGCAGGGCGGCGAGCAGGACGGGCAAGCGCACCGGGGCGTCGCCCTCGCCATAGGCCACCGCGCCTTGCAGCTCGAACCAGTCCACACCGCTGGCCACCGCCAAGCTGCACGCGCCGGGAGGACGGCAGAGCCGACCCTCCGCCTCGACCTGCCAGCCCGCCCCGACCAGCGCGCGGACGGCGTGCGGCAGCTTGGCCGGCGCCAGCTCCCAACCCGCTGGACGATGATGCTGCTGGGCGTGAAAGCGGAACCCAAGCGGCGGCAGTTGCCCGGCCGCCGCCTGTTCCGCCACCGGATCGCGGCGCAGATAGGTTCTGGATTCCGCATCGAAGCGGCCGGGCTGGGAGGCGCCCGCCTCCACCTGCCACGCCCCATAGTCGAATGCCAGGGTGGCCTCCAGCCGGACGAGGCCGGGCCGCGGCTGCTTGGCCGCCTGGATGGCCAGCCGGGGCGCCGGGGGCGGCGCCACTTCGCTTACGCGCAGTTGTTCGGGCAAAAGGAGCGGGGGCAGCGCGGGCGCTTCCAGCAGAGTGGTCAGCAGAGCGTCGCGGTCGCGGTCGGGCACCAGCAGGGGCTCGGCTCGGCGGAAGTGCAGCAGCGCCGAGGGCGAAGCCACGGGCGCCAGCGCCGCCACCCGGTCCTGGGTGAAGACGAAGCCCTCCGCCAGAATCAGCACCGGCACCCGCAGATCCATCTGTTCTGGCTGCGGTGATTCGCGGCGCAGGACGCCGCGCACGTTCCATCCGCCCGCGGGCGCGCGAGCCACTTCCAGCAGAAACTGCCAGGCGCCACCGCCGTCCCAGACCAAGGGCGCGGCGGCGCTCCCGAGCTGGTCCGACGGCGGCCCGGTCGTGGCCGCGCTCAGCCAGCAACGCCCGGTGGCGACCATGCGCGGCAACAGCATGGCCAACAGCGGTCCGCTCAGGCACGCCTGCTGGGGCAGCAAGTCGTAGCGATTCCAAGCTCGATAGCTGGCGGCATAGTCTGGCGGGCGCGCACCCGCTAGTGCCCCCACAATCCCGGCGTCTTCCTCGGGCAAGCGGGAGAGGTTGTCGCGTGCCCACTCCAGCCTCCGCGCCGCGCCCCACGCGCCGTCCCGCTTGCAATCCTGAGTACTCAGCTCGACCACCAAGGAACCAGCCTGCAGGCTGGCCGGTACGTCCAGGGAGTACCGGAGGCGGCGACTCCCGGGCCAATCGGCGGGCGAAGGCGCCGCTTCCGGGATGGTGGCGGTGAACGCTTGCAGGCGTTGCCGCCAACTCGGCGGGCGCGGCTTGGGGGGGGGAGCGGGCGGCGAGCGCAGCATTCGCACTGCTGGCGTGGATTCGGCGGAGCCGAGGAGGCCGCTGTCCTCAGCCTCCAAGATCATGGCCCATAGGTGCTTGCATTCGCCTTCCCGGTCGAAGGCCGGGCACTCGCATTGGCATTGGAGGCAGGGTTCCTCCCACTGCAAAATCACGATGTAGTTGCATGTGCCGCGGACGCGGCCTGACACCTGATGCTGGCTCGCTTCGGCGACGCGAACGCGCCCCTGCCGCCAATACGCGTGTCCCCGGCGGCGCGAGCGCTGGGAAAAATGGTGGGCCAAGCGCAGGGAGAGAAGTTGCATGGCGGTTTGGCGGCCGGCCCCCATCCTGCCGGCAGAACGGGGGCAAGTCCCTAAAAATACCACGTGCGAGGCCCGCGCCTCCCCTTTTCCGCAGTGGCCCGGCTGGGCTTACAGCCGCGGCGCGTTGAGGCAGATGCCCGCCAGCACCGGGTGCTCGAGGATGGTGGCGTTGATCAGCACCCCGAGCGTCGCCTTGGCGTCCAGCAACTCCCCGAGCCGGCCCTCGGCGCCGCCGCTCCAGACCGCTTTGAGCTCGCGCAGGGCGCGGGCTTGCATCTCCTCGGGGCGCATCGCGGCCATCTCTCGTTTGAGATACTCGACCATCCCGGTGAAGCCATCCTGATCCAACCAAATGCCGCGGCAGCGCGGACACCAGTCCATCGCGATCGAGGACTTCCCCAGGATGGCCGCAACCATGGGGACGTCCCCGCAGTGCGGGCAGAGGCGCTTGGTCGCGATGGCGCTGGCCTTCTCCAGGTTGGCGATCTCCTCGTTCAGCCAGCGCACCTGGCCATCCTCGATCTGGTTCTTCAGGCGGCGCAGCTCGCTGGGGAACAGGAACACGCCCTTGCAGGCCGGGCAGCCCAGGAAGCGCATGGAAAACACGCGGTACTCGGCTAGATGCCGGGCGCAGGCGGGGCAGACGGCGTCGGTGTCCGCTTCCCGCACCGCCCCGGGCAGGGGCGGCGCCTCCCGCGGCGCCTCCGCCTCGCTGCTCTTGCGCTGCACCCGCTGGAACCAGTAGGGCACGTGGACGTTGTGGACAAAGTCCACGAAACCGCGGCCGCTCACCGGCATGTCCGCCTCCAGCTCGCGGTCCACCAGGTCGAGCTGGCCGCCGTCCAGCCAAAAGCCGCTGCAGCTCCGGCAGCGGCGCAGCACGATGTCGCTCACGTCCAGAAAGCGGACGCGGTAGAGATGGGCGTTGTCGCAGCGCGGACACGGCTTCAGGTCGGTCTCCGGCTCCGCAATGGGCTCCTGCGAAGAGGCCTCGAGGCTGCCCTGCACCCGGAAGGCCATCTTGTCCAGTTCCCCGGCGTCGAGCCACAAGCTGCCGCAAGACTCGCACAGATCGTAGGCGATCTGGTCGTGGGCGGTGCTGACCCGGATGTTGGTCATCTCCGAGCCGCAGTTCAGGCAGTGCATTCCCGAAAATCTCCTGGCGTGCAGTATACCCCGCGGCCGGGCGGGCTAGCCGCTCAGCGGGCGGCGAGCTGGGCGTGGAGTTCCTGCAGGACGTGGACGCTGGGGGGGGCGGTGGCGAGGGCGGCGATGGCCTCGACCGCGGCCTGGGCGGCGGCGATGGTGGTGAGGATGGGGATGCGGTGCTGCACGGCGGCGCGGCGGATGGCCTTTTCCTCGAAGAACTGCTGCACCCCCTCGGGGGTGTTGATGACCAGCGTCACCTTGCCACCCTTGAGGTGGTCCACGAAGTTGGGGCGGCCCTCGCTGACCTTGAACACCGGCTGCACCGGCAGGCCGGCCTGGCGGAAGGCGGCGGCGGTGCCGCGGGTGGCGAGCAGGGCAAAGCCGAGCTGGTGGAGCTGGCGGGCGAGGGCGACGCCGCGCAGCTTGTCGCGGTCGCGCAGCTTGAAGAAGGCGGTGCCGGCGGCGGGCAGGGCCTGGCCGGCGGCGAGCTGGGCCTTGGCGAAGGCCTCGCCCATGGTCAGGGCGACGCCCATGACCTCGCCGGTGGAGTGCATCTCCGGGCCCAGCACCGGGTCGGCGCCCTGGAACTTGTTCCAGGGGAAGACCGGGCTCTTGACGCAGTAGCGCTCGCCGTTGGCCAGGCGCTGGCGGGCAATGACCTCGGCGGGCAGCAGCTCGCGCAGCTTGGCGGCGCCGCTCATCACGATCGCCGCCAGTTTGGCCAGCGGCACGCCGGTGGCCTTGCTGACGAAGGGGACGGTGCGCGAGGCGCGGGGGTTGACCTCGAGCACGTAGACTTGGCGCTCGCCGGCGGCGTTGGTGGCGATGGCGTACTGCACGTTCATCAGCCCCACCACCTTGAGCTCGCGGCAGAGGCGGACGGTGTGGTCGTGGATGACGCGCTGCAGCTCGGGGGGAATGCTGAAGGGGGGCAGCACGCAGGAGCTGTCGCCGGAGTGGATGCCGGCCTCCTCGATGTGCTCCATGATGCCGCCCAGCACCACGTCGCGGCCGTCAGCCAGGGCGTCCACGTCCACCTCGATGGCGTCCTCCAGGAAGCGGTCGATCAGGATAGGGCGGTCGGAGGAGTATTCGGTGGCCAGCTCCATGTACTGCCGCAGGGCGGCGGAGTCGTAGACGATGGCCATGGCGCGGCCGCCGAGCACGTAGGAGGGGCGCACCAGGACGGGATAGCCGATGCGCTCGGCCACCCGCAGCGCCTGCGGGATCGAGGTGGCGGTGCCGTTATCCGGCTGCGGGATGTTGAGCCGGCGCAGCAGGGCGCCAAAGCGCTTGCGGTCCTCGGCGAGGTCAATCGAGCGGGGCGAGGTGCCGATGATCTTGAAGCCGGCGCGCTCCAGCGGCAGCGCCAGGTTGAGCGGCGTTTGGCCGCCGAACTGCACGATCACGCCGTCCACCCGCTCGTGCTCGAGCACGCGGGAGACATCCTCGAAGGTGAGGGGCTCGAAGTAGAGGCGGTCGCTGGTGTCGTAGTCGGTGGAGACCGTCTCCGGGTTGCAGTTGACCATGATGGTCTCGAAGCCGCGCTCGCGCAGGGCGAAGGCGGCGTGGCAGCAGCAGTAGTCGAACTCGATGCCCTGGCCGATGCGGTTGGGGCCGCTGCCCAGGATGGCGATCTTCTTGCGGGTGGAGGGGGCGGCCTCGTCCTCGTCCTCGTAGCAGGAGTACATATAGGGGGTGAAGGACTCGAATTCGGCGGCACAGGTGTCCACCCGCTTGAAGACCGGCACCAGGCCCAGTTGGACGCGGCGCTCGCGCACCTCGGCCTCGGCGCAGCCGCTGAGCTCGGCGATGCGGGCGTCGCTGAGGCCGCTTCTCTTGGCCTGGCGCAACTGCGCCGGCGGGATTTCGGCCAGGCCGCCGGCGGCCGACAGCGCCAGCTCCAGCTCGGAGACCTGCTGGATCTGGTGCAGAAACCAGGGGTCCATGCCGGTCCATTCCTGCACCTCCTCCACGCTCAGGCCGCCGGCGCCGAGGGCGTAGCGGACGTAGCTCAGGCGCTCGGGATGGGGCGAGACCAGGCGCTGGGTGAGCAGCGCCGGATCAATGGAGAGGCCGCCGCGCTTCTTGCCGGTCTCGAGCGAGCGCACCCCCTTGAGCAGCGCCTCGCGGAAGGTGCGGCCGATGGCCATCACCTCGCCCACCGACTTCATCTGCGGGCCCAGGGTGTCGTCGGCGCCGGGAAACTTTTCGAACTGCCACTTGGGGATCTTGACCACCACGTAGTCGAGGGCGGGCTCGAAGCAGGCCGGGGTCTTGCGGGTAATGTCGTTGGCGATCTCGTCCAGGCGGTAGCCCACCGCCAGGCGGGCGGCGATCTTGGCGATGGGGAAGCCGGTGGCCTTGGAGGCCAGCGCCGAGGAGCGCGAGACGCGCGGGTTCATCTCGATCACCACCATGCGGCCGTCGCGGGGGTTGATGGCGTACTGGATGTTGCTGCCGCCGGTCTCGACCCCGATCTCGCGGATGACGCGGATGGAGGCGTCGCGCATGGCCTGGTACTCGCGGTCGCTGAGCGTCTGGGCGGGAGCCACGGTGATGGAGTCGCCGGTGTGCACGCCCATCGGGTCCAGGTTTTCGATGGAGCAGACGATGATGACATTGTCGGCGTGGTCGCGCATCACCTCCAGCTCGTACTCCTTCCAGCCCAGCACCGTCTCCTCGACCAGCACCTCGTGCACGGGCGAGAGGTCGAGGCCGCGCACCAGCATGGCGGCGAACTCCTCGCGGTTGTAGGCCAGGCCGCCGCCGGTGCCGCCCAGGGTGAAGGAGGGGCGGATGATGACCGGATACTCGACCACAAACTCGAGGCCGTCGCGCAGGTTGTTGACCAGGCGCGAGCGCGGCGTCTCCAGCCCGATGGCCTTCATGGCGTCCTTGAACAGCAGCCGGTCCTCGGCCTTTTTGATGGCCTCGAGGTTGGCGCCGATGAGGCGGATGCCGCAGCGCTCCAGGTCGCCGGCGTCGGCCAGTTCGACCGCCAGGTTCAGCGCGGTCTGGCCGCCGACGGTGGGCAGCAGCGCCACCCGGCCGCGGGGCTCGCACTCGCGCTCCAGGATCTTGGCCACGTAGGCGCGGGTGAGGGGCTCGATGTAGGTGCGGTCGGCCATCTCCGGATCGGTCATGATGGTGGCCGGGTTGGAGTTGACCAGCACCACCTCGAAGCCGTCGGCGCGCAGCGCCTTGCAGGCCTGGGCGCCGGAATAGTCGAACTCGCAGGCCTGGCCGATGACGATGGGGCCGGAGCCGAGGATGATGACTTTCTGGATGTCGGTGCGACGGGGCATTATCGGGGTTCCGCCATCATGCGCATGAAGTCCGCGAAGAGGTAGTGGGAGTCGTGCGGGCCGGGGGCGGCCTCGGGGTGGTACTGCACGCTGAAGAGCGGCAGCGAGCGGTGGCGCAGGCCCTCGAGCGTGCCGTCGTTGAGGTTGAGGTGGGTGAGCTCGACCTCGGAACTCGGCAGCGAGTCGGGATCCACGGCGAAGTTGTGGTTGTGGGCGGTGATCTCGATGCGGCCGCTGGGCTGGTGGCGCACGGGATGGTTGCCGCCATGGTGGCCAAATTTCAACTTATAGGTTTTGCCGCCCAGCGCGAGGCCGACCAACTGGTGGCCGAGGCAAATTCCGAAGATCGGCACCCGGCCCAGCAGGGCGCGGATGTTTTCCACAGCGTAGGCGCAGGGCTCGGGGTCGCCGGGGCCGTTGGAGAGGAAGACGCCGTCGGGGCGGAGCGCGAGCACGTCGGCGGCGGGGGTGGTGGCGGGCACCACCTGGACGCGGCAGCCGTGTGCGTCGAGCTGGCGCAGGATGTTGCGCTTGATGCCGAAATCGTAAGCCACCACCAGGGGCGCGGTGGACGAGAGCTGCGGGGAGGCGGGCCAGGCGTAGGCGGAGCGCGTGGTCACCACGCGGGCGAGGTCGGTGCCGACCATGCTGGGCAGGGCGCGGGCTTGGGCCAGCAGCGGGGCCGCCTCGCCCGCGCCGATCACGCCGCGCTGGACGCCGTGCTGGCGCAGGTGGCGCACCAGGGCGCGGGTGTCAATCTCGGCCAGCACCGGGACGCGGTGGCGCTCGAGGTAGGCCTGGCAGGCCTCCTGGCTGCGCCAGTTGCTGGCGATGGCGGAGAACTCGCGGACAATCAGCCCGCCGATGTAGGGGTGGGCGGCCTCGTCGTCCTCGGCGGTGGCGCCGTAGTTGCCGATCTGCGGGGCGGTGAGGCAGACCATCTGGCCGGCGTAGCTGGGATCGGTGCAGATCTCCTGGTAGCCGGTCATGGAGGTGTTGAACACCACCTCGCCCCCGCCCTGCACGGGTGCGCCCAGGCCTACACCCCGGTACTCGCGGCCGTCTTCCAGCACCAGAACAGCTTCCATCCGCCTCCCTCGAACGCGTGGATTGGGTGACCCACAGGCGTGGATGCCGTTGGATCAAACCATTGTAGCAGTTGCCCGTTGCCCGTTGCCAGTTGCCAGTGGCGGCGGAGGGGTGGTTCGGGATGGTTCGTGGCGGAGCGGGGTGGAATGCTATAGTCAGCCGCATGCGACGCCGCCACTTTCTGGCCCGCGCCGCCGCGGCGGCGGCGGGCGCAATGCTGCCGCGCTGGGCTTGGGGCAAGCCGGCGGGCCACCGGTTTGCGGTGGCCGGCGACCAGTTCACCCTCGACGGCGGGCCGGTGGTGCTGCGCTCGGGCGAGATGCACTATCCGCGCGTGCCCCGCCCCTACTGGCGCGACCGCATGCGCAAGCTGCGCGCGCTGGGGCTGAACACGCTCTGCACCTACGTCTTCTGGAACGCCCACGAGCCGCGCCCGGGGGAGTTCGACTTCTCCGGCAACCTCGACCTGGCCGCCTATCTCCGCACCGCCCAGCAGGAGGGGCTGTGGGTGATCCTGCGGCCAGGACCCTACGTCTGCACCGAGTGGGACTTCGGCGGCTTCCCCGCCTGGCTGCTGCAGTCGCCCGGGATGCGGGTGCGCAGCGCGAGCCCGCGCTTCCTGGAGGCCGCCGACGGCTACCTGCGGCGGCTGGGGCGGGAGGTGGGGGGCTTGCAGATCACCCGCGGCGGGCCGGTCGTCCTGGTCCAGGTCGAGAACGAGTACGGCTCCTATGGAGATGACCACGACTATATGGCGGCCATCCGCGACCTGATCCGCGGCGCCGGCTTCGAGGTGCCGCTCTACACCGCCGACGGACCCAGCCGGCGCGACCTGGGCGGCGGCGCGCTGCCCGACCTGCCCTGCGCCATCAATTTTGGCGACACCGACGCGCCCGAGCAGGCGTTCGCCGCGCGGGCGCGCGTGCGGCCCTCCGGGCCGCGCCTGTGCGGCGAGTACTGGGTGGGCTGGTTCGACCACTGGGGCGAGCGCCACCACACCACTCCACCCGCGCACGCCGCCGCCGGGCTGGACTGGATGCTGGGACAAGGCATCTCCTGCAACCTCTACATGGCGCACGGCGGCACCTCGTTTGGCTTCATGGCGGGCGCCAACTTCGGCCGCACCTACCAGCCCGACACCTCCAGCTACGACTACGACGCCCCGATTGACGAGGCCGGGCGCCCCACGCCCAAGTTCGACGCGCTGCGAGCGGTGATCGAGCAGCACCTGGCGCCGGGCGAGCACCTCCCTGCCCTGCCGCCGCCGCTGCCCGCGATCGAGATACCGGCGTTTGAGCTGGGGGAGCGGGCGCCGCTGTCGCAGCTTTATGGAACGCCGCGGCACGCGCCCCAGCCGCTGACCATGGAGGCGCTCGGGCAAGCGTACGGGCTGATCTGGTACCGCACCGAGATCGCCGCCGCCGCCCAGGGCCGGCTGGAGCCGTACGATCTGCGCGATTACGCGCGCGTTTACCAGGGCGAACACGCGTTGGGCGTGATCGACCGCAGCCTCGGCCAGACCGCGGCGCAGGTGGAACTCCAGGCCGGGGTGCCGCTCGACATCGTGGTTGAGAACATGGGCCGCATCAACTTCGGGCCGCACTTGCAGGACAACCGGCACGGCATCACCGAGCGGGTGCTGTTCAACGCGGCGGAGCTGAAGAACTGGAGCATGGTCCCGCTGCCACTCGACGACCTGGGCCGGCTGCGGTTTTCGGCGGGAACGGGACCGGGGCCGGCGTTCTACCGCGGTCGTTTCGAGCTGGCGGCCCTCGGCGACACCTTCCTGGATATGCGCGCCTGGGGGAAGGGCTACGTTTGGGTGAACGGCCACAACTTGGGGCGGTTCTGGAATCGCGGTCCGCAACAGAGCCTGTTTTTGCCGGGGTGCTGGCTGCGGCGGGGCGGCAACGAGGTCATCGTGTTCGACTGGGAGCCCCAAGGGAAGCGGCAACTGACGGGGAAGCGCGATCCGCTATTCGCCACACCGCGAGCGGGGGGCTAGGCATGGTGGGCGCGGGCCCCAAGTCGGCGCTGCGCTCTATTTGGACTCGGCCGCCATGGGGAAATCGAAGCGGCGGGCGGCGCGGCCGGAGCCGCGGGCGGCGGAGGCGGCGGAGGGGGCGGCGAAGGCGGGGCGGAACATGGGGGTCAGGCCTTCGGCCTCGCGGGTGAACGACATGGCGGCCTGCTCGGGGGCGAAATCGATGCGGATGACGTCGCCCAGGCGGACCTGGCCGGTGGCGATGAGCTTGGCCAAGGGGAAGACGATGTGGCGCTCGATGGCGCGCTTGAGGTGGCGGGCGCCGTAGCGGGGGTTGTAGCCCTCCTCCAGCAGCCAGGCCTTGGCGGCGCGGGTGCAGTTGAAGAGGAAGGGATGGCCGGCGGTGGAGGCGAGGATGCGCTGCTGCACCAGGCCGAGCTCGATGTCGAGGATGGCGCTGAGTTCGTCCGGGCGCAGGGTGTGGAAGACCACGGTGCGGTCAATGCGGTTCATGAACTCGGGCGAGAACTTGTGGCGGGCGGCGGCGACGGCGACGCGGTCCACTTTGGCGTCGAGCCGGTCGTCGAGCCGGACCGCGGGCGGGATGAAGCCGGTGCCGCCCAGGGTGAGGGTGTCCATCTCGACCGCGCCCAGGTTGCTGGTCATGAAGATGATGGTCTGGGTGAAGTCGACGCGGCGGTTGTCGCCCAAGGTGAGGGTGGCCTTGTCGAGGATGCCGAGCAGGAGCTGCCAGAGGGCGTCGGAGGCCTTCTCGATCTCATCGAACAGCAGCAGCGAAAGGCGCAGGCGGTCGGTGTGCCATTGGCTGAGGGCCTCCTGGGTGAGCAGGGGGTGGGTCTCGCGGTGGCCGAGATAGCCGGGGGGGGAGCCGATGAGCTTGGCGATCTCGTGACTGTGCTGGAACTCGGCGCAGTCAATCTTGATGACGGCGCGGGCATCGCCGAAGAGGGTCTCGGCCACCGCTTCCACCACGCGGGTTTTGCCCGAGCCGGTGGGGCCCAAAAGCAACAGGTTGGCGATGGGGCGGCTGGGGGGATGCAAGCCCGCCAGGAAGGTTTGGTAGAGGTCCACGACGCAGTTCAAGGCGGGGTCTTGGCCGACGATCTTGCGGCGCAGCGCCGCCTCGAATTGGCAGACGTCGTCGCAACGCAACGACGGATCCAGCACCTCTTGGCAGCCAGTTTTCATAGGGTCCCAGAGGTTAGGATGCAAGCGGCGCGCCGACGGTGGGCGGGAGCGGGAAGGGCGGGGGGGCGGGGCCCCGATTCGGCCCAGGGGGGCTCAGTCGCCGGTGTTGCGGCGCTCGGTTTCAGAGTGGAGCAGGTGGGTGGCGGGCTGGTGTTTGAGCTTGGCGTCCAATTGGGCGCGCAGGCCCTCCATCGCGCCCAGCAGCTCGCGCACCCGGGCCTCGGCCTCTTCCCCCTGGCCGCGCTCGTGCAGCCGGCTGCGCAGCAGGGTGAGGTTCAACTCCTCCAGGTCTTGGTGGAGGGTGCGGATGGAGCGCAGCAGCAGCGCCACCCCCTCCAGGTCGGCGAAGGGGGAGACGAAGGTCTCGGCGGCGCGGGCGCGCACCGCCTCCCAATCGATCTGCAGTTGGGGATGGGCTTGGCGCACCTGGGCCAAGACCTCGTCGCTGACGCGGGGGCGGTTGCCGAGGCAGGCCAAGTGCACCTGCCGCACATGGCCATCCTCGCGCACATTGTGTACCAGGTAGTAGGACTTGCCCTTCTTGCGTACGAACGCCATCGCCCACCTCGCTCTGCCCGGCTGGCACGTCCCGGCTGGCACGTTTCGGCTGGCTCTGCCGGCTGGGACTGCCCGGCGGCCGGGTCCGTGGTGGTACCGGCCCCACCACAAGGTAGGATGGGGGACTTGGCGGCTGGGGTTGTCCTGCCCGTCCCCGGCTTTGCACCATGGTGGGCGCGGGCCCCAGCGCGCCTGCGGCGCGCGTCCCGCTTGTGCTCGCGCCGACTCGGGGGCCCCATGGCCCCAAGTCGGCGCTGCGCCTCGCTGGGGCCGCGCCGAATTCGCTTCCCGGGGGGGGCCGCCCTGCGGAATTTCGCAGCCTTTCGCGCCGGTTTTGCCAGCAGGCAAAGCGGCGCGACCCCCGCGATTCGCCGTCACCGGCTTCGCACCTTCGCTGTCACCTCCGCCCGGAGGGCGCGCATGCTACATTCGAAGCAGGTAGTAGTCCGATGCCTGACACCATGCGCCTCCCCTGCTGCCCTCGTCTCTTGGCCCTGGCTGGCTCCGTGCTGGCGCTGCTGGTGGGCGCCGCGGCCGTGCCCGCGCCCGCCTACGGCCGCCACCCGACCCCGCCCAACCTGGAGATCCGCGCCATCTACTTCACCGGTTTGATGGCGGGCAGCCCGCATGGCCGCCGGCTGGCCAAGCAGTGGCGGGCGGAGGGGGGCAACGCGGTGGTGTTCGACGTCAAGGACGCCGACGGGCCGGTGAGCTTCAACTCGGCGCTGCCGCTGGCCAGCCACCTCAAGCATCCCTACATCGCCAACCTGCCGGAATGGGTGGACTGGCTGCACCAGCAGGGGCTATACGTGATCGCCCGGATTGCGGTGTTCAAGGACCAGCGGCTGGTGGCGGCGCACCCCGAGCTGGCGGTGCGCTCGCGCTCCAACGGGGGGGTGTGGCTGGAGAACGGCAAGCCGGCCTGGGTGGATCCGTCGCTGATGGCGGTGCAGAACTACAACATCGTGCTGGCGCAGGAGGTGGCCCACGCCGGGGTGGACGAGATCCAGTTCGACTACATCCGCTTTCCGGTGGACGGCAACCAGAAGGACGCGCGCTTTGCCTACCAGAGCAGCGATCCCGGCGCCGCGCGGGCCGACTTCATCACCAATTTCCTCTACCGGGCGCAGCAGGCGCTGAAGCCGACCGGCGTGCACATCTCGATTGACGTGTACGGGGTGATGGCCTGGGCGCGCAACGTGGATCTCAACGCCACCGGGCAGGACGTGGTCAGCCTGGCGTACTTTTGCGACGTGATGTGCCCGATGATCTACCCGTCGCACTTTTTCGGCGACTTTGACGGCTACAAGGACCCCGGCGACGCGCCCCAGCACTTCATCCAGGCGGGCATGGAGCGGTTCAACAGCATCACCCAGGACACCGGGGTGGTGATCCGCCCCTGGCTGCAGGCCTTCGCCTGGCGCACCAAGAGCTTTGGGCCCAACTACATCCTGATCCAGGTGGCCACCGAGCGGGCGCAGCACGGCGGCGGGTTCATGCTGTGGAACGCCGGCAACATCTACCAGGCGCCGGCGGTGGCGATGCCGGAGATGGCGGCGGGGGGGACGAAGTACTTCCGGGGCGGGTTCCCCTACGCGGTGACGGCGCCGGCGGCGCCGGCGGCGCCCAGCCCCAAGCCCTAGCCGTTCTTCCCCCTGAAAGCGCCGGACCCCGAGCCGCTGGCGGCTCGGGGTCCGGGATGCACAGCCAGGTTTGCTGCTATGGCGCTAGCGGCGGTCGCGGCCGCCGCGGCCACCGCGGAAGCCGCCGCGGCGGGGGCCATCGCCGCCGCGGTCGTCGTCGCGGCGGGGGGGACGGTCATAGCCGCCGCCCTCGCCGGCCGGCTCGGCGCCGGGCGGGGGCGGGGGCAGGGGCAGGCCCAGCTTCTCGCGCTGCTCCTTGAGCACGGCCTTGCGGCTGAGCTTGACCTTGTTGCCCTCGATGTTGATGCAGCGCACCAGGATCTGGTCGCCCTCCTTGAGCTCGTCCTCCACCTGGCGGACGCGGTACTCGGCGATCTCGGA
>DATKSZ010000035.1:0-18686 GCA_035531375.1 Terriglobales bacterium | reverse complement strand
GGGGCCGTTGCCGATGAGGGTGGCGCCCTTGACCGGGGAGGTGATGCGGCCGTCTTCGATGAGGTAGCCCTCGGAGGCGGAGAAGACGAACTTGCCGTTGGTGATGTCCACCTGGCCGCCGCCGAAGTTGACGGCGTAGAGGCCGCGCTGGACGCTGCGGATGATGTCGTCGGGATCGTCCTGGCCGGCGAGCATGTAGGTGTTGGTCATGCGGGGCATGGGCATGTGGGCGTAGCTCTGGCGGCGGCCGTTGCCGGTGGCGGCGGCGCGGGTGAGGCGGGAGCTGAGGTGGTCCTGGAGGTAGCCCTTGAGGATGCCGTTTTCGATGAGGGTGGTGCACTGAGTGGGGGTGCCCTCGTCGTCGAGGTTGAGCGAGCCGCGGCGGCCGGGCAGGGTGCCGTTGTCCACCACGGTGCACTGGTCGCTGGCGACGCGGCGGCCGAGCAGGCCGGCAAAGGCGGAGGTGCCCTTGCGGTTGAAGTCGGCCTCGAGGCCGTGGCCGATGGCCTCATGCAGCAGGATGCCGGGCCAGCCGGGGCCGAGCACGACCTCCATCTCGCCCGCCGGGCAGGGCAGGGCGGCGAGCTGCTGCACCGCCTCGCGGGCGGCCTGCTCGCCGAGCTGCTCGGGGGTGATCTCCTGGTCGAAGAACTCGAGCTCGACGCGGCCGCCGCCGCCGGCGTTGCCCTTTTCGGTCTGCGCGCCCTGGCGGGCGAGGGCGAAGACGCTGAGGCGGGCCATGGGCTGGGCATCGCCGGCGCAGCGGCCGTCGGAGGCGACGATGAGGACGCGGCGCATCTCGTCGGCGTAGCCGACGCGGACCTGGACGATGCGGGGGTCGTGGGCGCGGGCGGCGCGGTCGGCGCGGCGCACCAGGGCGAGCTTGGCGGCGATGGCGGCGTCGGTGGCGGCGAGGGCCTGGGGGTAGAGGTTGGGGCGGCCGAGGTCGGCGGGGCTGAGGCCGGCGATGCGGGTTTGGGCGGGGCCGCTGGCGATGTGGGCGGCGACCTGGGCGGCGCGGAGGATCTTGTCGGGGCTGAGATCGTCGGTGTAGGCGTAGCCGGTGCGCTCACCGGAGAGGACGCGCACGCCCACGCCGAGGGAGATGCCCTGGGTGGCGCCCTTGACCAGGCCCTCCTCCAGGGTGAGGGAGGAGCTGGCCTGGTGCTCGAAATAGAGGTCGGCGTAGTCGCCGCCGCGGGCGAGGGCGGCGGCGAGGTAGTGCTCGAGGTCGGCCGCGGCGACGCCGTAGCGCTCGGCAAAAAATCGTTGGGAAGCGGCGGCAGGCATGGCTACTTCCATTCTAAGCGAAGCCGGAGGGGAGCCGGATCGGCTATCATCCCACCATGGCTGTCGAGCCCATGGCGCCGCCGCTCGCCGATTTTGCGGGATTCATGCTGGAGGTCAGCGACCTGGTGAACGGGACGCTGGATCTGGACCAGGTGCTGCACCGGGTGGCGGAGCTGGTGCGGCGGGTGGTGCAGTACGAGATCTTCGCCATCCTGCTGACCAACGAGCGCACCCAGGAGCTGCGCATCCGGCTGGCGGTGGGGCACTTGCCGGAGGTGGTGGAGGGGGTGCGGGTGAAGGTGGGGCATGGCATCACCGGGCTGGCGGCGCAGACGCGGCAGCCGCAGCGGGTGAACAACGTGGGGGAGAACCCGCACTACATCGCGGCGCTGCCGGGGATCCGGAGCGAGCTGGCGGTGCCGATCCTGTGGAAGAACCAGGCGATCGGGGTGATTGACATCCAGGCGCCGGAGCTGAACGCCTTTTCCGAGGCGCACCAGCAGGCGCTGGTGCTGATCGCCAGCCGCATCGCCAGCGCCATCGAGAACGCCAAGCTGTACCGCAACGCGGTGCAGCGGGAGAAGACGCTGGGGCTGTTGAACGACATCAGCCGGGAGATGACCTCGATCCTGTCGGTGGACGACCTGCTGACGCGGACGGCGGAGATGGTGCGGCGGGTGATCGAGTACCAGTTGTTCAGCGTGCTGATGGTGAACGCGGCGGGGGACAAGCTGGAGCACCGGCTGTCGGTGAAGCTGGGGGAGAACATCCAGATCAAGCACGACATTCCGCTGGGCAAGGGGATCACCGGGGTGGCGGCGGAGACGCGGCAGGCGGTGGTGGTGAAGGACGTGCGCGAGGATCCGCGCTACATCATGGTGAACCCGGATGTGCGCAGCGAGCTGGCGGTGCCGCTGGTGCACCAGGACCAGGTGCTGGGGGTGCTGGATTTGGAGCACGCCAAGAAGGGGTACTACACCGAGGGGCACGCGCGCACCATCTCGACGCTGGCGGCGCAGATGGCGATCGCGATGGCGAACGCGGGGCTGTACCAGAAGGTGGTGCGGGCGGAGCGGCAGATGGAGCGCGACCTGCGGCTGGCGCAGGAGGTGCAGCGGCACCTGCTGCCGGCGAGGTGTCCGGAGCTGCCGCGGCTGAAGATCGCGGCGCGGACGGTGGCGGCGCGGCAGCTGGGGGGCGACCTCTACGACTTTTTGCCGTACAAGGCGCAGCGGCTGGCGATCGCGGTGGGGGACGTGAGCGGCAAGGGGGCGGGGGCGGCGCTGTACGGGGCGGTGGTGACCGGGGTGCTGCGCAGCCAGGCGGCGGCCGAGCCGGGGCCGGCGGCGCTGCTGGCGTCGCTGAACCAGGCGCTGTGGGAGCGGCAGGTGGAGTCGCAGTTCATGACGCTGATCTACGCGCTGTGGTCGGAGCGGGGGCGGCGGCTGCGGGTGGCGAACTCGGGGCTGCCCTACCCGGTGCACGTGACGGCGGCGGGGTGCCAGATCGTGCCGGCGGCGGGGATCCCGCTGGGGATGCTGGAGGGATCGCAATACGAGGAGCGGGAGGTGCAACTGCAGCCGGGGGAGATGGTGGTGTTCGTGAGCGACGGGATCACCGAGTTCATGAACCCGGCGGGGGAGGAGTACGGGCGGGGGCGGCTGGAGCGGCTGCTGCGCCAACACTACGGGGAGGGGCCGGAGCAGGTGGCGGAGGCGATCTTCACCGAGGTGGAGCAGTTCGGGGCGGGGCTGGCGGCGGCGGACGACCGCACGGTGGTGGTGCTGCAGGCGGCCTGAGGGCCGCCCCGACCCGCCATGCGGCCCTTCCGCTATCGGAGCACCCCGGAGTCGGCGAGGCCGGAGCTGGCGACGGGAGGGGTGGGGCTGGAGGAGCTGGCACGGCGCTACGGGACGCCGCTGTACGTCTACGACGTGGACGCCATCCAGGCGGCCTACCAAGGCTACGCGCGCGCCTTCCGGCGGCTGCCGCACCGCATCTGCGCGGCGGTGAAGGCCAACGCCAACCTGACGCTGCTGCGGCGGCTGGCGGAGTGGGGCAGCGGCTTCGACGTGGTCAGCGGGGGGGAGTTGGAGCGGGTGCTGCAGGCCGGGGGCGGGGCCGAGGCGATTGTTTTCAGCGGGGTGGGGAAGACGGCGGCGGAGATGGACCTGGGGCTGGGGGCGGACATCCTGCTGTTCCAGGTGGAGTCGGAGCCGGAGTTGGAGCTGCTGGCGGAGCGGGCGGCGCGGCGGCGGCGGCGGGCGCGCTTCGGGCTGCGGGTGAATCCGGATATCGGGGCGGCTACCCATCCCCACATCGCCACCGGGCTGCGGCAGCACAAATTCGGGGTGGAGATGAAGCTGGCGCGGCGGCTGTACGCGCGCAGCCGCCGCGGGGCGATGGGGCGGTGGCTGGAGGCGGCCGGGATCGGGTTCCACATCGGGTCGCAGATCCTGGACACGGCGCCGCTGGCGGCGGCGGCGCAGCGGGTGGCGGGGCTAGCGGCGGAGCTGGAGGGGGACGGGCACTGCCTGCGCTATTTCGACGTGGGCGGGGGGCTGGGGATCGCCTACCAGCGCGGGCAGCGGCCGCCGGCGCTGGGAGCCTACGCCGCCGCGCTGGCGGGGGCGTGGCGGCGGCTGCCGCCGCGGCCGGAGCGGTGCCTGCTGCTGGAGCCGGGGCGGAGCCTGTTCGCCGCCGCCGGGGCGCTGCTGACGCGGGTGCTGTACGTCAAGGAGCAGGGCGGGCGGCGGTTTGTGATCACCGACGCCGGGGCCAACGACCTGATCCGCCCCAGCCTGTACGGCGCCTACCACGAGATCGCGCCGCTGCGGCGGCGGCGGGGGCGGGGGCGGGCGGTGGAGGTGGTGGGGCCGCTGTGCGAGAGCGGCGACAGCTTTGCCCACCAGCGCCGGCTGCCGCCGCTGCAGGCGGGCGACGGGCTGGCGCTGCTCGACGCCGGGGCGTACGGCTTCACCCTCAGCTCCAACTATAATGCCCGCCCCCGCGCCGCCGAGGTGGCGGTCGAGGGCGGGCGAGCGCGGCTGATCCGCCGCCGGGAAAGGCTGGCCGATTTGTGGTCGGCCGAGTTGTGAGTTAGGCAGCTCCGGAGGGGAGGGACTCCCCGCCGGGCTAGCTCTTTTTGGCGGCGCGCACCCGCGCCCAGCGGCGCTTTTGCGCCTCGGCGATGCGGCGGCGGCCTTCGGGAGAAATATTGCGGGTGCTGGGGCCGCTGCGGCCGGTGTGATTCAGTTCGCGCAAAATCCGCAGGGCGGAATCAATGCGCCGCTTTTGTTCTTCCAGATCCTGGATGGCTTTGCTAATGGTTGACATTGCTTTCTATTGCTCTCCTTAATCAACGCGAATGGCCAAGCACCAACTGGCTTGTGCAACCTTGCTTTGCGGGTTATAGCGAGATGTCCGCAAAATGTCAATGCAAATGTGGCGATCCACCCACGTAACCGGCTGGGCTACACTAGAACAGCGGGGCGTAGCGCAGCCTGGTAGCGCACCTGCCTTGGGCGCAGGTGGCCGCCGGTTCAAATCCGGCCGCCCCGACCAGCCCTGCCGGAGAGAGCACGCATGAACGGCGGAAGACTCAGCAACGACGAAACCTTTCTGCTCGGGGTGGCCGAGTTGCGGACGCAACTGCAATCCGCCGCCCCTGACGGGGAGGCGGCGCAACGCGCCTTGGCACGCATCGCGGTGCGCTATCCGGAAGAGGCCGAACACCTGGGCGAGCTCTGGAGCGGTCCCCAAGCGCAGGCCTGCGCGGCCCTGCTGGCGCGGGTGGAAGCCCAGCACCAAGCCGAAAACGAAGACTGATTGGGGACTAGACTAATCGTCCAGCGCCGCCGCCGTCTCCAACTCGCGCGAGGACAGGGGCTTGTGGAAGATGCGATAGCGAGCCAGCAGGGCATGCTTCAGCGCCCACTGCACATCCTCGTCCATCGGCGCCTTGCGCCCGCTCTCGCGCACGTAGTGCTCGAGCTTGATCGAGTCCACCAGCCCCAGGCGGATATTGCCTTCACACACAATCACCCGGGTGCCTTGTGGAATCAGGTTGTACTTGCTCAGTCGGGAGGATTTGGTCATGGGAAATGCCTCGCCGGTGTGCGTGGATAAAATGCCACGAAAACCTGGAATGAAATCAAGACAGTTTACCACGCCAGCAGCCCATTTCCAAATCCAAAATTGCGGTTTTCCAATTCCCATAATAGCGGCAGAGAAGGCTTTCGGCCGGGCGAGAGAGCAGAATAGAGCGATGTCCCAAACACACCGGCAGGAGTTGGAGCGGCGCGAGCGGCAGGCGGCGGAGGGCGGGGGCGCGGCGCGGCAGGCGCGGCAGCACCAGCAAGGCAAGCTGTTGGCGCGGGAGCGCATCGAGCTGCTGCTCGACCCGGGCAGCTTCCAGGAGTTTGACCAATTGGTGGCGCACCGCAGCCACGACTTTGGGCTGCACGAGCAGCGCATTCCCGGCGACGGGCTGGTGGCGGGCTACGGCCGCATCGAGGGGCGCACGGTGTTTGTCTTCGCGCAGGATTTCACCGTCTTCGGCGGCACCCTGTCGGAGACCAATGCCGCCAAGATCTGCAAGCTGATGGACCAGGCGGTGCAGGTGGGCGCACCCGTAATCGGGCTCAACGACAGCGGCGGCGCCCGCATCCAGGAGGGGGTGGCCTCGCTCGGCGGCTACGCCGACATCTTCCTGCGCAACACCCTGGCCAGCGGCGTGGTGCCGCAGATCTCGGCCATCCTGGGGCCGTGCGCCGGGGGCGCGGTGTACTCGCCCGCCATCACGGATTTCATCCTGATGGTCAACCGCACCGCCCATATGTTCGTCACCGGACCGGAGGTGATCAAGGCGGTCACCCACGAGGAGGTGAGCAAGGAAGAGCTGGGCGGGGCGCTGACCCACAACCAGACCAGCGGGGTGGCCCATTTCATCGCCGACGACGATGCGCAGTGCCTGGGCATGATCCGCGAGCTGCTGGGCTTTCTGCCCTCCAACAACCTCGACGACCCGCCCCGCCGGCCCAGCAGCGACCCGGCGGACCGGGCCGAGGCGGCGCTGGACACGCTGGTGCCGGAGGCCAGCGACCAGGCCTATGACATCCGCACCGTGATCCGCGCGGTCGCCGACGAGGGGTATTTCTTCGAGGTGCAGGAGCACTTTGCCCCCAATTTGGTGATCGGGTTTATGCGGCTGAACGGGCGCAGCGCCGCCGTGGTGGCCAACCAGCCACTACACTTGGCGGGGGTGTTGGATATCAATGCGAGCGTCAAGGGGGCGCGATTTGTGCGCTTCTGCGACGCCTTCAATATCCCGCTGGTCACCTTCGAGGACGTGCCGGGGTTTCTGCCGGGGACGCAGCAGGAGTGGGGCGGCATTATCCGGCACGGGGCCAAGCTGCTGTATGCCTATGCCGAGGCGACGGTGCCGAAGCTGACGGTGATCACGCGCAAGGCCTATGGGGGGGCGTATTGCGTGATGGCGTCGAAGCACCTGCGCACCGACGTGAACTACGCCTGGCCGACGGCGGAGCTGGCGGTGATGGGGGCGGAGGCGGCGGTGAACGTGATCCACCGGCGGGAGCTGGAGGCGGCGGCGGAGCTGGAGGGGAAGCGGCGGCAGTTGACGGAGGAGTTCCGGGAGCGCTTCGCCTCGCCCTTTCCGGCGGCGGAGCGGGGATACGTGGACGCGGTGATCCGGCCGCGGGAGACGCGGGCGCGGCTGATCCAGTCGCTGGAGATGCTGCAGGGCAAGCGGGCGACGATGCCGAAGAAGAAGCACGGGAACATCCCGCTGTGAGGGGGGAGGCCGCCCGCTAATTTTCGAGTTGGGCGATCAGGGTTCCCCAACTGACCTTGGTCTCGACCTGGACGGGGAGGTGGCGGGCGTCGTCGCTGAACCAGATCCACATTTGGCCGGGGCGGCGGAGGGCCTTGGGGTCGAGCACGGTGGGGTGGGCGCGGACGGCGGTGAAGCGGCCGGCGGGGGTGGTGACGGTTTCGCGCAGATCGACGGTGAGGCGGACCTCGCCGGTCTGGCCGCCCTCGTTGACGGGGAAGTTGTAGACGTCGCCGACGCGGAGGGGCTGGGCGCGGACGTAGTCGAGGGCGCTGAAGAGGTCGAGCACGCAGCCGGGGATGGGCTTGACCTCGTGCTTGGCCACCGGGGGCTGGTGGCTGAGGTCGGTCTCGTCGAGGGTCAACTGCTTCAGGCCGGGCTGGTAGAGGATGTGGGTTTGGCGGTGGCGGCGTCCCTCGAGGGTGTCATTGTCCACGGAGGTGGCGCAGAAGGACTGGGGATCGTAGAGCGACTGCATGCGGTCGCGGAGAGGATAGAAGAGGGCGACCAGGCGGCTGGCATCGGCGGAGAAGGTGATCTGGCGCTGGCCGTGGAGGTTGCTCCAGCGCAGGGTGGCCTGGCCGGCGGGGAGCAGGCGCCAGGTGGCGGCGTAGTGCAGGGTGGCGGGGGGGAGCGGGGGGGACTGGGGCGGGCGGGCCGGCGGCAGCCAGAGGGACAGCGGCAACAAGAGGGGCAGGGCCAGCCAGAGGGCGCGGGGGCGGAGGCCTACCATGCCCACGGCCTGGGCCACAGCCCGGGGTATTTCCATTTGGCGATCAGCACCAGGGCCAAGGCCAGGAAGCCGAGCAGGGCTTGGTACTCGCGGTGGCGGCGGTAGAGGGCGAAGGAGAAGCCATTGGCGGGCGCTGGCCCCAGCGCGCCTGCGACGCGCGTCCCGCTGGTGCTGACGGCGGGGTGGGGGCGGAGGCGGGGGAAGAGGCGGGGCACGCGGGCGGCGTAGGCGGCGAAGTCGGGGCCGAAGCGGGCGGCCAGGAAGCGCTCCTCCTGGCGAATGACGGGCAGATAGACGCCGACCAGCATGAGGGCGGCGAGCAGGGCCAGCAGCCAGGCATTGGCGGCGATCACCAGACCGAGGGCGAGCACGGTGCTGCCCAAGTAGAGGGGGTTGCGGGTGAAGCGGTAGGGGCCGGAGGTGGCGAGGGCATCGTTTTTGCGGATGTGGCCGGCGGCGGCGGCGCGCAGGGCGAGGCCGAGGGCGGCGAGGGGGAGGCCAACCAGAAGGCTGAGCGCCCGGGGGCGGGCGGCGAGCAGGAGCAGCGCCGCCAAGACAAAGCCCAAGGGGACGCGCCAACGCTGGGCGCGGCTGCTCACGTGGCCAGCCCCGGGCGGGGGGAGGCGGCGGGCAGGGCTTGCAGCAGGTGGCCGCAGGCGGCGGCGACCTCGGCGGGGGTGATGGCGAGCATGGCGGGGGAATAGGTGTCGCGGCGCTGGTAGGTGGTGGCGGTGGTCTTGCGGATGACCTGGCAGTGGGGGGAGTAGGGGCGGTTGCGGGCGGGGTTGGTGGGGCCGAACAGGGCGACGGTGGGCACCTCCAGGGCGGCGGCCAACTGCAGCGGGCCGGTGTCGGCGCCGACGGCGAGGCGGGCGCGGCGCAGGATGGCGGCCAAGTGCACGACATCGCCGGAGAACAGGCGGGCGCGGATCTCGTTGGCGCGGCGGTAGGCGTCGTCCATGTCGCGCTCGTCCGGGCCGCGGTTGAGCACCACGGCGAGGCCGAACTGGCGCTGCAGCATCTCGGCCAGCACGGCGTAGCGGTCGCTGGGCCAGCGCTTGGAGGCCCAGCCGCCGCCGGGGGAGAAGAAGGCGAACTCGCCCAGTTGGTTTTCAGCGATCCAGCGGTCCACATCCTGCTGCACGGAGGCGGGGATGGGGAAGGGGAAGCGCAGTTGGCGTTGCAGCGGCCCCAGGGCCTCGGCGAGGTCGAGCATCTGCTCGACGACGTGGTCGCTGCGGGGCTCGATGCGGGCGGTGTAGGCGAGGCCGGCGGCAAGTTCGCGGCGGGCGGCGGCGGAGAAGCCGAGGCGGACGGGGGCGCCGCTGGCGCGGGCGACGGCGGCGGACTTGACCGTGCCCTGCAGGTCGAGGGCGACCTCGGGCTGGAAGGCGCGGAGGCGGCGCAGATCGGCGCGCAGCGCGCTCCAGCGGTGGGGGCGGCGGCGCAGCCCCAGGCTGTCCACGGTGAAGACCTGGTCGAGGTCGGGGTGGTGGGCGACCAGCGGCAGCCATTTTTCCTCCACCACCCAGGCGAGGCGGGCCTGGGGGAAGGTGGCGCGGAGGCTGGCGGGGACGGGCAGGGCGTGGACGATGTCGCCCAGGCTGCTGAGCTTGACGATGAGGATGCGGGTTGGGGGCCGCGGGGTGGCCACGATATACCCAGTATGGCCGAAGAGAGCGGCCCGGGGCGAGGGGCTAGGGGGCTGGCAGCTTGCGGCCGGCAGCTTGCAGCTTAGGATGGGTAGGCGGAGAGAGGGGCGGCGGTGCTGGGAGCGCACCGCCGCTAGGAGGGGTGGGCGATGTGGGCGAGCAGGTCGCGGGTGGAGTGGTGCTTCGGATCTCCCACGATGCGCACGCCGATGCCGAGGGCGCGGGCGGTGGCGGCCTCGGGCACGGTGTCGGGGGTGTAGTCGGTGCCCTTGGCGTGGAGATGGGGGCGGAGGGCGGCGAGGAGGGGCTCGACCGAGAGTTGGTCGAAGACGGTGACGGCGGCGACGCCGCGCAGGGCGGCGACGAGTTCGGCGCGGGCGCGCTGGGGGAGGATGGGGCGGCCGGGGCCCTTGAGCTGGCGGGTGCTGGCGTCGCTGTTGATGGCGACCAGGAGGCGGTCGCCGAGGGCGGCGGCGGCTTGCAGGTAGCGGACGTGGCCGACATGCAGGAGATCGAAGCAGCCGTTGGCGAGGACGATGGTGTCGCCGGCGGCGCGCCAGCGGGCGGCCAGCGCCAGCAGCGCCGGATGGTCCAGGATTTTGTCGCGGTAAGAAGCCATGCTAGAGCTCGGGGGGGAGGGCGGCTTCCAACTCGGCGGGGGTCAGGGTAGCGGTGCCGGGCTTCATCACCACCAGGCCGGCGGCGATGTTGGCGAGCTGGGCGGCGGCGAGGCCGTCGGCGCCGGCGGCGAGGGCGGCGGTGAAGACGGCGATGACGGTGTCGCCGGCGCCGGTGACGTCGAGGGCCTGGTCGCTGCCGTGGATGGGGAGGTGGCGGATGGGGCGGCCGGGTTCGACGAGGGCCATGCCGTCGCGGCCGCGGGTGACGAGCAGGTGCTGGCAGCCGAGGCGGGCGCGCAGGCGGCGGGCGGCGCGTTCGAGGGCGGGGCGGGAGGCGATGCGCAGGCCGAGGGCGGCCTCGAGTTCGGCCTCGTTGGGGGTGGCGGCGGCGAGGCCGCGGTAGGCGGCGATCTGGAAGCGGGCATCCACGCTGACCAGGCGGGGAGGGGGGAGGCGGGCGCGGAGGCGCGCGGCGGCGGCGGGGGAGGCGGCGCCGTAGCCGTAGTCGGAGACGAGCAGGGCGTGGGCGCCGCGGGCGGCGGCGAGGGCGGCGCGCTCGAGGCGGAGTTGGGCGGCGGGGGCGAGGGCGTCGGGCTCATGGTCCATGCGCACCACCTGCTGCGGGGCGGTGTGGGGGTGGTGGGCGAGGATGCGGGTTTTGGTGGGGGTGGGACGGCCGGGGAGGGTGAGCACGCCGCGGGTGTTGATGCCGGCGGCGGCGAACTGGGCGCGCAGCTCGCGGCCGGCGTCGTCGTCGCCGAGCACGCCGACCAGGCGGACGCGCACGCCCAGGGCGGCGAGGTTGGCGGCGGCGTTGGCGCCGCCGCCGGGGGCGAGGCTGCGGCGGCGGCGCTTGAGGATGAGCACCGGGGCCTCGCGGGAGACGCGGGCGATCTCGCCGGCGAGGAACTCGTCGGCCACCAGGTCGCCCCAGACGGCGAGGGTGAGCTGGGGGAAGCGGCGGAGCAGGGGGCGGAGGCGGGGCGGGGTCATCGCGGCGGCGGCTCCGGGGCGGGGAGGATGAGGCGGATGGCGGCGAGGGCGTCGTCGGCGACGGCGTCGGGGCGGACGGCGGGGGCGGCCTGGGCCAGTTCGCGCTGGCCGTAGCCGGTGCGCACCAGCACCGCGCGGGCGCCGACGGCGTGGGCCAGGGCGACGTCGTGGCCGCGGTCGCCGACCACCCAGGAGGCGGCGAGGTCGAGGTTGAGGTCGCGGGCGGCGCGGCGCAGCATGCCGGGCGCGGGCTTGCGGCACTCGCAGGCACCGGCGTAGCCGGCAACGGTGCCGTCGGGGTGGTGGGGACAGTAGTAGATGGCGTCGAGGAAGGCGCCGCCGGCGGAGAGGTGGGCGGCCAGCAGGCGGTGGAGGTCGGCGACCGCGGCCTCGGGGAAGAAGCCGCGCGCCACGCCGGCCTGGTTGGTGACCACCACCGCCGCCCAGCCCTGCTGGTTGACGAGGCGCACCGCCTCGGCGGCGTAAGGGAAGATGTGGAAGTCCTGGGGACGGCCGGCGTAGCCCACCTCCTGGTTCAAGGTGCCGTCGCGGTCGAAGAAAATGGCGGGGCGCATGGGTGCAGACAATTTTAGGGCAAATTGGCGTGGCGGGGAGGCCGAGTAGTATCTAGCTCCGCCGCGCGGCAGCCTGTAGGATGGAAGCTGGCATGCTTTCCCGGGTATTCCGCGTCCATTTTGTCGGCATCGGCGGCATCGGCATGAGCGGCATCGCCGAGGTGCTGCTGGTGCAGGGCTGGCCGGTGTCGGGCTCGGACACGCGCGCCTCGGCCATCACCGAGCGGCTGCAGCGGCTGGGGGCGCGCATCCACCTGGGGCACGCGGCGGCGCACCTGGGCGACGCCGAGGTGGTGGTGATCTCGAGCGCGGTGGGGGCGGACAATCCCGAGGTGGCGGCGGCGCGGGCGCAGCAGATCCCGGTGATCCCGCGGGCGGAGATGCTGGCCGAGCTGATGCGGCTGAAGTTCGGCATCGCGGTGGCGGGCATGCACGGCAAGACCACCACGACCTCGATGATCGCCACCGTGCTGGCGGCGGCGGGACTGGATCCGACGGTGATCGTGGGGGGGCGGCTGGACTCGATCGGCAGCAATGCGCGGCTGGGGAGCACGCAGTACCTGGTGGCGGAGGCGGACGAGAGCGACCGCTCGTTTCTGCACCTGTCGCCCATCATCGCGGTGATCACCAACCTGGACCGCGAGCACCTGGACTGCTACCGCGACCTGGAGGACATCCAGGCGGCGTTTGTGGAGTTCGCCAACCGGGTGCCGTTCTACGGGACGGTGCTGGTGGGGGCCGACGACGAGGCGACGCGGGCGATCCTGCCGCGGGTGCGGCGGCGGGTGCTGACCTACGGGGTGCACGAGGAGTGCGAGCTGCGGGTGGTGGAGGCGCGGCTGGCGGGGCTGGAGTCGCGCTTCCGGCTGGCGCCGAACCCGGCGGCGGCGCAGTTGTTCGGGCGCGGGCTGGCGCCGGAGCTGGGCGAGTTTCGGCTGCCGCGGCCGGGGCTGCACAACATCCTGGACGCCACCGCGGCCATCGCCACCGGGCTGCTGCTGGGGCGGGACTTGGAGCTGATCCGGGCGGGGATCGCCAGCTTCCGCGGGGTGGACCGGCGCTTCCAGATCCGGGGGGAGGCGGGCGGGGTGACCGTGGTGGACGACTACGGGCATCATCCCACCGAGTTGGCGGCGACGCTGGCGGCGGCGCGGCAGGTGGCGGCGGCGGGGGGGGGGGAGGGCCGGGTGCTGATGATTTTCCAGCCGCACCGCTATACCCGCACCTACCATTTGCAGCGGGAGTTTGCCCAGGCGCTGAGGCTGGCCGACCGGAGCTGGCTGCTGGATATTTATGCGGCGGGCGAGGCGCCCATCGCCGGGGTGGACGCGGCGGCGCTGGCGGGGCAGGCGCGGGCGGTGGGGGCGGAATGCGAGTACGCCGGCGTAGCGGAGGCGGCGATTGCGGCGGTGGTCGCAGCCAGCCGGCCCGGCGATCTGGTGCTGACCCAAGGCGCGGGCAGCGTCTCGGGGCTGGGGGAGAAGTTATTGGCGGCGCTGGCGGCCAAGGCGGCGCCGCAGACGCAGATGCAGACGCTATGAAAGGCGGGCGGGAACCAGAGGCGGAGGCGCCGGAGGGAGCGGAGCCGGAAGGGGCGGAGGGGGCGGGCGACGCCGCCTACCGGCGGCGGCCGCGGCCGGTGCGGGTGCGGCGCCAGCGGGCCGCCGACTGGCTGCGGGCGGCGCGGCGGCACTGGCGGCCGCTGCTGGCCGGGGCGGCGGCGCTGGCGCTGGGGGCGGGAGCGGAGGGGCTGCTGTTCCACAGCGGCTGGTTCGTGCTGCGCGGCTCCGACCAGATCGCGGTCAGCGGCAACCAGCACACCGCCGCGGCCAGCGTGCTGGCGGTGTTCAGCGCCGACTTGGGGCGCAACATTTTTTTCATACCGCTGCAGGAGCGGCGGCAGGCGATCGAGGCGCTGCCCTGGGTGCGGCGGGCGACGGTGCTGCGGGTGTGGCCGGCGCGGCTGGAGGTGCGCATCAGCGAGCGGGAGCCGGTGGCGTTTGCGCGGGTGGGGGAGGGGCTGCGGCTGGTGGACAAGGCGGGGGTGCTGCTGGACTTGCCGGCGCAGGGGCACGATGACTTTCCGGTGCTGGACGGGCTGGCGGGGGCGAAGGCGGCCGAGGCCAACGCGCCGCGCTGGCGCCGGCAGCGGGAGGCGCAGATGCAGCAGTACGAGGCGCTGCGGGCGGCGTTGGACCGCCACGGCGAGCACCACAGCCGGGACTTGTCGGAGGTGGACCTGAGCGACCCCAGCGACGTGGGGGCGCGGGTGGCGGTGCCGGGCGGGGGGACGGTGCTGATCCATTTCGGCGACCGCAGCTACGGCGCGCGCTACGCCCTGTTTTTGTCGCAGATCGCGGGCTGGCTGCAGAAATATCCGGCGCTGGCGTCGGTGGACCTGCACTACGAGGGCGAGGCGATCGTGGATCCGGGCACGGGGGCGGCGGCGGCGGCGGAGGTGGCGCCGGTGCCGGGGAGCCAGGCGGGGGCGAAGAAACCGGCGGGCAAGGCGAAGGCGGCGCAGCGCGCGGCGAGGCGGGGATGAGCGCGCCGACACCGACGCGGTTCACCATTCTGGACTTGGGGACGGCGCGCACCCGGCTGCTGCAGATTCGGGTGGCGGAGGGGCGGATGGAGTACGCCGGCCACATCAGCCAGGCCACGCAGGGGCTGCGCAAGGGGGCGGTGGTGGGGCTGGCGCAGGCGGCGGAGGGCATTCGCGGCGCCGCCGCCGCGCTGGAGCGGCGGACGGGGAGCGCGATCGAGCGGGTGTTTCTGTCGCTCACCGGGGCGCAGGTGCGCGGGGTGAGCAGCCAGGCGGGGCTGGCGCTGACCTCGCGCAGCCGCGAGGTGACGCGCGAGGACGCGCGGCGGGTGCTGGACCTGGCGCGCACCATGGCGCTGCCGGAAGACCGGCAGATCCTGCACGTGGTGCCGCAGGAGTTTGTGCTGGACCGCCAGGGCGGCATCCACGAGCCGGTGGGGATGCTGGCGGCGCGGCTGGAGGCGCGGGTGTATGCGCTCACCGTCGCCGCCGGGGCCAAGGACAACCTGGTGCTGGCGGCCAACCACGCCGGGCTGGAGGTGGAGGAGCTGATCTATGCGCCGCTGGCGGTGGCCGAGGCCTGCCTGGTGGCGGAGGACCGGCAGGCCGGGGTGGCGGTGGTGGACCTGGGGGCGGGCTCGACCGGAGTGCTGGTGTACGCGCAGGGGAGCCTGGCCCACGCCGCCACCATTCCGATCGGGGGCGACCACTTCAGCAACGACATCGCCATCGGGCTGAACACCCCGCTGCCGGAGGCGGAGCGGATCAAGTGCGGTTATGGGGCGGCGGCGAGCAGCTACGCCGCCGAGAGCAGCGCCATCGAGGTGCCCAGCCTGGGGGAGCGGGGGACGCGGCTGCTGCCCCACCGCAAGCTGTGCGAGTGCATCGAGCCGCGGGCGCGGGAGCTGGTGCGGCTGATCCAGGCGGAGGTGGGCAAGGGCGGGGGGCTGGGAGCGGGGCTGGTGCTGGCGGGCGGAGGGTGGCGGCTGCAGGGCTTCAGCGAGATGCTGGCGGCCTCGACCGGGCTGCCGGTGCGGGCGGCCTCGCCGGCGCTGCTGGAGGGGATGCCGGACGAGCTGGGGGAGCCGGAGTACGCCTTCGCGGTGGGAGCCTGCTACTACGCCCACCGGCTGGTGGTGCGGCAGCAGCGGCCGCCCACGCTGTGGGAACGGCTGCGGCAGAAGTGGGCGGAGCTGGGGGACTGAGGGAGGCCAAGTGCTTGCGGCACAAGGACTTCCGGGAAAAAGCGTGATGCCGTTCACCCCCCGCTGTTGCCCGCTCGCCGCCGCCAGGCCGCCGTTCGCTTCATAGGCCTTGGGCTTTCGCGCCCCCGCCGCCTAGCATCACAATGAGCCGGGGGTGGGCCTTGCTTCCGCCGGCAGCGGGCGGCCCAGCGAGGACCTGGCCGGGTTCGCAGTTCGACCAACGAAATAAGGAGGCAGCACCTTGAGCACGCAGACTTTTGCTCCCGAGACCTTTGCGCCGGCCAAGCGCAACGACTTCACCGTCATGCAGCCGGAGACCACCCACTCCGGCTCGCGCATCGAGGCCATCCACAAGGGGCTGCCCAAAATCACCCAGTCGCTGTGCCCGGACTGCACCCGCGTGATCGAGGCGCGGGAGTTCGAGGAGAACGGGGCGGTCTACATGGAGAAGACCTGCCCGACGCACGGCTACTTCCGCGACAAGATCTACGCCGACGTGAAGCTGTACTTGAAGATGGAGCAGTGGTACTTCGGCGACAACCGGGGGCTGTCGAACCCGGCCATCCCCAGCGCCACCCGCTGCCCCGACCAGTGCGGGCTGTGCTCGATGCACACCAGCCACACCGGGCTGGCGAACGTGGACCTGACCAACCGCTGCAACCTGACCTGCCCGGTGTGCTTCGCCAACGCCAACGCGGCCGGCTACCTCTACGAACCCAGCTTCGACCAGGTGCGCAAGATGCTGCAGGCGCTGCGCAATGAGCGCCCGGTGGCGGGGCGCGTGGTGCAGTTCTCCGGTGGCGAGCCCACCATTTATCCCCGCTTCCACGATGCCGTGGCGCTGGCCAAGGAGATGGGCTTCAGCCATATCCAGGTGGCCACCAACGGCGTGATGTGGAACGACCTCGAATTCTGCGAGAAGGCGCGCGACGCCGGGCTCCATACCCTGTACCTGCAGTTTGACGGTGTCTGCGACGACATCTACAAGCGCACCCGCGGCGAATCGCTGTTCGAGAAAAAGCTCAAGGCCATCGAAAACGTGCGCAAGGCCGGGATCATGAAGATCGTCTTCGTGCCCACCATCGTCAAGGGCCTCAACGACCACCAGATCGGCGACATCATCAAGCTGGCGTTGGACAATATCGACGTGGTCAGCGGCATCAGCTTCCAGCCCGTGACCTTCACCGGCCGCATCTCGCGCAAGGAGCTGGAAGCCAAGCGCTTCACCCTCGCCGATGTGGCCCACGCCGTGCACGAGCAGACCGGGCTCGCCGATCCCTACAACGATTGGTTCCCGCTCGCCTGCGTGACCCCGTTCTCCAAGCTCATCAGCGCCCTGCGCGGCGAGGAGACGACCTCGCTGAGCTGCCATCCGCACTGCTCCATGGGCACCTATATGTTCGTGGATCAGAAAACCAAGAAGGCGGTGCCGGTGACCCGCTTCGTGGATGTCGGCGCCATGCTACAGGACATCGACAACCTGGCCCGCAGCGCCGAGAAGGCCCGCTTCAAGTTCTTCAGCAAGATCAAGACTTGGAACTCGCTGCAAAAGCACTTCCACGCCGAGCACGCCCCCGAGGGGCTGACCTTCACCCGCTTCCTGCAAACGCTGCAGGGCATGACCGACAAGAGCTACGGCCGCGGCAACGACGCCGAGAGCGGCTTCGTCTACAAGACGCTGATGGTCGCCGGCATGCACTTCATGGACAGCTACAACTACGACGTCGAGCGGGTGAAGCGCTGCATCATTCACTACGCCGCGCCCAACGGGCTGATCTATCCGTTCTGCACCTACAACTCGGGCCCGGTGTACCGCGAGAAGATCGAGAAGAAGTACTCGATGCCGTTCGAAACCCAGTTGGCGACGATGCAGATTCCGCAGGGCGGGCAGACCACGCAGGTGGCCGGCGATGCCGCCAAAAACCTCCCCATCCTGAAGAGCGGCGGCTGCAGCAGCCACTAAGCAAACGCCAGCACTTCCCGTCCTTCCCTTCCAGCCCCGCCGGCAACGGCGGGGCTTTTTGCTGGCGGGGACGCGCGGCTTCCATGCTACCGTGGGAGTGCTGTTATGCACATTGCATCGGAACCTGGCGGGTGCCAGCCCGCGGGAGCCGGCTCCAGGGCTTGATCATCCGTGATCGCGTCCCTGGGTCAGACTCGCGTCGGGCGCACCCCAATTTGCCCGAATCGCGAGCAGGAACTTGGCCCACGTCTCGAACCAAAACGTCACGGCGGCGCCCCCGCCGTGCCGGCGCCGGAAGGTGCGCGCGCTGTGGGTAGGGCGCATCCTGCCGTTCCTGCTGATCCTGGGCCCGGGCTTCATCACCGCCAACGTCGATAACGATCCCGGCGGCATCCTCACCTACTCGCAAGCGGGGGCCACGTTCGGCTACCTGCTGCTGTGGACGCTGATCCCCACCACGATTGCGCTCATCGTGATTCAGGAGATGGCGGCGCGCATGGGCGCGGTGACCGGCAAGGGACTCTCCGACCTCATCCGCGAGGAGTTCGGATTCCGGGCCACGTTCTTCGCCATGACGGTGCTGAGCATCGCCGATTTCGGCAACATCATCAGCGAATTCAGCGGCTTGGCGCTGGGCATGCAGCTGTTTCATGTGGTCAAATACCTGGCCGTGCCCGCGGGCGCGGCGCTGATCTGGGTGCTGGTGGTGCGGGGCCGCTACCGCAAGGTCGAGATGGTGTTGCTCGGCCTATCGCTGATCTACTTCACCTATGCGTTTTCGGCGGTGATGGCGCGGCCGGATTGGGGGCTCGCCCTGCGCGAGATGGTGGTACCCACCGGCATCAGCGGCGTCGGCCTCCATGGTGCATACCTGGTGATGGTGATCGGCCTGATCGGCACCACCATCACGCCGTGGATGCAGTTTTATCTGCAAGCCTCGATCGTGGAAAAAGGCATCGGGAAAAAGGAATACGCGATGAGCCGCTGGGATGTGATCAGCGGCTGCTTCATCACCGAGATCGTCTCATTTTTCATCATCGTGGCCTGCGCCGCGACGCTCTACGCGAGCGGCCACCATGACGTTTCCAACGTGGCCGAGGTGGCGCTGGCGCTGCGGCCGTTGGCGGGCCGGTACGCGGAGTTGCTGTTCGCCATTGGGCTGATCAACGCGGCGCTGCTGTCGGCGGCGATCCTACCGCTGGCGACCGCTTACAACGTCTGCGAAGGGCTGGGGTTCGAGGCCGGCATCGACCGGC
>DATKSZ010000034.1:0-3465 GCA_035531375.1 Terriglobales bacterium | reverse complement strand
GCAGCCGCCGCCAGCGGGAAGCGCTGGCGTGGTTGGGACTGGGTCTGGGTGGCGAAGGGGCGGCCCGAGCGGCAACGCGGCAGGGCATGCGGGTCAGCGGGGACACGATTTTGCGGCTGCTCCGGCGCCTGGAAACGCCAGACTCGAACCGGATTCGGAGGGTGGGCGTGGACGATTGGGCTTGGCGCCGGGGGCAACGCTACGGCACGATCCTGGTGGACCTGGAAACGCACCGGCCGGTGGATTTGCTGCCGACGCGGGAGGCGGAGGAGGTGGCAACCCGGCTGAGATCGAGGCCGGACATCGAGCTGATCAGCCGCGATCGCGCCGGGGCTTAGGCCCAAGCCGCCGCGCTGGGGGCGCCGCAGGCGGTGCAGGTCGCCGACCGCTGGCATTTGATTCGCAACCTGCGGGATGCGCTCGAGGCGGTGGTCCGCGGCTGCCGCTTCCCGCCCGGGAACGGGTCCTCGCCGCCGGAAACAGCGGCGAACGTGGATCCGGCGACGCAGCCAAGCAGCGCCAGCCGCGAGCGGCGGCAGCGGCGCTACCGGCAGATGCTGGAGCTGATTGCCGGGGGGAGCAGCCGCCGGCAGGCGGCGGCCCGGCTCGGCCTGGATCGCCGCACAGTCCGGCGCTGGCTTCGGGCCGGCGCCTTTCCCGAACGCGTCCGTCCACGGCCGGCTTCGCGCCTGGACCCGTGGCTCCGGCAGGTCGAAAGCCTCATGGCCGAGAGTCGGGGCCGCGGCAGCCACATCTATCGGGCACTTCGGCGTCTGGGGCTGCGCGGCTCGGAATCCAACTTCCGGCGCTGGTTTGCGACGCGCTTCCCCCACCTTCGGCAACCAGCGAGAGCGGCAGAGCCCGCCTGGCACCCGCCCGCGCCGCGCCGCCTTGCCGCACTCCTGCTCGGGATTGCTCTCCCCAACTCTCCCCGCGAGTTGGCTTGGCTGGATCGCGCCTGCGCCCTACTTCCCCGCCTGGGTCGCTGCCGCGAATTGGCCCGGCAGTTCCGCCACCTTCTCAAATGCCGGGCCGCCGCTGAGATCGATGCCTGGATCGAATCGGCCCGGCATAGCCCCCTGCACCGCTTCGCGCACAGCCTGCTCACCGATCTCGCCGCCGTGCGCCAAGCCGCTTCGTCGGAATTTAGCCAAGGCCCGGTGGAAGGCGCCGTTCACCGCCTCAAGCTGCTCAAACGCCAGATGTACGGCCGTGCCAAGCTCGATCTTCTCCGTGTTCGCGTCTGTCGGCCCGCTTGATTGCCGCTCTCGCCCACCAACTTCAGTGCGGCCCCTGCGCCACCTTCACCACAAGTGCGGAAGAGCCATTTTTGCACCGGCGCTGACAGCCGTGGGTATCCGAACCCGCAGAATTGGAGGGCCACCGAAAATTGGCTACGACCACGCGGTGCGCACTCCTCGCCTCCAGCACAGGCTCGACGCGGTGGGACGGCTCGCCCCCCCTGAGGGCCAAGCACCCAAAAGGCATGCCGCCAACAATTGGGACCTACCAGACGATACACGCGGTGGCAACGATCAAGCCATTGTGGTTCAATGATTTAGGGAGCCTTTGGGGCCATAGCTCAACGGTCAGAGCAGCGGACTCATAATCCGTTGGTTTCTGGTTCGAATCCAGGTGGCCCCACCACCCCTGTTCCTATTGCCAGCCGCCGCCGAGGGCGCGGTAGAGGCTGACGTAGTCGAGGCGCTCGCCCAGCTCGGCCTGGGCGAGGCCGAGCTGGGCGGCGTAGGCGCGGGTGTTGCTGTCCAAGACCTCGAGGTAGCTGGCCACGCCGCCGCGGTAGCGCAGGTCGGCGAGGCGGGCGGCGTCCTGGGCGGCGGCGGCCAGCTTCTGCTGCTGCCGGCGGTAGAGGCGGTCCTGGCGGTAGGCGATGAGCGCGTCGGAGACCTGGCGAAAGGCTTGCTGAATGGTCTGGCGGTAGGCCAGCACCGCCTCCTGGCGCTGCGCCTCGGCTAGGCGCACGTTGCTCTTCAGGCTGCCGCCGGCGAACAGCGGCTGGGCGAGCTGGCCGGCGAAATTCCATACCCCCGCCGGTCCGGCGAAGAGCTTGCTCAGCGCGATGCTCTGCACCCCGCCCGAGCCGGTGAGCGCAATCGAGGGAAAGTAGGCGGCCTGGGCCACGCCGATGCGGGCGTTGAAGGCCATCAGTTGCGCCTCGGCTTCGCGGATATCGGGCCGGCGCTCCAGCAGCGCGGCCGGCAGCCCGGCCGGCACGGCGGCGGGATGCGGCTGCGCGGTCAGCGCCCGGCCGCGCGGGATCGCGCCCGGGTTCTCCCCCAGCAGCACCCGCAGTTGGTCCTCCTCGAGCGCGACCTGCTTTTGGGTGGCGGGCAGGGCGGCGGCGGCGGCGTCCACCGCCTCCTCGGCTTGGCGCACGTCGAGCAGCGAGGCGGCGCCGTGCTGCAAGAGCAGCCGCGTCAGTTGCAGCGACTTCTGGTCGCTGGCGAGCGTCTGCTGCGAGATCTGCAACTGCAAATCCTGGGCGCGCAGCGCGAAATAGGAGGCGGCGACGCTGGCCACCAGCGAGCTCTCGACCGCGCGCTGCGCCCAGCCGCTGGCCAGAAGCTGGTCGCGGGCGGCCTCGGTGGCGCGGCGGTACTTGCCCCAAAAATCCAGGTTCCATTGGAAGCCCAGCCCCAGGGCGGTGTAGCTGGTCTCGTAGGGGTTGAAGAATTTCGAGCGCGACGAGCGGCTGCCGGCGGCGCCGAGCACCACCGCGGCCGCGGGATACTGGGCGCCGCGGGTGACGCCGAGCTGTTCTTGCGCCTCCAGGATGCGCGCGGCGGCGATGCGCAGGTCGTAGTTCTGCCGCAGCGCGGTGCGGATCAGCGCCTGCAGCGCCGGGTCTTGGAAGACCTGGGTCCATTGCTCAGCGCCCAGCGAACTGGCGCCAGGGCGTGCCGGCGCGGCGCCGCGGTAGGCGGCGGGGGCGGCGACCGGGGGCCGCTGGTAGTTGGGGCCGACGGTGCAGCCGCCCAGCGCCAGCAGCGCCAGCGCGCCCGCGCCGACTCGCCAGGTACGAGCTTCCATTAGTCCCCCGCCTCCTGCGGCGCCCCGGGGTGGGCCTCCGCCCCGGCGGTGCCGAGCTTCAGCCCCAGCCGCTCGAAGGCGACGAACAGCACCGGAATGATGAAGATGGCGAGCAGGGTGGCGGCCAGCATGCCCGCCACCACCACCGTGCCCAGGATCTGCCGCCCCACCGCGCCCGAGCCCTGCGCGATCGCCAGCGGCACGCAGCCCAGGATGAAGGCGAACGAGGTCATCAGGATGGGGCGCAGCCGGAGCTGCGCGCCCTCCAGCGCCGCCTCCACCACGTCGCGCCCCTTGAGCATCTCGTCGCGCGCGAACTCGACGATCAGCACCGCGTTCTTGGCCGCCAGCCCGATCAGCATCACCAGCCCGATCTGGGCGTAGACGTCGAGGTCGAAGTGGCGCAGATAGAGG
>DATKSZ010000033.1:0-8737 GCA_035531375.1 Terriglobales bacterium | reverse complement strand
TGCCAAAAAGAAGACCCGCGCTGCCCCGCCGAGGCCCCAGGCACCGCCCCGCGCTGCCACCATCGGGCCCGAACCGACACGTAGGAGTGTCCGCAAGGGCTACGCAAGCCCCGTAAACCTGCTATTTCAACAAGCTCCTAGCCGCGATAAGCGCGAAGATGTCTGCCAATTACCTTAAGCCGCTGGGCGGTGCGGGCTGGTACCGTCTGGATTCGCCCGCAGCATCTACCGCCGCTCTCATCGCCGCGCTCTCTGCGGACGCATCAGTGGCCAAAGTCGAGCCGGACTATGTCGGCCGGCCGGAGATCGTCCGAATCGCGCGGCCGGTCGCGTTGTACCGGAGGCCGATGTTTGACCTGCCCAATGATCCTCTCTACCCGCTGCAATGGGCCTTCGAAAACACCGGGCAAGACGTGGGCGGCATCTCAGGCACTCCAGGCGCCGACATCAACGCTCCGGCGGCTTGGACCATTGCGACAGGCAGCGGCCAGGTCGTACTGGTCGACTTCGATACCGGCATCGACTTCAACAACCCCGACCTCGCCCCCAACGTCTGGTCCGCGCCTCAGGCGTACGCGATCACCGAGGGCGGCAATTTGTACAACTGCCCGCAGGGCTCGCACGGTTTCAGCGCAATCGACTATTACTCCGGCTGCGACGGCCAGGAGAGCGACAACGACACCGTCGATCCCGGCCACGGCACCTACATGGCCGGCGACATGGGCGCCGCTTCCAACAACGGCCTCGGAATTGCCGGCACGAACTGGGATGTTTCGATGCTATCGATCGTCATCTGCTATGACCAGTCATGCCCGGAGTCGACCGCGGTGACCGGGATTGATGCGGCGATGCAGATCGCGACTCGATTCAACCTGAATATTGTCGCGGGCAACATGAGCCATGGGAATCTCGGCGGATCAGCTCTGGAGGACGAGATGGCCCTAGCCGGCCAAAATGGGATATTGTTTGCCGCCAGCACCGGAGATGAAGGCTACACCACCGCCGACCAGCCGGCGTCTTTCTACCTCAGCAACGAGATCGCCGTCGCCGCGAGCGACCAGTTCGACCACCTCTCCCAATGGGGGTGTTGCGCGGCTACGAACTCCGGCGGCAATATCGCCGCGCCCGGCACGAATATATACACGACGGTGCGGGGCGATAACGGCAACAATCCCGTCGCCGTCGACGGCACCTCACCGGCGACCGCCATAGTGACCGGAGCACTGGGGTTGCTCGCGGCCGCCTGCCCAAAACTCGCCCACCAAGAGCTTATCCCGACCATCGAAGGGACCGCAGATCCAATTCCGGCTCTCGACACCGTCGCCACCGACGGGCACCGGCTCGACCTGGGGAATGCGGTCGAGTCCTGCGCCGAGGCCGGCCACACTGCCGGCACCGGAACCGTCACGGTCTACCTGCCCGGCCCAACCCCCGACCACAGCGGCACGATGACCGTGACGCTCCTCGGCGTTGACTACTCCTATAGCTACGACACCGCGGTGGACGACACGGACTCGGTAGGGGAGGCGCTGGCCGGGCAGCTCGGCAGTTATTACGTCAACGCTGTCTACGAAGGCAACGGCGCGATCTCCCTCACGACCACGGCCGCCGGCCCCTACACGGGCTACCCGCTCTCCACGAGCGTCCAAGACACCTGCAACAACCAACTGCGTCCGCAATCCCTCGGCGGGGGCGGCTGCAATCCGGCGCCGAGAATCTCGAGCACCGGCATCGTACCGGGAAATTGAGGCAAAAGGGGTCACATGAAGAAGGCACGCCTCCGTACTGGAATCGGCCGCGTTGGCTTAGCGCTGCTGCTACTCTGGACGTTCGCGCTGGCGCCTCCGGCCTTGCAATCGCAGACCGCGGCCCCCGGGCCGAGTGCCGCGGGAACCGCACCCACACGCGCCGGGGCCGCGCCTGCACGCCAGCGCACCACGAGGCTTGGCGCTGCGCCAGCGACGACTGGTGCAGCGAAGCCCCGGCGTTCACATCGCCGGCTGTGGATCGAGGTGGCGCTGGTGGCCGCCGAGGTGATAGTAGCCGCGCTGGTCGTTCGCCACCTCGCGCAGCGCGGCCAATGTTCAAACGGTTGCGTTCAGGCAGCGAGCGGTGTGAAATAGGCTACCGGGCCTCCATTCGCCCGCGGGCGCGCGAGCCACTTCCAGCAGAAACCGCCCGCCGCCGCCTCCCTCCTCCACTAGCCCGGGGCCCCACGGCCTACCCCATCTGCCCCGTCCCCTGTCCCCTGTCCCCTGTTCCCTATCTGCCCTATCCCCGCGCCCTCTACCGCACCATCCCCTCCACCGGCGACGAAGCCGAAGCATACAGCCGCTGCGCCATCCTCCCCGCCTTGTAGCTCATCCGCCCCGCCTCCACCGCCAGCTTCATCGCCACCGCCATCTCCTCCGGCTTCTCCGCCGCCGCGATCGCGGTGTTCATCAGGATCGCGTCCGCCCCCAGCTCCATCGCCCGCGCCGCGTCGGAGGCGCATCCCACCCCGGCGTCCACGATCAGCGGCACCGTCGTGATCCGCTCCCGCAAAATCCGCAGGTTGGCCGGGTTCTGGATCCCCATCCCCGACCCGATCGGCGCCGCCAGCGGCATCACCGCCGCCGCCCCCGCCTCCACCAGCCGCAGCGCCACGATCACGTCGTCGTTGGTGTAGGGCATCACGATGAAGCCCTCTTTCACCAGCGTCCGCGTCGCCTCCAGCAGCGCCTGCGTGTCCGGAAACAGCGTCGCCTGGTCGCCAATCACCTCCAGCTTGATCCAGGGATTGTCCAGCGCCTCGCGCGCCAGCCGCGCCGTCCGCACCGCCTCCTCGGCGGTATAGCAGCCGGCGGTGTTGGGCAGCACCAGCACCTGCTTCAAGTCCAAAAAGTCGAGCAGGTTCTCTTGGCCCTTGTCGGTGATGTTCACCCGCCGCACCGCCACCGTCACCATCGCCGCCCCGCTCAGCCGCACGCACCGCGCCGTCTCCTCCATGCTGCGGTACTTGCCCGTGCCTACCAGTAGCCGCGACCCCAGCTTCTGCCCCGCAATCACCCATTCGTCGTTCATGCCCTGATTCTATCCCACCGCCCGGAGGCCCCCCGCCGCGCCATTTCCCCCACCCCAGACGCCTACCCCGCCCCCACTGCCCACTATTCACTGTTCACTGGCTCTGCTGTATCCTGACTCCAGCCACCACGCCCCATCCCATGAAACCCGCCACCCTCGCCCTCGTCGCGCTGCTCTGCGCCCCGCTCGCCGCCGCCGCCCAAGCCCCGGCCTTCATCCCCTTCCAGTGGAACCAGCGCACCGGCGTGCTCGAGTTCACCCTCACCCCCGAGCGCCTCGCCCAGCAGTTCCTGCGCTTCACCGGCCTTGACGGCGGCGTGGGCTCGCTCTCCGGCGGCGGCGACCGCGGCACCGTCGGCCCCACCGCCCTCTGCCGCTTCGAGCGCGTCGGCAACAAGGTGCTGGTCATCCAGCTCAACACCCGTTTCCGCGCCACCAACGGCTCGGCCGAGCTGCAGCACTCCGTCGCCGACAGCTTCCCCCAGGCGGTGCTGGCGGCGCTCCCCATCCTCTCCGACACCAACGGCACCCTGGTGGTCAACGCCAACCCCCTGGTGCTGGCCGACACCACCGGCATGGCCCGCCAGCTCCGCGCCCCCCTCCCCGGCATCCCCCCCAGCCCCGGCGCCGCCCGCCCCGCCCCCGCCGCCTGGCGCCTCGATCCCGCCCGCAGCGGCTTCATCGCCAGCCACTCCCACGCCTTCCCCAAAAACACCGAGACCGAGGCCCTGCTCACCTTCGTCGCCGACAACGGCCGCACCTCCACCGCCATCACCCCCGGCATCGTCACCGTCCGCGTCCACCAGTCCTTCGTCGAATTGCCCCCCGCCGGCTTCACCCCCCGCGAAGCCGATCCCCGCGTCGGCTACTTCACCCAGACCTTCGAGGACTTCTCCCAGCCCTACAACCAGCCCCTCGTCCGCCATCTCATCGAGCGCTGGCGCCTGCAAAAGAAAAATCCCGGCGCCGCCCTCAGCGATCCCGTCCAGCCCCTGACCTTCTACCTCGACCAGGCCATCCCCGATCCCATCCGCTCCGCCATCCGCCGCGGCGTGCTCTGGTGGAACCAGGCCTTCCTGCTGGCCGGCTACACCAACGCCCTGGTGGTCAAGGACCTGCCCCTCGGCGCCGATCCCAACGACTTCCGCTATCCCACCATCCAGTGGACCCACCGCGAGGGCCGCGGCTGGTCGGTCGGCCAGGCCCAGGCCGACCCCCGCACCGGCGAGATCCTCCACGCCGTGCTCCAACTCGACTCCCACCGCGGCCGCACCGTCCACAATTATTGGGACGCCCTCCTGCCCGCCAGCGGCTCCAGCCTCGCCGCCGGCGTCCGCGACGCCGGCCTCGACAGCTTCTCCGCCTTCGACGCCATGGACCCGCAGCTCAGCCAGCAGCAGGCCATGGAAGACCGCATCGCCCTGCTCGCCTGCCACGAGATGGGCCACGTCCTCGGCCTGCAGCACAACTTCCTCGCCTCCACCTTCAACCGCGGCTCGGTGATGGACTACTTCGCCCCCCGCGTCAAGATCCGCCCCGACGGCACCGTGGACCTCTCCGACGCCTACATGCAGGGCGTCGGCGCCTACGACAAGGACGTCATCCAATGGGGCTACGGCCCCCGCGCCCAAGCCCCCGCCGTGGTCCAACACATGATCGCCACCGGCATCACCTGGGGCAGCTCCCAAGACGCCCGCTGGTCCCCCTACGACGACGGACCCGACCCCGTCACCTGGCTCCAGCAGGTCGTGCCCGTGCGCGACGCCCTGCTCCAGCAGTTCGGTCCCCGCATGCTGCGCCCCGGCCAGCCCGACTCCGACCTCGCCAACCGCTTCGCCCTCGTCTACCTCTTCCACCAGTACGGCCTGCTCTCCGCCCTCAACGTCATCGGCGGCGCCCTGATCCCGCCCGCCCTCGCCGGCGACGGCCAAACCCCCGTCACCGTCTGGCCCGAGGCCGGCCAGCGCCTCGCCCTCCGCCTCGAACTCCAAGCCCTCGCCCCCAAGCAACTCGCCATCTCCCCCGCCCTCTGGAAGCTCCTCGCCCCGCTCGAGAGCCAGGACCAGGTCGAGCGCTATGAGCGCTTCCGCTCCTCCTCCGGCTACCTCTTCGACCCCTTCGACGGCGCCCGCGCCATCACCGACATCGTCGTCAACGGCCTGCTCAACCCCGCCCGCCTCGAGCGCCTCGAGACCATCCGCCAAGAATCCCCCGGCGCCCAGGCCCTCTCCGCCAGCGACGTCATCCACGCCCTCCTCCACCAGGCCTTCCCCTCCCCCGCCTCCGCCAACGCCCTGCAGGGCGTCGTCCAGACCGAAGCCGCCGAGGGCCTCATGGACCTCGCCGCCAACCCCAACGCCCCGCCCAACGTCCAATCCGCCGCCTGGGCCGGCGTCGCCACCCTGCAGCGCGACCTCCGCACCGCCGCCGCCGCCCAACCCGCCGACGACGTCCTCATCCGCCTGCAGGGCGAGACCGCCCGCTTCGTCCGCAACCCCCGCCAGTTCGCCCCGCGCCGCCTCCCCACCCCCGCCCCCGTCGGCCCCCCCGTCGGCGGCGGCCTCTAAGTCCCAGCCCCGCCCCACTTCACTCCGCCCCCCCCTCCCCCCAAGGGAAGGGGGCGCCGCCCGCCCGCCCCCGCGCCCCCTCCCGTCGCGGGGGGCGCGCCGCTTTGCCCGCTGGCAAAATCGGCGCGAAAGGCCGCGAACCGGGGCCCCCGAGTCGGCGCGAGCACGCCGCCCCGCGCTGTTACAGCGGGGCGGCTCACAAGCGGGACGCGCGCCGCACCGGCCTGGCGCTGCTACAGCCGGGCCGGGCAGGCGCGCTGGGGCCCGCGCCCACCAAGTGGACGCCGGCCCGCTCACCGTCTCCAACAATACCGTCTCCCACAACCAGTACGGCCTGGTCCTCCTGGGCACCGCCTCCGCCGTGGGCTACCTCGGCAATGTCTTCAGCAGTAATACTTTTGACTTCTTCGGCAATGCCATCTCGCTCGGCCACAACCTCTGCTCCAGCAACATCGTCTGCTAGCTCTGTTACGATACTCATGCGCCCGGCCGCTTCCGCCCGGGCCCGCTGCCTACTCCCACTCATAGGAGACTGACCCCATGCCCTCCTCCCCCCGCCTCGCCCTCGCCCTGCTCGCCGCCGCCGCCTGCCTCGCCCTGCTCCCCCCTCCCGCCGCCGCCGTGGACGGCGTCACCCTCATCTCCCAGGCCACCGCTGCCACCGGCCTCCCCGGCTGCAATGCCACCGGCTTCCCCATCGTCATCTGCAAGTCCGGCAGCTACCGCCTGGCCAGCAACCTCTCCCCCTCCCCCGGCGCCGACGCCATCCACATCAACGCCGACGACGTCAGCCTCGACCTCAACAACTTCACCCTCCTCGGCGCCCGCGGCGCCAACGGCATCTCGTCCAGCGCCGCCAGCGTCTCCATCCTCAACGGCACCATCACCGGTTTCTCCGATGGCGTCTACCTCGTCGGCAACGATGCCCGCGTCCGCCTGGTCCGGACCAGCGGCGGCGCCAACGGCATCTACATCAACTCCGGCACCATCTCCCAGTGCTCTGCCAGCGGCGCCTCCAGCACCGGCCTGGTCGTGCTCGGCGACGGGCTGGTCGAGCGGTCCCGCGCCACCGGCAACGGCACCGGCATCTTCATCCGCAGCGGCTTGGTCACCGGCAACGAGGTCAGCTTCAACTCCAGCAACGGCGTCGTGGTTGAACTCGGCTCCGCCAACATCACCAACAACGCCATCGAGAACCAGTCCACCGGCACCGGCCTCGACTTCGCTTTCGGCGCCGGCGGCTACACCGACAACTCCTTCTTCGACAATTCCACCGACGTCTTCGGCGGCACCTCCCTCGGCCACAACCTCTGCTCCAACTACGCCGCCTGCTGAGCCCCGCCCAGCGGCGGGGGCCGTCCCCGCCGCCCTCCCTCCCCTCAGCCCCCCCCCAGCCCCTCCCCTGCCCCCTCCCCTGCGCTATGCTGCCAAGCATGGCCCCGCGCCCGCTCGCCCTCTGCCTCCTGCTCGCCGCCCCCCTCGCCGCCCAGCAACTCCCCCTCCACCGCGGTTGGGCCATCCAGTCCTCCGCCCAAGTCACCGCCAGCGGCGCCGCCCTCTCCACCCCCGGCTTCCCCACCCCCGGCTGGATCCCCGCCGCCGTCCCCTCCACCGTCTTCAACGCCCTGGTCGAGAACCACCGCGTCCCCGATCCCGACGTCGGCATGAACCTCCGCCTCGCCCCCGGCGTCTCCTACCCCATCGGCGCCAACTACTCCCACCTCCCCATCCCCCCCTCCAGCCCCTACGCCGTCCCCTGGTGGTTCCGCACCCAGTTCACCCTGCCCCCCTCCTTCCGCGGCAAAACCCTCTGGCTCGACTTCCACGGCATCAACTACCGCGCCGACATCTGGCTCGACGGCCACCAGATCGCCAGCCAGAAACAAGTCCGCGGCACCTTCCGCCGCTTCGAGTTCAACGTCACCGGCCTCGCCCACCCCGGCGCCAACGTCTTGGCCGTCGAGGTCTTCGCCCCCCGCATCCACGACCTCGCCCTGACCTTCGTGGACTGGAATCCCATGCCCCCCGACAAGGACATGGGCCTCTGGCAACAAGTCTTCCTCCGCGCCAGCGGCCCCGTCGCCCTTCGCCACAGTTGGGTCCAAACCCGGCTCGATCTACCCAGCCTCGCCCTCGCCCACCTCACCGTCTCCACCACCCTGGTCAACGCCACCGATGCCCCCCAATCCGGCACCCTGCGCGCCCGCCTCCTCTCCCGCACCCTGGCGCAATCCGTCTCCCTCGCCCCCCACCAAACCCGCACCGTCAGCTTCCACCTCGACGTCCCCCATCCCCGCCTCTGGTGGCCCCACGACCTGGGCGCACCCACCCTGCAACACCTCTCCCTGCGCTTTTTAATAGGCGGCCGCGTGTCCGACGATGCCGAACAAGACTTCGGCATGGACCAGATCACCGCCGCCAAAAACGCCAACGGCGCCGAGCAGTTCTACGTCAACGGCCGCAAGCTCTTCGTCCGCGGCGGCGGCTGGACCCCCGACATGCTGCTGCGCGACGGCCCCGCCCGCTGGGCCCTCGACTTCCGCTACGCCCGCGCCCTCAACCTCAACACCGTCCGCCTGGAAGGCAAGCTCATGGACGATGCCTTCTTCCACCTCGCCGACCGCTACGGCATCCTGGTCATGGCCGGCTGGTGCTGCTGCGACCACTGGGAGGAGTGGGGCTCCTGGACCGGCGACGAGCGCACCGTCGCCACCGCCTCCCTCCGCGATCAGGCCACCCGCCTGCGCGCCCATCCCAGCCTTTTGGTCTGGCTCAACGGCAGCGACAACCCGCCTCCCGCCCCCATCGAGCGCGCCTACCTCGCCGTCCTCGCCCAGGCCCACTGGCCCAAGCCCATCCTCTCCTCCGCCTCCGGCAAGCCCACCTCCGTCACCGGCGCCAGCGGCGTCAAGATGACTGGCCCCTACGACTACGTCCCCCCCGTCTACTGGCTCGCCGAACCCCAGCTCGGCGGCGCCCGCGGCTTCAACACCGAAACCAGCCCCGGCGCCGCCATCCCCCCCATCGAGAGCCTCCGCCGCTTCATCCCCCCCGACCATCTCTGGACCGGAACCGGCCCCGGCCCAAGCTCCGGGAAAGGCCCCGAC
>DATKSZ010000032.1:0-48648 GCA_035531375.1 Terriglobales bacterium | reverse complement strand
ACTTCACCTTCACTGTGACCGGCGGCAGCAGCAGGAACACGGGGCGATCGGGAAAGAGCACGGCGCACGCCAGCAACACGCCGTAGATCGCGCCCGAGGCGCCGATCGTATAGCTCAACACGTGAGGCCGCAGCAGGTCGTGGGCGATCACGTCCACCAAGCCGCCGCCGATGCCGCAGACGAAGTAGAGCTGGTAAAAGCGCCGGCTGCCGATCTCTTCTTCCACCCACACGCCGAACATCCACAGCGCGAACATGTTCCAGAAGAGGTGGGCGAGGCCGGCATGGAGGAAGAGATAACTGGCGAAGCGCCAGACCTCGGGAAACGCGAGCGCGGGCGCCAGCGAAAACCAATTCAGCAGAAAGAAGTTGAGGCTGCGGTCGACGTACTGCAGCACGAACACCGCGCAGGTGGCGATGATCAGGACCTTCACGGCGCGCGTGAAGCCGGGCACGCTGAAGGTGTAGGTGGGCGGCGGAGCCGAGCGATTAGCCATGCCGGAGGCGGGCGAAAGCCCTGAACTCCAGTATAACGATGGCCTTGCGGCGCGGCAGCGGGCTCTAGTGGGCGCGCTGGCGGAGGGTCAGTTTCAGGCCATAGAGGCCGAACTGGTCGCGGTTGAGGGTGATGCCGACGGAGCGGCCGATGTTCCAGTCGATCTGGATGATGTCCTGGCTGCTGCTGGAGAGGTTCTGGGTGTAGGTCAGCTTCAGGTTGCGCGACACCTGCTGTTGCACCGTCACCGTGCCGCCGCTGCCGGTGGTGCCGAGCGCGCCGGTGTCGGGGTTGACCTGCACCTGGGTGATGCCAAACAGGCGCTGCAGCCGCCCCGCCACCAGGTTGTCGAGCGCCTGGCCCAAGAGCTGCTCCGAAGGAGCGAAGTTGCTAGCCCCGCTCAGGGTCGAGGTGGCCTGGGTGGGCTGGCCGGTGGCCAACAGCGCCATCACGTCCGAGCTGGAGAGCGGCGGATCGCTGCGGTAGGTGATGGCCAGCTTGTCGGCCGGCCCGGCCAGGTTCAGGGTCACGTCGTACTGTTGCACCGTGGTGCTCAGCCCCACGTCGAGCAGCGGCTCGATGCGGAAGGGGTTGACGAACTGCACCTGCGCCTTGGTCACCTGGTACTCGTTGCCGGCAAACAGCAGCCGCCCCTCGCTGGCGTTGGCCCGCCCCAGCACCGCCGGCTCGGCCAGCGTGCCGCGCAGGTGCAGGTCGGCCTGGAGCTGCAAATGGGCCAAGTTGGTGGCCACCACCACCTGTGGCCCGGTGACCAGGTGGATGTCCATATGGATATGGTTCAGCACCGAGTCGGGGTTGGGCGGCGCCGGCGTGGCCTGGGTGGAGGCGATGAACAGCGCCAAGTCGAAGTTGCGGTCCAGGCCCACGCGGTTGAGCTGGGCGTCGCCCGCCAACAAGGCCGCGCCGGGCTGGCCGCTGAGCCGAAGCTGCAGGTCGCCGGTGGTGCTGATGCCGCGGTAGCGCAGCCGCAGGTTTTGCCCCTGGGCCTGCACGTCGAAGTTCAGCCCCGCCGCCGAATGCGCGGCAAAGCCGGTGAGGTCGAGGGTGCCGCCGCCGGTGTGGGCCGAGAGCCGCACGATCTGCACCCGGCTGCCGGCGAGCTGCAACTGCCCCTGGATGTTGTCGAAGCCGATGGGCAGGCCTTGTTCCGCCAGGCTGGCGTTCTCGATGGCGATCTGGCCGCGCCACTGCGGTTGGGCGGTGGTGCCGGCGAGCTGGGCGCTGACCTGCACCGTGCCGGCGGCGCGGGTGGCCGGATGCAGGCTTTGCAGCAGCGCCAGGTTGATGCGCCCGGCGAGGGTGCCCTGCAGGCGCGCCGGGGCTTCCAAGTCGGGGCCCAGCCGGGCGTCGCCCTGCAGGGTGAAGTCGGTGTCCTCGGCCACCAGGTGCGCCGGCAGCAGGGTCAAGCGCCGCTGCGCCGCCTCAAACTCGACCGGGCCCTGGTTGTGGATCACCAGCCCGCTCAACGCCAGCTCCACCGGGTTCAGCACGATCCGGGCGGTGAGCTGATTGGGCTGGGCCAACGGCCCCTGCAGCGTGGCGCTGCCGCTGATGCGGCTGTGCCCGCTCAACTGCGCCTGGGTGAAGCGCCGCAGCCAGGCGTCGAAATCGTAGTCGCGCAACTGCAGGCGCGCGTCCACCGCATAGGGCGCGGCCGTGCCCAGCGTGCCGGTGAGGTTGAAGCTGCCGTTGGTGAGGATGTCGGCGGCCTGGAACTTGAGCTGTCCCTGGGCGAGCTGCAGATGGGCGCCGAGGTCGCCCAGGCTCTCGCCCCCGCCCCGCAGCCCGGAGGTGGTGAGCACCAGCTCGCCCTGGGGCTGGTCCCAGCGTCCGCTGCCGTCCAACTGGAAGCGCACCTGCCCCGCCAGCGCCAAGCGCCGCGATTGCAGCAGCGCGATCTCGCCGAGCTGCACGCTGTTGCTGGAGACGTTGACGCGGTAGCTGTGGTCTTCGAGCCCGAGCTGAAAGCTGCCGTGGATGCGGGTCTTGGCCAGCGCCACCACCAGGTTGGAGCTGGAGAGCTGCTGGTTCTGCAGACGGAAGTCGGCCGCCACCGACTGCACCGCCTGGTCGCGCCACCGGGTGTCCACCAGCGCCAAATGCCCCTGGCCCTGGGGACGGGCCCAGGTGCCGCGCAGCGCCGCCTGCGCGCTCAGGGTTCCGGTGAGCGGGTACTGCACCCCCGCCCACTGTTGCACCCGCGCCAGGCTGACGCCCTGGGCGCGGCCTTCGAGCGCGAGCTGGCTGTCGGGCGCCAGGCGATAGTGGCGCAGCCCGGCGCTGCCGCTGATTTGGATCTGCTGCGCGCCCTGGCGCAGGCTGAGCTCGGCGAGCGCCAGGCGGTCGGGAGCGAGGCGGCCGACGGCGGTGAGCGCATCGCCGCTCTCGCCATCGAAGCGAAACTGCGCCAGCAGGAGCCGGCCGGCGACGGTGGGCGCGGCCCAGGCGCCCTGCAGGCTGCCCACGAATTGGGCGCTGCCGGCGAAGGGCGGCAGCGCCCGCCCCGGCGCCCCCTGCGCCGCCCAAGGCAGCGCCAGCGGCCGCAGCGCCTTCAGGTCGGGGCTGCGGAAGGCGAGCTGCAGCGCCCCGCCCTGCGGGTTGGCGGTGCCGCTGGCCGTCAGGCGGCTGCCCGCCACCTGCAGGTCCAGGCGCGACAACCTCAGCTCCCCGGGCGCGGCCAGGAACTGCCCCGCCAAGCTGCCGCCCACGCCCAGGCCGCCCGCGTCCGTGCCCGGCGTCAGCGTCAGCCGCGCCGCCACTTGCTGGATCTGCAGGTCGCGGTTGGTGGTGGCCTGCACGCTGCCGCTGACCTCGCCCTCCAGCGCCGCCAGGTCCTGCCGCCAGGGTGCGGCCACTCCCAGGCTGCCCAGCAACGGCTGCAGCGCGGCCAACTGCAGGCGCGTGACCGTGCCCTGCAGCGCCAGGCCGCGCCACTGGTCGTCGCGCGCCGCGAGCTGCAGGCGCGAGCCCAGGCCGTCCAGCTCGAGGCGCGACACCACCAGCCCGGCGCCGGAGGCCTGCCAGGCGGCGGCGCCGCTCCACACGCCCGGCGCCGGCGTCCAGCGGCCCTGCGCCAGCCGCAGCGTGCCCGCGCCGCTCCAGCCCGCCGGCGTCCACTGCGCCTGGCCGCTGGCCACCACGCGGCCCGCGGGCGTCTCCGGGCGCAGGCCCAGCGCGCGCGCCGCCGCGGCCAGATCCAGGTCGCCCGCGTAGCTCGCCGCGAACGCCGGATGGTCGAAGTGCCGCAGCCAGCCCTGGCCTTCGATCTTCGCCCCGGCGCCGTCCAGCTCCACCCGGTCCAGGCGCAGATCGTTGGGCCAGAGGGTGAAGCGCAGGTGGGTGGCGACCGCCACCGCCGGCAGCGCCCCATAGCGCACCGCCGATTGCTGGAAGTTCAGCGCGCCCACGAAGGCGGCGCCGGCCGGGGTCTGGCCTGGCCCGCCCGGGGTGGTGGTGGCGTCCAGCCGCAGTCCCACCCCGTGCAGGCGCAGGTTGAGCGGGATGCGCCGGTCTTCCAGGTCGAGCTCGCCGCCGGCGATCTCCAGCCGCTGCGCCCCCAGGTCGAACAGCGTGCGCGCCTCCTGCTGCCGCCGCGGCCAGGGCGCGGAGGGCTGCGGCAGGTTGACCGCGCCGTCGGCCAGGCGATAGACGTGGAACCGCGGCTGCAGCATGGCAACGTCTTGCAGGCTGAGCTGGCGCTGCCACAGCGAGTCCAGCCGGATCGCCACCACCAGCCGTGGAATCGCCGCCAGCGGCGGCTGCCCGGCGGGCTCGCGGCCGTGCAGGACCAAATCGTCGAGCTCGATCACCAGCGGATGCAGGCTCAGCCGCATCCCGCCCACCTCGACGCGCGCGCCGCTGCCCTGCTCGAGCTGCGCCACCACGTAGTTCTCCAGGCGCTGGCGGAAGGCGCCGGAGTGCAGGTAGCCGTAGGCCCCGAAGCCGAGGCCGGCCAGCAGCAGCAGCACCGCGGCGGGCAGGCGCAGGTGGCGCAGCCTGCGGCTCACCACGGCCTCCGCAGCTCGATATGCGCGCCGGCGCGCAGCGTCTGCAGCCATTGCTGCTCTTCGGCGGCGCGCTGGCGCTGGCGCAGCAGCGTGGCAATGGTGGCGCGCACCTGCGCCAGCGGCGCCGCCGCCAGGTGGCGGCGCTCCGCCTCGGGGACGAAGGTGGTCTCGTAATAATGCTGGATCTGGGCGGCGGTGACCGTGCCCGAGCCGCTGAAGTGCTGGTCGAGAAAGGCCAGCAGCGTCAACTGCCGGCGCAGCAGCGCGGTGACGGCGGCGCGGTCGAGGTGGTCGGCGGCCAGCCGGGCGTCCAGCGCCGCCTCGCCCCCGGCCAAGCCGGCCAGGTGCGCCCACTGCGTCTCGACGTCGGTCTCCAGTTGCGCCGGCGGCGGCGGCGGGTAGCCCTCGTCGGCCTGGGCCTCGGCCAGGAGCTGTTCGTCAATCAAATGCCGCAGCGCGGTCTGTTTCTCCGCCGCCTCCAAGTGGGCGCCCGCCGGCGCCGCCTGGCGGGCGAGCTGGGCGGAGAGGCGGGCATACCAGGCGGCGTTCTCCACCTCGCTGCGCAGCAGCGGCGCCCCGTCCACCACGGCGGCGATGCCGTCCACCACGGTGCCGCCGGGCGGCGGCGCCTGCCCGCGGGCCACCGACCCTTGCCCGAAGGCAAGCGCCATGCCGACCAGCCCGACGATGGAGAGATGCTTGCTCAAAACGTCTGTCCGATGCTGAAGAAAAAGTGGAACGGCGGCAGCCGCTGCAGCAGCACCGCCGGCTGCGGCCCGGTGCTGAAGTATTGGAACGTGGGCGGGTTGAGCAGGTAGCCGGTGTCGAGCCGCACCGGCCCCACCGGGGTGCGGTAGCGCAGCCCCAGCCCCAGCGTGTGGCTGGTGAAGTCGTTGTCGCTGGCCGAGGGCGGGCGCCAGCGCAAGAGCGAGCGCACCATCTGCCGCGGGGTGGAGTAGACGTTGCCCAAGTCGTAGAACACCACCCCGCCGATGTTGGGCCCGATCAGGGGAAAGCGCAGCTCCAGGTTGTTGACCAGCATCGCCTCCCCGCCCACCGGAAAAGCGGTGATGGGATCGCGCGGCCCCGCCTGGTTGATGGCGAAGCCGCGCAGCGAGTCGGAGCCGCCGCTGAGGTAGCGCTCCGGCAGCGGCACCACGTACTGCCGGCGCGTGGTGGTCGCCCCGGTGATGGGGTTGGTGAAGCTGAGCAGGCTGCGCGGGCCGAAGGGCAGCTCCACCCCCACCTGGGTCGAGCGCGCCAGCACCACCGTGCCCTCGGCGTTGAGCGGGTGGTACCAGTGGTTCTGCAGGTCGAAGCGGGCGAAGCTGGCGAAGCCGGCGCCGAAGCTCTTGGCCAGGGCGAACTGCACGCTGTTGTAGCTGCCCTGGTGGGTGTCGAGCGGATCGTCGCGGCGGTCGCGGTGGTAGGCGGCGGCCAGCTCCGCCACCTGCACCGGCTGGCTGAGGATGGGGATCTCCTGCGGCGCCACCAGCGGCGAGATCACCCGCACCTGGCGGTAGTCGAGGTTGTAGGTCCAGCCCACCCCCGGGCCCCGCGTCTGCTCCAGTTGGAAGCCGGCCTGCTCGCGCACCGCGCGGAAGGTGCGGATGTCGAAGGTGTCGTCGTAGAAGGTGGTGAGGTCGGCGCGCAGCGCGGAGTGGTTGAGGAAGTCGGGCAGGTCGTAGCCCAGCACCGCCCGCTTCTGCAGCGTGCCGTAGCTGGAGCGGAACGACAGCGTCTGCGCCCGTCCGGTCATGGCGGTGCGGGTGGCGTCGAAGGAGAACAGCGGGCTGTAGCCGGTCTGGCCCAGGATGTCGCGCAGGTCGGGCGAGCCCCCGGTGCCGCCCTGCACCTGCAGCCCGATGCCCTCGCTGAAGGTGTAGCGCCGCGCCTCGTTCACGCTCACCAGGATGTCCTTGGAGCGCTCCGCCCCGCTGGGGTCGCTCGCCACCACGCTGGCGCTGGTGAACAGCCCGGAGTCGTAGAGCGAGCGCTGCGTCTGCAGCAGCGCCGACTGGCTCAGCGGCTGCCCGGGGTGCAGTTGCAGCGCGTGCGCGATCACATTGCGGTGCACGAAGTGGTTGCCGGCGATGAAGACCTGGTGCACCGTCTGCACCGCGCCCTCGTGCACGGTGAAGGTGACGTCCTCCACCGGCGGCGCCGGCGGGTCCGGGTCCACCGCCGCCGCGGTGGCGTTGCAGGTGGCGCCCTGGTAGCCGGCGTTGTAGTAATAGGTCAGGATGGCGTTGCGGTCTTGGGCCAGGCTGGCCTCGGCGAAGGGCTGGCCGGGGGCGGTGGTGAGCTGGGCCGCGATCGCCGCCTGGTTGGCCGGGCTGGCGCCGACGATGCGCAGCCGCCGCACCAGCGTCTGCGGCCCCTCGTGGATGCGGAACACCACCGCGATGTGGTGCGCCTGGCCGCGGTAGGCGCGGTCAATCGCCGGCTCCACCCGCACCTCGGCGAAGCCGTTGCGCTGGTAGAGGGCGGCGATGGCGGCGGCGTCGCCCTGCGCCAGCGTGGTGGAGAAGCGCCCCCGCGCCCCCGGCACGAAGCTCGGCCAGGGCGAGGTGGTGCGCAGCGCGATGCGCTCGGCCAGGTCGTCGGCGTCGAAGTAGCGGTTGCCGGCGAACTGGATGGCGTCCAGCGACTCCTTGGGCCCGGGCTGGATGAGGTAGAGGATCTGCAGCAGGCCGGGATGGGGCTGCAGCCGGCGGTCGTCCACCTGCGCCTCGAAGTAGCCCTGCCCCTGCAGGTAGTTCACCAGGTTGCTGCGCCCCTCCTCCACCAGCGCCAGGTCGGCGGCGTGCTCCTCGTAGATCGGCACCTGCTGGCGCAGCGTGCCCGCGGAGAGGCGCATCCCCTCGGTGGCCACCGTCACCAGCGGCCCGGGCGCGATCTCGAAGTGGATGTCGAGCTGGTTGCGGGCGGGGCGGTAGGTGGGGTTGGCGAGCGCCACCGCGGCGGTCAGCCGCCCCAGCTTGGTGTAGAAGTTCTGCAGCGCCGCCACCGCATCGTCCAGGCGCTCGCGCGTCAGCGGCTGGTCCGGCTTCAGCCCGATGGCGCGCCGCAAGCGGGCCTCGGGCGCCAGCAGGGTGCCGGTGAAGCGCACCTGCCCCAGCCGCGCCAGCGGCCCGGCGGTGACGGCGAAGCCCAGCCGCGCCAGCCCGGTGCGCCGGTCCACCGCCGCCTGCGGCAGCACCGCCGCCTGGTAGTAGCCGTAGCTGCGCAGCCGCTGGTTGATCCGGGCCACCGCCTGCGCCAGCCCGGCCCGGGTGTAGACGTCGCCCAGGGTGAGGCCGCTGGCGTCCTCCAACTCGGTCGAGGCGGGCGGATCGGGGCTGCCCTCCACCCGCACCTCGGCGATGAAGGCGTTGGGCTGGGTGGCGAATAGCAGCCGCACCCCGCCCGGGGCGGGATAGCGGACCGCCTCCACGTCGCGGAACTCGCCGGTGGCGAAGAGCGCGCGCAGGCTGGCGGCGACCGCCTCCGGCGCCAGCGGCTGCCCCGGCTGCTGCCGCACCAGGGCCTGGTAGGAGGCGGCGCTGCGCCCCGGCGGCGGCTCGACCGCCACCGCAACCACCCGCGGCGGCGGGGCGGGCGCCTGCGCCGCCGCCCGGGCGGCCAGCAGGGCGGCGCCCAGCAGCGCTCTCCCGAGCAGGGGGCTGACCCTGTTCCACGCCCGCGGTTTCGGCACAACCTCCACAATACGTAAACAGGGCAGGGAAGGCGACAGCTAAAATGAAGCATGGCCAGCCCCCCGGCAAGCACCTGGACGGCGGCGGAGGAGCGCTACTCGCGGCAAATGCTGTTTGCCCCGCTGGGCCCCGAGGGCCAGCGCCGGCTGGCGGCGGCGCGCGTTGCCATTGTCGGCTGCGGCGCCCTGGGCAGCAGCCAGGCCGACCTGCTCGCCCGCGCCGGCGTCGGCCAGCTCCAGCTCGTGGACCGCGACTACGTCGAGCCCAGCAACCTGCAGCGCCAAGCCCTCTACGACGAGGACGACGCCCGCGCCGGCCTGCCCAAGGCGGTCGCCGCCCAGCGCCGCCTGGCCCGCATCAACAGCGCCGTCGCCGCCGAGGCTCAGGTCGCCGACCTCACCCCCGCCAACATCGAGGCCCTGCTCGGCGGCTGCGACCTGCTGCTCGACGGCACCGACAACCTCGAGACCCGCTACCTGCTCAACGACTTTGCCGTCGCCCAGGGCGTCCCCTGGATCTACGGCGCCGCCGTCGCCGCGAGCGGCCTGACCTTTACCATCCGCCCCGGCGTGACCGCCTGCCTGGAGTGCCTCTTCCCCGGCGGCGCCGGCGTCGAAGGCAACCTCGAAACCTGCGACACCGCCGGCGTGTTGAGCTGGACGGTGCAGTGGGTCGCCGCCCTGCAGGTCTCCGAGGCGGTCAAGCTGCTGGCCGGCGCGGCCGGCGCCTTGCGCGACAGCCTTTACAGCGCCGACCTGTGGGCCAACCAGTTCCGCGAGTTCCACCGCCCGGCGCGCGACCCCGACTGCCGCGCCTGCGCCCGGCGCGACTTCGTCCATTTGCGCGGCGAGGGCCGCGCCGCCATCACCCTCTGCGGCCGCAACGCCGTCCAGATCCACGAGCACCACCGCCCGCTGGAGCTGGCTCAGCTCGCCCTGCGCCTCCAGCCCCACGGCCTCGTCCGCGCCAACGCCTTCGCCCTGCGCTTCGTCCCCAGCGCCCCCGCCGGCATGGAGCTGATGATCTTCCCCGACGGCCGCGCCCTGATCAAAGGCACCACCGACGCCGCCGTGGCCCGCTCGCTCTACGCCCGCTACGTCGGGAGCTGAGAGGCCGCCCCGCCGCCCCGCGCCATCAGTTGGTTCAGCACGTAGGGCAGGATCCCCCCATCGCGGTAGTACGCCAGCTCCATCGGGGTGTCGAGCCGCACCGTGGCCGTGAACGCGCGGCGCTGGCCGCCGGGCGCGGTGGCCGTGACCTCGAGCCGTCCGCCGGGCTGGAGCTGGTCCAAGCCCAGCAGGTCGTAGCTCTCTTCGCCCGTCAGCCCCAGCGACTCGGCGGTCTCGCCTTGCAGAAACTGCAGCGGCAGGATGCCCATCCCGATCAGGTTGCTGCGGTGGATGCGCTCGAAGCTGACCGCGATCACCGCCTGCACCCCCAACAGGCGCGGCCCCTTGGCCGCCCAGTCGCGGCTCGAGCCCGAGCCGTACTCGGCGCCGGCGATCACCAGGCAGGGCACGCCCTCCTGGGCGTAGCGCTCGGAGGCGGCGAAGATGGTCATCCCCTCCCCCTCGGGGTGGCTCGCCACTTCTTGCTTGGGTCGCTCCCGATGGTCGCTCGGGGTGCGGGCTTCGGTTCCCGCTTGGGGACGCCCGCTGGCGCTCGGGACGTCTTCAAGTTGCCGACAGAAGTGGCGGGTGAAGCCGCCCTCGGTGCCCGGCGCCAGTTTGTTGCGCAGCCGCACGTTGGCGAAGGTGCCGCGCACCATCACCTCGTGGTTGCCCCGGCGCGCCCCGTAGGAGTTGAAGTCGCCGGGCGCGACGCCATGGGCGATCAGGTACTCGCCCGCCGGGCTCTTGGCCCCGATGCTGCCCGCCGGCGAGATATGGTCGGTGGTCACGCTGTCGCCCAGCAGCGCCAGCACCCGCGCCCCGCGGATGGCGCTCGGGGCGGTGGCCACGCCCTCGAAAAACGGCGGCTTCTTGATGTAGGTCGAGTCCGGCTCCCAGGCGTAGAGCTCGCCGGGGATGACCTGCAGCCCCTTCCAGTTCTGGTCGCCGGCGAAGACGTCGGCGTACTCGCGCTCGAACATCTCGGGCGTGACGCAGCGCTCGACCGTCTCGGCCACCTCCTGCGGGCTGGGCCAGACGTCCTTGAGATAGACCGGCTGGCCGTCCTTCCCCGTGCCCAGCGGCTCGCGCGTCAGGTCGCGGTTCATGTCGCCCGCCAGCGCGTAGGCCACCACCAGCGGCGGCGAGGCCAGGTAGTTGGCCCGCACCTGCGGATGTATGCGGCCCTCGAAGTTGCGGTTGCCGCTCAGCACCGCCGCCACCACCAGGTGGTTCTGCGCCACCGCCTCGGCCACCTCGTCCGGCAGCGGGCCGCTGTTGCCGATGCAGGTGGTGCAGCCGTAGCCCACCAGGTAGAAGCCGAGCTGCTCCAAATAGGGAGTAAGGCCGGCGCGCTCGAGGTAGTCGGTCACCACCTTCGAGCCCGGCGCCAGGCTGGTCTTCACCCAGGGCTGCGACTTGAGCCCGCGCTCCACCGCCTTCTTGGCCAGCAGGCCGGCGGCCATCAGCACGCTGGGGTTGGAGGTGTTGGTGCAACTGGTGATGGCGGCGATGACCACCGAGCCGTGATGGAGGCCGTTGCCGTTGGCGGCCGTGCCATCCGCCCCCGCCGGCAGCATGGCCGGCAGCGCCTGGGCGAAGCCGGTTTTCGCCTGGCTGAGCGGCACCCGGTCCTGCGGGCGCTTGGGCCCGGCCAGCGAGGGCTCGACCGTGGCCAGGTCGAAATCCAAGACGTCGGTGTAGCTCGAGGCCGGGGTCCCGGCGCCAAACAGCCCCTGCTCCTTGGCGTAGCGCTCCACCAGCTCGACCCGCTCGGCGTCGCGGTGGGTGAAGCGCAAATAGTGCAGCGTGGCCTCGTCAATCGGCGAGATGGCGATGGTGGCGCCGTACTCGGGCGACATGTTGCCCAGCGTGGCGCGGTCGGCGACGGTGAGGGCGGCGACGCCGGCGCCGAAGAACTCGACGAACTTCCCCACCACGCCCTTTTTGCGCAGCGCCTCGGTGACGGTCAGCACCAGGTCGGTGGCGGTGGTCCCGGCCGGCAGGCGGTTGAGCAGCCGCACCCCCAGCACCGCGGGCAGCAGCATGGAGATGGGCTGGCCCAGCATGGCCGCCTCCGCCTCGATGCCGCCCACGCCCCAGCCCATCACCCCCAGGCCGTTGACCATGGGGGTGTGCGAGTCGGTGCCGACCAGGGTGTCGGGGAAGGCCAGCAGGCGCCCGTCGCGCTTCTCCGCCACCACCACCCGCGCCAGGTACTCCAGATTCACCTGGTGGACGATGCCGGTGTCGGGCGGCACCACGCGGAAGTTGCGCAGCGCCCCCTGCCCCCAGCGCAGGAACAGGTAGCGCTCGCGGTTGCGGTGGAACTCCAGGTCGGCGTTGTAGGCGAAGGCGCCGGCGGAGGCGAAGCGGTCCACCTGCACCGAGTGGTCAATCACCAGCTCGACCGGCTGCAGCGGGTTGATCACGGTGGGGTCGCCGCCGCGCGCCCGCACCGCGTCGCGCATGGCCGCCAGGTCGGCGATGGCGGGCACCCCGGTGAAATCCTGCAGCAGCACCCGCGCCGGGGTGAAGGCGATCTCGCGCGCCTCGCTCGACTTCGGGTCCCAGTTCGCCAGCCGCGCAATGTCGTCGGCGGTGACAAAGCGCCCGTCCTCCTGCCGCAGCAGGTTCTCGAGCAGGATTTTCATGGCAAAGGGCAGCCGCGACACCGGCCCCACCCCGCTCTTTTCGAGAACGTTCAGCCGAAAGATCTCCGGCCCCCCGGCCGCCAGCGCCCCGCGCGCCCCAAAGCTGTTCATGTCGCAATGCCTCCGCCTTCCATTTTAGCGTGGAAGGAATTGGCGGTTCTGTTTTCAGGCGGATGGGCGTTTTCGCGACCGCGGCCCGAAACTTCTGTTTTACTCTCATTTTTGCGGCCAACCGCTTTGCTGCCAGCGGGACGCGTTCCAGAGGGCAGCCTCGACTCGGCGGCGGCGGTGCGCTGCAGCAGGCGCTGGGCGTAGCGGGCGAGGGCGACGGGGCTGGTGGATCGCCCGGTGTAGGTGGATTCGGCGCCGTGGAGGGAATCGTGCAGGGCCAGGCTGCGGGGGTCGAAGGCGAAGTCGAAGGCGGCGCGGAAGCAGGAGACGCGGTCGAGGCACTGGTTGAGTCTGGCCATGAGCGGGACGGTGATGAAAGAGAGGTCGAGGCCGATGGCGACGTTGAGGCGTTCGCGGAACCCGGGGATTTTGCACCAGCGGTAATAGGTGGAGGGCGCGATGTGGGCGCGCTTGCAAAGGCTTTCAACCGACGCGGGTGGGGGCGGAGCCGCGGCGGCTTCCAGCAGGCGGAGCTGGCGGCGGGTGGGGCGGAATTCGGCGGGGCTCGCTGGTTCTGACATAGAGTGCCTGCCCGATGGGATGCTGGGTCTCTGCCCGGAGTTCGTATGGGGCGAAGATATCGCAACCTTGTCGAATTTGGGTGGCAATGGCGGGCTGGCGCTGCGGCGGGAAGGGCGGCGGGAAGGTTACAGCAGGCGGGGGGCTTCGTGGGAAAAGTACTGCTTCACCACCGCCCAATCGCACACCGCCAACATGTCGGGCATGGGGTCCTTCTCGGCGTCCTCGAAAAAGGTCAGCGACTTCGCGATGTGAAGCGGGCTGTAGTTGGTCTGGGCATATTTTGCGGCGAAATGCCGGAACAGCGCCCGCAGCCCGTGCGTTTGCGCCACGAAGTAGAGGTCAACGAAGTCGCGCTTGGTGCCGCGGCTGGCAATGGCGCTGATCCTCATGCACGCGATCTCGCGCGGCTGGGCAACGGCGACTTCCATGAACGGGCGGGTGGGGAAGAGCAGGGGATAGCGATAGCCGATCGCGGGGGTCGCGCCGCTTTGCCTGCGGGCAAAACCGGCGCGAAAGGCTGCGAAATTCCGCGGGGCGGCCCGCCCCCGGGAAGCGAATTCGGCGCGGCCCCCGCGAAGCGCAGCGCCGGCTTGGGGCCGCGGGGCCCCCAAGTCGGCGTGAGCACAAGCGGGAGGCGCGGCGCAGCCGTGCAGGGGCCCGCGCCCACCGTGGAAGCTCACCTTGACGCCGGCGATGGCGGCGTGGATGGTTTCGTGGTCGCGCATGGCAAGCGAGAAATCCGGCAAGTGTTCGATTTTGCCCAGCAGCGGGTCGCCTTCGAACGGACGGGGGGTAAAAAAATCGAGGTCCAAGGAGCGGCGATGGCCGAGCGCCAGCGCCAGCCCGGTGCCGCCGGCCAAGTAGAACGCATCAAGCGCGCGGAGGTCGCGCAATTGGGCCAACGTCGCCGCAACCTCGCCGGAGATGACCTCACGATGCCAAGCGGGTTCGGCGTCGCCTGGTTCCATATCGTCTAATCCTGCAGCGCGGCGACTTCGTCGGCGGGGATGTGGTAGACCAGCGCCCAGAAGTTGGCGGAGCGGCGGGAGAGGCGGCGCTCGGTGCGCAGGACGCGGGCGATTTCGGGGCTGGGGAATTGCTGCTGGAGCCAGGCGTAGGCCTCGGGGTCGCCGAGCTCCAGCACGCGGCCAATGGTGTAGTCGGGGTAGCGCGCGGGCTCGAAGCTGGCCAGCCGGATGTCCCAAAACAGCGGCGCTAAGTGCTTGGGAATCATAAACTTAATTATATCACCGCCGCTGCTTGTAGGCCCAGGCGGAGGCGATGATCCCCTCCAGCTCGGCGTGGCGGGGCTGCCATCCCAGGGCGCGCATTTTGGCGCTGGAGGCGACCAGGCGGTCCACGTCGCCGGGGCGGCGGGGCTGCTCCACCACCGGGATGGGGCGGCGGCAGACGCGCTCGGCGGCGGCGATGACCTCGCGCACCGAGAAGCCGGTGCCGTTGCCCAAGTTGAAGGCGCGGTCTTCCAGCTTGGGGATGGTGGCGGAGTCGGGCTCGCGCTGCAGCGCCTCTTGTTGCAAACGGTGCAGCGCCAGCACGTGCGCCTGCGCCAAGTCGCTGACGTGGATGTAGTCGCGGACGCAGGTGCCGTCGGGGGTGGCGTAGTCGGTGCCGTAAATATGGATGGCCGGGCGCTGGCCGGCGGCTGCCTCCAGCACCAGCGGAATGAGGTGGCTCTCGGGCTGGTGGCGCTCGCCCGAGCGTGCGGTGGCGCCGGCGGCGTTGAAGTAGCGCAGCGCGAAGTAGTGCAGCCCGTGGCTGGCGTACCACGCCAGCGCCTGCTCCAGGAAGAGCTTGCTCAGCCCGTAGGGGCTGGCGGGGGCGAGCGGCGACCGCTCGGTCAGCAGCTCGGAAGACGGCGCGTACACGGCCGCGGTCGAGCTGAGCACGAAGAGGCGCACCCCCACGCGGCGCATGGCCTCGAGCAATCCCACCGCGCGCAGGGTGTTGTTGTCGAGGTACTTGGCGGGCTCGCGCACCGACTCGCCCACCTCGATGAAGGCGGCCATGTGGATGACGCCCTCGATCTGGTGCTGGCGCAGCACGCGCTCGAGCGCGGACTGGTCGGCGACGTCGCCCGCGACGAAAGTTGCGCCGGGGTGGACGGCGTCGCGGTGGCCGTGGGAGAGGTTGTCGTAGACGACGACGCGGTGGCCCTGCGCGAGCAGGGTCTCGGTCATCACGCTGCCGATGTAGCCGGCCCCGCCGGCGACCAAGGCGTTCATGAGCGGTCTCCCAGAGAAATTATAGCCACATGGATGCTTGCTTTTGGAAGCTCGGTGGACTCCCTGATGCTTGAGCATGGGCCTTGCCAAGCCTCGTCCAATTCAGGTATGCTCACAGAGCAGTCGCCAAATTGGTCGATCTTCTGGATCTGATGTTTGGGGGGTCGTGGTGGAAAGGTCACCATGTGATTCACAGAACGGAGGTGTGGCTACCGGATGCCACACCGAGCTGCCATGGCTTGCCGCCTACACGCGACCGCACTTCGAAGAGAAGTTCGAGGCGTTTTGCGAAGATTGTGGTATCGGGGTATACCTCCCCAGTTATCAGAGTTGGCGGCGTTGGAGCGACCGCAAAAAGCTTCTGCGAATGCCGCTTTTCGCTTCATACGTTTTCGTTCGTATGAACGAAAATGTCCGGCAGCAGGTCGTGCAGGCGCCAGGTTTCCTTTGGTTTGTCCATAGCTCGCGGGGCCCGGTGCGGGTGGACGAGAGAGAATTGGCGGCGGTGCGCCGCCTGTTAGAGAGCGGTTTGCAATTCGATCCCTTGCCGAATATTCAGGTGGGCGACGAGGTGGAAGTTGTGGGGGGTGCGATGCATGGTTGCCGGGGGCACCTACACCGCAAGGATGCGAACGCAATCATACTGCTTGTTTCCGCCGTCAATGGGGCGATCCGCGTCTCCTTGCCGGCCGCATCGTCGCTGCGGCCCATTGGTTGAGGATTGAAGGCCAGCACTTGCGGCGTGGCCGTGAGCATCGCCACGTGCCCTACGCCTCGAGTTCGGCGAATCCGGCAAAAGCGCGGCGACGGAACCGTACCCCGGCCCGCTGGTGGCTTTTCGATCTGCGGAAAGCAGAGAGATCCAAGCGCGGGCTGACCCGAAACAAATCCTGTGGCTAAAGCACCCATTGAGGGTCGGCTTTTAGTTCCGGCTCATGATTCCAGTGCCGAGTCCGGCTTCGGCGTGGGCGCGGCTGGTGCCTACGCCCAGGCCGGGGTACCTTTCTCGTATTATTGGTCGGTACTCCGGCGTTATCGCAATCGAATTCTAGCTTTCGTCTTGCTGGTCAGCGCAGCGGCGACCTTGGTCGCCTTGGCCTTGCCCAAGCAATATGCCGCCACTGCGACCTTGCGGATCGACCCGGCGGGCAACCATACGGTTGGAGACGAAAATTCCAACTCCAGTTCCAACGTCAGCGTGAGCGCGCTGGCGCTGATCACGACCGAGGCGAACGAGGTCAGCAGCTCGGCGGTGGTGCTGCAGACGATCAACGACTTGCAGTTGTACAAGAACACGGAATTCGCCCCCGTCAAGGCCGCCGGGCGAGGTGGCGCCTTGTCCGCCGCCGGCATGAACGAGGTTCTGCGCCATGTGACGCGGGCCATCTCGGTCAGCCAGCCGCTGGAAACTTACCTTTTGCAGGTTTCGTTCCGTTCCCGGGATCCGCAGCTCTCGGCGGATACGGCGAACGACTTACTGCACAGCCTGATCCAGCATGATTACGAAACCAGGGTGCAAGCCCTGACGGGCTCGTCGAAATCGATGCGCTCTCAACTGACCGATTTGCAGGCGAAAATGGAAAGCAGCCAGGAAGCGCTGGTGGAGTACGAGAGTTCGCATGACGTGCTCAATCCCGACTCCAGCGACAACATCATTCAGGCCCGGCTGTCGCAGGTGAACCGGGATCTGGGCCAGGCCCAGACGCAGCGGATGGCATTACAGGCGGATTATGAAGTTGTGAAGCAGGGCAACCTTGACGCGTTGGTCGCCTCTGATCGCGGCAGATATTTGCTGCCTCTCCAGCAGCAGCTCTTGGATGACCAGCGGACGCTCTCGCGGATGGCCCAGACATACGGGCCCAATTATCCCGTGTACCGCCAGCAAGAGGCCGTGGTGCGAAACGATCAACAAGTACTGCTTGCCCAAGAGAAACACATTGGCGTTCAGATCGCTTCGGAGTACGCGATGGGGCTGGCGCGCGAGAAGTTGTTGCAGGGCGAACTGAACCTCCAGAAGAAGCGCATGGATGCGTTCAATCTAAAGGCCATCCGCTACAACTCGCTGAAGGCGGCATCGGATGCCTATACCAAGCTCTATTACGAGCTGCAGCAAAGCATTCAAGATTCCACGGTGGCTGCCAACGTCCACGCCGAGAGCTTGCGCGTCATCAGCCCGGCCCGCCCGATTCAGCGACCGGTGTATCCCCGTCCGCTGCTGGTCGCGGGCCTCAGTCTGTTGTTTTCAAGCCTGCTCGGGATAGCGGCGGCCCTCGGATTCGAGATTCTGGATCGCAGCCTTTCCACGCCGGAGCAGGTGGAACAGCTCTTCGCCCTGCATGTCTTGAGCGCGCTGCCGCTGGTTGCGGGCCGCGATTTGGTACAGCTCACGCCGCTTGGCTACGGTGCTAAGCTACTGGGTCACGGTCAGCTGGAAGAGGCCGAGCGCCGGGGCGACGGCGATGCCGGAATCGCCTCGCCTTTCAGCGAATCGGTGCTGGGGCTGCACAGCGCCCTCATGCTAATGCGAGAACGCGATCTGCGGGTGCTCGCTGTCACCAGCTCGGTTCCCGGGGAGGGCAAGACTACCGTAGCCTGCAATTTGGCCGCTGCATTCGCGGGCTTGTCCGGGCGCACCGTGCTGATCGACGCCGACATGCGCAAGCCCGGGGTTCATCGCCAATTTCAGGTGTCGAACCGACGCGGTCTTTCCGCCCTGTTGCGCGGCCAGTGCCGTCTGGACCAGGTGCTTGTCGAGGCGCCCGGAGTTCCCAATCTAACGCTGTTGCCGGGCGGATCGATGCCCTCCAGCCCGGCGCAGCTGCTCCATCTCGGTTTGGAGGATCTGCTCGAGCAACTCCGTGCGCGCTTTGAATACATCATTATTGATTGCCCGCCGGTGCTGGGTTTCGCGGACGCACTGACGCCGGCCAATCTGGCCGATGGGTGCGTTTTGGTCGTCCGAGCCGGCGGGACCGAGCGCCAATTGGTTACGGGTGCCCTGCGGCAACTCCGCTCGGCGCGGACGGAAATATTAGGCATCGTTCTCAACAGCGTTTCCCAGCGGCCGGGCACGTACTATAGCTATTACAGCCATTATTACCAATACCGGCACGATGGGGGTGGCAATAGCGCTGAGGAGGTGGACGTTGATTGATCCGGGCCAATGCATGGCACGCGGGGCCGGAGGTCCGGGCGGCCGCCGGCAGGCGGCGGAACGGACGCGGCGGAATATCTTCCGGGGCGTGATCCCGTGCGTCTTGGCTCTTCTTTGGACGATGCCGGCGGGGCTACGAGCGCAGGGGCAAAATGCCCTGGCCCCGCCCAATCCCGTCCAAACCCCGCTGCCGGCGCCGCCGGTCGCCATGCCGGATAACGTCCAACCCGATCTGGTCGCTCCTGCGGTTCCCGCAACCTACGTGATCGGGGCCAACGATCTGCTTTCCATCTTCGTTTATCAGATGCCGGAAATGACGCGGCAAATTCGGGTGAGCGCCGATGGCTCCATTCGCCTTCCGTTTGCCGCCAAGAGTTTCCTCGCCACGGGCAAGACCTCGATCGGACTGCAGCAGAGCATCGCCCAGGATTTGTTCGCGGAAGGTTTGGTGCGCCAGCCGATTGTGCAGGTCACAGTCGTCGAAGTGGAAAGCAAGCCCGTCGTCATCGCCGGGGCCGTCCAGCGCCCCGTAATCGTGCAGGCGGCGCGGCCGGTGCGGCTGCTCGAAGCGCTGGCGCGGGCCGGCGGGCTCTCGGCCGACGCCGGGGATACCGTGCTGGTCAGCAGCCGCGACGGAGAAGTCGGCGCCAGGGCCACCTCGCAAAGCTACAACCTGGTCCAGCTCATGCGGTACAACAACGCCGCGGACGACCCGGAGCTCGTGGGCAACCAGACGGTCACGGTTCTGCCGGGCAGGAAGATCTATGTGGTCGGCGACTTCAACCAGCCTGGCGCCTTTCCACTCTCCATGGGAGAGCCGATCACGGTCATCCGGGCGATTGCCCTGGCGCGCGGCCTGAGCGCTTCGCCCGACCGCAGCCATGACGAAATCATCGAGACCCAGGCTGACGGAACCCGCATCGCCGTGCCGATCTCGATCGACCAGATCATGAAGCATAAAGCTCCAGATCTGGAACTGCATGGCGGCGATGTCCTTTACGTTTCGAAGGACGCCAAGCGCCAGGTTCTCCTTGCCGGGCTCACCGATGCCGCCCAGTTGCTAACCTTGGGGGTGGCCTATCATTTCCCATAGAGCATTCCCTCCCCGCATCGAGGCGCCGGCAGCGGCGTTTCGCTTCCCCCGCCCGCAGAGGCAGAGCTTCCGAGGTCGGCTGCGTGAGCGCCGCAACCCTGCCTGATTTTTGACGCCCGGCCAACCGTGCCAGACGCAAAGCTCGTCGCCCGTCTTGCCGGCCAAGTCGCGCGGAACGCTGCGGCCGTTTTTCTTCGCGGGCTACTGCAAGTCGCCTACTGGCTCTTTCTCGCGCCCTTCATCCTCAACCACCTCGGTGCAAGGGTGTTTGGGCTTTGGAGCCTGATTTACGTCATCTATTCCTACGTCGCTTTGCTGGACTTTGGTATTTCCGGGGCGACATCCAAATTTGTCGCCGAAACCGATCCCGCTGCGGATCCGGCAAGCTGCCGGCTTTGGATCTCCTCCGGCTTCGTCGGCTTGAGCGTTGCCGCGTTGGCCGGCGGTTTGGTCCTGTGGCTGCCCGTACTCATCGGGTGGCCCGCGAATTTCGGCGCCATTGCCCAGGGCGGACTCATCCCGGCGGTTTGGCTACTGCTGATCAGTTCGCTGTGGGCGAACCTGATCAGCTATGCCATCTCGGGCCTGCAACGCCAGGACGTGGCGGTCGGGATGAATGCCGCGGTGATCGTCGGAGGCGCGCTGGCCGTCTGGCTGCTGCTAGCCATGCGCGATGGCCTGCTTAGCGTCATTTGGGTGAGCATCGCGGGGAATCTGGTCACGATTCCCTGGGGCATGGCCATCCTGCGCCGGCGGCTGGGAGGCCGGGTCTGGCAGAAACCCTCGATCGCCGCCATCCGCCGCCTCTTCCGGTTTGGCTTCTGGCTGCAGATCTATGCCCTAGTTGGACTGTTCTATCTCTTTGCGGGCAAGGCCTGGATCGGCGCGACCTTGTCGCTGTCGCTGGTCGCCGTCTATGAAATTGGCTTGCGCCTGGTGACCTTACTCCGCCAGGGGATCTCGATGATTTCCAGCTCGCTGATGCCGGCGAGCGCGCGCGCTTACGGCGAGTTAGGTGCCGCCGCCACCGCCCGAATTTATGAACTCTCGATGTTGGGCACTGCCTTCATCGCCGCCCCTCTCTTTGTGGCGCTCGCGCTGTGGGCGGTCCCGATTGTTGCTGTGTGGGTCGGGCCGGGGCACGAAGCCTCGGCGATGGTCATGCGCCTCCTGATTCCCGGGTTCTTTCTGGCCACGTTTGCCGCCCTCACTTGGTTCTTTCTGGTCGGCATTGGAGCCACGAAAGTGGGGGCAGTTTTTTCCTTGGTCGAAGCCGGCCTCGGCATGGTCCTGACCGTCTGGTGGTCGCGGGCTTGGGGCCTCAACGGCATTGCGGCCGCCGTCTCCATCCCTGCCGTGCTCTCGTTGGCCGGTTATGTCTGGCTGCTCCGGCTGAAACTGCCGATCTCCGTAGCACAGATTGCCTGCCGCGGCTTGCTCGTGCCGGTGGCTATTTGCTCGATCTTGGGCGGGCTGGCGCTCAAATTCCTGCCGCACGCTTCGCCGTGGCAATTGGCCATGTCCGCTTCGATCTTTGTGGTGACTTCGTACGGTACGCTCTATCTGTCTCCGATGTTCGGCCGCAACTACCGCCGCCAGTTGCGGCAGGTGATCGCGCACGCGCCCCTGAGCCGGTTCGCCTAGGCTTTCGAGCGCGAACAGGGGCCTTGTGGGACGCAGTGGCTCGTGCGTGCGGCTTCTCCCGCCGCCGCCGGCCGCCCCCGCAAGGCCTGGCCGGCGACGCCAACCCTGTTTTCACTCTGCTTCGGCCGCGCTGACGACCCGCATGCTGCCCCATTTTAGCCTCTGGACCATCTGGAGCGCCGGCTTCATCTTCCTGTTTTGGATCTGGGCCGGACCCGGCGAGCGCGACCTGTTTCACCCGCTCCGCCTTGCGGGAAGCATCTGGTTTGGCTGCCTGTTTCTGGCATCGCTGCGTTTGTTGCCGACCATCTCCTCATGGGATGCGAGCTTCTGGTTCGAACTCACGCTCCCTCTGGTGGCCTTTGGCGTGGGCTTCAAGCTAAAGGAGTCCTTCGCGCGACGCCGCATCGCGAGGCCCGGTAGCGCGGCGGGCGCGGCTGCGGAGTTCCCGATTGCCGCTGTGCTGGCCGTGGCCGCCGCCTGCCTGCTGATTGGTGCGGTAGCGCTGGCATTTTTGTATCGCCAAATTGGCGGCATTCCCATTTTCGCTGCGAATATTGACAAAGCCCGCATGGCGTTCTTCGGGGTGGGCGCCGACCAGGCGGCGAGTCATTACAACACCCTGGGCAATAAATTGCTTTACCTCGGGGTCGGTTTTCTCTGCTACGCCATCTATCTCGCGTGGCTCGTCGTGATACTGCGCATCCCGAAAACTAGGCTTCATATCGCGTCCGCGTGGGCGATTGTAATCCTTGGAACGGCAGCGTATTGGTCGCAGGGCGGGCGTTTCTTTGTCTTCATTGTCTGCCTTGTTGTTTTGCTCTTGTACAATCTCCTGCGGGAGCGCGTGACCCTGCGCCAAGCCGCCGCTTTCTTCGCCGTGATGGTCGTGGTCTTGTCGGCTGCCGCGTTTTTTCGCGGCAACGCCAGCCATGATATTGGCGACGAAACGACGGCCTTGCTTTCCTCGAGCTTGGGAACGCAACGGTCCGCACAGATCTTCACGTCGGGATATTGGACCATGACCAGCTCCTTCGAGGTTTTCTATCGCTTGCGCAACGATCTTCAGCTGATCGGGCCGCACCCGGGGTTCCTTTTTTACGGATTGCACTCCCTGTTTCCCCGTACGAACATCCAGGCGGTATGCGAGGAACTTTATTCCGGCGCCACGATCACGCCGACCTTCCTCGGCGAGTTTTACGGGGATGGGGGCATGGTCGGGATCATGCTGGGACCGCTTCTTTTAGGGTTTGCCACCGCATGGTGGTACACAAGCTTTAGGAGCGGGCGCACCGTTTTCGGAGCTCTGGCGCTTGCCATGTGGCTGAGCTGGCTGGCATTTATCCCATACGTCAATTTCTTCTCGCAATACATCACCTGGGTCATCGATCTTCTAGCCTTGTGGGCATTGACCAGACTCATTGCTGCGGGATCGCCAGCGCGGCAGCGTTTGCCTGTGCAGGGATTGGCTGTATCGGTAGGACCATAAGACAGGCGGATCGCACGACCCATGGAACCCCCCGTGGATATAGAGTCTGGCTGCGCCGACTTGGCGCCGCCCAGCCCAGGACTGGACCTTTCGGTTTGCGTGGTCACGTGGAATGCGCGTGACGTGCTGGTTGCCTGTTTGCAGTCCTTGTGTGATATTCGGCAACACAATGCCATCACCTATGAGGTGATTGTGGTTGACAACGGCTCAACCGACGACACCGTCGAAGTGGTGCGGCGGGACTTCCCAGAAGTGCAATTGATCGCGATGCCCGAGAATGTTGCCCTGGCTGCCGCCTACAACCAGGGCGTCCGGGCCGGCAGGGGCAAGCATTTTCTCGTCTTAAACAATGATATCGTCTTGCTTGACGACTGCCTAAGCCAGATGGTCCAATTCCTGGATGAGAACGCGCGCGCTGGCGCTGTGGCGGCCCGGCTTCTGAGCCCCGATCGGTCCACGCAGGTGCGTTACTATCCCCAGCAGCTGCCCACGGTCGGTTCGCTCGTCGCGGAACTCTTTTGGCTCAACCGGATTTGGCCGGGCAATCCCTGGAACTCCCGCGGCGGCGCTGGAGATTGGGACCCGGAGAAGCCCGCCGCGATGGAGCAGGTGCCAGGGGCTTGCATGATGGCCCGGCGCACAGTTTTCGAGCAGGTTGGGCTTCTGGATGCCGGCTTCCGGTTCTGGTATGAGGACGTAGATTTTTGCCGGCGCTGCCGTCGTGCTAGCTGGGAACTCTGCTACCTGCCGCAGGCGCGCGTCATCCACCTCGGCGGAGCATCCGTGCACCTGATGCAATACAACCAGACATCGCTGTTTCGTTTGCGGAGCTTGCTGCGCTATGCCCGCAAACACTTTTCGCGGAATCAGGCGGCCGCAGTGCGCTTTGCGGTTGCGGCGGTGATGCTGCTGCGATTGCCGGTGGCGCTGTTCCTGGCGGGCTGGCCCGTGGCGAGGGTCCGGAAATATTGGAGCGGCGTGGCCGCCACCTACCTGCGCGTCTTGCGGGAAAGCGTTGCCGGATCGTCGTATTCCTGATGGGAGCCGGGAGCTGCCGCGAGTGCCGATTCGGACAGCCCGCACGAGCGATTTGACGAGGAGAGCTCGCATGGAACCTGCAATTACGGTTTGCATCCCCACGTTCAATTGCGCCGGGTTCGTGCGGACCGCCGTCAACAGCGTGCTCGGCCAGACGCTGCCGGCGGCGGAAGTTTTGATCGGCGACAATGCCTCCACGGATGAAACCTGGGACGTCATCGCCCAGATCAAAGATGCCCGTGTCCATTGCTTTCGCAACGAGCGCAATTTGGGGATCGCCGGCAATTTCAACCGACTGGTTGCCCAAGCTTCGGGTGCCTACATCAAGATTCTTTGCGCCGACGATTGGCTGGAGCCGGATTGCCTCCGCCGGCAGGCACAGCTTTTGCATGCGCACCCGGAACTGGCGGCGGTGGCGGGCAGGCGCACCATCGTCAACCAGGCGGGAGAGTTGATTTCCGGACCGGGCCAGAAGGTAGGCGTGCTGCAGGTCTTCGATAAGCCAGCTCTGATCGCATCCGCACTGCTGCGCGGCAATGTCTTGGGCGAGCCGTCGGCCCTGCTGCTGCGCCGGGACGCGCTCTTGCGCGCGGGCGCGTTCGACCCAGGGCGGCCGATGCTGGTGGATTTGGAGATGTGGGTGCGGCTCGCGGCCTTCGGCAAAATTGCGCTCACCGGTGACATCGTCTGCCATGTTCGGCGCCATCCGCAGTCGATGACGAATACGTTTCGCCGCCAGGGCAAGGTGCAGGAGGATGTTGCGCGCCTGACGGGCGAGTGGCTGCGGGAAACGAAGGCCTCTGGCTTCATTCGGGCCATCGCGTTGGGCAAGGTGACGGGATCCTATCTTCGCCATGCGCTTTTCGGCATGGCGAGCGGGCAATGGGACTGGCCCGTGCAGGCGCTAGGGCGGGCGTGCCGCTCGGGCAGTGGCGTTGCGGGACTGGCGGCCTATTGGTTGCTGTTCCGCTCCGGGCTGTTGCAGCTTGCGGTGGACGCGGACGGGGCCTTGCGGCCGGCTTTTGGCCGGATGCCGCCGGGCACGCTCGGGCCGGGAACACGAACCGGAGCGCCGCGATCGGCAAAGCGATGGCGCGTAAGGGGCCGCATAAGCAGAAAGGGAGGAGATTCGTCAAGTTTATGAAAGCGGTGATCCTGGCCGGCGGCAGAGGAACGCGCATCAGCGAGGAGAGCCTGCTGCGACCCAAGCCTATGATCGAAATCGGCGGAAGGCCGATCCTATGGCACATCATGAAGATGTACTCGGCCCATGGCATTCACGAGTTCATCATCTGCTGCGGCTATAAGGGATATGCTATCAAAGAATATTTCGCCAACTATTTTCTCCACAGTTGCGATATCAGTGTAGACATCGCCAACCACAACTTGGAGATCCTGAGGAACAATGCCGAGCCTTGGGTTGTGACCGTGGTGGATACCGGCTTGGAGACGATGACCGGAGGCCGCCTCAAACGGGTGCAACAGTATCTTGGCTCCCAAGATTTTGCTTTTACCTATGGCGACGGCGTCGCCGACGTAGACCTCACCAAGCTGGTCGCCTTCCACCGTGCCCAGGGCAAGTTGGCCACCGTCACCGCAGTGAGTCCGCCGGCCCGCTTTGGCGCTTTGGTGGCCGAGGGGAACGAGGTCATCGATTTCCGCGAGAAGCCGGCGGGCGACGGATGGATCAACGGGGGATTCTTTGTGCTCTCGCCCGGGGTCCTGGACCTCATTTCCGGCGACGACACGACCTGGGAACGCGGTCCCATGGAGACGCTGGCTCGCAAGCGCCAGCTTGCCTGTTATCGCCACGACGGTTTTTGGCAGGCTATGGACACCTTGCGCGACAAAGAACATCTTGAGAGGCTCTGGACCCAATCGCGGGCTCCGTGGAAGATATGGTGATCTCGGCTGATTTCTGGCGGGGACGCCGCGTCTTCGTGACAGGGCACACCGGCTTCAAGGGAAGTTGGCTCGCTCTCTGGCTTCGCCAAATGGGGGCGGAACTTTGTGGCTACGCGCTGTCGCCGCCAATTTCGCCGAGCCTGTACGAGCTGGCTGGACTGGAAGAGTTCATGCCCGGCGTCGGCGGCGATGTCCGCAATTTGGCGGCCCTGACCGCGGCCATGTCCCGCTTCCAGCCCCATTTAGTCTTCCATCTTGCCGCCCAGGCATTGGTGCGCCCTTCCTACGAAGATCCGCTCGACACCTATGCCGTCAACGTGATGGGGACGGCGCATTTGCTCGAAGCGGTGCGGCGGGTTGCCAGCGTGAGAGCGGTGGTGGTCGTTACCAGCGACAAATGCTATGACAATCGCGAGTGGATTTGGCCCTACCGCGAATGCGAGCCGCTCGGAGGCTATGATCCGTATTCCAGCAGCAAGGCGTGTGCCGAAATTCTGACCGCGTCTTTCCGGCGGTCGTTTTTCCGGGCCGCTGGCCACGCTGCGGGAGTGGCTACCGTGCGCGCCGGAAACGTTATCGGCGGCGGAGATTGGAATCGCGACCGTCTTTTGCCCGATTGTTTCCGAGCCTTGGTCCGGAAAGAGGAGGTTCTGTTGAGAAATCCTCATGCCGTACGGCCCTGGCAGCACGTCCTGGACGCGCTGGCGGGCTACCTCGGCCTGGCGGAGCGGCTTGCCCAGAGCCCGGGCTTCGCCGAAGCCTGGAACTTCGGACCCGAGGGCTCCGATACCGTCGCGGTCGAAGAGTTGGTCCGGCGCGTCGCCGCGCTTTGGGGCCGTGGCGCGAGCTGGCGCAGCGCTGCCGGTGACGCGCCGCACGAGGCCCAGGTCTTGCGGCTCGACTCCAGCAAGGCCCGCGATCGTCTTGGTTGGCGCCCGCGCTGGGATCTGGACGCCGCCTTGCGCCATACCGTGGAATGGTATCAGGCGTGGGCGGCCGGCGCCAACATGCGCGACTTCAGCTTGCAACAGATTGCCGCCTATCAAGGCGAAGGGGCGGTGGCGGAAGCGGCGGGAGGTGCGGCATGAGCGCGACTCCCTGCCGCGTATGCGGCCAACCGCTGCACCTTAGCCTTGTTGATTTGGGCCTCTCGCCCATGGCCAATTCGATCGTGCTGCCCGATCGCAGCGACCGCCCCGAGCCTTTCTATCCCTTGCATCCTAAGGTCTGCGAGGCCTGTTTTTTAGTCCAGCTTCCGCAATTCGAATCGCCCAGCGATATCTTTTCCGATTATTCCTATTTTTCTTCCTATTCTGATTCCTGGTTGGCACATTGCCGCGGCTATGCCGATCGGATGGTAGAGGATCTTGGGCTCGGCAGCGCCCATCGCGTGGTCGAAATCGCCAGCAACGATGGTTACCTGCTGCAGTATTTCGCGGCGCGCGGCGTTCCCGTGCTGGGCATCGAGCCGGCCCAAAATGTGGCGGCGGTGGCCCAGGCGCGGGGCATTCCTACCGTTTCTGACTTTTTTGGAACGGTCACGGCCACCCGGCTGGCGGCCGCCGGTGGGCGCGCGGACCTGCTGATCGCCAACAATGTGCTGGCGCATGTGCCGGATTTGAACGATTTTGTCGCCGGACTGAAGATCCTGTTGCGGCCCGGCGGCACCCTGACGTTGGAGTTTCCGCACGTGCTGCGGCTCCTGGAGCGCTGCCAGTTCGACACGATTTACCACGAACATTTCTCCTATTTTTGGCTGCACACGGTCCGGCAATGCTTTGCCGCGCACGGGCTTGCGGTGATTGACTCCGAGGAATTGCCTACCCATGGCGGGTCGCTGCGTGTGTTCGCCGCCCACGCCGGCGAGCGCCTGATGCCCAGCGCTCGCGTAGCCGAGTTGCTGGCTCAGGAGGAACTCGCCGGGATGCGGCATACGGCTGCATACCGGCGGTTTGCCGAATCGGTGAAAGAAATCAAGCGCGGACTGTTGGAATTTCTGATTGCGGCCCGGCGCCAAGGCAAATCGGTTGTGGGCTATGGGGCCGCGGCCAAGGGAAATACGCTCCTGAACTACGCCGGCATCCGAACGGATTTTCTGGATTATGTGGCGGACCGAAGTCCCCACAAGCAGGGACGCCTGCTGCCGGGCTCCCGCATCCCAATAGTGGCGCCGGAGAGAATCGCCGAGACCCGCCCGGATTACGTCCTGGTTCTGCCCTGGAACCTCCGCGACGAGATCTCGGAACAGTTGCGGTGTGTCCGCGAGTGGAATGGCCGTCTCGTGGTCCCCATTCCGCGTTTCGAAGTTCTTCCGTGAAATTTTTGGAGACATCCATCCCGGGCGCCTTTGTGGTCGAGCCGGAACCGCTCGGGGACAGCCGCGGTTTCTTTGCACGGCTGTGGTGCGCCCGGGAATTTGCGGAGCTCGGTTTGGATACGGCGACGGCGCAGATCAGCATTTCATACAACCGCGAGGTGGGCACGCTGCGCGGCATGCACTTCCAAGCTTCGCCGCGCGAAGAAACGAAACTGGTCCGCTGTGTCGCCGGCGCCATCTTCGACGTCGTCGTCGATCTGCGTCCGGATTCGGCCGCCTACCGACGCTGTTTCGGGATCGAGCTTTGGGCCCCCAGCCATCGCGCCCTGTATGTCCCCAAGGGCGTTGCCCACGGATATCAGGTGCTGGCCCCGGACACCGAGGTTTTGTATCAGATCTCCGAATTTTACGATCCGCAATCCGCTCGCGGCGTTCGCTGGAACGATCCCGCTTTTCAAATCGCTTGGCCCCTGCCGGAACCGATCCTCTCGGAACGGGATGCCAGCTATGCGGATTTTCCATTGTGAGCCGTATCCTCGTCACTGGGGCGAGCGGTTTCCTCGGACGGCAGGCGTTGCCGCTGTTGGCCAACGGATCGCATCAGGTGTTCGCTGTCTCCCGCGCCCCCTTGCCGGACACAAGCGGGACGATTTCTTGGATCGCGGCCGACTTGCTGCAGACGGGCGAGCCGTCCCGGGTGATCGGCGAGTCGAGGCCGGATCAGTTGCTCCATTTCGCCTGGTGCGCGCGGCCGGGAGAGTTTTGGTTTTCGAGCGAGAATCCCTTGTGGTTGCGGGCCAGCCTGGAACTGGTCGAAAGCTTCTGCCGCCACGGGGGGAGCCGTGCCGTGGTGGTCGGCAGTTGCGCCGAATATGACTGGAGTGCGGCGGTCAACCCGTGCCGGGAAGAGGAGACCCCCCTCCGGCCGCATTCATTGTACGGCGCCAGCAAGCACGCGCTCCATCTCTTGCTGGCCACCTCGCCGCTGACCGCAGGGCTGAGCTTGGCGTGGGCCCGGCTTTTTCATTTATACGGTCCATTCGAGCCGGAAGGCAAAATCGTTGGTTCCGCCATTCGTACCTTCCTCGCCGGGCGGCTGCTGCATAGCGCGACTACGGGAACCCAGGTCCGCGATTTTCTCTACGCACCGGACGCGGCTGCGGCTCTGGTCGCACTATTGCAAAGCCCGGTCGCGGGACCGGTGAACATCGCATCGGGTCGCCCGGTGACCGTACGCGCCCTGCTGGAATGCGTTGCGGCAGAAACTGGAACGCCCGATCTTCTCGGCTTTGGGGCGCGCGTAGACGAACCCAGCGCACTCACCGCCTCGATTGATCGTCTCGAGCGCGAAGTCGGCTGGAAGCCGGCGCACGAGCTCGCGTCCGGAATTCGAGCCACTGTGACCCAAATGTCGCGAATGATGGCAGACAATGGGTTTGCTCCACTCGGCTGTGTTCGGAAGGAAATTTAGGATTCTATGAGGTTTGCTCGCATCCGACGGTTTATCCCGGCGTCGATGGCGCCCTTCGCGGCTTCAATGGCATTTCGCGCCGCCGGGCGATGGGCCCTGATCTCCCCGCCGCGGCGAAGGCTGCGCCCCCCCGCGTTTCTCAATTGGTCGGGCGACGGAGATCCCGAGGCGGTTGGCCTTGAGTTCCTCGGTCATTTAAAGGCGCTGGCAGCGTTGAAGCCGCAGGATTCAGTTTTGGATATTGGATGTGGCGTCGGTCGGATCGCGATTCCGCTTACGACTTATCTCGATGCGTCCTCGGCATATGAGGGTTTCGATATAACCAACCCACAAATCCTCTGGTGTAAACGCTGCATCTCCAGGCGTCACCCAAATTTCCGCTTCCAAGTCGCTGATATTTACAATAGGCACTATAACGCAAGCGGACGGTACCCGGCCTCGGAATACATCTTTCCGTTTGACGACGGTACGTTCGATGTCGCGATTGCCACATCGGTTTTTACGCATTTGAACGCCGCCGACGCGGCTCACTATCTTGCCGAGACAGGGCGGGTTTTGAAGCCCGGAGGGCGGGCGCTTATTACATTTTTTCTATTGACGCCGGATTCGCGCCAGCGCGCAGGCTCTGGACAAGCATCTCTTGCCTTTCAGCAGTTCGGAAGCGATACCTGGACGGTAGACGAAAAAGACCCGGAACGTGCCATCGCCTTCCCCGAGAAAGAGATTTCCACCCTCTACGACCGTTGTGGCCTCGAGATCGAGGGGAGGTATTACGGCGGCTGGAGCGGTCGTTCAGGCAGCCGGACCTACCAGGATATCCTTGTGGCGCGGAAGCCTTCAGGAATCGGCCCAGGCGGACGGGCGATCCCGCTTGGAGGAGCGGTTGGGGCGCTCGCGAAATGAGCGCCGCTCAGCAAGCGCGTGGCTGAAGCAAGGCCCGCGTCCGTTATGTCCGACTCTGCCCAGCCTGCCGAAGTTCCAAGCGTGGAAGCCGCCCCGGGCCGCAAAGCTTTCCGTCCCTTCTTCTATATTGTGAGTTGCGCGGCGATGGACATGGCCATGCTGGGAGCCGCGTTCCTCATCTCCTTCGCCCTACGCGAGGCCTTTTCGCGCCGCATCTATGCCTTGTCGCCGGTGCGGGTGGTTGATCGGTCCGGGGCGGGAGCGCTGTACGCACTGGGCGCGTTTAATACCCTTGCGGGCTTGGCTTACGAAGGCCCTCGATGGCTCACCGGGGACTCCACGATCCTGAGCTCCACGCCATTCCGAGACTGCTCGCCTCCGCCGCCGGGCGCTTGCCGTATTTCGGCGTTTTGGGAGATCAGCATCCGACCCCGGGCGGGAGCTTCAGCCGGGGCTATTTTCACGTCAGCGATCTGGCCGAGGCGCACCGCCGCGCCTAGGGCCTGCTGGACGCTGGCCACCGCTCGCAGACGCTCAAACGGGGTATCAGAAGCGGGGCTTCCGTATGGGAACTGGTCGCGGCGGCAAAAGAGGTGACGGGCCGCGCCATTCCCGGACGCATTGAGCCGCCGCGTCCCGGCGCCCGGCCCCTCGTAGCCGATGCGCAACGCGCCGGCGCCTTGCTCAGCTGGTATCCGAAGCTCTCGGATTTGAGCGCCGTCCTCCGGTCGGCCTGGGCTTAGCCCCGGCCAACCGAGCGCGCCGCAGCGAAATCTCGCCGCGCCTCTCGCTAGGGCGCGGATGCCTGACGCCATAGGGACACCCGTGCGCGAATGAAGCTGGTTGGTTTGATTGTCCGCTTCACGTTTGTGCTGGCCGCAACCGCCTTGGCGGTTGTGTTGGGTGCAGCCGCGGTCCGGACCGCGCTGGCCGATGCCGCGATCCAGGCGGTGCAAGACCATCCCGACGCGCCCCGCGCGTGGCTGCAGCAACACTTGAACCAGGCCCTGCATTTCCGCCCCGACTTAAGCCAACCCTGGCGGATGTCCGCGCAACTCGTCGGCGCCGACGACCCCGGCCCGGCCCGGAATCTGGAGTTGCACGCAGTGGCGCTCAATCCTGCGAATTGGGAGAACTGGCGCGATCTCGGCTTGTTGGATTACCAGCTTGGCCAGTCCCGGGCCGCCCTGGGGGCGCTGGATCGGGCAGCGGCCAATTCGCGCGGATTTACTGCCCGCTTCGAGGTCGCCAATTTAGCCTTCCTGTTAGGAAATCAACACGAATTTTGGCGAGAGATGCAGGCGGCCTTGCGCGTGGTGCCGCCCGAGGATGTGCAATCGACCCTGCGCGAAATTGCCCATCTGGATGCCGATCCCAGACATTTGTTGGCGATCCTTCCGGTCGGCCGGATTCGCGTCGCCGCCAATGCGGTGGGCTTCCTGGTGCAGCGGCGTCAACTCGACCAGGCGGACCAGGTCTGGGCGAAGATGACATGCCCGGCTTATCGGCGGCAGGACTGCTTCCAGGCCTTAGCCGCCCTAGTGCCCGCCTGGCTACAGGTAGCCCAAGCGGCGGAGACGGCTCTGCCGCCCGCGTCCACGCCTGCCTCCGCGGCTGCGTCCGGTCGCGACCGCGCCCTTCGCGCGCCCTCCTTTGCCGCCCGCAGCGCTGCCGCCCATCCTCACTCTGGGGCGCTGCCAGCAATCCAACAGGCCCAGCGAATATGGAATCAGGGCATTCAGCGTGGCGCCCTGACCGCGGCCCGGGTGCAGATCGGCACCATCACCGATCCGCAGTTCGAACATTTCTGGTCCGAAATCGGCTTCGGCTGGCGCACGTCCAGTGTCCGCCCCTTGTGGATTCAGGATGCCTCGACGGCCCGAGCCAATGCGGTGCAGGTGCGGTTTCCCGGTGACGGATCCGACTACGAACTGCTGTTTTGGCAATGGATCCTGGTTAACCCGGGCAACACTTACGCAATTCGGCTGGTATCGAGAGGCCAGCCCCTCAACCTCCCGGACGGCGTGCAAGTTGAGGTGGCATTGCCCGACGGCAAGGTGGTCCAAACCATACCCGTCGCCGTGGGTCCGGATTGGTCTGCCTCGGATGCCACCTTTCGCGCTCCGCCGGGAGCGGGGTTGCTCCGGTTGAGCTTCGCCTACAAGCGCCCCCTCGGCAAACCGCTGTTGCGCGGTGAGGTCTGGTTCCGTTCCGCCACCATGCAACTCGCGGTGACGACCAAGTCGACTCGGATGAGGCGAGATCGAGTTCGGGGGGCGGGGCTCCCTGCCAGGTCCCGACCCGTCGCCGGGAAGGGGCGCTGGCCTGGCGCACCAATCAGCCGCCTCGAAGCGGCCGAGGGGGCCGCGACCAACGGGGCCCCCTGTTCGCTGGCGTTTCGGGGTCGGAGCAACGGGAGCAGGTTGGGGCGGAGCCCCCGGCGAAAACAGGCCAAGCCTGCGCGGGCGGAGTTTCAATAGGCGCATGGGCACCGCGGCAACTTCGGCTCCGAAAACGTCCGCCGCCGCGTCCGCGCGCGGCGGGTGGGCGTTTTGGGCTGCGCTGGCTCCGACGCTGGCCGCTATTGTGGGCTTTGGCGGCGTTTATAGCTATGTTTGGGTGCCGGTGGATGTGGCGCTGTTTATCGGCCTGGCCGTCCTGCTGTGGTTGCGTCTGGTGGCTAACCACCGCTTCGTGGGGCATGCGCTTCTTTGGCCCGTGGCTGGGTTCGGGGTGCTGGCGCTTGCGCAGTGGCGCTTTCGGTTGTCCGTGTATCCGGGTGCCACGCTTACCGAATTGGTCCAATTGGCCGCATGTGCCGCCGTTTTTTATCTGACGCTACACGCGTGCCGGAACCGGCATTGGATTCATCGCCTGGGTTGGATTCTGTGGCTTTTTTGCGGCATGGTCACCGTCGAGGCCCTTTTCCAGATATTTGACGGCAATGGTTTTATCTATTGGTTCCACGACGCGGGCTATGCCACGCCGGTTGGGCCCTTTGTATATCACAACTTCTACGCCGGCTGCATGGACTTGTTGTTTCCCGTTACCGTTGCGGTCGCGTTCCGCGCGGATAGCTCGGGAGATCCGACCTGGGTTGCCTGGCTCCGGCGTGGTTTAGTCCCGGCCCTGTGCCTGGTCTCGGTGGTGGTTTCCCGATCACGGGGAGGGATCCTGACACTTTTCGCCGAGGTCCTGCTTGGCTTGTGGGTCTTCTGGCCGGACCTCAAGCGAAAACGGGGCGCCCGCCGTACTCTTTTGCTTTGCGTCCTCGTGATGCTGGGCGTCGGCCTCCTCGCCAACTGGGGACCGTTGGTCCAGCGCTTTGGCTACCTGGATAACCACGATGCCAGCGTAGTGCAGAGGCTTTCCATAGATCAATCGAGCTGGCACATTTTTCTGGATCATCCCCTGGTGGGCACCGGCTTCAATACGTTTTCCGCGGTATATCCTGCCTATCAGCTTTTTGATAATGGGTTGGTGTTGCTCTATGCGCACAACGAATACGCGCAGATGCTGGCAGAAACCGGCATGGTCGGGGCCCTGAATACGTTGGCGTTCCTCGTTATTTGGGGCTGGGCATTCTTGCGGAGGCGACGGCGGCTCGATGCAGACGAAGCTTTGCGCAATTTGCAGCTTGCCGCCTTCATCGGCACGGCGGGCTTTCTTATCCAAAGCTTTGGCGACTTTGAATTCCACGCCCCCGGCAACGCGCTCCTGTTTTTCCTGTTGTGCGCGGCGGCGGTGGTGGCCCCCCGCGGCAATTCTCCCGCCCCAGATGAGCGCGCGCGCTCCCGTCGCCGAACCGCGGATCGGCCCCGACCGCGGCCGAGGCTGGAGCCGCTCGACCGCAGGCCGCCCCGGGAATTTGCCCGCTGGGACGCCAGGGGGCCCCGGGAGCGCTGAACTCCGCCGCCGATTACTGCGAGCGGTATTGCACCAGCAGGTTGACCGAGGCCGGCGTCGTCGTGCAGCCGGCTGCGGGGGTTGACACGTTTAGCGAGAGGGTGGCACCGGCCGCGACGTTCTGGCTGATCGGGCCGGAGTCGCTGGCGGCGGCGCCGACGGTAAGCGTGTAGGAGCTGCTTCCGCCGGCCAATTCGATCACGGCGTTGGTGGAGCATGTTTTGGGAGCGATTTGGGCCTGGGCCTCGATGCGGGTAACGGTGATCGCCTTGTCGGGAATCCAGGTGGCCGCTGTGACGGGGCTAGTTAATTCCGGGACGAACGCGGAGAAAAGCATGCGTGGGGCTGCCGACATCGCCGCGTCGCCTCCCAGCGAGAGCGAGCTGAACGTGGCGTTTCTTCCGGCGTCCACGATGGTGGTGCCATTCACTTGATAGAGGCAGCCGGTGCAGTTGAAAAGCGGGGCCGAGAGATTGCCGTTGTTCGCGATCTGCCATTGGTTGGCAGTATTGGCGGCGTTGCGGCCCACGATCTCGCTGGCGCTGGTGTTGTCGGGCGGGACGATGTATACGGCGTTGGATCCCGCGTCGCCGGCACCCAGATAGAGTCCGATCGCGTGATATTTCAGCAGCACGGCGGCGTCCTGCCAAGTGTTGTTCGCGGATGACGAATCGACGCGAATGGCGCTGAGCGGGCGAGCGGTGCCGCCCGAGGTGAGATAGAGGCCATCTTCCTGATTGGCTTGGCCGTCGGTGGCATCGGTTCCGTTGTTGTTGAGGTCGATTTCATTCCCGATCGCGTAGGAGGCATGGTCGGCGTATTGGGCGACTTCATTGAGCGACCAGATAGGCCTGGCCCCGCCGGTGCGCTCCGCGCCTGCGAAAAGGGCCACGGTCTCCGCCGTCGCATTGTTTTCGCTGGTACCACCGGCTTGGGCGTGGGCTTGAAAGGCGGCGCCGAAAACACGATTGGTGGTTCCCGCTTCTGCAAAAGTGTCGCTAAGAAAGATAGGCTTGTAGGGCGCGGCGTTTCCGATCAGGGGTTGGGTGCCTCTCGCATCCCAAATATCCACGCCATTTTGTGGTTTGGCTGCGGCACCCGCGGCGACCGAATCCGGCACCCAGCAAATTCCATTCGCTCCGGCGAGCGAGGCCGCGCAATTGTCCAGTTGCGCAGCCCCGATTCCGCTGAACTGCCCGGCGTTGAGGAGGCCGTCGACCGATTGGAGGTTGAGCGAGGATGGCGCGGGCGGCGCCGCGAAACTCGCCTGCAGTTGGTAAAAGGCTCCGGACCAGTCGTACCAGGCCCGCACCCCGGGGCGGGTATCCTCGATCAACACGTCGGACGCGCCGGCAGCGGCGCTGAGCTGAGCCGTGGTACCCTTCCACGACGGGTCGACAACGACAGTTCCGCCGCCGTTGGCGAGGCTGAAATTGATGGCCTCCTGCAGGCCCGCCGTCCCCGAGCGGAGGGAAAACGGGGCTTGGTGCGGCTTTGTCAGTGCGATGGTGACGCTGCATGCGCCTGGGGGCCAGGAACAATGTACCTGCGAGGGCGTGGCGACCTCCAGATCGGTGCCGCTGCCGACCACCAGCGGCGCGTTGGCCGCCAAGGGCTGAATCGCGGGGCCGCCGGCAATTGCCAGCGGGCTTTCGGTCTGAATTTGCAGCGTGTACACGCCCGGGGCCGAGACTGCGGTCAACGATTGGACCGACCATTGCGAGAATGCGGAGGCCCAAATCTGACCCCACTGGCTCCAGGGACGAGATTGGGCGGTGGCGACCAAGGCCAGGGCTGCGAATAGGGCACAGACCCAGCACCGCTGGGTAGAGCGCGAAAAGGCTAATTTCATGACTCATTGTAGGATGCCGCTTCCGGCGTTTCTGCCATTTTTGCGACTTTTCGTTTTCAAAATCGTGACCGAAAGCCCGGAGGGCGATTACGCCGACCCGGGGCCATCAACAGCGGCCCCGCCACACCGTGTACTCCGGTGGGCGGGAGGTGCTTGCGTTGGCCGCAATCCGCGCTGCCGCCCCGCGCGGGGCGTTTGGCAAGAACGGCGCATCGCGGCGCAGCTTCCTCCTGCCGCGCGTTTCCGCCCTGACTTGGAGCGATAGAAAATGACTGAGCGCCCCAGCGACTACATCCCCCTGATTGTGCCGACTCTTCAGGCAGGAAAGCTCTTGCCCGCCTTCTTGGCGGCGATTGGCGGGCAAGACGTGCGCCCGGCTCAGGTCGTGGTGCTGGATTCGTCTTCCACGGACCGAACCGCCGCCATAGCGAGAGGCGCGGGGTGCGACGTGGAGACGATCGCCCGGGACGTTTTGGGCAGCGCGAGCGCCTTCTGCTGGCGGGGCTCAAGCGGCGGATCAGCCGGCACCACGGGTTTTGGCCGCGCGTCGGCGAATAACCGACCTGGGAAGCAGACGTTTCCCGCGTTGTCGCGGTCGCAGAATTTGCCCGGGCGGCAGCGGCCGGGGCCGCCCGCCGGCGCTAGCGCCATTCCAGGATGGCCGTAGCACGGCGGATGCCAGCACGAGCGACTGGTCTTGGGGAAAAGCCGCGTCCCCGCCCCGGGAAGGGCTATTCTCGCGATAGGTGGCCCGGCACGGGATGTGGCCGAAGGGCCGGCCGGCCCGAAATAGGTTTAGAGTGGTATAGGTTTGTAGCGGATTTGTAACCAATCTTGCATTTATGTTGAGCCGTTTCATGTTCCCGCTGGTCCTCACCGGCGAGGTCGGGCTTATCGGTGGCGTCTTGGCGGCGCACTACGTCGCCGCCGGGGCGCGGGCCTTCGCCTTCGTTTCCCTCTACGAGGGGTTTGGACTGCCGGCGCTGGAGGCCATGGCCGCGGGCACGCCTGTGATTGCCAGCGGGTGCGGGGCGCTGGCCGAAGTGGCCGGTCCGGCCGCGCTGGCGGTGGATCCCGAAGACCCGGCGGAAGTCGCGGCCGCCATCGCCCGCCTGGCCAACGAAGGGGAACTGCGGGCAGGCCTGCGGGCTGCGGGCGGCGCGCGCGCCCAGGCCTCCCCGCGGCAAGCCTGCCCCGACGCCACGGCGCGGGTGCTGCAGGAGGCTGCGCTTGGCTAGGCCGTCGGTCTCGCTGATCGTCCCGACATGGCGGGCCGGACGGTGGCTGCCGCGCCTGCTCCAAGCACTGCGGGCGCAAACCCAACCCCCGGGCGAGATCCTGGTGATTGATTCCGCCTCCGACGACGGCACCGCGCAACTCGCCCGCGAGGCGGGATGCCGGGTGGAAGTCATCGCCCAGGAGTCGTTCAACCATGGGGCCACCCGCAATCAGGCGGCGCTCCGGGTCGGGGGCGAGATTCTGGTTTTCATGACCCAGGACGCGCTGCCCGCGAACGAGGAGTTTCTGGCTGCGCTCGTCCGGCCAATCGCTGCCGGCGCGGCGGCGGCGACCTATGCGCGCCAGTTGCCGCGCGCCGAGGCCACGCCGCCGGAACGCTTCCAGCGCCATTATCAATACCCGGAACGAGGGCGGCGGGCGGCGGAGGGAACGGGAGTGGCGTTTGTCTATTTCTGTTCCAATTCCGCCGCCGCGGTCGGCCGCGCCGCCTTCCATGCGGTGGGCGGCTTCCCGCCGCATGTGCCCTGCTGCGAGGACATCGTTCTCAGTGCGAAGTTGCACCAAGCCGGATATGCCACCCAGTATGTGCCGGAGGCGGCGGTGGTTCATTCGCACAATTTGGCTTTGCAAGCGCAGTTTCGCCGCTACTTTGACACCGGAGTCGCCTTCGCCCAGGCGGAGGCGCTGTTGCGCGGGGCGCGGCCGAACGCCGATGGGCGCCGCTATGCGCTGTCGTTGCTGGGCTACCTGGCGCGGGAGCGGGAGTGGGGATGGTTGGCCTTTGCCTGCGCCGAGCTGGGGGCCAAGTGGGCGGGGTATCACCTGGGGCGTCGGGAGCGCCTCGTTCCGCAGGCATGGAAACCAGTCCTGAGCCAGCAGCCGAGCTATTGGCGCGGGGCGCGGCCGAGCGCGTGGCTTGCCAGCGACCCTCGCCTCGGGGCGGCAGCGGGCCAGGCGCGAGCCGCGGCGGTGGGCGAGCCCCCGGCCTAGCGGCCGTCTCGTACGCGGCCGTGGCGGGCGCGAGGTAGTTTGGCCACGGGCTGCTACCGAAAAATGGGCCGGCCATGCTAATGTCGGCACCGGTAGGCGGCGGCCAAGCGGCAGGCTGACGCCGCGAGCGGCCAGCGTCGGCCGGCGAAGGACTACCGCATGAAACGGCATGGGGAATCATGAGCGCGTACGGATCCCGGCTACGCGGTGCCTGCGGCCCCGCCCTACCGCAGTGCCCAGGCGACGGCGGCGGTGGCGCGGATGTCGTCGCCCCGATGATCCCGCCACCGGGCAAAGCCGCTCCGCTCGGGAGGCGTGGCCGGCCGGCGTGTGGGCGCGCCCCGGGCGGCTTCCACGGATGAGTACCCCATGAGCAGTCCCAGTCCTGCAGCATTGAAACCCGCTTCCCGGTCCGACCCGGGCCCGCCCGAGCAGGCGCTGGCCGATCGCAGGGGCTTCGGCCTGAGGACCATCCGCCTGCTGCTCGCTATTTCGGTGGATTTGGTCCTGGTCTCCGCCGGGCTTGGGGCGGGCATCGGCCTGCGCATGCTGGCCAACCACACCCCCATCGGGCGCCTGGAGTTTGACGTCTCCGCCGGCCAGATGTATTTGCTGTGCGGGCTGTGCTGGATGGCGATGATGTGCTACGAGCGCGTCTACAGCATTGGCTTGCACTCGGCGGACCAGGGCGATCGCGTGATCCGGGCCTTGACCGGCGGGCTGGCGGTGACCATCCTATTCAGTTTTGTGGTGCACCGGTCGGCTGCGCTGTCGCGTGGGGTGCTGTTCTTCTGGTACGGCGCCAACCTGCCGCTGTTCATGTTGGCGCGCCCGGTGTTGATGCGCATGGTTTCCGGTTTTGTGCGGCGCCCCCACGTGCTGGTGGTGGCCGAGACGCCGCTGGCGGCCAGTTCGGTGTGCCTGGCGCTGGGCCGGCTGGGCTGCAGCTCCCAGATCGTGGCGCCCACCACGGACCCGCGGGCGCCGGAACTGGGCCGGCCGACGGCGGTGGTGCTTTGCCTCGGTCCCGGCGAGCGCCCCGAGCCGCTGCTGGCGCGCTGGGAACAACGGTTCTCGGAAGTGGGCATCTACCCGCAGGCCGGCGGCCTGAGTCCCTTCGGGGCGCGTCCGCTCAACCTGCATGGTGTGCAGTTGTTCGAGCTGCGCCATCCCCTCGACCATCCCTTCAGCCGCGGCTGCAAGCGGACGATGGATCTCGTCGGCGCCAGCTTGCTGCTGGTCGCCTGCAGCCCGCTCCTGGCGGGCTTGGCGCTGGCCGTCGCCTGCACTTCGCGCGGCCCGCTGTTTTACCGCCAGAGCCGCTTGGGGCGCGATGGCCGTCCCTTCCAGATTCTCAAGTTCCGCTCCATGGTTCGCGATGCCGACGCCCACCTGGCCACCGTGCTGGCCCGCGATGCCGAGGCGCAGCAGGAATTTGCGACTAGCTTCAAGCTGAAGCGGGACCCCCGCGTCACCCCCGCCGGCCGTTTCCTGCGCCGCCACAGCCTGGACGAGGTGCCGCAACTGTGGAACGTGCTGCGCGGGGATATGAGCTTGGTCGGGCCCCGCCCCATCGTGGAAGCCGAGGTGCGGCTCTATGGAGATGTCTACCCCATCGTCGCCAGCGTTCGCCCGGGCATGACGGGGATTTGGCAAATCAGCGGGCGCAGCGACGTTTCCTACGAGTCGCGCTGCGGCTTTGATGTCGCTTACGTTCGCGAATGGTCGCTGTGGCGTGACATTGCCGTGCTCTTGCGCACCGTTTCGGCCGTGGTGCTGCCCAACGCCTACTAGCGAGCCCCGGCACTGCGCGGCGGCTCAGGCCGAGGCAGCGCGCGAGGCCGGGGCCTCCGCAGGCCGTGCCGCTTCGCGATACGGGTCGTTTTCCATCATTTCGCGCACGAGTTTGGTCAGTTGGTCACACCCGCAGGTGGCGGTCCAGCCCAGTTTCTGCTGCGCCTTGCGGCAATCCCCAAGCAGAAGATCCACTTCCGCGGGCCGGTAAAAGCGGGGATCGGTGGTTACGAAGTCGCGATAGTCCAAATCCAGGAATCCGAAGGCAAGCTCGACGAATCGAGGTTCCCCAGCGCCAGCGAGTTCGCCCGCCCCAGCTTGATGCGGGCCGCGCCGGCGGTTTGCGGGTGACGAACTCGAATCCGCGCCGCGGCGATTCGTGGTTAAACAATATTTCCGCATTTCCGCCGCAGCGAACAGGTTGTAGGCCTCGCGGTAGTTGCGGCTGAGCTCGTAGCCGGCGACTTTGGAGATGCCGTAGGCGGAACGGGGATGGAGGGGGGGGCCTCGTGCTGCGGGACTTGTCGGACCTTGCCGAACATCTCGCTGGAGCCGGCGAAGTAGAAGCGGCAGCTCGGCGCCGCGTTTTTGATGGCCGAGAGCAGGTAGTGGGTGCCGTTGATGTTGGTGTTGAGGGTGGAGAACTCGTCCTCGAGGGAGTAGCTGACAAAGCTCTGGGCGGCCAGGTGGTAACATTCCTCCGGTTGGATCTCGGCGATCGCCTGGAAAAGGCTGGGATAGCTCTCCAGCGAGGCGGCCCGCAGTTGGACGCGGTCGAGCACGGCGCTCAGGCGCGCCAAGCGCACTTCCGGATCTTCGAGCGCCGCGCGCCGGACGAGGACGTGCACGTCGTAGCCCTCGGCCAACAGAACCTCGGCCAGATGGGAACCATCCTGGCCGGTGATCCCCGTAATCAGCGCGCGTTTTGCCATGAACCGATCTCCTTTTGCCGCCTAGCGGCCCCAGCGGCTCTTGCCCATCGCGCCGCGGGTGGCCTTGCGGGTTTCCCCCAGCAGGTGCGTGCGCGCGGCGAAGCGGGTAGTCGAGTTGGCTGCAGTCGGTGACCACAACCCCACAGTCATAGCGGACGGCATCGCGCGGCTGGAAGAGCCAGTCTTTGCCACGGGGCTGGCCCGGGCGGCCGACAGCGCCCGCTTGCCCAGGAAGGACGCGCGGGGAAGCGATGGTAGACTACCTCAACATGCAATGGCTGGTCACAGGCGGAGCCGGGTTCATTGGCTCGAGTTTCATTCGGTTGGCGCTGGCGGCGCACCCCGAGCTGCGCATCGTCAACCTGGATGCGCTCACCTATTCGGGGCGGCGGGAGACGCTGGCGGACCTGGAGGGGCGGCCGGGCTACGCCTTCCTCCACGGCGACATCTGCGACGGCGAGGCGGTGGAGGCGGCGCTGAAGCTGGCGGGCGACCCGCCGCAGGCGATCGTCCACTTCGCCGCCGAGAGCCACGTGGACCGCAGCATCGCCGACGCCAGCGCCTTCATCCGCACCAACGTGCAGGGCACACAGATGCTGCTGGATGCCGCCCGTCGGCACGGGGTGGCCCGCTTTCTGCATGTCAGCACGGATGAGGTCTACGGCAGCCTGGGGCGCGAGGGGCGCTTCACCGAGCAGACGCCGCTGGCCCCCAACTCCCCCTACGCCGCCTCCAAGGCGGCTTCCGACCTGCTGGTGCGGGCGGCGGTGCACACCCACGGGTTGCCGGCCATCATCACCCGGGCATCCAACAATTTTGGGCCCTACCAGTTCCCCGAGAAGCTGATTCCGCTGGCCATCAGCAATGCCAGCGCCGACCGGCCCATCCCCATGTACGGCAAGGGCGAGAACGTGCGCAATTGGATCTACGTGGACGACCACTGCCGCGGCATCCTGGCGGCGCTGGAGCGGGGCCAGCCGGGCGGCGTCTACAACCTGGGCGGGGACGCGGAGCTGGACAACAAGACGCTGCTGGAGTCCATCCTGGGCCTGCTGGGCAAGCCCGCCAGCCTGATCCAGAGCGTGGCCGATCGGCCCGGGCACGACTTCCGCTACTCGCTGGATTCCACCCTGGCGCGGCGGGAGCTGGGCTGGGCGCCGCAGGTGGAACTGGCCGCTGGCCTGCGGCGAACCGTGGCCTGGTACGGCGAGCACGCCGCTTGGCTGGCGAGCGTGCGCGACGGACACTTTGAGAACTACTACCAGCGCCAGTACGCGGCGGCGCCGCCGGCGGAGGCCGGCAGCAAGTGAACCCCGCAGTTGGCCCCGCCGGGGCGCGGCCCTTGCCCGGCGCCGGCGCGCGCCTGGCCGTGCCGCGGCGCGAGCGCGGCATCGGCGCGGTCATCCTGCGCCCCGATAGCCCCGACCTGATCGCCGGGGTGGGGATCGAGGTGGGCGCGCTCTGGCCCGACGATCGCGGCTTTTTCACCGAGCTCTTCCGCTTCGGCAAGGAAGGTTGGATGCGGGGGTTTTCGCCCTTGGCCCAGGTTTCGGCAGCGCTCTCCCATCCCGGCACCATCAAGGCCGTGCACTACCATCGCCACCAAACCGATCTGTGGGCGCCGGTTCGCGGCCAACTGCAGGTGGTGCTGTTTGACCTGCGGGTGGAGGCGGCTACCTTCGGCCAGGCCAACACCCTCTACGTGGGCGAGTGGCGGCCGTGGCGCATCCGCATCCCGCCCGGCGTCGGCCACGGCTACAAAGTGGCCGGCAGCGAGCCCGCGCTAATGATCTACGCCACCGATCGCTACTACGACCCCGGCGACGAGGGCCGCATCGCCTACAACGATGCCGGGCTGAACTACGACTGGGAGCTGCAGCACAAGTAAGCGGCGTCGCCGCCAGGAGGGTGGATGAAGGGTGTCATTCTCGCCGGAGGCTTGGGGTCGCGGCTGCTGCCGCTGACCAAGATCACCAACAAGCACCTGCTGCCGATCTACGACCGGCCCATGGTGTATTACCCGCTGCAAACCCTGGTGGCCGCCGGCATGTCGGAAATTCTGCTGGTGACCGGCGGGAACAATGCCGGCGACTTCCTGCGCCTGCTGGAAAACGGCGAGGAGTTCGGCTGCAGCCTGCGCTATGCCTACCAGCGCGGCGAGGGCGGCATCGCCGCGGCGCTGCGGCTGGCGCGCGACTTCGCCGCCGGCGACAGCATCGCCGTGCTGCTGGGCGACAACCTCTTCGAGTGCGGCATCGCCCCCGCCGCCCAGGCCTTCCTGCGCCAGGGCGCGGGCGCGCGCGTGCTGCTCAAGCAGGTTCCCGACCCCGAGCGCTTCGGCGTGGCGGTGCTGGAGGGCGAGCGCATTGTCCGCATCGAGGAGAAGCCCAGGCAGCCGCGCTCCAACTACGCCGTCACCGGCTGCTACTTCTACGACGCCTCGGTCTTTGAAAAGATCGAGGCTTGCCGGCCCTCGGCCCGCAAGGAACTGGAGATCACCGACGTCAACAACCTCTACCTGGCCGAGGGCACGCTCGAGCACTCGGTGGTCGAGGGCTGGTGGAGCGATGCCGGCACCTTCGAGTCGCTGCACAAGGTCGCCATCCTGGTCGAGCAGGGCCTGCGCGCCCCCGCCCGCGCCCAAGCCGCCCCCGGCGGCTAAATGGCGTTACGCGGGGGTCGCGCCGCTTTGCCTGCCGGCAAAATCGGCGCGAAAGGCTGCGAAATTCCGCAGGGCGGCCCGCCCCCGGGAGACGAATTCGGCGCGGCCCCAGCGAGGCGCAGCGCCGACTTGGGGCCATGGGGTCCCCAAGTCGGCGCGAGCACAAGCGGGACGCGCGCCGCAGGCGCGCTGGGGCCCGCGCCAACCAAACGGTCCCTGGGGGCTCTCGGCACCGGGAGGACTTGGTGAGACCCGGCGCGCGCCTAGGATGGGCCGCCGGAGAAGACGCCCCCCGACGCGCAGCCCTTACTCGTCGCTGCGGGTAAGGGCGCCGCATGCCGCCCCTCGGGCTCGGGCGGCTGCGGGCCCCGGGGCCCCCGAGTCGGCGCGAGCACAAGCGGGACGCGCGCCGCAGGCGCGCTGGGGCCCGCGCCCACCAATGCCCCCTATCGCTGCGGGCGGCGGCGGACTATGCTGACGAGGGGGGAATGGCGCGGCAAAAGCTCATGCTGAGTTCTGGCGGTCACAATAGCGGCGTGCTGGTTATCACCGGCGGTGCCGGCTTCATCGGCAGCGCGCTGGCGGCGCACTGCGCCGCCGCGGGCGCCCGGGTCGCCGTCGTGGATGCCCTCGGGGCAGATCAGCGATTCCGCAACCTTGCGGGCGTGGCGCTGGCCGACTACTGGGACCGCGATGATTTCCTTGTCCGCATCGAGGCCGAGCGCGCCCTGCCGCCGATCGCCGCCATCGTGCACCTGGGCGCCTGCAGCTCGACCATCGAGCAAGACGCCGACTTCCTGATGCGCAACAACTTCGCCTACACCCGCGCGCTGGCGGCTTGGTGCCTGCGGCACGGGGTGCGCTTCATTTATGCCTCCAGCGCGGCCACCTATGGCGCTGGAGAGGCTGGCCACCTCGACGCGCTCGAAGGGCTGCCGCGGCTGCGGCCGCTGAACAAGTACGCCTTCTCCAAGCACGCCTTCGACCTGTGGGCCCTGCAGCGCGGAGCGTTTGCGGGGCCGAATGCGATCACCGGGCTCAAGTACTTCAACGTTTTCGGCCCCAACGAGTACCACAAGGGCGAGATGCGCAGCATGGTGCTTAAGGCCTATGAGCAGGTTCAGTCCACCGGACGGGTGAAATTGTTCAAGTCCTATCGCCCCGAGTTCGCGGATGGCGAGCAGGAGCGGGACTTCATCTACGTTCAGGACGCGGTGGCGATCACCGCCTGGTTCCTCGACCACCCCGGGGCCTCCGGCATCTTCAACCTCGGCAGCGGCAAGGCGCGCTGCTGGAACGACCTGGCGCGGGCGGTGTTCGCCGCGTTGGGGCGCGAGCCGCAGATCGAGTATGTGGAGATGCTGGAGGCGATCCGCCCCACCTACCAGTACTCCACCCGCGCCGAGATGGCCCGCCTGCGCGCCGCCGGCTGCGATCTGCCCATCCGCAGCTTGGAAGACGGAGTGCGCGACTACGTGCAGCACTACCTGGCCACGCCCGATCCGTACCTGCGGGGATGAAGCGCATGCCTGAGGCGCCAGACACTGCCATCTTGTGCGGCGGCCAGGGGACGCGGCTGCGCGGCACCATCGGCGCGCTGCCCAAGCCCATGGTCGAGCTGGGCGGGCGGCCGCTGCTCGATCATCTGGTGCGCTGGGCGCTGGGGGCCGGGTCCGAGCGCGTCATCCTGTGCGTGGGCCATGGCGGCGGCGCGATTCGCGGGCACTTTTCCACGCCCGACTGGCAGGGAAACGTGTTGCTCTCGGAAGAGGCGACCCCGCTCGGCACCGGCGGGGCGCTGCGGCTGGCGCTGCCGCTGGTCCGGACCCCGGCGCTGGCGGTGCTCAACGGCGACAGCTTTTTGCTCGGCCTCGACCTGCCCGCGCTGGTCGCTTTCCACCGCCAACACGGCGGGCAGGGGGCAGTGGCGTTGGTCACGCCGGATGAGCGCAATGACGCCGGCAGCGTGGTTCTAGACGATACTGGTCGGGTGCAGGCGTTTGCCGAAAAGCGGGCCGTGGGTGGGCGGCACTATATCAATGCCGGGGTCTACGTGTTCGAGGTGGGGCTGATCGCCGCCGTCCCGCTCGGGCGTGCGGTTTCGCTGGAGCGCGACTTGCTGCCGGCGTGGGTGGAGCGGGGGCTGTACGGCAGCGTGCAGCCGGGCGAGTTGGTGGATATCGGGACGCCCGAGCGCCTGCGGGCGGCGCAGGCGCGCTTTGCGGACGAGTTCCTATGAAGAAAGCGACCAACCAAACTGGCCCCGCCTCGGCCAAGCAAATGGCGCGCTGGCTCGATGCCATGCGGGGGCGGCGGGTGGCGGTGGTGGGCGACGCCATGCTGGACGAGTTCCTCTGGGGCGACGCCACCCGCATCTCGCCCGAGGCGCCGGTGCCGGTGGTGCTGCTCGAGCGGCAGAGCTGGTCGCTGGGCGGCGCCGCCAACGTGGCCGCCAACGTGGCCGGCTTGGGCGGCGCGGCAACGCTGTTCAGCGTGGTGGGCGACGACGGCGCGGGCGAGCGGCTGCTACAGTTGGCCGCCGACGCCGGCATCGCGCTGGGGGCGCTGCCAGCGCTCGACGACCGCCCCACCACGGTGAAGCACCGCGTCTTTGCCCGCAACAAGCACCTGCTGCGCTTCGACCGCGAGGCCACCGCCGCGATTCCGGGGGCGGCGACGCGGGTGCTGCTGCGGGAGCTGGAGGCGCAGGCGGCGGAGTTCGACGCCGTGGCGGTCTCCGACTATGCCAAGGGCTGCATCACCCCGGCGCTGGTGGCGGGCATCGCGCGGTTATGCAAGGCGCGGCGCATTCCCTGGTGCGTGGACCCCAAGCACACCGCCATTTGCTACCGCCAGGCGACGGTGGTCAAGCCCAACTTGCTCGAGTTGGAGGCGCTGGCGGGCCGCTCGGCGCGCAGCCTCGAGGATTTGCGCTTGGCCGCCGCCATCACGCTGCGCCGCCAGGGCTGCCAAAACCTGCTGGTCACGCGCGGGCAGCAGGGCATGGCGCTGTTCGGCAGCGACCACTCCGAGCGGCTCTACAACAGCGGCGGGCAGGCGGTGGCGGATGTCACCGGCGCCGGCGACACCGTCAGCGCCGCGCTGGCGCTGGCGCTGGCCGGCGGGCTGGAGGTGGCTGAGGCCGCCGCCCTGGCCAACCTGGCCGGCGGCTACGTGGTCACGCTGCCGGGCACCGCGGTGGCGCGCCGCGAAGCCCTGCTGCGCTGGCTCGGCTAATCGCGGGGGTCGCGCCGCTTTGCCTGCTGGCAAAATCGGCGCGAAAGGCGGCGAAATTCCGCAGGGCGTCTGCGCCCCCGGGAAACGAATCCGGCGCGGCCCCAGCGAAGCGCAGCGCCGACTTGGGGCCACGGGGCCCCCGAGTCGGCGCGAGCATGCCGCCCCGCGCCGTTACAGCGGGGCGGCTCACAAGCGGGACGCGCGCCGCACCGGCCCGGCGCTGCTACAGCCGGGCCGGGCAGGCGCGCTGGGGCCCGCGCCCACCATCGGAGACGAGGCTTCGGCTCCAGGTGGGGGCGCCCGCCCTGCCCGGGACGCCTCCAGGCCGCCGCCTCTGGTAAAATAGCCAAGTTCCCTGTCCATTTTGGCGGCGTAGCTCAGTTGGTTAGAGCGAGGGTCTCATAATCCCTAGGCCAGTGGTTCGAGTCCACTCGCCGCCACCAGGCTTTGCGACGCGGCGGCGGATGCGCTCGCCCGGCGGCGGGGGATGTCGTAGCGTAAGTAGCGCGCGTGCCATGACCAACTTCGCCGAGATCTTCCAAGCCAACTTCGAGCGCAGCCGCGCGGTCAAACTGGCCACGCTCGAGCGCTTGCAGCCGGCGCTGGTGCGGGCGGCCGAGACGATGGTGGCCTGCTACCAGCAGGGCGGCAAGGCCATCTTTTGCGGCAACGGCGGCAGCGCCGCCGACGCCCAGCACCTGGCGGCGGAGTTCGTGGGCCGCTACCTCGCCGAGCGGCGGCCGCTGCCGGCGCTGGCGCTCAACGCCAACAGCTCGGCGGTGACCGCCATCGGCAACGACTACGGCTACGAGCACGCCTTCGCCCGCCAGCTCGAGGCGCTGGCGCGGCCCGGCGACGTGGTGGTGGGCATCACCACCTCGGGCAACTCCGCCAACATCGTCGAGGCGCTGCGGCGCGGCCGGGCGCTGGGGCTCGCCACGGTTGGCCTGACCGGCGAGGGCGGCGGCAAGCTGCGCGCGGTGGCCGACATTCTGCTCGACGTGTCCAGCCAGGAGACGCCGCGCATTCAGGAGTGCCACATCCTGATCGGGCACTGCCTCTGCCAGGCGGTGGAGCAGGCGCTGTTTGGCGGCTAAGCGCCAATCTCGGCCCTACGTGGTGCTGGGCGCCGGCGGCCAGTTGGGGCAGGCGTTTCTGCAGGCGCTGGGCGGGCAGGCGGTGGGGCTGGAGCGGGCCCAGCTCGAGTTGGGCGACGCCGCCGCGCTGGAGCGGGCGCTCGATCCCCTGGCGCCCGAGGTGGTCATCAACACCGCCGCCTTCAACCATGTGGACTTGGCCGAGGCGCAGCGCCAGCGGGCGCTGGCGGCCAATTTCCTGGGCCCGGCGCAGTTGGCGCGGCTGGCGCGGGCGCGGGGTTGGCGGCTGCTGCACTTCTCGACCGACTACGTGTTTGGCGGCGACGGGCTGGCCCGGCCGCGGGTGGAGAGCGACCCGCCGGCGCCGGTGAACTTCTACGGCTACAGCAAGCTGCTGGGCGAGGAGGCGGTGCTGCGCGCCGACCCCACCGCGCTGGTGGCGCGGGTGGCGCACCTTTACGGCGGCCCGTCGCTTTCGCCCGGAAGGGCGAATCTGGTGCAGCGCTTTCTGGAGCAGGCGCGCGCCGGCCAGCCGCTGTGGGTGACGCGCGGACAGACGCTCAACCCCACCTCGGTGCGCGATCTGGTTCCGGCCTCGCTGCGGCTGCTCGCGGCGGGCGCGCAGGGGCTGTTCCACCTCACCGGCGGGGGCGCGTGCGATGCCGAGGCGTTTGCCCGCGAGGTGCTGCGCCTGGCCGGGCTCGAGGCCGAGATCCGCGTGGTCGAGCGCGACACCCGCCCTGCGCCCCGCGCCACCTACACCGTGCTCGAGAACCGCCGCCTGGCCGACGAGGGCTACCCGCCCCTGCCGCCCTGGCGGGAATCCCTGGCGGCGTACGTGGCCGCTCTGGGGCCCCCGCCAACCTAGCCCGCATTTCTCACCAGCCTCCTGCTGCAATGCGCGATCAGCACGCTCCGGCTGCGTTGCGCGCCGTCCAGCGTGCTCGACGTACTGTTCAAGTACGCCTCCGCGCGCTGAACGGCGCGCGCCTTGCCGGCGCGGCT
>DATKSZ010000031.1:0-4740 GCA_035531375.1 Terriglobales bacterium | reverse complement strand
TCCGCAGGGCGGCCCGCCCCCGGGAAGCGAATACGGCGCGGCCCCAGCGAGGCGCAGCTCCGACTTGGGGCCTCCGGGCCCCCAAGTCGGAGCGAGCACAAGCGGGACGCGCGCCGCAGGCGCGCTGGGGCCCGCGCCAACCATGTAGCGCAGCAGCGCCGCGCCGTGGGTGGCGAAACGCCGCTTGTAGGCTTGCTCGCCCGTCAAGAAATGAAAGCTTCGGCCCTCGTTCATGGTGTGGCGCACCACCGCAAATAACAGCAGGATGCCCGGCGATAGCTCCGCCGCCTCCTCTTCGTAGGATATCGTATAGCCGTAGCGCGCGTCCCGGCTTTGCCACGCCAGCAGCGCGCTCAGCCGCCGCCCGCCCCGCTCCAGCGCCCACAGCTCGCTCAGCTCCGGCTCGCCCTCCACCATCGCCGCCAGCCAGTTCTGCTCCCGCGCCCCCAGCACATTGCGCTCGCCCCGCCCCGCCAGCCCCCGCGCCTTGTGGTCCAGCAGCCAGGCCAGCAGGTGCCGCCTCGCCCCGGCCTCGGTCTCCAGGCGCAGGGTCGGCTGCGCCCGCCGCCACCGCGCCTCCAGCCTGCGGTGTTCCCCCTCCAGCCTCGCCCCCGCCGCCCGCACCGGCGCCGCCGCATACGGCCGCGCCTCCGCCCCCAGCCCCTGCCAAAACACGCCAAACCGCGTCCCCGCACCCACCCCGGTGAATTGCGCCGCCGCGCAGCCCCAACCCCGCGCTCGCTCCGCCGCCTCCCCCTGCCCGTTCGCCTCCGCCCGGCCAATTAAATCGAGGTAGTCAAACAACCCCTCGCCCATCAGCTCCAGCCGCCCCCGCCGCACCGCCAGCGGCACGATCAACGGCGGCGTCGCCTGCCAGCCGATGCGCAGCTCCGCCTCGCCGGCATAACACCGCGCCCACTGCCGGGCGAACGCATAGCTCTGGAACACCGACCCCGCCCCGCTCGCCGCGGCGGCCTGCCACACCTCCGCCAAAGGCCCCAGGTCGGGGTCGCTGTGCCACTGCAATCCCACCCTCGTTCTGTTGCCCCGGGCCCGGGCGCCGTTGTATCGGGAGTGGCCCTTCGCCGGGGTCGCGCCGCTTTGCCTGCGGGCAAAATCGACGCGAAAGGCTCCGAAATTCCGCAGGGGCAGACGCGCCCGGGGCGCGTCTGCGCCCCCGGGAAGCGAATTCGGCGCGGCCCCCCCGGGCAGTGAAGCAGCGCAGCGCCGACTTGGGGCCACGGGCCCCCGAGTCGGCGCGAGCATGCCGCCCCGCGCTGTTACAGCGGGGCGGCTCACAAGCGGCCCGCGCCCACCTTAGTCCAGTCCCTCGCGCCGGTAGTTGGGCGCCTCCTGCGTGATGATCACGTCGTGTACGTGGCTCTCGCGCAGCCCGGCGTTGGAGATGCGGATGAAGCGCGCCCGGTTCTGGAAGTCCTCGATGCTGGCGCAGCCGCAGTAGCCCATCCCCGCCCGCAGCCCTCCCACCAGCTGGTGCACCATCGCCGCCAGCGGCCCCTTGTACGGCACCCGCCCCTCGATCCCCTCCGGCACCAATTTGCTGCTGCGGTTGCCGTCCACGTCCCGCGTCTCCGCCTCCGCCTCCAGGCGCTGCCCGTAGCGCTCCGCCGAGCCCGCCTCCATCGCCGCCAGCGAGCCCATGCCGCGGTAGCTCTTGAACGACCGCCCCTGGTACAGGATGATCTCGCCCGGGCTCTCGTGCGTGCCCGCGAACAGGCTGCCCACCATCACCGAGCTCGCCCCGGCGGCGATCGCCTTGCTGATGTCGCCCGAGTACTTTACCCCGCCGTCGGAGATCACCGGCACCCGCCCCGCCGGGTCGGCGCTGGCCTCGCGGCTGGCCCGCACCGCGCTGGCGATGGCGGTGATCTGCGGCACCCCCGCCCCGGTCACCACCCGCGTGGTGCAGATCGAGCCCGGCCCGATGCCCACCTTGATCCCATCCGCACCCGCCGCGATCAGGTCGCGCGCCCCGTCGAAGGTGGCCACATTGCCGGCGATCACGTCAATGTGCGGCAGCGCCGCCTTCAGCCGCCGCACCGCCTCCAGCACCCGCCGCGAATGCCCATGCGCGGTGTCCACCGCCAACACGTCCACCTTCTTCTGCGCCAGCTCCTGCGCCCGCTCCAGAAAGTCTCCCGTCGCCCCCACCGCCGCCGCCACCCGCAGCCGCCCCTGCTCGTCCTTCGCCGCCAGCGGGTACTTCAGCTTCTTCTGGATGTCCTTCACCGTGATCAGGCCCTTCAGCACGTAGTGCGCGTCCACCACCAGCAGCTTCTCCACCCGGTGCCGGTGCAGGATCGCCTCCGCCTCCTCCAGCGTCGTGCCCACCGGCACCGTGATCAGGTTCTCCTTGGTCATCACCTCGCCGATGGGTATGTCGGTGCGCGTCTCGAAGCGCAGGTCGCGGTTGGTCAGGATCCCCACCAGCTTGCCGTGCCGCGTCACCGGCAGCCCCGAGATCTTGAACTTGCGCATCATCTCCAGCGCCTCGGCGATCTTCTGCTCCGGCTCCATCGTCACCGGATCCACGATCATCCCGCTCTCCGAGCGCTTCACCTTGTCCACCTCGTCCGCCTGCTGCTCGATGCTCAGGTTGCGGTGGATCACCCCCAGCCCCCCCTGCTGCGCCAGCGAGATCGCCAGCCGCGCCTCGGTCACCGTGTCCATGGCGGCCGACACGATGGGGATGTTGAGCGCGATGTGGCGGCTCAGCCGGGTCGAGGTCTCCACCTCCGTGGGCAGCACCTCCGAGTACGCCGGCAGCAGCAGCACATCGTCAAACGTCAGCGATTCGGGGACAGGGAGCTCTAGCATGGTGGAACCCCCAGTTTAGCAAGCCCGGCCCGGCCGCACCACCGCGCAAGCCCCCCCCTCACCCCGCCATGCCCAGGCTCTCCGCGAAGCCCCACCCCGCATCGGTCCATTGCTGCGCCATCCGCAAGCCCGCCTGGCCGAGCAGCGGCCCGATCTCCTCCCGCCGATATTTGTGCGAGCTCTCCGTCCAGATCGTCTCCCCCCGCCGGAAGGCGATCGCCCCTGGCGCCCCCGGCAGGTGAACCTGTTGCTCCCGCCGCGAGCGCAAATGCATCTCCACCCGCCGCGCCCCCCGGTCGTAGCGGATGCGGTGCTGCCACTGCCCCAGCTCGAAGTCGGTTCCCAGCTCCCGGTTCAGCCGCACCAGCAGGTTGCGGTTGAAGGCCGCCGTCACCCCGCCCGGATCGTCATAGGCCAGCTTCAGCCGCGCCACCGGCTTCACCAGGTCCAGCCCCAGCAGCAGCCCATCGCCCGGCCGCAGCCGCCGCCGCACCGCCGCCAAAAACTCTGCCGCCCCGGCGCGGTCGAAGTTGCCCAGCGTGCTGCCCAGGAACAACACCAGCAGCGGCCCCGGCGTTCGCCGCCCGGCAATCGCCTCCAGCCCCGCCAGATATTCCTGCTGCACCGGCTCCATCTCCAGTCCGCCGATTCCAGCCAACTGCTCCTGGCAGCGCGCCAGCGCCAGCGGCGAGATCTCGATCGGCGCATACCGCGTGAACTGCCGCCGGCACAGCGCCTCCAGCAGCCAGCGCGTCTTCTGCGCGTTGCCGCTGCCCAGCTCCGCCACCACGGTCCCCGCCCCGAACCGCGCCACCATCGCCTCGGCGTGGCTGCCGATCAACCCCGCATCGGCTGCCGCCAACCCATACTCCGGCAGCGCGCAGATGGCCTCGAACAGCGTCGAGCCCACCGCGTCATAAAAATATTTGCAGGGCAGCGTCTTTTGTCCCGGCCGCAGCAGCCCCGCCCGCACCTCGGCCGCCATCGCGGGAAGGGAAGCGCCGGGGGCGAGCGGTAGGGCTGGGGCCATGGCCATGGTCCCTCTCAGCGCGATACGCAGCGGAAGCCGGCGTACACGTAGGGATAGTGCGGCTGGAACCAGTTGCGAAAGCTGCGCCGCAGCAGGCAGGCGGCAGTCCGCGCCGACCCGCCCTTCATTACATAATGCTGCCCGTCAAAAAAATTGGCCGAGTAGCCCGGATAAAAATCGAAGGGCGCAAATCCGGGGAAGGGCGCGAACGGCGTGCCGGTCCATTCCCAGCCGTTGCCCACCAGATCCTCCACCCCCCAGGCGCTGGCCCCGTCCCCGGCCGTCGGCGCCGGGTCCCAGCCCCGCAGGTCGAAGTTGCCCGCCACCGCCTCCGGACCCGCCTCGCCCCAGGGATAGCTCCGCTCCCCGCCCTCCGGCGTGCCATAGGCCATGCGGTGCCACTCCGCCTCGCTCGGCAGCGCCTTGCCCGCCCACGCCGCGTAGGCGCTCGCCTCGGCCTGGGTGACATACACCGGCAGTTCCCGCGGCAGCGCCACCTCGCCAAACATGCCGTGGTAGAGCCACTCCCCCCCCCGCCGCCGCCAAAAATGCGGCGCCGCCGCCCCCGCCTCGACGAACTGCATATACTCCCCGTTCGACACCTTGCGCCGGTCCGCGGCAAACGCCCCCACCGCCACCGTGTGCTCGTCAAACTCGTTGTCCCAGCCAAAGCCGCTTCCCCGCGCCCGCCCCAGCGTCGCCCTCCCCGCGCCGATGGCCACCGGCTCCTGTCGCGGGGGTCGCGCCGCTTTGCCTGCTGGCAAAATCGGCGCGAAAGGCTGCGAACCGGGGTCCCCAGAGCCCGCCTCGGGCTCTGGGGTGGTCGTAATTCCGCAGGGCGGCCCGCCCCCGGGAAACGAATCCGGCGCGGC
>DATKSZ010000030.1:0-16031 GCA_035531375.1 Terriglobales bacterium | reverse complement strand
TCTGGGGTGGTCGTAAATCCGCAGGGGCAGACGCGCCAATGGCGCGTCTGCGCCCCCGGGAAGCGAATTCGGCGCGGCCCCAGCAGCCCAGCAGCGAAGCCGCGCAGCGCCGGCTTGGGGCTGCGGGGCCCCCAAGCCGGCGTGAGCACAAGCGGGACGCGCGGCGCACCGGCCCGGCGCTGCTACAGCCGGGCCGGGCAGCCGCGCAGGGGCCCGCGCCCACCATTGACCTTCGCCAATATCTCCGTCCACCAACTCACTGTCGGCCAGCGTTTCAACTTCTCCACCTGGACAGGCGGTGGTGCCCGCTACTCACTCTCGGTCGTCGCCGGCGTCATTCACTCCACCCGCTCCCGCGGTGCCATTTACTAGTTTTTTCCGCCCATTTATTTTTTCCTACTTGCAGAAGGCATCCGGGTGTATCGTAGCGGGAGATCCCCAATCGGCACCATGCGGGGCGTCTAGTTCGCGGGGGACCAATGTTGTCGCTCCAACCCAAGGCGGGTTTTTCCCGCATCTGGAGTCAGCGCTACCAGGTTGCCGCTCTCTGGGTGGCCGCCGCGGTCGCCCTCTACGCCCTGCTGGCGCTGGCGGGGCGTGCCCTCGGCCATCCCTTCGCCTCCGGCCCCGCCACCGTGCTGGGCCTGCTCTTCGCCGCCCTGGCGGTGCTGCTGCTGGCCCCGCGCCAGTCCGCCGTCCCCCTGCGCCGGCGCGCCCTCGGCTGGGCCTTGGCCGCCGCCCTGCTGCTCCTCGGCCTCGCCTCCGCGGCCCACCGCCTGCCCGTCGCCTTGGAACCCCTGCCGGGCGCCTGGCTGCTCTGCTTCTTCCTGCTCGCCCTCTCCCTGCTGGCCAAGCCCGCCTGGCCCCGCACCGCCGTCGCCACCGATATGTTCGTCGGCTTCCTCGGCTACGTGGTCGTGCTGGAGCGCCTCTTCCGCCTCCCCGACGCCGACCGCCCCGGCGCCACCCCCCTGCATCTGCTCTCCGGCCTCTGCGTCTTCGCCCTGAGCGTGGCCTGGATGCTCTCCTTCCCCAGCCAGCGTCCGGTCGGCTACTTCACCGAGACCGGCTCCGCCGGCACTTTGCTCCGCCGCGTCCTGCCCATCACCCTCCTCTTCCCGGTGCTGCTGGTGGTGCTCACCGCGCTGCAGCGCAACGTCCCCCGCCTCCCCGCCCAACTCGGCGGCTGGGTGGTGATGCTGTGCGCCGTCGGCTTCGGCGCCGCCCTCATCTGGATCATCGCCGCCTCGCTCGACCGCATGGACCTCGCCCGCGCCGCCGCCGAGCGCGACCTCCGCCTCTCGGAAGAGCGCTACCGCCTGCTCTTCGAGAACAACCCCGAGCCCATGTGGATCTACGACGCCGAGAGCCTGCGCTTCCTCGACGTCAATGACACCGCCCTGCGCATCTACGGCTACACCCGCGCCGAGTTCCTCGCCCTGCGCCTCCCCGACCTCGCCCCTCCCGGCGACGACACCGGCGCGCGCCGCGTCACCAAGCTCGGCCGCGTGCTCGAGGTCGAGGCCTTCGACCAGCCCGCCACCTGGTACGGCCGCCCCGCCCGCGTCGCCTTTGTCCACGACGTCACCGCCCGCCGCCAAACCGACGCCCAACTGCGCGAGAGCGAGGCCCGCGTCCGCATCCTGCTCGAGACCACCCTCGAGGGCATCCTCGCCGTGGACGCCCAGGGCCACTGCGAATGGTGCAACCCCGCCGTCGCCCGCATGCTCGGCTTCGCCTCCACCGACGACCTCCTCGGCAAAAACGCCCACCAGCTCTTCCACCACTCCCACGCCGACGGCACCCCCTTCCCCGCCGCCGACTGCCCCATGGTCCAGGCCATCGCCCAGGGCCGCTCCCTCGCCGTCCACGACGAGACCCTCTGGCGCGCCGACGGCTCCAGCTTCCCCGCCGACTACTGCTCCTGCCCCCTCTGGCGCGACGGCCACATCGTCGGCGCTGTGGTCAGCTTCTCCGACGTCTCCGAGCGCAAGGCCCTCCAGGCCCAGTTCCACCAAGCCCAAAAAATGGAGGCGGTCGGCCGCCTCGCCGCCGGCATCGCCCACGACTTCAACAACCTCCTCACCGTCGTCAACGGCTACGCCGAAATGCTCCTCCGCCACCCCGACGCCCCCGACGTCGCCACCAAGGCCGCCAACATCCGCAAGGCCGGCGAGCGCGCCGCCGGCCTCACCCAGCAACTGCTCGCCTTCAGCCGCCAGCAGGTCCTCCAGCCCCGCGTCCTCGACCTCAATCTCGTGCTCGCCGAGATGGACCCCTTGCTCCGCCGCATCCTCGGCGAAGACCTCGCCCTCGAAACCCACTTCGCCTCCAACCTCGCCTCCGTCCGCGCCGACCCCGGCCAGATCGGCCAGGTGCTCATGAACCTGGTGGTCAACGCCCGCGACGCCATGCCCAACGGCGGCCGCCTCACCCTCGAGACCGCCAACGTCGAGATCGACGCCCGCTACGCCGCCACCCACCCCGAGGTCGCCCCCGGCCCCTACGTCATGCTCGCCGTCACCGACAGCGGCATCGGCATGGATGCCGCCACCCTCGCCCACATCTTCGAGCCCTTCTTCACCACCAAGCCCGCCGGCCAGGGCACCGGCCTCGGCCTCGCCACCGTCTTCGGCATCGTCAAGCAGAGCGGCGGCAGCGTCGCCGCCTACAGCGAGCCCGGCCGCGGCACCTCCATGAAGGTCTACCTCCCCAGCCTCGCCGCCGCCGCCGAGCCCGCCGACCCGGCCGCCGCCCCCGCCGTCCTCCGCGGCCACGAGACCCTGCTCGTCGTCGAAGACGAGGAGAGCGTCCGCCACCTCGTCTGCGAGGTCCTCGAAGAGTCCGGCTACACCGTCCTTGCCGCCCCCGGCCCCGACCACGCCCTCGCCCTCCTCGCCGACTACGCCGGCCCCCTCGACCTCCTCGTCACCGATGTCGTCATGCCCGGCCTCAACGGCCGCCTCCTCGCCGACCGCCTCCTCCAACTCCGCCCCTCCCTCGCCATCCTCTTCATCTCCGGCTACCCCGACAAAGCCATCGCCCACAACCGCGAGCTCGAAGCCGGCCTCGCCTTCATTCAAAAACCCTTCACCCCCGAGGCCCTCGCCCGCAAGGTCCGCGCCGTGCTCGATGCCCGCCCCGGCGCCTCCGCCCAAGCCGCCGCCCTCTGATATGGAACTGCGCACCAGCCTCGGCCACATCCTCGTCGTCGACGACGATGAGCTGGTCCGCGACTACCTCCACCTCCGCCTCCAGGAAGCCGGCTACTCCTGCACCGCCGTCGCCAACGGCCTCGAGGCCATTGACAACCTCCGCCGCCACGCCACCCCCGACGTCATCCTGCTCGACCTCAACATGCCAGGCCTTGACGGCATCGAGTTCCTCCGCCTCGCCCAGGAGCACATCGGCCACGCCTTCGGCGTCATCGTCATGACCGGCGTCGCCGGCCCCCGCCTGCGCGAGCAGGTCATGCGCTTCGGCGCCTTCACCATGATCGAAAAGCCGGTGGATTTCGACAAGCTCGTCCGCCTGCTCCGCATCCAGCGCGACTTCCTCCGCACCAAAGCCGCCCTCCGCGCCGAAGGCGCCTAAGCCTCGGCAATCCTGGCTGTGCGAACTCTCCCGCCACGGTGGCACCGCGAATTTTCTGGCCACAGTGGCACAGCCAATCTTGGCTGTGCGAACTTTCTGGCCACTGTGACACAGCCATCTTGGCTGAGCCCCTCTGGCCACGGTGGCACAGCCAATCTTGGCTGTGCCAACCCAGCCCTACCCCCGGGCCTCTCGCCCTGCCCCGCTAAAGCAGGGCGGAGCCCCGGAATAGCGGAGGCGCCCGCCCCCGCACGCCCCTACCTCACCAGCGGATCCGATGCCTCCCGCGGGTCCGTCACCCGCAGCCCCCGCGCCAGGCTCGGGTGCCGCCGCCGCAGCCCCTCGTACATCTCCCACGCCGCCATCCGATACGAGATATGCCCGCCCGCCCCGGTGCGCAGCTCCGCAATGTAGGCCGCCTCCGCCCAGTCCATCTTGAACAGGCTCCGCTTCCGGTATCCCAGCGGCAGCGCATACGCCCCCGCCCCTCCGCCCCGCCGCTCCACCCACGCCCCCGCCGCCGCCATCGCCGCCCCATACTCCGCCTCCGCCCCGCTCGCCGCCATCGCCGCCGGCGTCTCGAAGCCGTGCGCCGGGCTGTAGCCCTGGTGCAACTGCACGCACCGCCGGTGCCGGTGCAGGTCGCGGAACCCTCCAATGTCCATCAATATATCGAACTGGAACGGCTGCCCCGCCTGGAACTCCCGCAGCAAGTCGTCGTGCGCCCCCCGCCCCGCCCGCCCCAACTCCACCAGCTCCTCCCGCCGCGCCGCCGTCACGCTCCCCACCGCCTCCACCACCTGCCGGTAGCTATGGTGGCAGTGCGGGTACAGCAGGGAAGCCGCCACCTCGATCTCCAGCTCCGCCGGCTCGGCCAACTGTACCCCCGGCGTCGAATCCACCCCCACCCCCCGCAGCAGCTCCGCCGCCGCCTCCCGCAGCCCTGCCCGCGACTCCAGCAGATACGGGCTCGGGTCGGTGTACTTCACCAGCGTCGGCACCGCCCCCGGCGCGCTCGCCGCCCGCTTCAGCGCCCCCCCCACCTCCCGGCTCTCCGCCCACGGCGACGACAGCAGCCGCGCGATCTGCTGCTCCAGCGTGCGCGCGCTCACGATCTGCCCTAGGCTGGTCGCCGTCGCCAGCGGCAGCAGGTAGCGGCTGGCGTCAAACGCCCGCGCCCGCAGTGCCCGCCGGTAGGCCTCCTCCTTCATCGCCTCCGGCCGCGGGTGCCGCCTCCCCAAATCCGCCTCCACCCGCCCGCTCAACTCCGCGTAGGCGGCCAACAGCCCCTCCACCGTCCCCGCGTAGCCCGCCTCCCCCGCCAGCTCCGGCGGCGTCACGTAGCCGCTCCGCCGGAACTCCTGGTACCGCGTCGAGCGCTCCTGCCCGTCCCAGCGCGGCTCGTCCACCACCTCGATCGCCGCCAGGATGGACAGCCGCTCCAGGGCAAAGCTGACGTGCGCCAAATCCGCGATCGAGCGGTGCCCGTACTGGAAATAAAAGGTGTTGAGAAACTTCTCCGCCTTTTGTCCGTCCAGCTCCCGCAAGCTCTCCCGCATGGACAGCGCCGAACGGCTGTACTTGGCCATGGCGTAGGCCCCCACCTCCGGCTCCACCCCCGCAATCACATACACCTCGGCCTCGCTCATGGCCTCCCATTGTAGTCTAAGGATGGCGGATGTCTCTCCTCCACTGTCCACTGTCCACTGTCCACTCGTCCACTCGTCCACTCGTCCCTCATGTCCCCCGCCCGCCAACTCGCGCGTGACGTCCTGCTGGCGGTGGAGGAGCGCGGCGGCTACGCCAGCGATCTGCTCCACTCCCCGCTGGCGCGCGGCTTGTCGCCCGCCGACCTTCGCCTCGCCACCGAAATCGTCATGGGCGTCTTGCGCTGGCGTGCCCAACTCGATTTCGTCCTCGAGCGCGCCGCCCGCCGCCCCGTCGCCCGCATGCAGCCAGCCGCCCGCGTGGCGCTGCGCATCGGCGCCTACCAGTTGCGTTTCCTCAGCCGCATCCCCGCCTCCGCCGCCGTGAACGAGAGTGTCGCGCTTGCCAAGGCCTCCGACCCCCGCCTCGGCGGCTTCGTCAACGCCGTCCTCCGCCACCTTCCCGCCGAACCGGTCGAGGCGCTGCTGGCGCCCGAGAGCGACCTCCGCCGCCGCCGCGAGGTCGAGTTCTCCCACCCCGCCTGGCTGCTCGAGCGCTGGAGCCGCGCCTACTCCCCCGCCACCGCCGACCGCATCGCCGAGTTCAACAATCAGCCCCCGCCCACCGCCTTCCGCCTCGCCCCCGGCGCCGCCCTCCCCACCGGCCTCGCCGCCACCCCCGGCCTCCTGCTCGCCAGCGCTCTCCGCGCCACCTCCGGCGATCTCACCCATACCCCGGCCTTCCGCGCCCACCAGCTCTGGATCCAAGACGAAGCTTCGCAGTTGATCCCCTACCTGCTCGAGCCCCAATCCCGCGACCGCATCCTCGACGCCTGTGCCGCCCCCGGCGCCAAGACCGCCCTGCTGCAAGCCCTCGCTCCCGCCGCCACCCTGGTCGCGCTCGAGCGCCACCTCCACCGCGCCCGCCTCCTCCGCCGCCTGCTCCCCTCCCTCCCCCTGCTCCTCGTCGCCGACGCCTCCCGCCCCCTCCCCCTGCGCGGCCAGTTCGACCGCATCTTGGTGGACGCCCCCTGCACCGGCACCGGCACCTTGGCCCGCAACCCCGAGATCCGCTGGCGCCTCGACCCCGCCGACCCCGCCCGCCTGGCCCAATTGCAGCTCGCCATCCTGCGCCAAGCCCTGGCCCGGCTCCGCCCCGCCGGCCGCTGCGTCTACAGCGTCTGCTCCATCGAGTCCGAGGAGGGCCCCGGCGTGGTCGCGGCCGTCCTCGCCGCCGACAGCTCCCTCAGCCTCCTCCCCGCCGCCAACGTCCTCGCCTCCCTCGCCGCCGCCCACCATTTGGCCCCCGGCCTCGACCCCGCCTCCCTCACCGCCGGCGCCTTCCTCCGCATCCTCCCCGGCCAGCACGCCACCGACGGCTTCTTCGCCGCCATCCTGCAGCGCCACTGACCCTCTCCGCCTCCGCTCGCGCGCCAGTGGCGCGTCTGCGCTCCCGGGAAGCGAATGCGGCGCAGCCCCCCCCGGGCAGTGAAGCCGCGCAGCGCCGACTGCGGGCCACGGGGCCCCCAAGTCGGCGCGAGCATGCCGCCCCGCGCATCTACAGCGGGGCGGCTCACAAGCGGGACGCGCGCCGCAGGCGCGCTGGGGCCCGCGCCCACCAACGCCCTACCGCCCCACCTTCAGCCGGTCCACCACCCCCATCCCCGCCGCATTCTTCTTCGCCACCGCCACCGCCTCCTCCCTCCCCGCCTGGTTCGCCACCGTCCCGCTCAGCGTCACCTGCTCCTCGCTCACCGTGGCCTTCACCTTCGCCAGCTCCGGATGCGCCCGCAGCGCGTTCTGCACCGCCGCCTGCACATCCGCATCGCTGGGCGGAGCATTGGGCGTCGCTGCCGGCGTCGCCGCCGCCGCCGGCGCCACCCCCGCCAGCGGCGCCACCGCCGCGCTCACCTGGATCTGGTTGTCCACTCCCTTCACCCCGGCAATGCTCTTCACCAGCTTGCTGGCCAACTCCTTGTCTTCCTTGCTCGGCAAGGTGCCGTTCAGCACCACCTGGTCTTCGCCATCCACGCTCGCCGCCAGCGCGTACTGCCCCAGCTCGGGATCGTTGATCAGCGTCTGCAAAATCGTGGCGCGCAGGTTCTCCTGCGCCATTTGCCCCACCGGCGCCGCAGCCTGCTGCGCTCCGGTCGCGGGGGTCGCGCCGCTTTGCCTGCTGGCAAAATCGGCGCGAAAGGCTGCGAAATTCCGCAGGGCGGCCCGCCCCCGGGAAGCGAATTCGGCGCGGCCCCAGCGACGCGCAGCACCGACTTGGGGTCCTCGGGCCCCCAAGTCGGCGCGAGCACCAGCGGGACGCGCGCCGCAGGCGCGCTGGGGCCCGCGCCAACCAACAGTCAACACCGCCGCCAGCAGCCACACCCCCACCCCCATGTCGCCTCCTGGACCTACAGAGGCCGACCTTCGGCCCGGAGGTTGCCCGAATCCGGTTGCCAAGCCCACCCCCTCGCCCCGTCCCCCGCCCCGCCGCCGCGGTGCGCCAGCTGCCGGCTGCCAGCCGCCAGCCGCCCCCGCAAACCCGCTTTGACTCTGGCGCGAGCCTCGCTTATAGTTACGCCATCCCACGTGGAGTCAGCCCCAAAACGACTGAGTCCACCCTGATCTTCATGGGCCTGCAGCTTTACAGCATCGTTCTGTGTGCCGTGGCTTTGCCGCTGTTTGCCTATGTGCAGTGGAGCCGTCGGGATACCGGCTACCACGGCTGGGTGGGCTTCTGGGCGCTGTTGCTGGCGCGCTACGCCCTGCTCGCCTCCCACCCCCCGCCCGCCTCCATCGCCATGCGCTGGGCCGGCGTGTGCGCCGTCGCCGCCACCGGCATGCTGCTCTACAGCGCCCGCCTGCTGCTCGCCGCCGCCCGTCCCGCCCTGGTCGGTCCGCGCTGGCGCGACGCCCTCTGGGGAGCCTCCCTCCTCACCGCCGCCCTCACCCTCGCCCCCTCGCCCTGGCAAGACCTCGCCCCCTACGCCCTCGGCCTGCTCATGGCCGCCGCCATCGTGCTGCTGCTCTGGGCCGGCGGCTGGTCCTTGCGCCTGCTCGCCGCGGTGATCGCGTTCTGGGGCGTCGAAGCCCTGCCCCGCTACCCCCAGTCCCTGCCCGCCCTCGCCGCCCTCATCCCCAGCCTCTTCATCGCCGCCATGCTCTGGGTCGTGGCCGAGCGCGCCTCCGCCTCCGGCGAGGCCTCGCCCGGCACCAGCGCCGATCAGCTCCAGCTCTTCCGCCAATCCGTCCGCCGCAGCCGCGAGTTCGAGATCCTCACCCACATCGGCACCGCCCTCAGCTCCTCGCTCGACGCCGACGCCCTGCTCGCCACCATCCACGCCCAACTGCAAAAGTTGATGGATGTCCGCAACTTCTACGTCGCCTTCCAGGACGTCGAGCTCGACGAGATCCGCTTCGCCTTCGAGGTCGAGGACGGCCAGCGCCTCGCCCCCCGCAGCCGCCCCCGCACCAACGCCCTCACCGAGCACGTCATCGCCACCGGCCAGCCCCTCATCATCTCCCGCGACGTGGACGCCTACATCCGCGCCCACGGCCTGCTGCGCAGCGGCCGCCCCGCCAAAAACTACATCGGCGTCCCCGTCCTGCTCCAGGGCCAGCCCTGCGGCGTCATCGCCGTGCAAAGCCACCAGCAGGAAAACGTCTACGACACCGAACACCTGCGCGTGCTCGAGATCCTCGCCGGCCAGGCCGGCGTCGCCCTCGACAACGCCCGCCTCTTCGCCGAGGTGCAGCGCGACGCCGGCCAGAAGGCCTTCCTCAACCACATCGCCCGCCTCACCATCTCCACCCTCAGCCCCGGCGAGATGCTCACCACCGTCGCCAACGAGATTGCCCGCGCCTTCCATTACGACCACATCGCCCTCGCCCTGGTCAGCCCCACCAACGGCTTGGGCGAGGTCGCCGTGCTCGAGGTCGCCGCCTCCGCCGGCGCCCACGCCGATCCCGCCTCCACCGCCCGCCGCATCCCCCTCGGCCAAGGCTTGGCCGGCAAGGCCGCCCAGTCCGGCGAGATCCAGTCCCTCGCCGATGGCCCCGCCGATCTCGCCGCCACCCCCTCCGACTGGTCCCGCTGTCCCCACGCCTGCTCCGGCCTCGCCCTCCCCATCCGCTACGCCGGCCAGACCCTGGGCGTGCTCCATCTGGAAAGCCACACCCCCTTCGGCTTCCCTCCCGATCAGATCCTGGTCCTGCAAACCCTCACCGACCAGATCGCCGTCGCCCTCAACCACGCCACCCTCTTCCAGCAAATGCAGCACCAGGCCATCACCGACAGCCTCACCGGCCTCAAAACCCGCCGCTTCTTTATGGAGGCGCTGCAGGCCGAGTGGCGCCGCGCCCGCGCCGCCGAGGCCAACGGCGAGCCCGCCAGCTTCTGCGTCGTCCTGCTCGACCTCGACGGCTTCAAGCCCCTCAACGACAACTTCGGCCACTCCGAGGGCGACCGCGTCCTGGTCCGCGTCGCCCGCCTGCTCGAGCAAAAGTGCCGCGCCAGCAGCGTCGTCGCCCGCTTCGGCGGCGACGAGTTCATCATCCTCGTCCCCGCCTGCGAGCCCGAGATCGCCTTCCTCTTCCCCGAGCGCCTCGAGATCGCCCTCGCCAACGACCCCGTCCTCGCCCAGCGCCACCTCCGCGGCAGCTTCGGCCTCGCCGTCTACCCCAACTCCGGCGCCACCCCCGAAGAACTCCTCCACCGCGCCGACGCCGACATGTACCGCGCCAAGCAGCTCCACCAGCACCGCGCCAGCTCCGTCGCCTCCCCCGCCGCCAACTAGCACCCACCCTCCCGGCCACAGTGGCACAGCCACTCTTGGCTGTGCCTCCCCAGCGCCTCCCCGTTCCCCGCCGCCTATCCATCCCAAGCTGCCAGCCGCAAGCTGCCAGCCGCCAGCCCCTCTAGCTATAATTCCCCATGTCCTACGATGCGGTCCTGCTCGTCTCCTTCGGCGGTCCCGAGCGTCCCGAGGACGTCGAGCCCTTCCTCGACAACGTGCTGCGCGGCAAGCCCGTCCCTCCCGCCCGCCGCCAGGAGGTCGCCCAGCACTACCTCCGCTTCGGCGGCCGCAGCCCCATCGCCCCCGCCACCCGCGCCCTCCACGCCGCCCTGCGGCGCGAGCTCGACGCCCACGGTCCCAACCTCCCCGTCTACCTCGGCAACCGCAACTGGCACCCGCTCTTGCCCGACACCCTGCGCGCCATGGCCGCCGACGGCATCCAGCGCGCCCTCGCCCTCGTCACCTCCGCCTTCGGCTCCTACTCCGGCTGCCGCCAATACCTGGAGGACATCGCCCGCGCCCGCCTCCAGGTTGGCCCCTCCGCTCCCGCCGTGGACAAAGTCCGCCTCTTCTACAACCACCCCGCCTTCCTCGCCATCTGGGCCGAGCGCGTCCGCCAGGGCCTCGCCCAGGCCGGCCCCGAGGCCGCCCTGCTCTTCACCGCCCACAGCGTCCCGGTCGAGATGGCCGCCGCCGGCCCCTACCCGCAGCAATTGCAGGAAGCTGCCCAGCTCGTCGCCGCCGCCGCCCGCCACCCCCACTTCCACTTCGCCTACCAGAGCCGCAGCGGCCCCCCCCACCAGCCCTGGCTCGAGCCCAGCCTCGAGGCCCTCCTCCCCAGCCTGAAACAGCAGGGTGCCCCCGCCGTCGTGCTCGCCCCCCTCGGGTTCCTCTCCGACCACATGGAGGTGGTCTACGACCTCGACGTCGAGGCCGCCGACCAGGCCCGCGCCTTGGGCTTGCGCTGCGTCCGCGTCCCCACCCCCGGCGACCACCCCGGCTTTGCCGCCCTCTTGCGCGAGTTGATCCTGGAGCGCCTCGATCCGGCTCAGCCCCGCCGCGCCACCGGCTCTTCCGGCGCCTGGAGCGATGTCTGCCCCGAGGGCTGCTGTATCGTCGCCCCCTCCCACCGCGCTACCACCGCCGCCGCCAAGCAGTTGCCCAACACGTTGACCGCCGTGCGCCCCATGTCCAAGAACTGATCCACCCCCAGCAGCAGCGCCACCCCCGCCAGCGGCAATCCCAGCGTGATCGCCGTTGCCGCCAGCACCACAATCGCCGCCCGCGACACCCCCGCCACCCCCTTGCTGGTCAGCATCAGCGTCAGCAGCATGAACACCTGCTGCCCCACGCTCAGGTGCATGCCCGCCGCTTGGGCGATGAACATCGTCGCCAAGCTCAAGTACAGCGTGCTGCCGGTGAGGTTGAAGCTGTAGCCGGCCGGGATCACAAACCCGACGATCCCCGCCGGCACCCCCATCGCCTCCATGTTTTCCAGCGCGCTGGGCAGCGCCGCCTCCGAACTGCTGGTCGAAAACGCGATCAGCGCCGGCCCCCTCACCGCCGCCCAAAACCGCCCCAGCGGAATGCGAAACAGCGCCATCGCCCCGCCCAGCACCACCACCACAAACACCACCAGCGCCCCGTAGAGCGTCGCCACCAGCTTCAGCAGCGGCCCCACCACCCCCAGCCCCTGCCCTCCGATGCTCGCCGCCATCGCTCCCAGCACCCCCAAAGGCGCCGTCCACATCACCATCTCGGTGAGCTTGAACATCGCCTTCGCCAGCGCCTCGCACAGTTGCAGCAGTGGTTGCGCCGGCCGCCCCTCGCCCACCCCCGCCACCACCATCGCCACCGCGAACAGCACGCTGAACACCACCACCTGCAGGATCTCGCCGTTGGCCAGCGCCTGCGCAAAGCTCTGCGGCACGGTGTGCACGATCATCGCCTGCAGCAGGTTGGTATGCGCCGCCGTCGTGCCCAGATCGGCCCCACTGCCCGCCTGCAAGTGCGCCCCCGCCCCCGGCCGCACCAGGTTCACCACCCACAGCCCCAGCACCAGCGCCAGCGTGGTCGCCACCTCGAACAACACCATTGCCTTCACCGCCACCCGCCCCAGCCCGCGCAGCTCGCCCTGCCCGGCAATCCCCACCACCAGCGTGGCAAAGATCAGCGGCCCCACCACCATCTTGATCAGCCGCAGGAAGATCGTCTCCAGCGGCTCCAGCTCCACCCCCAGGTGGGGCCACCACGCCCCGATCGCCACCCCCAGCACCAGCCCCAGAAAGATCCAGCTTGTGAGCGAACCCCGCTTCATCGCAGGAGAATACCACGCCGCCGGCCCCCGCAACCGCGCCGCGCCGGGCAGCCGCGCCGGGGCCCGCGCCCACGCAATGCTATTCTGCTCTTCGTGACCTATGTAACCCGTCTGGAATGCAGCCGTTGCGGCGAAGCCCTGGCCGCCGACCGCCCCCACACCGTCTGCCCGCAGTGCTCCGGCTCCCTCTACGTCCGCTATGACCTCGGCGCCATCGCCAAGGTGCTCAGCCCCGAGCTGCTGCGCTGCCGCTCCGCCGCCGACCGCTCCATGTGGAAGTACCAGGAACTCCTGCCCTCCGACGATCCCGTCACCCTGGGCGAGGGTCAAACCCCCCTCCTCCACGCCCGCCGCCTCGGCGCCTCCCTCGGCGGCCAGCGCCTCTTCGTCAAGGACGAGGGCCTCAACCCCACCGGCAGCTTCAAGGCCCGCGGCCTCGGCTGTGCCGTCACCATGCTCAAGCAGTTCGGCGTGCGCAAGCTCGCCATCCCCACCGCCGGCAACGCCGGCAGCGCCCTCGCCGCCTACGCCGCCCAAGCCGGCCTCGAGGCCCACATCTTCGCCCCCGCCGACGTCCCCAAGGGCAACCTCGCCGAGTACAGCTTCTACGGCGCCAAGGTCACCCTCGTCAACGGCCTCATCAGCGACTGCGCCCGCATGGTGCAAGAGGGCCGCGAGCGCGAGGGCTGGTTCGACGTCAGCACCATGAAAGAGCCCTACCGTGTCGAGGGCAAAAAGACCATGGGCTTCGAGGTGGTCGAGCAGCTCGGCTGGCGCGTCCCCGACGTGCTCTTCTACCCCACCGGCGGCGGCGTCGGCCTGATCGGCATGTGGAAGGCCTTCGACGAGCTCGAACAGCTCGGCTGGATCGGTCCCGCCCGTCCCCGCATGGTCGCCGTCCAGGCCGCCGGCTGTGCCCCCGTCGTCGCCGCCTTCGAGAGCGGCGCCGATGCCATGCAGCCCTTCCCCAACCCCGCCACCCTGGCCGCCGGCCTCCGCGTCCCCAAGCCCTACGCCGACAAGATCATCCTCGACATCCTCCGCCAAAGCCACGGCACCGCCCTCGCCGTCTCCGACGCCGATATCCTCGCCGCCGTGCGCGAGCTCGCCGCCACCGAGGGCATCTTCGCCGCCCCCGAGGGCGCCGCCGCCGTCGCCGCCGCCCGCCGCCTCTACGCCTCCGGCTGGCTCCGCCCCGAAGAGACCGTCGTCCTCTACAACACCGGCGGCGGCCTCAAATACCTCGACGTCCTCCAACCCTAGCAGCAAAAACAGCCTCGCCCTAGCCCGCCCCGCCTCTTCCTACCACCCCGCTGCGCCCGCTCGGCCAAGTTCGTCCGAGCGACCAGCGGGAGCGTCTTGGTGCGCTGCGTCCGCCAGCCCGGCTGGCGCGCCCAGCGCCAAAAAAGGCGGGGGGCCAAAGCCCCCCGCCTTTTCTTACCACCCCGCTGTGTCCGCTCGGCCAAGTTCGTCCGAGCGACCAACGGGAGCGTCTTGGTGCGCTGCGTCCGCCAGCCCGGCTGGCGCGCCCAGCGCCGCTACCAGCGCTGTTCGCGCCGGCCGCCGCCGCCGCCGCCGCCGTAGCCACCGCGGCCACCGCCGCCATTGCCACGGCCACCGCCGCCGCCGCCGGCTGCCCGCTCCGGACGCGGACGCGCCACGTTGACGTTGAGCGCCCGCCCGTCCACTTCCTTGCCGTTGAGGGCGTTGATGGCGTCGTCGCCTTGCTGATCGTCGTTCATCTCAACAAAAGCGAAGCCGCGCGAACGGCCCGTGTCCCGATCCGTCATGATGCTGACGCGGCTCACCGCGCCAAATTGCTCAAACGCAGCCCGCAGGTCTGCTTCTGTCGTTTGGAACGACAGGTTCCCAACAAAAATATTTTTCAAAGGTTATCCTTCAAGCGAAGAGCTATTTGGTTGGCCGGTCTCTGACGAATAGGCAGGTCGGAACAGTTTCGTACCCGGCGGTCTACAGGCATCGAACAGACCATCAAACGCAACTTCAGTATACCACCCCCAATGCCCGCCGTAAAGTCAAGCCCTTTTTTCCCCGCCGACCCCAGCATTCGCTGCCGCCACTTCTGCAATCCCTGCATTATCAACAGCCGCCGCGCGCGCCACCCCTTTCTGTCCGCTGTGGCACAGCCACTCTTGGCTGTGCCCCCCAGCGCCTCCCCGTTCCGCGCCGCCTATCCATCCCAAGCTGCCAGCCGCAAGCTGCAAGCTGCCAGCCCCCCGCCTGCTACATCCATCCCTCCGACCGCCTCGGCACCGCCACCGCCACCCTCACCACCTTCCCCCGCCGCAGCAGCCGCGCCGTCACCGTCGTGCCTGCGGCGGCGCGGGTCGCCCGCTGCAAATCCCTCATCGAGCCAATGCGGGTGTCGCCCAACCGCGTCAGCACGTCGCCCGCCGCCATCCCCGCTTTGCCCGCCGCGCTCTCCGCCTCCACCGACCGCACCAGCAGTCCCCCCTGGCCTTTCTTCACCCCAAAGTACTCGGCCAACTGTGGCGTTAGGGTCTCCACGGTCACTCCCAAGTTGCCCAAGCTCTCCATCTCCATCAGCCGCTCCCGCAGCAGGCCCCTCGCCGCCGGAGGCGCCGGCGGCATGGGCGTCAGCCGCGGCAGCGGCGGCGCGTGCGGTGCGATCGGCGGCACCGTCAGCCGTCCATACGGCGCATAGGCCCGCGTCCCGCTGCGCGCCGCCAAATGCACTGCGAGCTGCAGCGGCTTGCCCGCGCGCATCACCGCCACCGCCACGGTGCGGTTGGCCGGCACCTCGCTCACCAGCCGCTCCAACTGCCGCACGCTGATCACCCGCTCGCCGTCGAAGCGGGTAATGACGTCGCCCGTCTTCACGCCGGCGCTGGCGGCGGGGCTGTCGGGATAGACCTCGACCACCTCCGCCCCGTTCTCGCTGGCCACCTGCAGCCGCGCCCGGCTGGTGCTGGTCAGCTCGGCGATCCCCACCCCCAGCCAACTCTGGCTGCTGTAGCAGGCGAGCCTTGTCGCCTGCAGCGGCGCCACCACCGGCGCCGGGTCGTGGAACCCATAAACCTGCGCCGACGCCAGGCATGCCGCCAACGCCACCACCATGCCGATAGCGGCAACGGGTAGTCCTCCCTGACGCCAGCGGGCAACCAAGCGATCCTCGGGAGCGACCCCGGCCCATCCTGGCGAGCCACCCTGGAATCTGTGCAGCATGCAATCCTCCTTCTTAGCGATGTTGGATGGTAATGTCCGAGCCCACCGACAGCAGCCGCAGCCCCGGCCCGCCGCCATTGACTGGGGCCCGCGCCTGCACCACTCCCGCCGCCTCGCCCCCGCGCCGCAGCGCGGCGTCGGAAACCACAGCCCCTGCCGCACCCGCTGCCTCCGCAGGTAGTCCAGCCCAGCGTTGGTGGCCACCCGGTACACATCGCGCGGGTCGCGCCGCTTTGCCTGCGGGCAAAATCGGCGCGAAAGGCCGCGAACCGGGGCCCCCGGGACCCGCTGCGGGTCCTGGGGTGGTCGTAATTCCGCAGGGGCAGACGCGCCGGGGGCGCGTCTGCGCCCCCGGGAAGCGAATTCGGCGCGGCCCCAGCGAAGCGCAGCGCCGACTTGGGGCCATGGGGCCCCACGTCGGCGCGAGCACAAGCGGGACGCGCGCCGCACCGGCCTGGCGCTGCTACAGCCGGGCCG
>DATKSZ010000029.1:0-8700 GCA_035531375.1 Terriglobales bacterium | reverse complement strand
CACGAGGCAGGGGCTGGCGCTGATCGGCTCTTGTCCGCTCTGACCGGTTGGCGCGAGATTCACCGGAACGGACTACGCTCGTAGTTCTCCTCATCGGCAGCACTTTCGGACGTGGGTTCAACTCCCACCGCCTCCACCACTACTGGCCCTGATTCCATGCAGGGCCCCTTTCACGCGATCTTTCCAATCCCCCTTGTGCACCAGCTTGGTGAACCTGCCGCGATAGCAGGTTCGGACCCAGAGCCGGGTGTTGCGGACCGCCAGCACAGCCCTCTCAGTCCGGGCGTACGGCGGCATCGGTCCGCTCGGGAGGCAGCAGCTCGAAGCTCTTCCTGGTCGCTGATTTCGATCGGGATTTGCACGGCTAGGCGAGGAGCATTTGCATGGGCTGGAGGGTGCGGGTGAAGGGGTTGAGCACCAGGCCGAGTTCTTCGAGGGTGACCACGCCGAGCAGGGCCTGATCGCCGACTTCGCCGAGGATCACCGGGGTGTGGCCGTCGCCCTGGGGGAGTTGAATCTTGCACTCGGCGACATTGCGTTCCATCAGCGTTCCGTCGGCCAGGCGGAGGCGAACGGAGCGGCGCGGGGCGAGACCAATCTGATTCCAGGTGGAGTGCGGGAGCAGGGTGTAGGTGGCGCCGCTGTCCACGAGGAAATCGAGCGTGGCCTGTTCGCCGGTGGGGCCGGTGACCACGCCTGGGATGAAGGTGATTCCCATACTGCTCTCGCAACCCTAGGATACGCCTGGGGGGTTGTTGCCCCAGAGGTCGGCGAGGGTGAAGCCGGCGGGGAAGGGGTCGGAGGGGTCGAGGACGTATTGGGCGAAGCCGGTGATCCAGGCTTGGCCGGAGATGGTGGGGATGACGGCGGGGTAGGGGCCGACTTGGGTTTGGCGCAGGAGGCGGCCGGTGAAAGTGGTGCCGAGGATGCCTTCGTGGACGAAGTCCTGGTTCAGGCCGAGCTGGTTGCGGGCGAAGAGGGTGGCCATCTTGGCGCAGGTGCCGGTGCCGCAGGGGGAGCGGTCGAGGGTGCCGGTCCAGGAGGCGGGGCGGTCCCAATCGAGCTGGCCGGTGGAGACGATGACGGTGTTGCGGCGGTGGGCGCCGGGGAGGGTGGGGGGGGCGGAGAGCTGGGCGATGGTGGGGCCGGTGATGTCGGGGTTGTCGGGGTGGACGACGGGGTATTGCTGGCGGGTGGCGGCCTTGATCATCTCGCCGACGCGGACGAGGTCGCGGGCCTCGTCGGGGGTGAGGCGGAGGCCGAGCGGGGCGGCGTCGGCAATGACGTAGAACATGCCGCCCCAGGCGATGTCCACCGTCACCGTGCCGAGGTTGGGGACCTCGACGGGGAGATCGAGATGGACGGCGAAGGCGGGGACATTTTGGAAGGTGACGCGGCGGGCCTTGCCGGCGGCCATCTCGACCTCGACCTCGATCAATCCGGCCGGAGATTCGAGCTTGAGCAAATTGGGGCCCTCGACGGTGGGCACCATGCCGGTTTCGGCGAGGGCGGTGGCGACGCAGAGGGTGTTGCTGCCGGACATGGGCGGGTACTCGACCTGCTCCATGATGACGAAGCCGGCGTGGGCGCCGGGAAGGGTGGGGGGGAGGATGAGGTTGCAATTGGCGGCGGGATAGCCGCGGGGCTCGCGCAGCATGCGCAGGCGGAGTTGATCGGCGTGGTCGCGGAGGTGGACCATTTTGGCGTACATGGAGGCACCGGGGACATCGAGCACGCCGCCGATGATGACGCGTCCGGGTTCGCCGCAAGCGTGCAGGTCCACAGCGGTGAGCATGGATGAGATGTGCAAAGTGGCTCCTTGGTTTGCTGGGGGTTTGCTGGGCGAAGGTCAGCCGCGGCGCAGGAGGACGACGACCTGGGCGATGGCGGTGGAGGGGAGGGCGAGGCCTTCGGGGGTCTTGGCCTTGACGGAGACGCGGTCGGAGGGGATGCCGAGCAAGCTGGCGATGTTTTCGCGGAGTTGTTCGCGCAGGGGCTGGATGCGGGGCTGGTCGAGGATGAGGTTGGCGTCGAGGTTATGGATTTCCCAGCCGGCGTGGTGGGTGAGTTGGACGGCGTGGCGGAGGAAGCGTTCGCTGGGAGCGTTGAGCCACTGCGGATCGGAGGAGGCGAAGTGGGTGCCGATATCGCCTTGGCCGAGGGCGCCGAGGAGGGCATCGCAGACGGCGTGGAGGAGGACGTCGCCGTCGCTGTGGCCGGCGAGGCCGGCGTGGTGGTCGAGTTGGAGGCCGCCGAGCCAGAGGGGGCGGCCGGGGACAAACTGGTGGGAATCCCAACCCGAGCCGATGCGGTAGTCCGGCAGGGTCATGGCGCGGGGGTTAGTCCCAGATGTGGAACCAGGACTTGGACTTGGCGGCGGCGGCGGGGGCGGGGGCGGCCTTGGGCGGGGCGGGCGGGGGCGAGCCGGGAGATTTCTTCTTGGCGGCCTGCTTGGCCTGCTCCTTGCGGATCAGGGCGATGAGCTTGGCTTGGGCGGCGGCCTGCTGTTTGGCGGCCCTTTGCAAATCGGCGAGGGGAGCGGGGACGTCGCGATGGATCTCGGCGGCGAGCATTTGGTCGCGATTCTCGATATCGAGATCGTTGGGGGTCAGCAGCACATTGGCGGCGGGGGCGACGATGGTGGGGCGGGCGTTGGGATCGTTGGCATTGCTGCCGGACATGGCCTGGGGGGTGTTGGATTCCGGGGTATCGGCGCCGCGCGCTTGGGTGGTGACGTTTTGGAAGGCGAGCGGGGTGGCGGGGGCGGTGGCGGGAGCGGGCGTGGCGGGGGTGGGAGCGGTGGGGGCGGGCGGCGCCGCCGCGGCGAAGGCGGAGTCGGAGTTGGAGGAGCCGGTGCCGGTGAGGATGGCGCCCAGGTTGACGTTGGCGGCTTGGTTGGGCTTGAGGGCGCCGGTGGCGATCATGGACTGTTTGAGCAGGGTGTCGAGGCCGGGCGGGGGCGCCTCGGCGGCGAGTTGGGGCTCGGCGAGCAGGGGGGTGCCGACCTTGTCGGCGCGGGCGATCTCGTTGGTGGGCTTGCCCGACCACATGGCGGTGGCGAGGCCCAGGACGCCGGACATGCCAGAGGAGTGGGGCGCTTGCGTGCGTCCGGCGATCTCCTTGCGGTTGAAGGCGATCTGGGCGGGCGAGGGGGTGGGGATGGGGGCGTGCAGCGCGGTCAGCTCGGACCTGGCGTTGTTGGCCATGGGGCTGAGCGGGTAGCGCTCGATGAGGCGGGAGAAGTCGGCGATGGCCTTGACGCGGTCGGTGTTGGCGTTGGCGGCGTAGAGGTCCTTGGTCTGGGGGTTGACCTCGATGTGGGCGGCGCCGGAGTAGAGCTGGGAGGTGGTGACGAACGAATTGGCAAGCTCATCGAGGGCGATGTCGCCGCGGCTATAGAGCGGGTAGCGGGAGAGGGTCTCTTCCAGGCGGCTTTGGGCGGCGCGGTAGTCGTTGTAGACGCCGACGCGGGCGCGCTCGAGGTAGAACTGGGCAATGCGGTACTGGCCCTCGGCGAGCACCTCCTGGGTGTCGCGCAGCATTTGCAGGGCCTGGGGACGGAGGGGGCTGTCGGGGTAATTGATCAGGAAGGTGCGCAGCTCGGCCTGGGCGCTGATGGCCTGGGTGGGATCGCGGTCGGGCTTTTGCAGTTGGCGGTAGTGGATCTCGGCGACCTTGAGCTGGGCCTCGGAGGCCTCCTTCATGGCGGGGAAGAAGGTGATGAAGTCCTTGTACTGGGCCTCGGCCTGGGCCATGCCCTCGATGCCGCCCTCGCGGAACCAGGAGTCGGCGATGGCCATTTTGGCGCGGGCGAGGTACTCGCTGTCGGGGTAGGTGTTGAGCAGGGTTTCGAGGTTGAGGCGGGCGACGGTGTACTTGTTCTTGTCGAGATCGGCCATGGCGATGTCGAACAAGGTCTTGTCGGGCTGGTCGGACTTCACCTGGGCCAAAGGGTTGGTGTTGACGTGGTGCTGCACCAGGCAGCCGGCGCTGCCCAGGGCGAGCAGGGGGGCAAGCACGAGGGCGGGCGCCAGGGTCCGGGCCAGGCTGGGGAGGGACTTCGGCCGCATAGACATCAATGGCGCCATTTTAACATGGCGGGGGAGGGAGGGAGGCAGCTAGTCGGAGGAGGAAACGGCAGCCACCATGGGACGGCGGGAGCGGGTGATGCGGAGGAAGAGCCAGATGAGGAACAAGGCGAGGGCGGCGGCGCAGGTGTCGAGGACGACATCGTGGACGGAGGCGCCGCGGTTCTGGGTGAAGCCTTGGTGGAACTCATCGCTGGCGGCGTAAAGGGCGGTAAAGAGGAGGGTGCGGAGCGCCGCCGCCGGGCTGAAGGTGGGCCGGCCGAGGGCAAAGCCGCGATAGGAGAGGGCGCCGAGCAGGGAGTAGACGACGACGTGGGCGAATTTGCGGAAGGGGTAGTTGAGCAGGTGGTGGTAATGGGGGGTGTTGAGGCCGACGAGGGTGAGGATCCAGCCGAGGACCTCGTTGCTGTGGCGGGCGGAGTCGGCGTCCTGGGAGAACAGGAAAATGACCACGCACATGGCGGCGACGGGCAGCCAGGCTCGCAGCAAGCGGGGGAGCATGGCTTCATTGTACTTGCTTTGGCGCGCGATCAAGGTGAGGTTTTGGATGCGGAGCAGCGGGCGGGGGGATGTCCGTTAGCGGGCAGAGGCGGACTGGGGGGCGAGGGGGATGAGGCGGCCGAGGCGGCGGACGGCGGCGCCGACGCCGCGCAGCTTGTCTTCCAGGCGTTCGTAGCCGCGGTCGAGGTGATAGATGCGGTCAATGATGGTTTCGCCGTCGGCGGCGAGGGCGGCGAGGACGAGGGAAGCGCTGGCGCGGAGGTCGCTGGCCTGGACGGCGGCGCCGGCGAGGGGGCAGGGGCCGCGCACGATGGCGCGGCTGCCTTCGATGCGAATGCTGGCGCCCATGCGGTTGAGTTCGAGGGCGTGCATGAAGCGGTTTTCGAAGATGGTTTCGGTGACGACGGCGGCGCCTTCGGCCTGGGTCATGAGGGCGAGGTACTGGGCCTGGAGGTCGGTGGCGAAGCCGGGATATTCGGCGGTGGAGACGTCCACGGCGCGGAGGGGGCGGGCGCCGGCGACGTGGAGGGAGGTGGGGGCGGAGGTGATGCGGGCGCCGACCTCGCCCAGGCGTTCGATGAGGGCGGTGAGGTGCTCGGGTTGGCAATGGGTCAACTCGAGCGCGCCGCCGGTGATGAGGGCGGCGATGAGGAAAGTGCCGGCCTCGATGCGGTCGGCGATGATGGTGTGGGAGGCGCCGCCGAGCTGGTCCACGCCCTGGATGCGGAGGGTGGGGGAGCCGGCGCCCTCGATGCGGGCGCCCATTTTGACCAGCAGTTGGGCGAGGTCCACAACTTCAGGTTCTTGGGCGCAGTTGTGCAGGACGGTTTCGCCGCGGGCGAGCACGGCGGCCATCAAGACGTCTTCGGTGCCGGTGACGGTGATGCGGTCGAAGGTGTAGGAATTGCCCTGCAGGCGGCGGGCCTCGGCGACGACGTAGCCGTGTTCCTGGCGGAGGTTGGCGCCGAGGCGCTCCAGGCCCTTGAGATGGAGGTCAATGGGGCGGGCGCCGATGGCGCAGCCGCCGGGGAGGGAGACGCGGGCGGCGCCGGTGCGGGCGAGCAGGGGACCGAGCACGAGGGTGGAGGCGCGCATGGTCTTGACCAGCTCGTAGTCGGCTTGGGGATGGGTGAGGGTACGGGCGCGGAGGCTGATGCGGTGGTGGCCGCCGCTGCCTTCGGTCTCGACGCCCATGGCCTCGAGCAGGCGGCGGGTGGTTTGGATGTCGCGCACGTCGGGGATATTTTTGAGGGTGACCTCTTCGGCGGTGAGCAGGCAGGCGGCCATGGTGGGCAGGGCGGCGTTTTTGGCGCCACTGATGCGGATGGTGCCCTGCAGGGGTTGTCCGCCGCGAATCACCAGCTTGTCCATGATGCTCAGTCTACCTTTTGTCCGGCGATGTAGGTTTCGAGGACGGCGCCGCTGGGGGAGAGCACCAGGAAATCGGCGTCGGCGCCGGGAGCGAGGCGGCCCTTGTGGGTCCATCCCAGGAGGGCGGCGGGGTTGAGGGAGGCGAGGCGGAGGGCGGGGGCGAGATCCCAGCCGGCGAAGGCCATGACGTTGCGCACGGCCTGGTCGAGGGTGAGGACGCTGCCGGCGAGGCGGCCATCGGCGAGGCAGCGGCCCTGGGCGACCTCGACCGCGATGGGGCCGAGTTGGAAGCGGCCGTCGCCGCAGCCGGTGGCGCTGATGCCGTCGCTGACCAGCACGGCATGCTGAGGACCTTTCAAGCGGAGGAACAGGTCCACCAGGAGCGGGTCCACATGGATGCCGTCGGCGATGATCTCGGCGGAGAGCTGGGGGTTGGCGAGTGCCTCGCCGAGCAGGCCGGGGTCGCGGTGGTGGAGGGGGCGCATGGCGTTGAAGGCATGGGTGACGTGGCGGGCGCCGGCGCGGACGGCGGCGCGGGCCTGGGCGAGGTCGGCGTCGCTATGGCCGAGGCTGACCTCGATGCCGCGCTGGCGGGCGGCGGCGAGGAAGGCGAGGGCGCCGTCGAGCTCGGGGGCGAGGGTGATGAGGCGGAGGCGGTCGGGGGCGCGCTGGCGGAGCTGGTCGAGGCGCTCGAGGGTGGGGAGGAGGAGGTCGTGGAGGGGATGGACGCCGGGGCGGAGGGGGCTGAGGAAAGGGCCCTCGAGGTGGAGGTCGCAGCCGAGGGCGGCGAGGCGCTCGACGGCGGCGCAGGTGGCGTCCCAGGGGGCGGAGACGGTGGTGGCGAGGAAGCTGGTGACGCCGTGGCGGGCGAGGTGGCGGCGGATGGCGGCGAGGGCGCTGGCGTCGGCGGCCATGAAGTCGAAGCCGGCGCCGCCGTGGACGTGGAGATCGAGCAGGCCGGGGGCGAGGAAGACGCCGCCGAGGCGGTGGAGGCGGGCGTGGGCGGGAGGGGTGAAGTCGGCGCGGGGAGCGGCGGCGAGGATGCGGCCGTCTTCTACGGCCAGGACGGCGGCCGGGATGGCGGCGAGCGGGGTGAGGAGGCGATCGGCGAAGAAGACGTCGGTCATTTGGTGGGCGCGGCGTCTTTAATGGGCGCGGGCCCCTGCGCGGCTGCGCCACGCGACCCGCTTGTGCTCGCGCCGGCTTGGGGGCCCGTTGCCCCAAGCCGGCGCTGCGCGTTTATGGGCGCGGGCCCCTGCGCGGCTGCGCCGCGCGACCCGCTTGTGCTCGCGCCGGCTCGGGGGCCCGTTGCCCCAAGCCGGCGCTGCGCGGTGGTGGGGGCGGGCCGCGGCGCGGGTGCGGCGCGGGGCGGCGTGCTGGGGCCGGCGAGGGTGGGCTTGGCCGCCAGATGGCGTGGCGCCTTGAGGGACGCCGGGGAGCCGGCCTGGCGCGCGCGCAGGAGGGCTTTGATGCGGCGGGCGCGCTGGCGGAGCTTGGCGTTGGTGGGCTGGACGCCGACCATGAGGTTGTCCACGACGCGGCCCGAGCGGGCCATGAGGGCGGTGGAGAGGAGGTTGAGCACCATTTTCTGGGCGGTGCCGGCCTTGAGGCGGGTGGAACCGGCGAGGGCCTCGGGGCCGGTGAGGGGTTCGATGGCGAGATCGGCGGCGGCGGCGAGGGGGGAGTGGGGGACGTTGGCGAGGGCGACGGTGAGGCAGCCCTGGCGGCGGGCGAAGGCGAGGGCGGCGAGGGTGTAGGGGGTGCGGCCGCTGGCGGCGAGGCCGACGACGGAGTCGTGGGGGCGGAGGCGGAGGCGGGCGAGGTCGTGGCGGGCGGCGGCGGGGTGGTCCTCGGCGCCTTCGACGGAGCGGGTGAGGGCGCGGGCGCCGCCGGCGATAACGGCGCGGACGCGGGAGGGGGAGATGCCGAAGGTGGGCGGGCACTCGGCGGCGTCGAGCACGCCCAGGCGGCCGCTGGTGCCGGCGCCGACGTAGACGAGGCGGCCGCCGGCGAGGAAGCGGGGCAGGAGGGCGTCGAGGACGGCGGCGATTTGGGGCAGGGCGCGGCGCACGGCGGCGGCGACGGTGGCATCCTCGCGCTGCAGGGTGCGGAGCAGGGCGCGGGTGGACATTTGGTCCAGCCCGTGGGTGCGGGGGTTGACGGCTTCGCTGGGCAGGGCGTCGAGGGCGGCGGCGGGTTGGCGTTTGGGGTTCAGGGGTTTGACACCTTGCGGCACTTCCGTCTATAACACAGAAGCAAGCCACTCTGCTCGAAACCCCCAGGCGCCCGACCTTGCCGACCTTGACGCTGCCCCCTTGCCGCCGCTTGTTTTCGATGGTCCTGCTGGTGCTCGCGCTGGCGGTGGCGGCGCTGGCCGCGCCGCCACCGAAGCTGCCGTGGTCGCGGATTGATGCCATCGTGCAGCGCTCGATCGCGGCGGGGGAGATGCCGGGGGCGGTGGTGGTGATCGGGCACGGCGGGCGGGTGGTGTACCGCAAGGCGTTTGGCGAGCGGGCGGTGCGGCCGCGGCGGGCGAAGATGACGCTGGACACGATCTTCGACTGCGCCTCGCTGACCAAGGTGATCGCGACCGCGCCCGCGATCATGCAACTGCTGGAGCAGGGGCGGTTTCGGCTGAACGATCCGGTGGCGAAGTACCTGCCGGCGTTTGCGCAGAACGGCAAGGAGCAGATCACCATCCGGGAGCTGCTGACGCACTACTCCGGGCTGCCGCCGGACA
>DATKSZ010000028.1:0-51915 GCA_035531375.1 Terriglobales bacterium | reverse complement strand
CCCCCGGCCTTGACCGGTTCTTGATCTTGCGCCATGCTGGTCTCCTGTTCTGGTCGGTTTGGCTGGCGCCCCCTGCCAGGGGCGCCAGCGCTGTTTGTACCAGACCAGCCCAGGCCTTTTCAAATGTGCGAAATTTAGCGTACGTTATCCCCTCTACTAACGCTCCTCTGATCAAGCGGAGCGGGTTCCCGGCCCGGCTTCCGGCGCGCCGCACGCAGCGCCTGAACCAAACGCAGGATGCGGCCGCGCTGCAGGCTGAACAGCGCCCCCGCGTACGAAAGCATGCCTAACGAGGTTCTCAGCGCAAGCCGAGCCAGCGGTGAGGCGGGGCCGGGAAATAGCCTGGCCGCGGCAATTACCAGGCTTGACATAATGGCGGACGCAATCACTGCCGGCTGAATTCTCGCCCAATACTCTCGGGGCGCAATGCCGATCCGAGAAATCGTCTTCGCAAGGATTGGCAGGATCACCAGCGGGTAGGCGACGATCCAAGCTGCAGCAATTCCGGCGGTTCCCCACCGGCTGCCCGCATAAAACGCGCAAGGCATGGCCACCGCGGCCGCGAGCGTGGCCCACATCACGAATGCGGCCTCGCCGATCGAGGTCAGCAGGTTGGGCAGGACGGTGGTGATCGAGCGCGCCGCCACAAACGCGCCCAGGACCTGCAGCGGAGCGATCGCCCCCAGCCATTTCGGCCCAAGCAACGCCCGCACCAGCGGATCCGCCACCAGCGCCAACCCCAGGCTCGCCGGAATGGTGACATAGGAAATGACCTCAGTCAGCCCCAGCAGGTACCGCCGCAGCTCCGCCGCATTCCGCTGTGTTGCCGAAAAAAATGCCGGCGTGACGCCGGTGACGAGGTTGGCGATTTTCTCCACGGGTGTGCAGGCAATCGTCCAAGCGAGTGTGTAATTCCCCAGCGAAGCGCCGCCCAATACCCGGCCCGCCACCAGGAAATCCGAGTTGTCATAACAGTACCAGGCCACGCCCGTGACGAGCACGTTGCCGCCAAAATGGAGCTCCCGGCGCAGTTCGCTGAACTTGGGTAACGCGAAGCAGTGGCCTCGCCAGCGACAGAGCAGGGCGGTAGAAACCACGGTGCCGGCGATATAGCCGATGACTAGGCTCCAGTAGCGGAATCCGATCCAGGCCAGCGCCACGCTGATCACGGCCTGCGCCAGGAACCGCGCGGTGGAGGCGGTCGCCAGGGCTTTGAACTTCAGTTCCTTCTGGAGCAGCGCCCTCGGTACCACCTGCAGCGCCATGATCATGTAGGAGCTGCTAACCACGAGCACCACCTCGCGCAGCGGAGGCGCCGAGAAGAAGCTGGCTAGCGGGCCCGCCACCAAAAACGAGACAGCCACCAGCGCGGCGCCGATCATAAGAGCGACGGTGTTGAGCTGCGCGATGCGGCGGCTTGGGAGGTCCCGCAAGGTCACGATGGCTTGTCCGAGGCCTACTTGGCTGACCAGAGTTGCCAGGACAGTAAACAAGCCGGCCATGCCCATGATGCCGAAATCGTATGGCGTCAGCAGGCGCGCTATGATGATGGTGGACGTCCAGCCGACGGCTTGGGAGAGCCACTTTGCTGCCGCGTTCCAGGCCACGGCGCCGATCATGGAGCGGTCCAGCGCCTGCCGGCTTTTCTCGGCCCCCTTACTCATCAATTTGCCGGCATTTTCGTTGCCGCCATTGGCGGCCCGTGCGGCTCACCGTGCCCCTCAACATGGCCTGAAACGACGCCACGTACGCGCGTTCGTCGTACTCGGAGCGCACCCGTCTGAGACCCTCCTCTCCAAACCGTTGTCGAAGATCCTCGCTTCCCAGCACGGCGGTGAGCCGGGCGGCCAAATTGGTGGCGTCGCCCGGTGCAAACAGCAGCCCCTGCTTGTTGTCGCCAAGGTAGAAGGGTATGCCGCCCACGGCGGAAGCCAGGATCGGTTTGCGGGCCGCCATCGCCTCCAGTAGGACCCGCCCCATCGCTTCGGTACGGGACGCGAGCACGAAGACAGCGCAGGCCCCGATGACCTCTAATGCAGCCTCGTTTGGCCGGGCCTCCAAAAACTCAATACGGTTGCAGCCTGCCGCCAGCTCCTCCAGCCGAGCCCGGTCAGGGAAGTACCCCATAAGCTTGAGCCGGTATTCGGGAAACTCAGGTGCGACCGCCAGGAAGGCCTGGATTAGGACGTCCATCCCTTTCGTATACCAGGGGTGCCCGACCGATAGCACAAAGCGCTCCGCCGTCGCAATCTCGCGAATCTGGCTCACCGGCACAAAATCGTGAAACACCGCGGTTGGTATGTTCCGCAGCCTGGGATAATGGCGCAATTGCGAAGGATAGAGCAGCTTCATGCAATCAGCGCGGCCACCCACGAAGTTTAGAAGCCGGCTTGCGACGGCGCGCTTGAGCGCCGAGGCGCGGCCCTGCCGGGGCCTATCATAGCGAAAGGCGTTCTCGGGCACGCCCGGTACCTCCACCACCAGCTTGGCGCCGGTGAGGCGTTGTAGCAGCACCGCGGCGAGGCCGGTGGCGTTGGTGCCGTAGGTCACGATGACGTCAAAGGGCTCCTCGCGGTGCAGGCGCCAGCCGCGGTTGACATAGAAGAGAAACCGAGCTAGGCTCCGCAGCGGCTTCGGCCAGCGGTACGCAAGATGCAAATGATAACGGAACCTGCCGACGCGGTGCAGCGGGAACTCGGCGCGCAGGAATGCCGGAGCGCTCGCCGCCGTAGCCCACCAAACCGGCAAGAGTGCTGCGCCGGAGGAAATATCCGAGAGGAAATAGAGCCTGTCACGGCTGGGGTCCTGGGGGGGCGGCACCCGGCCCGGTAAGAGAAACAGCACGCGCATTAGGGCTTCCGGCTCACGTGTTTTTCGCGGGCGCGCGGCGGCGCGCTGCATATTCCGTTTCGGAGCATGGCCGCCCCTCGAGAACCTCGCCGAAGAGATCCTCATACCGCCCCGCCACTTCGTCCACCGTATAGTTTTCCATGATTAGGGCCCGCGCCGCGCTACCCAGGCGCGCCCGCAATTCGGCGCCGCTGATGAGCTCTCGCAGGCCCGCAGCAACCGCCGCGGCGTCGCCCACCGGAACTAAAGCCCCGTTTTCGCCCGAACGGATGAGCTGGCGATTGGCGGGGATTTCGCAGGCGAGGCAGGCCAAACCAGTTGCCATCGCTTCCGCCAGCGCACAGGAAAACCCCTCCGAGGGCGACGTTATGGCGAAAATATCCGCAAGTCGCGTCCACTCCGGGACTTCGCCCGGTGGAACCGGCCCGACAAAACGGATTTGCTCGGGCGGGAGCCCGAGAGCGATGCACTGCTGCTCCAATGCGGCGCGCATAGGGCCGTCCCCCACCATCACCAGGATGGCGTGCGGCATTTCGGCAGCGGCGGCGGCGAAGCCTTCCAGCAGGCAAGGAAGCCCTTTTACCGGACTGAGCCGGCCACAATAAAGAACAATCACCGCTTGGGACGGCAAATTCCATTTAGTGCGCAGGCGTTGCCGCTCCGTTTCGCCGCAGGGCGTAAACTCCGCCGTGTCGACCGGATTGGGCATCCATGCGACTTTGTGGGCGGGGAACCCGCTTGCGATGGCTTCCGCGCGCATGCCGTCGTTTAGAATCAAGAGGCGGGCCGCCCAGCGGCGCAACCACCGCAATTCCAGCCGTCCGGTCGAGGAGCGGCCCAGCATGGGCAGCACGCCGCTGCCGGAGACCTTCATGATTATCGGCTTCCGCAGTGCCCGGGCCACAGGAAGGCAAACGGCCAGTTGCAGCCCCTGCATCAGAAAATAGACGAGCTGATACCGGCGCCGCTCGCGGATCAGCATGAGCGCCGTCCGCAGCGCGAACACGACATCCCGCGCCGGGCCCACCCAGCGCTCGCCATATATGCGGACCGGCACGCCCTTGGGATCCACCCAATCCCGGGCCGGAGGCATCGGCGGCCCGCCTGCGCACACTACACGGATGCGGTGGCCGCGGCGGATCAGGGCTGCGCTGACGCGCTGCGCCTCCACCTCCGATCCTCCGATCACCGGAGGATAGGAGTGGGAAATCAAGAGCACCGAGAATGGACCGGCGTGCGGGTTCATCGGCTAACGTCTCCGGCCTGGCCATCCGCGTGCGAGGCGAGAGATTTCCTCCCCCCGCTGCTGGCGACACGCTTTAGAAGGGCCCGGCCCTCCCCGGTGTTCTGGAAGAATATGGCGTATTTTCTGCGATCCGGTTTCTCGGCCCGCTCGTCCGTGGTGGGAGCGTGGGATGCGGCCCGGTACCGCAGCGCCCGATTGGCCATGTCACACTTTAACATGGGAGCGTCTCCGCGAGCGTTGGGCGAAGCTCAAACCTTGGCCCGCGGCCCCCTGCGTTCTCGGCCGTACCGCCGGATGCGGCCGCACTCCGGGCCAGCCGGCTCAGGATGGCAGCGTAGGCGATCACCAGGTACGGCGCTAACCAGTAAGCGGTGCTGAGGAAAACGGCCCCAACAAGGTAACCGGTGAGGGAACACTCCACTGCGTCGGTAAACCAGACGAGTTCCGGCGCCCATTGCTCCCGGGCAGAACGCGAGTTCCTGAAGCCGCACCACATAATAGCTAGGAACAAGATGAGGGAGGGAATCCCAGCCTCGGCGCTGAGCTGGGTGAAGGTATCGTGGGTCACGTGCCAGTCGCCCGAGATAATCTGGAAGTCGCCCGGGCCCACGCCAAGGAGTGGGTGTTCGAGCGTGACTGCGAGGCTGCGCTCGAATAGGCCCTCGCGCGCCTGCGCGGATCCGGTCTTGTCCGTGTTTGGATGCAGGATCGTGTCCAGCCGGTGCAAATAGGGCGATCCGCTGAGCGCGACGGCGGCGATGGCGCCGGCGGCCAGCGCCGTTACCACGGCCGATCTCACCGCGCCCCGGAACCGCCAGGCGAGCGCCACCAGCGTGGCGAGCAGTGCCAGGAATCCGCCCCGCGAATAGGTGGAGATGATCGCCACCACGGCCAGGCAAGCCGCGCCCGCCCAAAACATCCGGCGTAGCCGGGAGCGGGCGGAGAGGCAAAAAGCCGCGCAAAAGGGCAAAATCATGCAGAGATTCAGCGCGAAGTCGTTGGGATCGGAGAACATTTTTCCGACCCCGTACATTCGATTCAATTCGCGCGCTTGGCCCAGCGCCAGCGCTGCCATGAGGAGCAGCGCCAAGGTCTGGATGAGCATAATGCGGCGGCAGCGGGCCAGCGAATCCACCATGCAGATTGTGGCCAGCACGACCAGGATGTACTTGGAAAAGCCATCGACGACGAGCGAGAAGCTGCCGCCCGGCCAGATGGAGGTGGGGATGCAGAGGCAGAGGTAGGCGAGAAACGAAGCCATCAGCGTAACCTCGCGGGTATGGCGGAAGCGTCCTCCCAGCACCGCGCCCAGGAGCGCCAAAGCGGCGAGCCCTCCCACGATCTTCTCCATGGGAACCATCGCCAAGCCGGGGACGAAATCCTCAGGCCGGAAGAAAAAGAGCACATAAAAGGCCAGCACCGACCCGTATCCCAGCCGGCTGGCCTGGCCGGCCAAGGCGCGGCCGGCGCGGTCCGGTGGGGCGTAGGCGGGAGGCGGCGCCAGAGGCCGATCTCCAGGAAGTGAACTCGTTAGCGCCATGTCGCCACGCTTCCAACGGTGGCGGGGCCGGGAGCCCGCCCTGGCAACAGCGCCAGCGCCGCCTGCAGGTTGGCTAGAAGCGCCGGCCGGCCGTAGCGTTCCGTGACCGCGGCCCTTCCAGCCGCGGCGATGGCGTCTCGCAGGGCGGCATCGCGCAGTAGGGTCAGGACGCAGCGGGCGAAATCGGCAGGCCGGTCCGACAAGAGGATCTCCTCCCCGTCGCGCAATGCGAGGCCCTCAGCGCCCACCGTGGTGGAGACCACCGCCTTCCCGGCGCCGCAGGCCTCCAGGATTTTTATCCTGGTCCCGCTCCCCAGCCGCAGCGGCACCACGGCCAGGGTTGCTGCCCTGAGATACCGGTTCATGTCGGGCACCGTGCCGGTGAACTCGACGGCGGACAGCGCGCGGAACCGGTCCACCAATGCGGGCGGAGGATTCCGCCCCGCGACCAGGAATTTCACGTCCGGATACTCTGATCGGATCAGGGGCAGGATCTCGTCCGCGAAATATTCCACGGCGTCGCGGTTGGGATACCAGTCCATGCTGCCCTGAAACAGGAGCACCGGTGGCTGGCTCGGCGCCGGCGAGCCGGCGGCGGCGGCCAGTTTGTCCAAATCCACCACGTTCGGGACCACCGTCATCGGCAGGTCGGCGCGGAGCCGCGCCAGCAATGCGCTGTCGGCTTCCGAGCAGGCCATCGCCAGCGCGGCGCGGCGGCAGGCGCGGCGTTCGGCGCGCGCCATGGCTTGGCCCTCGATGCGGGCGTACCAGCGCTTCGCAAAGCTAGCATCCAAGCGGGCGTAGCGCGCAAAAATGATGTGCTCCACATTGTGGCAATTGAGGATGATGGGAACCACGGTGGGTGGAACGTTGGCCAGCGCGTAGAGTGAGTCACAGAAGAGAAGATCGAAGCCGCGCGCACGCAATTGGCGCGCGATTACCCCCCGAACCGGAGTCGACCTGAAACGGCTCAACGAATACGAACGCCCGGTGAGCACGCAGGCGACCCGGCCGGGTATGCCGGAACCAGCCGACGCGTTCGGCAGGCCCCCTCCCCTGCGCACCAGCTCGACGGCACGGCAAAGGGAGGTCAGGGGCTCGCCCGTCCCCGCCGCAGTCTCGGGCGCGAAACCAACATACGAAATCTCGTGGCCCAATTCGGCCAGGCCCTGGAGCAGCGAGAGTGTACGCATCGCCTGCCCGTTGGTGGGCGGCAGCGGATATTTGGTTGCGGCAAAGAGGATGCGCATGGGGTATCCGGTACTGTCGCTCAGCAGCCGGGAGGGGCGATTGCGGTAAATGCCGCGCGCGCCGTCGCGTCGCTGGAATTTGGCACAATCGCCGTATAGAGCGCAAGGACGGCCTGACAGTAGGCCTCCGGCGAATGGTCGGCGGCGGCGGTCAGGGCTCGGGTGGAGAGATGTCGCCGCAAGCCCTGCCCGTCGAACAGGCGCGCCACGGCGGCGGCCAAGGCCGCCGGGGATTCGCTCGGGACCAGCAGTGCCTCTCGCCCGTCCGACACAATCTCCGGTACGCCGCCCACGGCGGTGGCGATGATTGGGACGCCGGCGGCCATGGCTTCGAGCAACACGTTGGGCGAACCCTCACTATGCGAAGGTATCACAATTGCGTCGGCCAGGGCGTAGAAAGGCCGCACGTCCGCTTGGTGGCCGGCGAACATAACCTGGCTCGCGACGCCAGCCTCTCTCGCAGCCGCCACCAGCCGTCCGCGCTCGGGGCCATCGCCCACCAGGACGAGGCCGAGCGTGAGCAGCGGGTGGCTAGACTTGAGCGAGGCAAGCGCCTTGATCAGGTCCACGTGCCCTTTTTCGCGCGAGAGCCGGCCGACGGCGACCAGCAGCCGCGATTCCGGTGGGGCAGGCACCGTTACGCGCACGCGGGCCAATGACACCGGGTCGACTGGGGAAAACGGCCGAACCGCATTGTGGCGGACCACGAGCCGCTCGCGCGCCACGCCCTTGCGTTCGAGATCCCGCGCGAAGGCTTCGCACACCGTGACCACGCGATCCGCCGCGGGCAGGGAAAAACGGTCGAGCCGGTTGTATACCGTCATCTTCTGATCGGTGCTGGTATAGCCGTGGTGGAACGCGATCCAGCGATACCGGCCTGCCAAGCCGGAAATGCGAACAAGGAAATGCGACTTGACGCTGTGCGACTGCACCAGGTCGGGAGCGAAGGCGTTCGCCAGCCGCCGCATCTGGGGGAGCACCCGCGGGTCCAACGCCCCGCGCTCCAGGATCGGGTGCACGCCGATCCCGGCCCGCTCACAAGAGGCCACAAATGGGTTCGTCGCGGGCCCCCGCCCCCGCAGGAACGTAGCTACGGCAAAGGTCACCCTGGGGCCGGCGAGGCGGGCAAGCTCGATCAAGTTTTTGGCCGGCCCGCTGAGCCAGGTCGCCTCCATGAAAACCAATACGCGCAACGGGGCGGGCGCCGGGTGCTCCCCGATGGAGATCGGGCCCCTCATAGCGTTCGCGCCTCTGCACGCGGGCCCGCGGCTCGAGCCCTCGGCAGCGGCCGCGCCGGGTTGCCCACCGCCACCGTGTCCGGCGGCACGCGGCGCGTCACCACGGCCCCGGCGCCAATGGTGGAGCGCGCACCCACGTCGGCCATCACAATCGCCGCGGCACCAATCCAGCAGTCCTCGCCGACGCTGACGCGCCTGAACCGGCCGGAGTCTGCGCCTAATACCGCGCCGTCCGCTCCGCGCCCGTGCTGGTGGCGTCCGCTCAGAATTTGAACGTGGCTGGCAATCTGCGTCCGTTCGCCGATGTCGCAGTCGCCCAACACGCAGAATGCCCCGACATAGGCGCCCCGGCCCAAACTGGACGCGCTTCGGGCGAAGAAGGTGCCGAACGAGATGCGGACATCCGGCGAACAGGCGCGCAGCGTCATACCGTAGTAGGCCGCGCGCAGATAGTCGCCGGGCAACCCGGGCACCAGGGCCAGGAGCTGCCCGAAGAACTGGAAGCTCGGCGCCACGCGGCCAAATCCCGCCGCGGCCGCGCCGGGGAGCGCGAGTACGCGCGCGATGGCCCGGACCGCGGTCTTGAGGGCCCGCTTCGCGGCCCGAGGCCGCCCCCGTGCGGCGCTGCCCGCCATCGGCGTCGAGTTGCTTGCCATGTGCGTCACCGGTGGATGGGGCTCGCTAGTTTTTCAGCATACGCTGAATGCTGGTATGCCGGGCAAGGCTCTGATCGAGCTTGATGGCCTGATCGAGCTGTACGCGAGCCGCTTGCTTTTGGCCGGCGCGGTAGAGCGCGGTTGCAAGGTGCACGCGGAAGTCGGCGGTGTTCGGCTGCGCCGCCACCGCCTGCTGCAGCAGGGGGATGGCGAGCTGGTAGACGTTCTGGTTGACGTAGATCCAGCCCAGGGTGTCGTTGACATTGGCGACGGTGGGCAGCGCGCGCTTGGCGCGCTGGGCCAGTACCAGCGCCTTGTCAAGGTCCTGGGGGCGATTGGAGAGGATGGAGGCGAGGTTGTTGTCGGCCACGCCGTTGTTGGGATCAATCGCCAAGGCGCGGTTGTAGGCGGTCTCGGCGTCGGCCGGCTTGTTCACCTGCTCGTCGAGCATGCCCAGCAGCGTCCACAGGCCCGCGCTGTTGGGGTTGCTCACCACCGCCTGGGAAAACTGCTGTTGCGCCTTCACAAACGCCTTTTCCTGCGCGTAGAGCGTGCCCAGCAGCACGTACGTATTGTAGTTGTGCGGGTCTTGAGCCAGCGCCTGCTGCAGGGTGGCCTGCGCCTGCGCCAAGTTCTTCTGTTGCACGTAGGCCCTGGCCAGCTGGTCGTTGATCACCGCCAGGGTGGTGGCGGGCTGGTGGGCGGCGGCCGCCGCCGCCAATTGCGCCTGCACCCGCGGCACCGCCTTGACGAGCTGGTTTTGCGCCTGATAGAGGCTCAGGAGCCCCGCCAGAGCATCGGTGTCGCCGGGATTGAGCTTGAGCGCCTGCTCGAACATGCCATTGGCTTCGGCGTAGCGCTTTTCCATCACGTACAGGAAGCCCAGATGGCCGGGTCCGAGCGAAGAGTTGGGCGCCAGGGCCATATAGTGCTGAAAGGCAGCCTCGGCCTGCGGCATGCTTCCCAGGTTGGCGAGGGCGTTGCCCGCGAAGAAGTAGCCCTCGGGCCGATTGGGCGCCAGTGCTTGCATCTTCTGCGCGTAGGTGAGCGCCGACTGCGAGTCCCCCTTGTTGAGCATCAGCTCCGCCAGCGCCGCCTGGGCTTGGTAGAGCGTCGGGTCGAGCCGGACGGCCTGCAAAAAGCTGTCTTGGGCACGGTCCACGGTGCCCTTCTGGGCATAGGACTCGCCCTGCTCAAACGCGATCTGCCCCACGTTGGGGTTGAGGCGCTGCGCCGCCACCAGCGTGGTCAGGGCTTGGTCGGGCTGGTGCTGGTCGAGTTGGACGCTGGCGCGCAACAACAGGGCGGACATGTTGTTGGGCTGGTCCTTCAGCAGCGAGTCCAGAACGGAATTGGCTTGGGCGTAGTCTTTGCTCTGCTCGGCGAGCTGCGCCCACTGTTCGCGTGCCTGCACAAACGTGGGGGAGCGGATCGCCAGCGACTTGTCAATCGCCAGCGCGTCGGCGGTCTGGCCCTGGGTGACGTAGTAGGAAGCCAGGGTGAACTGCGCCTGGGGCGAGTTGTGCTCCAGCGCGACCCACTGCTTGTACAGCGGCAGGGCTTCGGCGAAGCGGCGGCGGGCGTAGAGGAAATCGGCCAGCGCCTTGACCGCACCGGCCGACTGCGGGTTGTCGTGGAGATCGGCGCGGTAGGTGGCCTCGGCGCCGGCCCAGTCGCCCTGGGCCGCGAGCAGGGTCGCCAAGTCGTTGCGCGCCTCCACCGCGTGCGGGTCGAGCTTGATGGCTTGCTGGAACTGGTACTGGGACTCGGGGTAGCGCTTGCTGGAAGCCAGCATGATTCCCAGCCCGAGGTGGGCGGGAATGTTCTTGGGGTGGACCTGCAACAGGGCCTGCAGGCGTTGGATGGCGGCGTCGGTTTTGCCTTGGGCGCCGTCAATGTTGGCCAGCAGGATGACCGCGCTGGGGTCGTTGGGGTGCTTGGCCAGGATGGCGTTGGCGCTGGCGGCGGCCTTGTCGAACTGCTTGGAGATGAGATAGAACTCGCCCACCGCCAACTGCGCCGGCTGGAAGCCGGGCTGCAGGCTCAGCGCCTTGGTGAAGGCGAAGAAGGCATCCTGGAACTGCTGGTTCTTGGTGTACGCCCGGCCGAGCTTGTACTCCAGCGGGGCGGAGGTGGGGTCGAGCGCCACGGCGTTGCGGTACTGGATGATGGCCTCGTTGAAGCTCTGCTGGTCCATGTAGGTTTGGGCGCTGGCCTGGAACTGGGCCACGCGCTGGGCCTTGGTGGCACAGCCGCCGGCCAGCAGTCCGAGGCCGGCAACGCATCCGAGGGCAACCCATGCAAGGGGACGGTAGGTCATAGGGAACTCCTTGAACAAGATTCTGGGGACGAAGCCGGCGCGCCGCCGGGCAGAGACCGCCTCGCGCCCAGCGCGGCTGGCGGCCTAGAGTCCATGGATCTTCTGGTGGCGGAAGGCATGGAGCGCATTGCGGGTATCCACGATCAGGCGCGCGTCGCGCACGATTTGCTTGTAGTCGAAGTTGCTGTGGTCGGTGATGATCACCGCGCAGTCGGTTTGCTTCAGCGCCGACAGCGGCTGCGACTCCATCTCCAGCCCAGGCTCGCGCAATTGCGCCACGTAGGGATCGGAGTAGCTCACCACCGCTCCCTGCCGCAGCAGGTGGTGCATCACGTCCAGCGCCGGCGATTCCCGCATGTCGGTGACATCGCGCTTGTACGCCACCCCCAGCACATGGATGCGGGCGTTGCGCAGCGCCTTGCCGTTGTCGTTGAGCGCGGCGGCGATGCGCCCCACCACGTGCTCGGGCATTTTGGCGTTGATCTGCTGCGCCACCTCGATCAGCCGCGGCTCGAAACCCTGCGCCCGCGCCTTCCACGACAGGTAGACCGGATCAATGGGGATGCAGTGCCCGCCCAGGCCGGGCCCGGGTTGGAAGCGCATGAAGCCGAAGGGCTTGCTCGCCGCCGCCTCGATCACTTCCCACACGTTGACCTTGAGCTCGCGGCACAGCAGCGCCATCTCGTTCACCAGCCCGATGTTGACGTTGCGGAAGGTGTTCTCCAGCAGCTTGGCCATCTCCGCCGTCTGGGCGTTGGAGACCACCATCACCCGGTCCACGCTGGCGCCGTAGAGCGCCGCCGCGGCGCGGCCGCACTCCGCGGTGACCCCGCCCACGATCTTGGGGATGTTGTGGGTCTGGAACTCGGCGTTGCCCGGGTCCACGCGCTCGGGTGAGAAGGCCAGGAAGAAGTCCTGGCCCGCCACCATCCCGCCCTCGGCCAGCAGCGGCAGCACCACCTCGTCGGTGGTGCCGGGATAGGTGGTGCTCTCCAGCACGATCAATTGGCCGCGGCGCAGGGTGGCGCGCACCCGCTCCGAGGCCTGCAGGATGAAGGAGAGGTCGGGGTCCTTGGTCTTGCGCAGCGGCGTGGGCACGCAGATGGAGATGGTGTCCATGGCGCCCAGCCCGCTCCAGTCGGTGGTGGCGCCCAGCCGCCCCTTCTGCGTCTGCTCCGCCATCTCGGCGGAGGCGACGTCGGGAATGTAGCTCTCGCCCCGGTTGAGCTGGTCCACCCGGGCCTGGTCCACCTCGAAGCCGGTGACGCGGAAGCCGGCGCGGGCAAACTCCACCGCCAGCGGCAGGCCGACATAGCCCAGGCCGATGATGCCGACGCGCGCTTCGCGGGCGCGGATCTTGCGCAGTAGCGGCTGCAGTGCGGAGGCGGCCGGAGTGGCCGGATCCAGAACGGGAACAGGGGCAGAGCTCATAAGCGTGGTTTCTCCTGAAGACAAGGCGGCAGGGTTCATCGGGCGCCGCGCCCGAGGGCGATGATCTTGGTGGTTTGGAAAAAAATGAACAGGTCCAGCCAGACGGACAGGTTCTTGATATAAAAGAGGTCGTACTCCAGTTTTTCGCGCGCGTCGTCCAGGCTGGCGCCGTAGTCGCGGTTCACCTGCGCCCAGCCGGTGATGCCCGGGCGCACCGTGTGCCGCATGTCGTAGTAGGGGATGGATTGGCGGAACTCGTCCACGAAGCCGGGCCGCTCCGGCCGCGGCCCCACGATGCTCATGCTGCCCTGCAGCACATTGAACAGTTGCGGCACCTCGTCCAGCCGCAGCTTGCGCAGCCAGCCGCCGATGCGGGTGATGCGCGGATCGCGCGCCTGCGCCCACACCGGCCCGGTGCCGTTCTCCGCGTCCACCCGCATGGAGCGGAACTTGAAGATGTCGAACACCCGCCCGTTCAGACCCACCCGCGGCTGCCGGTAGATCACCGGCCCGGGCGAGTCCAGCTTGATCGCCACCGCTACCAGCGCCAGCACCGGGCTGAGCACCGCCAGCCCCAGCACCGCCCCCGCCACGCTGGTGGCGCGCTGGTAGCCCCGCAGCCAGGCCGACTTGCGGAATCCCTCGGAGAGGATCAGCCAACTGGGGCGGATGCTGTCCAGCGCCACCCGCCCGGTGATGCGCTCGAACAGCGTGGGCGACTCCTCGATCACCACCCCGGCGGCGCGGGCGGCGATCAGCGGCTGGCTGGGCAGTTGCCGCCGCCGCTCCTGCATCGCCAGTACGATGCGGTGCGGCCGCTGCGCCTTGATCACCGCCCCAACGTCGTCCAGGCCGCCCAGAATCGGCACCTGGGGCCCGCCCATCAGCGTGGCGCCCTCGCCCGCTGCGCTGGGCTCGTCGGCGATCACCCCCACCAGTTCCAGCCCCAACTGCGGCCGCTGCCGCAGCTCGCGCACCAAGGCCAGCGCCCGCTCCCCCGCCCCCAGCACCAGCAGGCGTTCGCCGGCGGGATGGGCGCGGTGGGCCCAGCGCATGGCCCCATCCATCGCCCGCCGCCAGCCCAGCAGCATCAGCAGGATGCCCAGCACCGAGCCCACCACCAGCCCGGTGCTCAGCCGCGCCTCCGGCAGCAGCCAGTACACCAGCGCCAGCACCAGCGAGGCGATCCCCAGCGCCTGCAGCAGCCGCGCCAGCACCTCCGCCCCGGTGGGATGGGAGTTGGGGGTGTAGAGATCGCTGTAGTGCAGGCAGATCTGGCACACCAGCGTGATCAGCACCGCCTTCAGCAGCAGCCCCAGCGGCGCCGCGTTGGTGGGCCAGCCGCCCGACTCCAGCGCCACCGCCGCCGCCAAGGCCAACAGAATCAGCAGGCTCTCGCCCACCAGCAGCACCGCCCAGCGCCGCGGAAAGTATTGGTTGAGAACCTTGATCACGAGCGCGTCTCCTCCTTGGCCGCAGTCTCGGGGTTGTAGGAGTAGTAGGCGTAGCGGCCGCGCTTGCGCATCGGCGCGCCGTTCAGCACGCTGCCCAGCAGGCCGGGCCGCAGCAGGGCCGCCGCCTGCTCAATCTCGTCGTTCGGCGTCACCCCCGCCCGCACCACCAACAGCGAGGCGCTCACCAGCCGCGACAGCACCCGGCTGTCGGCCACCGGGCCCACCGGCGCTCCGTCCACCAACACCAGGTCGAAGCGCTCGCAGGCCAACGCCATCAAGTCCACCATGCGTTGGCTGGCCAGCAGCTCCGCCCCCTCTTCGTGCAGGCGCAGCGTGGGCAGCACCGTCAGCCAGGGGTCCACCTCCAGCAGCGCCGCCTCCAGTTCGGCCTCGCCCCGCAGATATTGGCCGAGGCCGATCTCGGGGGCGGGCACGAGGGTATCGCTCAGCCCGGCGCGGCGCAGGTCGGCGTCAATCAGCAGCACCCGGCCCTCGCGCAGCGAGCCGAACTGCATGGCCAGGTTGGCCGCCACCATCGTCTTGCCCTCGCCCGGACCGGCGGAGGTGATGAGCAGGCTGCGCCGCCCCAGCGGCCGCAGCGCCTCCAGGATGCGGGTGCGCAAGATGCGGTACTGCTCCCTGGCCAGCCCGTCCTCGGCCGCCGCCACCCCCAGGCGGACGGTTTGCGGCCGCAGCGCCTCGGCCTCTTCGCGGGCGGGAACGGCGGGGGCCAGGGCGGTGTCCGCCCCCAGGGGGAAGCCGGCCAGGTCGCGCTGCTCCGCCTCTTCCCAGGTGGTGACCAGCGCTTGCGAGCCCGTCGGGGGTGGGGGGGCGTCCGCCCGCGCCTCCAACTCCGGCGGCGCCGCCACGGCGTCGGCGACCGTGGCTTTGTCGGCCCGCTCCAGCGCTGTGTAGAACAATCCCATGGTTGCCTATTTCCCCTCCGCCAAGCCGGCCCAGCGCGCCCAGCCATTGGCAAAACGTTGCAGCGCGGGGGGACGCTGGGTGTTGCCGGGGGCGGCGGGCGCGGCCCCACCCGCCGCCGGCCGCGCTGCGGCGGCCGCCAGCGCCGCCGCCGACGGCAGGCTCAACTCCAATTGCCGCGCCACCCGGTCCACCAGCGCCGGGCTGACGCGCGGCGCCTGCGCCGCGAACCCCGCCAGCAGGCAGTGGTCGGCGATCACATTGATCACCCGGGGAACCCCCTGTGAATACTGGTGGATGCGCTCCACCGCCCCTTCTTCGAACCGCGGCTGCTTGGAGCCCGCCTGCTCCAACCGCGCCCGCAGGTAGGCCTGCGTCTCCTGCCGATTGAGCGGCGCCAGTTGGCAGCGCACTGCCACCCGCTGGTGCAGCGCCCGCCCGTTGGCGGTGCGCAGGTGCGCCGCCAGCTCCGGCTGCCCGGAAAGGATGATCTGCAGCAGCTTGTGCCCGCCCAACTCGAGGTTGGTCAGCAGCCGGATCTGCTCCAGTACCAGCGGATTCAGATCCTGCGCCTCGTCGATCAGCAGCAGCACGCACTCCCCGGCGCGCTGGCGCTCCTGCAAGTAGGCCTGCAGCCGCGCCAACATCCCGCTCAAGCCCCCCTCCTCCGCCTCCAACTGGTAGCCGCGCAGAATGGCGGCCAGCGCCTCCGCCGGCGTGGCGTGCAGCGGCGTGTCCAGCGACTGCGCCACCACCCCGCCCGGCAGCATCTCCATCACCGCCGCCAGCAGCGTGGTCTTGCCCGTGCCGGGCTCGCCCAGCAGCAGCGCCACCCCCTTGCGCTCGCGCAGGCAATAGAGCATGCCCGCCATGGCCTCCTTGTGGCCGGCGCTGAAGTAGAGGAAGCGCGGGTCGCAGGCCAGGCTGAAGGGATATTCGCGAAGTTGGTAGAAGTCCAAATACATGGCGTGGCCTAGCGCCCTCCCTCCGCTTGGGCGTGCAACGGCGGCGGCGACGGCTCGCCGACCGGCGGCAGCGCCAGCACCGCCTTGGGCAGAAGCGGCAGCACCGCCAAGATCGGCACCTGGGTGTAATAGGTCACGTCCGCTTCGTTGCGGGCGACGTGGTCGCGCATCTCGGTCCACAAGCCCAGCCCCAGGCCCACCATCAACCCCGCCACCCCGCCCAGCAGATCGGTTTGCAACAGGTTCGGGCTGGAGGGCTTTTGCGGCAGGTTGGCCGGGTCCACGATGCGAAACTCCTGGCCCTCGGCCTGTTGCTCCATGGCCGCGCCCATGCCCGCCGCCTGCTTCTCTTCCAGCAGCTTGGTGTAGTTGGCCTTGGCGACGTCGTAGGCGTTCTGCAGGTTGGAGAGCTTCTCCTCGACCTCCGGCAGGCGCTCGATGCGCGCCTGCAAGTTCGCGATCTTGGCTTGGGTGGTCTTCTGGTCGGCGACGCGCTGCTGGATCTCCTGGTCGAGCACCGCAATCTGTCCCTTTTCTTGCGGGGGCAGGGCGTCGCTGGACTTCGCGCCCGGCTTGGCGCCCGCCTTGCCCGCAACCCTGTTCTTGGCCTCGGCCTCCACCTTGGTTTTGGCCTTGGCCTCATCCACCTGCTGCTGCAGCGCCTTCACCTGCGCCTTCAGCCGAATCACGTCGGGATATTCCGGGGTGTACTCCTGTTCCGCCACCGCTAGCGCGACTTGCGCTTGGTGCAGTTGCTGCTCGGCTTGGCTGGGCATCGCTGGCTGTCCCGCGGCCGCGGCCGCCGGGCCCAGTCCCGCCACCGCCGCGTCCAGCGAGCTGAGATAGGTTTTTTGCTGCTGCGCCCGCGCCAAGTCGTCCGCATCCGCCTGCAGGTCGGTTTGCAGTTGGCTGAGAACCTGGAGGTTGGCCCCCTCCTGCTCGGGCAGGCTGCCCATGTAGGCGCTCTTGACTTGCCGCAATTGGGCTTGCAGGGTTTGCAGTTGCTGGCTGGCCTGGTTGAGTTGGCCGTCAATGAAGCCCTCGGTGCCCTGCGCCTGCTGGGCGCGCGACTTGAGGTTCTCCGAGATGAAAAGGTTCGACAGTTCCGCCGTCACCTCCTGTGCCAACTCCGGGTCGGAGCCCTGGTAGGAGACCCGGATGGCGCTCACGTCGGCGTTGCGCTGGTCGGGATTCAGAATCGGCGTGACGGTGATGTCGGCCAGCATCTGCGTCACCTGCTGATCCTGTGTCAGGCCAACGTGTTGGTATAGGCCATACTTCTGGATAATCTGGCTGAGCTGGGTGCGGCTCAGGATCTGTTCCTGGATGCTCTCCAGGCGCTGGGCAACGTTGCTGCTGACCGTGGGCTTGACGAAGTTGGTCGGCACCTTCTGCTGTTCCACCAGGATCAGCGCCTCCGAGCTGTAGAGCTTGGGCAGCTTGCGGGCGATCAAAACCGTGGCGCCGGAGATCAGCACCGTGGGCACTGCGATCCACAGCCAGCGCCGGCCGGCGATTTGCAGGTACTCGATCGGGGCGATGGGACGGCGGGCCATGGCTAGCGGGCTCCTCCGGACTGATAGGCGATGCCCAAGCTGCATTGCAGGCGGCGCAATTGCGCCAGGAGCGGGGAGCTGGTGGGAATTGCCTGGGTCATAAAACTAGCGTGGACCTGCAGCGTCCAGTCGTTGACGATGCGGTAGCTGAGTTGGCCGCTGGCGTAGAGGCTTTCTTGGTGCTGGCTGGCGGGGGGGGCTTGAGCCGAGGCTTGGCCGGTAAAGGCGTTGCGGCCCAGGCCGAGCGAGCCCGACCAAGCCTGCCCCCATTGCAGACCGTATTGCAGACCGAGCATGTCGGTGGTCACGCCTCCGGGCACCGTGCCCGCCTGCACGCCATGCTCCCAACTGAGTCCGTACTGGCTGCGTCCGACTTGGTGGGTGAGCGAGGCATTGGCGGCATAGCTTTGGCCCGGCAGGTTGGCCAGCGCGGCTCCGGGCCCGCGCTGCAGCCGCCACGACCAGGACGGCCCGGCGCCCAATTGCAGGCTGTAGCCGGAGCCCAACTGCTGCTGTAGCGACACCTGAACGTTGCCGTAGCGCAGCCGCTGGGCAGGGTTGGTGAACCACATTTCGGTGTCCGTGGCGCTGATCTGCAACGTGCGCCTTTGGCTCAAACGATAGGACCATCCCAGGCTTCCGCCGCCTATGCGGGATTGCGAGCGCGCCGGGGCCAGGGTGTTGGCGGGAAGCTGGGCCAGCAGGCTGGTGTCCGGGCTGAAGGCTTGCACGCCGCCGTTGACGCCGGCCGACCAGCTCGCGCGCAGGCTGTATTGGTGGCTGAGGGTGAGGGTCGAGCTGGCGTTGCTGAGCACGGACCCCAGCGCCATCGCCAAGTTGGCGGTCTGGCCGCCGGCGGCCATGCCGGGCGCGCCTCCGCGCTCGGGATACCGCGCCGCATTCGCGGTCCAGCTCAACCGCGTGTGCCGCCCCAGGGCATACTGCCAGTCCTGACGGTAGGACTGCGCCACATAGCCGAGGCTGGTGTGGCGGGCAAAGGTCTCGGCCTCGGGCAGGTAGGCCGCGGAAAAGCTCCAGCCCGGGCCCGTCCACTTCCGCCCCAGGCTGAGCAGGAGCTGGGTCGTGGCATCGCTCTCGGGATGGGTGGGGGACACCAGCACGTTGCTGTCGAAGCCCTGCTGCACTTGGCCCGAGAACTGCCAGCCGGGCGCCGGCGCCGGCGCCGCCTGCGCCCGCAGCCCCACTCCCAGCGCCCCCAGCAGCGCGCCGCAGGCCAGCGGCCCCACCATCCACAATGGCAGCAGGTGGCTCATGGCACCACAATCGTGTCGTTGGCCTGCAACTCCACGTTTTCCACCAGGTGCAGGCCGCGGCTCACCCAGTCGTAGTTGAACGGGTAGCGCATCTCCACCCCGTCGCTCGCCCGCTTGCGGATCAGGTAAATGTGCTTGCCGTTGGCAAAATCCCGCAGCCCGCCCGCCAGCGCGATCGCGTCCAGGATGGTCATGGGATGGTCCAGCGCGTAGCTGCCGGGCTTGGTCACCATGCCCAGGATGTTGTAGCGCTGGCTCACCGCCTCCTTCAGCATCACCGTCACCGCCGGGTGGTCTATGTACTTTTGCAGGTGGGTGGTGATGACCGCGGCCAATTGCAGCGTCGTCAGCCCCTGGGCGTGAATTTCGCCCGTCAGCGGCAGGCTCAGCCAGCCATCCGGCCGCACCGGCAGCGTCTGGCTCACTTCGGGTTCGTGGAAGACATCGATCGCCAGCACGTCGCCCGGCCCGATCTTGTAGTCGCCCGCGGCCGACGGGGCCGGGTCCTTGGCCGCCGCCGGCGCAGGCGCGTGGGCGGCGGGCGCCGGCGGCGGGGCCGGCGCCTTGGCCTGCGGCCGCCTCGCCTGTCCCCAAACCGGCAGGGCCAGGGCCAGCAGCAGCGCCAGCGGGAACCTGCGCGAGTGCGAGTGGAGCTGCAACATAGTCGTTCCCCCCGCCTACTCCGCCTCGCCGGCCGACGCCGGCGTCCGCTTGGACGGCAACTCGAATTTCTTGATCTTGTACAGCAGCGCCCGGTAGCTGATCTTCAGCGAGCGCGACACCCGCCGCCGGTTCCAGTTGTGCTGCCGCAGCGAACGCGCGATCACGATCTTCTCCAGCTTGTCCACCGCGTTGCGCGTGATCTCCTTCAGCGACAGGTCGGCGTCCCGGTCCAGGTCAAACGCCAGCTCCTCGTCCCCCCGGCTGGCCAGCTCGTGCGCGATCACATCCTCGGTGCCCAGAATCACCAGCCGCTTGGCCACGTTTTGCAACTGCCGGATGTTGCCCGGCCAGGCGTAGCCGCGCAGCGCCTGCTGCGCCCCTGCCGACAGCGCCGGCGCCGGCCGCTGGTACTTCACCGCGTACATCCCCAGGAAGTACTCCGTCAGCCCCGGAATGTCTTCGGCCCGCTCCCGCAGCGCCGGCAACTCGATCGTCACCGCGTTGATGCGGTAGAACAGGTCGCCCCGGAACAGCCCCCGCTCCACGTCCCGCGACAGATCCCGGTTGGTGGCGCACACCACCCGCGCCTGGATGTGCTGGTCGCTGTGCCCCCCGATGCGGGCGAAGTGCCCGTCCTGCAGCAGTTGCAGCAGCTTGGACTGCAGGTCCAGCGCGAAGTCCCCAATCTCGTCCAGAAACAGCGTGCCGCCGTCGGCCATCTCCACCCGTCCCTGCTTGGCTGCCGCCGCGCCGGTGAACGCTCCCCGCTCGTAGCCGAACAGCTCGCTCTCCACTAGGTTCGCTGGCAGCGAGGGGCAGTTCACCTGAATGAACGGTCCCTCCTTCCAGGGCGACTCGGCGTGCAGCAGCCGCGCGATCAGTTCCTTGCCGGTGCCGCTCTCCCCGTGGATCAGCACCGGAATCGTGGTGCCCGCCACGCGGCTGACCATGTGCCGCACCCGGGACATGGCCACGCCCGTGCCGAAGATCAGCTCCGCCGGGGGAAGCTTGGCTTCGCCCGCCCGGTGGGACGCGTCAAGAACAAGCTGTGCTTGGTTTGCCAGGGTGATGTCCTTTCCACCCTCAACTACGCATGTTCCGTGCCAACTCCTCCCCCGCGGCGGGAATGAGCAGCAACTTGCACAAATGCAATCACTTGCAGACTCCGGCCTGCTCCCGCGCCTGCGCAGTCCCGCCCCCCGGAGTCCGCCAAACCCTACTCCGCCGCCCAATCACTTCCCTCGCCGAGGGAACTAAAGTTCTCCTGCCCCCATCCGACCGTACCGCTGTATGCATCGCCTTGCGCATTGCTGTCCCACTCCCATCGGCAGATCCTCGCCCCGGCATTAACTAATGTTGCCCGCCTCGCGCCTCCCCCGCGCCTGTGGAAAACTGCCTCGGGCGATAATGGAGCAGGAGGCCGCCCATGTCCCTGCGACCGGTGAAGCGGATGATCGTTGCCAAGCCCACCCTGGAGGGCGCCGGAGTCCACCTCCGCCGCGCCTTCGGCTTCGGCAACACCCACGAGTTCGACCCCTTCCTCCTGCTCGACGACTTCCGCAACGACGTCCCCGAGGACTACCTCGCCGGCTTCCCTTGGCACCCCCACCGCGGCATCGAGACCATCACCTACGTGCTGGCCGGCACGGTCGAGCACGGCGATAGCATGGGCAACCACGGCGCCATCGCCCCCGGCGACGTGCAGTGGATGACCGCCGGCTGCGGCATCATCCACCAGGAAATGCCCAAGGGCGACGCCCTCGGCCGCATGCACGGCTTCCAGCTCTGGGCCAACCTCCCCGCCTCCCTCAAAATGACGCCCCCCCGCTACCAGGAGATCAAGGCCCCCGAGATTCCCGACCTCACCGACGACGACGGCACCCAGGTGCGCATCGTCAGCGGCAGCTTCTGGGGGCGCAAGGGCCCGGTCGAGGGCGTTGCTGCCGATCCCATCTACCTCGACGTCACCGTCCCCCCCCGCCGCCGCAAGACCCTGCCGGTCGAGACCACCCGCCACGCCTTCGCCTACGTCTTCTCCGGCAGCGGCCGCTTCGGCAACGCCTCCGGCCCCTTGGCCGTGCCCACCGAGCCGGTGGGCTGGGCCGACACCGCGCCCCCCACCGAGGCCGACAACCGCTCGCTGGTGCTGTTCGACCGCGGCGACGAGCTCATGGTCGAGGCCGGCGAGGATGGCATCCGCTTCCTGCTGGTCTCGGGCCAGCCGCTGGAAGAGCCGGTGGCCTGGTACGGCCCCATCGTCATGAACACCCAGCAGCAGCTCCGCCAAGCCTACGAAGAGCTGGAGCGCGGCACCTTCCTCAAGCCCCCGCCCCGCTGAGCGCCGCGCAGTTCGCCGGCCGCCCAGGCCACCAGCTTCTCCTGCTCGGTGGTTTCCGGCCCCGAGCCTGCCTGCCGCACCCGCCGCTCCGCCTCCGGCAGCGCCAGCCCCAGCGCCAGCAGCACCGCCTCGGCCATCGTCCCCGTTCGCCCCCGCCCGTCGCGGGGGTCGCGCCGCTTTGCCTGCCGGCAAAATCGGCGCGAAAGACTGCGAAATTCCGCAGGGGCAGACGCGCCAGTGGCGCGTCTGCGCCCCCGGGGAAGCGAATTCGGCGCGGCCTCTGCGAAGCGCAGCGCCGGCTTGGGGCCGCGGGGCCCCCAAGCCGGCGTGAGCACAAGCGGGATGCGCGGCGCAGCCGCGCAGGGGCCCGCGCCAACCATTAGGCGCAGTGCAGCAGCACCCGCTCGCCGGCGCGCAGCCCCGCGGCAATTGCACGCGCCTGGGCCAGAAAATGGGCCCGGTCCTCGGGCACGCCAAAATCGGAGATGGGGAACATCTCCGGCGCCAGGTCGCCCACCTCGATGGCCAGCGCGTAGCCGGGCGACCACTCGCGCACCTCCTGCGCATCGGTCAGGCAAACCAGCTTTTCGATGCGTTCGGCTTGGTAGTCCGCCTGGAAGGCGGCCATGCTCTCCTTGCGCCCTGGCATTGCATGGAGAAAGAGCGTCCCCCTGATCTCCGCCGGCAGCTCGACCCGTCGCATGTGCCTAGGCTAACAGCGAACGGCCGTAACCGGAGGCCTGGCGCGGCGCGCCCTGAAACGCCCGGTGACACTACGCGGGTCGAAAGCCGGGCAGCCGAAGCGCCCGCCGATCGAAACTCAGCGTATGGGTGCAGCCAGCCTCGGCGGCGACCGCCGCGATCAAGGCGTCTGCGAACCCGCCGCGCCCCAGTCTGAGCCACATCAAGGCGGTGTACACCGCCTGCTCGCTCTCGACCACCAGCACCTCTGCCTGTAATAGTCGCTCGATGGCGGCGGCGAGCTCGCGGGCTTGGAGCCGGTAGCTGCGTTGCAGCACCCAGGCAATCTCGGCGATCACCACCAGGCTGAGGAATCCCGGGCGGTTCCTGCTCAGTTGCCGCTCGAGAAGGTCGGCGGCGCGCGGCGATTGCACCGGGTCATCCTGCGCCAGGTAGCGAAGCACGACGTTGCTGTCGAGGCCGATCATCCGCGCCGGCGCGGCGAGGCGGGCCCGGCGCTTGCCACCGCGCCCGCCGCTGCCGCCTTGCTCATGGCCCGCGTCGAAACCGCGCCGCCCTTGGCCTTGACCATGCCCCGCAGCGCGGTGACCGGCAGCTTGGGCAGCAGCACCACGCTGCCGTCGGGATGGAGAAAGAACTTGATCCGGTCACCCGGCCGCAGCCCGAGGTGCTCCCGGATGGCCTTGGGGATGGTGGCCTGCCCTTGGCTCGTGATCGCCGATTCCATGTATGAAATTGTACAATAATTAATAGCCTATCGCGGGGGTCGCGCCGCTTTGCCTGCTGGCAAAACCGGCGCGAAAGGCCGCGAACCGGGGCCCCCGGGACCCGCCGCGGGTCCCGGGGTGGTCGTAATTCCGCAGGGGCAGACGCGCCAGTGGCGCGTCTGCGCCCCCGGGAAACGAATTCGGCGCGGCCCCAGCGAGGCGCAGCGCCGACTTGGGGCCACGGGGCCCCAAGTCGGTGCGAGCACAAGCGGGACGCGCGCCGCAGGCGCGCTGGGGCCCGCGCCCACCTAGTGTCCGGCCAGGTTGGCGGCGCGCTGCCGCGCCCCCTGCAGCCGCGCCGGCCACGCCTCGCCCGCCTGGATGGGCGGCATCGCCTTGCCCTGGAAGCGCGGCAGCATGTGCGGTGCCATCGCCAGCGCATAGGCGGCCGCCGCCGCCTCCACCGCCGCCTCGCGCAGGTCGGGCTCGTACAGCCGCTCGTAGGTGTCGAAGTTGGTGTGGTGGGTGTAGGTGCCGTAGTCGAAGCGGTCCTGGGCGAAGCCAATGCCGGGCAGCCCGGCGTGGTTGAACGAGGTGCTGTCGGTGCCCCCGGGGGCGCGGCTGTGAGAGGCCAGCGCGCCGTAGAAGCCCCAGTCGCGGAACGGCGCCAGCGCCGTGGCGAGGAACCGCGCTGCCGCCGGCGGGCCGAACACCCCCGCGCCCCGCGGCTTGCCGGTGCCGCTGTCTATGTTCAGGTAGGCATCCAAGTCGGCGAACTCGGGCTTGGGATGCTCGGCGGTGCCAAAGTGCCGGGCGACGTAGGCCATCGAGCCCAGCAGGCCCTCCTCCTCCCCGCTCCACAGCGCCACCCGGATGGTCCGCCGCGGCTGCACCCCGCTGGCCTTGAGCAGGCGCATCGCCTCCAGCATGATGGCCGAGCCCGCGCCGTTGTCGGTGGCCCCGGTCCCGCCCGCCCAGGAGTCGAAGTGCCCGCCCAGCATCACCACCTCCTCCTTTTTGTCCGTGCCGGCAATCTCGCCCACCGCGTTGTAGGCGGTCGCGCCCTCGGGATAAAAGTGGTTCTCGATGTCCATGCGCGCCCGCACCGGCGTGCCATCCTCCAGCAGCCGTGCCATGCGGGCGTAGTCGTCGTGCGCCATCAGCACCGCCGGCACCTGCGGCAGCTCGTTGTAGCCGCTCACGTCCTGGGCGCGGATAATGCCATAGGCCTCGCCCGCGTCGTTCACCCGCACCAGCGCGCCGTGGGCCGCCAGGAACTGGGTGACGCGGTAGTCCACCTGGGCCGGCGTCAGCCGGGTGGGATCCGGCGCCGGCCCGCCGCGTCCGCCCCGGCCCCCACGGCCAAAGCCGCGCCCGCCCCGTCCGCCTCCGCCAAAGCGCCCCGCCCACACCGCGTCGGGGGTGCGCAGCGGGGCAGGGAAGAACACCTCGGGCACTTGCACCGGCGCCCCCACCAGCACAATCGCTCCCCGCACCTGGGCCTGCATCGAGCTCAAATACTGGTCGAGCTGGGCGCGGGTGGGCTGGGGCGCCGCCGCTGCCGCCGGCGGCATCGGCGGCGGATCGCTGCCCGCCTGCGCCGCCGCCCGCTCCTGTGCGTTGCCGCCGCGGCCGCCGCTGGCCCGCAGCCCGGGCACCAGCAACAGCACCGCCGCCGCCGTCACCGCCCCGTTGGTCCCCGGCGACCACGCCAGCGGCCGCACCGCCAAGGGCGCCTGGTAGGGCGCCAGCACGTTGGCCTCGACCAGCGAGTTCGACCAGCCCGGATGGCCAAAGTTCCAGCCCTCCAGGTGCGCCTTCGACAATCCCCACGACTTCATCGTGGCCACCGCCCAGTCGTCGGCCCCCTTCAGCCCGGGCGAGCCCGTCAGCCGCGGCCCGTGCACGTCGGTGATCTCGTGCAGGATCCACATCACGCGCGAGTGCGCCGCCTCGGCGCTGCGCAGGCGGGCTTGCATGGCGGCGTTGCTCGGCGCCTGCGCCGACAACGTCAGCGCGGCGCACAGGGCGAGGACAACAGTCAGGCGTGGGTTCATGGCGGCGGCTCCCGGGACTCGGCCCGCAGGCTCTCGGCCGGTTCGGGCTGATTGTAGCCGAAGCGGGCGCCGGGGCGCATACTCTTGCCTGTGCTCCGTTCCGTCATGGCGGCGACAGCAGTCCTGGGGGCGGCCTGCTTGGCTGCGCCCCGGCCCGCCTCGCCGCAGTCGCCGGTTCCTGCCGCCAATCCCGGCCGCCCCACCGTCACCACCCCGGCCACGCTCACCCCGGTCGGTTACCTGCAATTCGAGACCGGGGGCCTGCAGGCCTGGCGTTCGCCCGAGTTCACCTCCAGTTTGGGCCTGGACGAAACCATCCGCCTGGCGGTCTCGCCGCGGCTGCAGGCCTTGCTCATCAGCTCGCCGGTAGCGTGGTCGCGCGCCCACGGCCACAATTTCGGCGGCGCCGCCGCCATCGCCGACACCTTCGTCGGCGTCCAAGCCCTGATCCACCCCGGCCGCGGGCTCGACCCCACCCTGGCCCTCAGCTATCTGCGGCGCGTCTCCAGCGGCCCCGCGCCCAACCTCGACTTCGGCAGCCCCACCGACTCGCTCCTGCTGCTCGCCAGCGGTGATTGGGGCAAGTGGCATTTCGACACCAACGCGCTGTTCAACCGCATGGCCGACCATGGCGCCCTCCGCCCGCAGTACGGCCAGACCCTTGCGGTGTCGCACCCGCTGCGCGGCCGCTGGTCGGCCTCGGGCGAGATCTGGCACTTCACCCAGCCCTTTTTGCATGCCAACGCCACCGGCACGCTCTGGGCGCTGGGCTTCGCCCAGCGCAAAAATCTGGTCTGGGACGGCGGCTTCGACCGCGGCCTGACCGGCACCTCCACCCGCTGGGAGGCCTTTGCCGGCTTTACCTACCTGCTGCCGCGCCGACTGTGGCGCTGAGCCGACGTGGCGCTACTTCCCCTGCAGGGCGGCGGCCACACGCGCCCGCAGCGCCTGCCATGGCCCCGGCTCGAAGTCGCTGGCATAGATCAGCTCAAAGATGCGCAGGCGCAGGTCCGCCTCGCTGATGCCCGGCTCGCGGCTGCGAATGCCGGCGGCCAGCAGCGTCCGCGCCGTCTCGAACATGCGGCAGGCCGCCACCACCCGCTCGCTCCCGCTGCGCTGCCGCCACAACTCGGCCAGCCGCGCCTCCGCCCATGGCGAGGTGTCGTTCATCTCGTCCGCGCCGTCTGCAGCATCCCGGCAACGCCGAGCTCGGCCGCCCACCGTTCCAGGTATTCCATATCCAACCCCGTGGCGGAGCCCAGCAGCATGCGCACGTCGCGCAGTTGCAGCTCCGACTGGCCCGCCTTCGCCCAGGCCAACTTCGAGAGAATCAGATCCTCCGCCGCCACCGCCCAAATCGCCTGGCCGGCGACCTGCATCCGGCGACGACGCCGAAATTCCTCGCGCCGGTAGGGCGCGTCCTTGCGCACGATGATGTCCACCTTGACCAGCGCCGCGCTGTGAATGAGGTTGAACATGCTTTGCCGCTCCACCGCGGCGCGCATTCCCGCTTCGTCCAGCAGGAAGTCCTCGGCAAACAGGCTGGTGATCGTCGCCAACTGGTTCGGTCGCAGCTCCAGCACTAGATCCAGGTCCCGGGTCATCCGGGGCTGGGCGTAAAAGGCCGCCGCCACCGATCCGGTCACCATATAGGCGATTCCCGCCTCTTCCAAGCGGCTGGCAACCAGCCCCAGCACGGCCAGCTCGTCGTTCGGTTCGTTGCTGTCGGGCATGGCTCGTCCGCCGCCGGGCGGCTTCCCCGGCGGTTCGCCTCCAGCATCGCACAGCCGCGGGGGAGATTTGGCGTCCCCGACGGGATTCGAACCCGTGTTATCGCCGTGAAAGGGCGGTGTCCTAGGCCGGGCTAGACGACGGGGACGCGGCTGGGCGGGAGGGGCGCGCTGGGCGCGCCGCAAGGCGAACAGAGGCTATTTTACCACGCGGTCCGCAGCGCCCGCAGCCCCACCCGGCGGCGGCGCGAGTCGGAGGCGCAAGCCTCCCGCCCGGCGAGGCGACCGCCGATTTTGACGAGCGCGATGGCCGGACGCGGGTGTCCAGCCTCCCTCTTGTGCTTGCCCACGATCCAGGATCGCGACGCGATGATGAAGGCGGGGGTCGAGTGGGGCTTCCGCCAAAGCATGGACCGGCTGACCGCTCGCGGGGGTCGCGCCGCTTTGCCTGCTGGCAAAATCGGCGCGAAAGGCCGCGAAATTCCGCAGGGCGGCCCGCCCCCGGGAAACGAATTCGGCGCGGCCCCAGCGAGGCGCAGCGCCGACTTGGGGCCACGGGGCCCCCAAGTCGGTGCGAGCACAAGCGGGACGCGCGCCGCAGGCGCGCTGGGGCCCGCGCCCACCAAGCTGCTGGCGCGCGGCGCCTAGCTTCCGCTAGCCGACCTCCTCGAAGGCGTCGCGCTCGCGGCCCAGGTCGCGCGCGGCGGGGGTGACGATGGTGCGCGGGCCGATCGGTATCTTGCGGCCCTGCGCCACCGCCTCGCGCACGTCGGCCTCGCAGACAAAGGCCACCGGGTCGGGCTTGCGCGGCAGCGGCGGCGGGACGAAAGCCGCTACCGGCGGCGCCGGCAAAGCCGCCACCGGCGGCGCCGCGGCGGGCTCGGCCTGCGCCACAATGCCGCGCTCGGCCAAAATGCGCTCGATGGTGCGCTGCAACGCGCTCGGCCCGGCGCTGGCGGCGGGCTGGGCGTGCTGGCAGGCGCAGGCGGCGCCGGCCGCGGGCGCGGCGGCGGCCGGCGCCGCCGCCGCCTCCGCCGGCCCGGCCAGCGGCGTCTGCGCCGCCTCCCAGGCGATGCGCTTGATGTTCATCAAGTGCTGCGGCCCGATGTTGTCGCTGGTGATGTTGCCGCCCACGGCGCCGCAGCCCAGCGTCATGGCCGGAAACAGGTTGGTGGTGGCGCCGATCGAGCCCAGCGGCGAGGGGCTGTTGACCACCACGCGGAACGCGGGCATGCGCGCCCCGTAGGCGCGCACCACCGCCTCGTCCTGGGCGTGGATGACGCAGGTGTGGCCCAAGCCGCCAAAGTGCAGCAGGTCGCTGCAGCGCTGGAAGGCGCTCTCGCGGTCGGGCATGAAGAACAGCGCCAGCACCGGCGACAGCTTCTCCGCCGAGAGCGGATGCTGCTTGCCCATGCCCGCCAGCTCGGCCGCCAGCGCCCGCGCCTCGGGCCCCACCCGCTCGCCAAAGCCCGCCATGGCGGCCAGCTTCTGCGGCGACTGGCCCACGCAAGCCGGGTTGACGGTGAAGTGCTCGCCCTGGATCAACAGCGCCGACAGCCGCTGCGCCTCCTCCGGGTTGAGCAGATAGACGTCCTGCTTTTTCAGTTCGCCCAGGATGGGCTCGCGCATCCCCGCCTCGGCCACGATCGCCTGTTCCGACGAGCAGATCGTGCCCCAGTCGAAGCTCTTGCCGAAGACCACGTCGCCCACGGCTTTTTCCAGCCGGGCGGAGCGGTCAATGAAGGCGGGCACGTTGCCCGGACCCACGCCAAACGCCGGCTTGCCCGAGCTGTAGGCCGCCCGCACGATGCCCATGCCGCCGGTGGCGAGAATCACCCGCGTGCGCCGGTGCTGCATCAACTCCGTGGTGCCCTCGCGCGTCGGGGTGGAGAAGCAGCCGATCAGGTCCTCGGGCGCGCCCAGCCGCACCGCCGCCTGCCGCATCAGCCCCACCGTCTCGCAGATGCAGCGCATCGCCGCCGGGTGGGGGCTGAGCACGATCGCGTTGCCCGCCTTGAGCGCGATCAGGATCTTGTAGATGGCGGTCGAGGTGGGGTTGGTGCAGGGCAGAATGGCCGCCACCACGCCCACCGGCTCGCCCATCTCGATGATGCCCCGCTCGCGGTCCTCGCGCAGCACCCCCACCGTGGGCATGTTGCGGATGGCTTGATAGACGCGCTCGGAGGCGAACAGGTTCTTGCGGATCTTGTCCGCCACCTTGCCGTAGGTGGTCTCTTCCACCGCCAGCCGGGCCAGCGGCTCGGCGTGGGCGGTAGCCACCGCCGCCATGGCGCCCACGATGGCATCCACCTGCGCCTGGGTGAAGCTGCGGTATTGCTGCCAGGCGGCGTGGGCGCGTTCGATCAGCTCCCGCGCTTCCGCGATGGAGCCCGAAGGCATCCCGCCGGCTGGTTGTGCAGAGGTTTCCACACCGCCCCCTCAGGCCGGTCTACTTGGCGGCGGCGATGACGCCCTTGTTGGGCAGGATCTTCTCGACCTCGTTGTGCGGCCGGGGAATGACATGCACGCTCACCAACTCGCCCACCCGGCGGGCGGCGGCGGCGCCGGCGTCGGTGGCGGCCTTGACCGCGCCCACATCGCCCCGCACCATCACCGTGACGTAGCCGGCGCCGATGTACTCCTTGCCCAGCAGAGCCACGTTGGCGGCCTTCACCATGGCGTCGGCGGCCTCGATCGAGCCCACCAAGCCCTTGGTTTCAATCATTCCCAATGCTTCCATCCGGGGTCTCCTTGGACGCGCTGCTACGCTACCCGGCTAAAGCTACCACGAAAGCCCCGGCGGTTGCCACACTAGAGTTGCCCGTTGCCACTTGCAGGCCGCCGGCCCCGCCGGCTAGTCCCCCTGGGCTTGGGCGGCTTTGAGGGCTTCCTGCACCTGGGCGCTGTGGATGGAGGGGTTCACCTTGGTGAAGACCTTGACGATCTTGCCGCTGGGGTCAATCAGGAAGGTGTTGCGCAGCGCCAGCGTGCCCATCTTGCCGTAGTTGTGCAGCGAGCCGTAGAGGGCGGTGACCTGGTGCTGGGTGTCGGCCAGCAGGTGGAAGTGCAGCCCCTCCTTGGTGCAGAACTTCTTGTGCGAGTCCACGCTCTGCACGCTCACGCCCAGGATGACGGCGTGCAGCGCCTTGAACTGGGCCAGATCGCGCTGGAAGTTGTGCGCCTCGATGGTGCAGCCGCTGGTGAAGTCGGCGGGGTAGAAATACAGCACCACCCACTGCCCGCGGTACTGCGACAGCGACACCCGCTGCCCGTCATTGTTGGGCAGGGTGAAGTTGGGGGCCATGCTGCCCACGCTGGGAAGGGGGGTGGCGGCCACCAGGCCCAGCGCCAGCGTAGCGGCGACGATCAGCGACACTGCAAGTTTCTTCATAGCGTTTGCTCCGCGGTCCTATAGGAATCGGCGGCGGCCGCCGGGGTGACAAAAAACTCCCGCAGGATCAACTGCCGCCGCTCCCCATATTGGGGATGCTGGGTGGTCTCCAGCCGGAACGTCAGGTCCAGTGTAGCGCCAACCCGCAACGCCTCCCACCCGGGGCGGCCCGGAGCGGCCTGGTAGGTGCCGTCGCGCCACAGGTTCCAGAACAGGGCGGTGTGGCGGCTGCCCTCCTGCTCGACCACCAGCTTGAGGTGGCGCTCCTTCAGCACCTGCGGCGGCTGCGCCAGCCGCACGCCGCGGGCGCGCAACAGCGGCTCCGGGTTGCCCTCGCCGTAAGGCTCCAGCCGCGCCAGGTCGCGCGCCAGCGCGGCGGTCAGGTCCGGCAGCGCGACCTCGAAGCCGGCCGCGGCGGCGGGGCCGGGCGCCGCCGCCGCCGGCTGGGCCTGGAGCCCGGCCCGCAGCCTCTCCAGCTTGGCGGCGTCGAGCGAGCAGCCCACCGCCTGCGCGTGCCCGCCGAAGCGGTCGAACAGCTCGCGGCAGCCCTCCAGCGCCTGCAGCAAGTGGAAGCCGGCGGGAGCGCGGCCGGAGCCGTGCGCCTGCACCCCGCCCTCCGCGCGCGGCTCCAGCCCCAGCACCAGCACCGGCTTGCCGGTGCGTTCCAGCACCCGGCTGGCGACGATGCCGAGCACTCCCCGGTGCCACCCCTCGCCCGCCAGCACCAGCACCGCCTGCTCGCCCCAGTTCGGCTCCGCCGCCAGCCGTGCCTCGATCTCCTGCTGGATCCGCTCGCACACCCGCTGCCGCTCCAGGTTGAGCCCGTCCAGCCCCCGCGCCAGCTCGGCGGCCCGCTCGGCCGGGGCAAAGAACAGCTCCACCACCTGGTCGGCGGCCCCCATGCGCCCGGCGGCGTTGAGCCGGGGCGCAATGCGGTAGCCCACGTCCCCGCTGCTGACGCGGCCGGTGCCCTGGGGCAGCGCCACCCCCAGCAGCGCCCGCAGCCCGGGGTTCACCGGCTGCGCCAGCCCCTCCAGCCCAAACCGCGCCAGCACCCGGTTCTCCCCCAGCAGCGGCACCGCGTCGGCGATGGTGCCCAGCGCCACCAGCTTCAAATAGGAGCGCAGCCGCGGCGGCCACGCCTCCTCCAGCTTGCCGCTGCGCTCCAACAGCGCCTGCGCCAGCTTGAACGCCACCCCCGAGCCGCACAGCCCTTTGTCGGGGTAGCCGCAGCCGGGCTGGTGCGGGTTGACGATGGCCAGCGCCGGCGGCAGCGTGGCGTCGGGCAGGTGGTGGTCGGTGACGATCACCTCCAGCCCCAGCGCCCGCGCCCGCTCCAGCGCGGCGTGCTCGCGGATGCCGGTGTCCACCGTGATCGCCAGCCCCACCCCCTCGGCGGCGGCCTTTTCCACCGCCTCGATCTGCAGCCCGTAGCCTTCCTGCAGCCGATGCGGCAGCTGGTAGCTGACCTCGGCGCCGAGCGAGCTCAACGCCTGGCGCAGGATCACCGTCGCCAGCGTGCCGTCGGCGTCGTAGTCGCCCAGGATGCGGATGCGCTCCCCCGCGGCCACCGCCGCCAGAATGCGGGTCGCGGCCGCCTCCATGCCCAGCATCTGCCAGGGCGAATGGGCATGTTCCAGCCGCGGATAGAGGAACTCCACCACCGCCTCGGTCTCGCGCCATCCCCGCGCCGCCAGCAGCCGCGCGAACAGCGGCGACAGCCCCAGCGCCACCTGCAGGCGCTCCGCCGCCCCCACCGCGCCCCCCCGGCTCTCGCGGCCTACTTCAGCGCCCACTGTCCACTGTCCACTGTCCACTGCCCACTGTCCACTGTCCACTGTTCACTTAATTTGCACCAGCCCCGTCCCCTCGCGCACCGTCTCGACCGCGGCCACCGCCTGCTCGTCCCGCCAAAAGTCCATCATCGAGGTGTAGTGCACGCAGGCCACGGTGCAGTAGGGAGCGCACTCCTTGGCGGTGCCATACTCGCGCCGGATGTCCTCCTGGCTGTACTCCGCCAGCGGCTTGCCCGGGTAGCCGCGCTGCTGCGAGCAGTAGTGCACCAGCCCGTTCTCGCAAATATAGAGGTAGCGGCTGCCCGCCCGGCACTTCCAGCGGTTGGGCCGGGCGCGGGTGATGTTGTCCTGGAAGCGGTTGAGGCGGGCGAAGCTGCGCTTGCCCAGCCGCTTCACCTGGGCGTAGATGGCCGCCTCCTGCGCCCCCAGCGGCCGCAACTGCCCGTGCCCGTCGTGGATGATGCCCACCGTGGCGATGAAGCCGAAGTGCACCGCCCGCCGCGCGATGGTGAGCGCGTCCTCGGGGTGTTTCACCCCCGACCCCAGCACCGAGTTGATGTTGACCTCGAAGCCGGCGTAAGCCGCCAACAGCTCCAGCTTCTTGTCCAGCACCTTCAGGCTCTTCACCGAGACCTCGTCCGGCTGCACGTTGTCAATCGAGATCTGCAGGTAGTCCAGCCCGGCGCGGTTGAGCCGCTCGATGCGCTCCTGCACCAGCAGGTAGCCGTTGGTGATCAGCCCCGCCAGCATGCCGCGCTGGCGGATGCGGCGGATGATGTCGTCCAGTTCGGGATGGAGCAGCGGCTCGCCCCCGCTGATGGTCACCAGCGTGGTGCCCAGCTCCGCCAAATGGTCCACCCGGCGCTGCATCTCCTCCAGCGGCACCGGCTTGGAGACGTCGTCGTACTCGTTGCAATAGCCGCAGGCCAGGTTGCAGCGCCGCATCGGCACCATATGCACCTGCACCGGGTGCGCGGTCGAGCGCAAGCCCTTCCACAGGAGGCGCAACTCGCGAAAGCGGCGTTGCAGGGGCTTGCGGCGGTGTCGGTTCATGGCTGGGTCAACCCCAGTCTGCCCGCAATCTCCCCAAATGTCATCCCGGCCGCAGCGAATGGGCCCAAATCCGGGTCGAGGGGCGGGGCGGGTCGGCTTAACGTGCTCCCGCGAGGCGCAGCGCCGACTTGGGGCCATGGGGCCCCGAGTCGGCGCGAGCACAAGCGGGACGCGCGCCGCACCGGCCTGGCGCTGCTACAGCCGGGCCGGGCAGGCGCGCTGGGGCCCGCGCCCACCAACGGAACCCCCCGCCCGGCTTTGCGTATAACCTAGGCATTATGCTGCGCGAGCTTCGCTATTCCCTCCGCCTGCTCTGGAAACACCCGGGACTGTCGCTGGTGGCGATTCTGTCGCTGACGCTGGGCATCGGCGCCAACACCACCATCTTCAGCTTTGCCAACGCGCTGCTGTTCCGCCAGCCGCCGGTGGCGCAGCCGCAGCGCCTGGTCGAGGTCTGGATCCACGATCCCGAGCCGGGCGCGCCGCTCGGCGGCCTCTACCCGCTCAGCTACCCCGATTATCTCGACTTCAGCGCCCGCACCCATAGCCTGTCGGGGCTGGCGATCTACAACCCCGGCACCGAGGTCAGTGTCTCCACCGGCGCGGGGGCCCAGCCCGCCGCCTGGACGGGCCAACTCGTCTCCGCCAATTATTTCGGCGTGCTCGGCATCCAGCCGGCGTTGGGGCGGTGGTTTGCCCCCCAGGAGGGAGCGGTCAAGGGCACTGGCGCGGTGCTGGTGCTCTCCTACGGTGCCTGGCAGCAGCGCTTCGGCGGCGCCCGCGATGTGATTGGCCGCCCCATCACCCTGAACCAAGTGCCCTACACCATCATCGGGGTGGCGCCGCGCGGCTTCGAGGGCATGTTCGCCGGCGTGGCCTGCGACTTCTGGGTGCCGGTCAGCATGGCCGACCGCCTGGGCTCGAACGGCATGCTGGAGCGTCGCGGCCAGCACAGTTTGCTGGCGGTGGGGCGGCTGCGGCCGGGGGTGAGCGTGGCCTCTGCCAGCGCCGAAATGGGGGTGATCCAGCGCGGCATCGCCCGCCAGCACCCCAACTCCGATTCCCCCCGCTATGGCGCCCAGGCGCTGCCGGTGGGCTTGGTGCCCACCCCCTTCCGCGGCTTTGTCGGCGCCGGCGTCGGCCTGCTGGCGGTGGTGGTGGGGCTGGTGCTGCTCATCGCTTGCGCCAACGCCGCCCTGGTGCTGCTGGTGCAGGCGCTGGGCCAGCGGCGCGAGTGGGCGGTGCGCTCCGCCCTCGGCGCCAGCCGCGGCCGCCTTGTCCGCCAAGGCCTGATCCATAGCGTCCTGCTCGCCCTCATCGCCGGCGCGCTCGGCATCGGCGTCGCCCAACTGCTGGGCCCGCTGCTGCTGCAATTGCGCCCGCCCGGCTTCCCCATCACCCTCGCCCTCGGCGTGGACAGCCACGTGCTGCTGTTCACCCTCGCCATCGCCCTCGCCACCGGCGTCTTGTTTGGCCTGGCTCCGGCCTGGCAGGGCGCCCGCTTGCGCGTGGTCGACAACTTGAAGGACGGCAGCCCCGGCGCCGGCGCCCGCTCCCGCGCCCGCAGCGCCTTCATCATCGGCCAGGTGGCGCTGTGCGTGGTGGTGCTGGTGGGCGCGGCGCTGTGCCTGCGCAGCCTCGCCCACGCCCGCTCCATCAACCCCGGCTTCGACGTGCAGCACACCGTCACCGCCCAAGTCGATCCGCTCACCCTGGGCTACGCCGGCGACGCCGCCCGCCAGTTTCTGCAGCGCGCCCAAGCCGCGGTCGCCGCCCTCCCAGGCGTCCAGGCCGTCTCCTACACCAGCCAGCCCCCGCTCCAACTCTCCGTCAGCGGCACCTATGTGCTGCCGGTGGGCATGGCGCCGCCGCCCGGCCACCGCGGTTTTGAGGCGGACGATACCGGCGTCGCCCCCGGCTACTTTGCCGCTTCCGGCACCCCCCTGCTGCAGGGGCGCGACTTCACCCGCGCCGACCTGGCCCCCGGCCAGCCCCACCTCGTGGTCATCAACCAGGTCCTCGCCCAGCAGTTCTGGCCGCACGGCGACGCCCTCGGCCACTCCCTGCTGTTTCCCGGCGACAAGGACTTTCCCAGCGCCCAGATCGTCGGCGTGGCCGCCACCGGCAAATACCGCAGCCTGGGCGAGGCGCCCCGGCCCTACCTCTACCAGTTGAGTGCGCTGCGGGGCGGCATGATGCTGGTGCGCGTGCGCGGCAACGCCTCTACCTTCCTGCCCTCGCTGCGCCGAACCCTGCAGCAGCTCGACCCCAACCTCACCGCCGACGATGTCCAGACCATGGCCCAGACCATGTCGGTGCCGCTATTCCCGGCGCGCTTCACCGGCATCCTGCTCAGCGGCTTCGGCCTGCTGGCCCTGCTGCTGGCCATCGTCGGCCTCTACGGCGTGATCGCCGCCGCCGTCGCCCAGCGCACCCGCGAGTACGGCATCCGCATGGCGCTCGGCGCCGACGCCCCCGCCCTGCTGCGCCTGGTGGTCGGCCAGGGCCTCCGCCTGGCGCTGTGGGGCATCCTCGCCGGCGTGCTGGTGGCGGCCGGGCTCACCCACTTCATGGCCGCCCTGCTCTATGGCCTGAGCCCCGCCGACCCGGTCAGCTATCTCGCCGCCGCCCTGGCGCTGGCGCTGGTCGCCGCCCTCGCCAGCTATATCCCCGCCCTGCGCGCCACCCGCGTGGACCCCCTGCGCGCCCTGCGCTGGGAGTAGGACCGCGCCCCCCAAGCCCCCGCCGCGAGGCGCAGCGCCCGTGCTATGCTCCCCGGCATGAAGCGGTCACACTGCCTCGTCCTGCTAACTCTGCTGACTGGGCTTGGGTTCGCCCAGGCCCCCAAGCGCGCCCTCGGGCTCGACGACCTCTTGGCCTGGAAGTCCATCGCCGGCACCGCGCTCTCCCGCGACGGCGCCTGGTTCGCCTACCGCGAAACCGCGCTCCAGGGCAACGGCGAGGCCGTCTTCCGCCAGACCCACGGCGCCAAGGTCTACCGCTTCAATTTGGGCGAACCGCCCGAGCCCGCCGCCGGCCGCGGCGGCCCGGGCCGCGGCGGCCGCGGCGGCCCCGCCGCCTTCGCCAACCTCGCGCTCTCCAGCGACGGCCACTTCGGCGCCTTTCTCGCCTATCCCACCCACGCCCAGCAGCAGCGGTTGCGCCGCCAGCACCAGCCCATCGAGATGCACGCCGGCCTCGTCAACCTCGCCACCGGCCAGGAATTCGACTTCCCCCGCATCCGCCGCTTCGCCTTCTCCGGCGACAATCCCGACTGGATCGCGCTCCAGACCCTGCCCCCGCCGCGCCCGGCCAACTCCGCCGCGCCCGCTCCGGGCCGCGGCGCAGCCCCGGCCGAACCGTCCCCAGGCACCGACCTCATCCTGCGCCAGTTGGCCACCGGCCAGCAGATGGACATCGGCAACGTCGGCGACTTCGCCTTCAACCGCCAGGGCCAGTACCTCGCCTGGACGGTCAGCTCCCACGACCGCACCGGCAACGGCATCGAGTACCGCGACCTCCGCACCGGCGTGGTGCGCCCGCTCGACGGCGGCAGCCGGGCCGTCTACACCGGCCTAAACTGGAATGCCCGGGGCACGGCCCTGGCCGTGCTGCGCGGCACCGACGCCCAGGGCTTCCTGGACAAGCGCTACGACGTGCTCGGCTTCACCCAGTTCGGGCCCGCGGGTCCGCGCCCGGTGGTGTTCGCCCCCAGTGCCGCCCCCAATTTCCCCGCCGGCTTTGCCGTCAGCCCGCACCGCAGCCCGAGCTGGACCGACCATCTCGACGCCCTGCTCTTTGGCATCGCCAAAATGACCCCGGCCGCCCCGTCCCCCGGTCGCGGCGGCCGCGCCGCCGCCGCGCCCAACCGCGCCGTGGACCTCATCCTCTGGAACTACCAGGATCCCCGCCTGCAGAGCCAGCAGATCGTGCAGGAGCCGCAGGACCGCAACTTCAGCTATCTGGCCGAGTACCGCATCGCCAGCCACCGCTTTATCCGCCTGGCCGACGCCACCGTGCGCGACGCCACTCCCGCCCCCCACGACCATTTCGCCCTCGGGCGCAGCATCGCCCCCTATGAGCTCGAGAGTCATCTCGACGGCCAGCCCTACGCCGACATCTATGGCATCAACCTCGCCACCGGAGCGCGCTGGCTGGCGCTCAGGCGCGCCCGCTGGCCCCAGGAGATCTCCCCCGACGGCACCCACTTCGCCTACTACCAGAACGGCAACTACTACGTCTACGACCTGGCCACCCGCCGCGGCGCCGACCTTACCGCCAAGCTCCCCACCTCGTTTGTCAACACCGAGGACGACCACAACCTCGACCGCCCCCCGGTGCCCTTCGTGGGCTGGTCGCGCGACAGCCGCGCCCTGCTGCTCTCCGACAACTGGGACCTCTGGGAGGTGCCGATTGACGGCCGCGCCGCCTTCAACCTCACCGGCGACGGCAAGGCCCAGGCCATCCGCTACCGCCGCCCGCTGAACTTCGACCTCGCCCACGATCCCACCGCGCTGGGCTTCGACCTCTCGCAGCCGCTTTATCTCGACGCCTACGGCGAATGGACCAAAAAGGACGGCATCGCCGTGGTCGAGCCGGGCAAGCCCGGCGCCCGCCGCCTCAGCTTCGACCACGCCTCCTACGGCCCGCCGATCAAGGCCCAGAACGCGCCGGTGTACCTCTACACCCGCCAGACCTACGCCGCTCCGCCCGACTACTACGCCACCAACCCCAGCTTCGCCCCCGGCGCCCGCCTCACCCACCTCGGCGCCCAGCAGAAGCCCTTCCTCTGGACCAGCGGCACCCTCCTGGTCAACTATCTCGGCTTCAACGGCCAGCGCCTGCAGGGCGCGCTCCACCTGCCCCCCAACTATGTCAAGGGCAAACAGTACCCGATGATCGTCGAGTTCTACGAGAAAATGTCGCAGAACGCCTTCCAGTACCTCCGCCCGGCGCTGGTCTCCGACGGCTTCAACATCGCCGAGTACCTCAGCAACGGCTACGCCGTCTTCGATCCCGACATCGCCTACAAGCTCAACGACCCCGGCATCTCCTCCTCCCTCTGCCTGGAACACGCCGTCCAGGCCGCCATCGCCACCGGCGTGCCCGATCCCGCTCACATCGGCATCCACGGCCACTCCTGGGGCGGCTACCAGACCGCCTTCGTCATCACCCAGACCCACCTCTTCGCCGCCGCCGTGGCGGGCGCGCCGCTGACCGACATGATCAGCATGTACGACATCATCTACAAGAACTCCGGCGTCACCAACGGCCAGATCTTCGAAGCCTCGCAGGGCCGCTTCACCGGCCCGCCCTGGGACCACTGGGCCGCCTACACCCGCAACAGCCCCGTGGCCAACGTCAAAAACGTCGCCACTCCGCTGCTCATGGTCTCCGACTACCACGACGGCGCGGTGGACTTCACCCAGGGCATCGAGTTCTTCGACGCTCTGCGCCGCCTGCACAAGCCGGTGGTGCTGCTCGACTATCCCAGCCAGAACCATCTCCTCGCCAAGCGCGCCGACCAGAAGGACTACACCGTGCGCATGCAGCAGTTCTTCGACCATTTCCTCAAGGGTGCGCCCCTGCCCAGCTGGTATGCCAAGGGTGTGCCCGCGCTGCAAATGGCCAGCTACATCCAGGCCTTCGAAAAGAAATACGAGAAGTAGGGCGGCATGCACCCGCAGTGGGGGGGCGGAGGCTTGCGCCGGCGACCGCCGCTCGCGGGGGTCGCGCCGCTTTGCCTGCTGGCAAAATCGGCGCGAAAGGCTGCGAAATTCCGCAGGGGCAGACGCGCCAGTGGCGCGTCTGCGCCCCCGGGAAGCGAATTCGGCGCGGCCCCAGCGAGGCGCGAGCACAAGCGGGACGCGCGCCGCAGGCGCGCTGGGGCCCGCGCCAACCATTGCCGGACTGCTCTAGACTGAAGGCGTGCCCCCCACCTCCGAGCCGCAACGGTTGACCGCGCGCCGCCGCCGCCTGGTGCGCTTCCGCCAGGGGCTGGCGCTGGCGCTGGTGGTGGCCGCGGTGGCGGTGGCCGGCATCTACCTGGTCCGCCGCCGCGCCCAGCGCCTCGACGCCAGCCGCCGCCCCGAACTCCACCCCCCCACGCTGGGGCTGACCATCCAGCAGAGCGCCCAGGGCGTCACCATCGCCAAGAGCGAGTCGGGCCGGCCCATCTTCCGCGTCTTCGCCCAGCGGGCGGAGAAGCTGCGCCCCGGCGGCCGCGACGTGCTCCACCAGGTGAAGATCCTGGTCTACGCCGCCGACGGCGTCCACGCCGACCAGATCGCCGGCGACGAGTTTGCCTATGACGAGGCCTCGGGCGCGCTCACCGCCCGCGGCGCCGTCCACATCGTCCTGCAGGGACGGCCCGACCAACCCTCCGCCCCGGAGGCGGTCGAGGTCGAGGCCCATGACCTCGCTTACAACGTCAAGCAGGGCACCGGCTCCATCGCCCAAGGCATCACCTTCCGCTACGGCACCGCCCGTGGCCAGGCCGGCGCCGCCCAACTCGACAGCCACCAGGGCCTCGCCACCTTCAGCGGCGGCGTTGCCGTCACCTGGCATCGGCCCGGCCAGCCCGACCTCACCCTCGCCAGCCAACAGGCCTCGCTGCGCCGCCTGCCCAAGGCCTCCTCCGACGCTCTCCTCGCCACCCTCGCCGGCCCAGCCTCGGTCGTGGCGGGCGCGCAAACCCTGCGCGCCGATCAGTTGGTCTTCTACCTGCGCCGCGACCAGACCCTCCGCCACCTCGACGCCCTCGGCCACGTGTTCGCCTCCGATGCCCTGCCCGGGCGCCCGCTCGCGGTCCAAGCCGACCGCGCCCACGCCGACTTCACCACCGCCAAGCGCGCCACCCTCGCCCACCTCAGCTTGGCCGGCCACGTGCTCGCGCGCCAGACCACCGCCCAGGGCCAGAACCAGCTCGCCGCCGGAGAAGTCGAGGCGCTCTTCACCCCCCGGCACGACCTCGACCAAGTGCAGGCCCGGCAGAACGCCGTGCTTTCCCTCGCCGGCAAGCAGCCGCAGCGGCTGGCTGCCCCCGAGCTCGATTTCCATTTCCGCCAAGCCGCCGCCGCCGCCGCCACCCTGCCCGCCAGCCATGCCCGCCTGGCCGCCATCTCCACCCAGGGCCGCGCCCGGCTCGACGGCGCGGTCCACGCCCAGGCCGACCACCTCCGCCTCGACCTCGACCCCAGCCAGCAGCCCGCCCTGGCGGTCGCCACTGGCGACGTGCAGGTGCGCCAAACCGTCGGGGCCCAGCAGCGCACCAGCCGCAGCCAGAGCCTGGAATTGCAGTTCGCCCCCGCGCCGGGCGCGCCCCGGGGGCAGGCCCAACTCCGGCAGGCCACCGAATCGGGCGGGGTCGAACTGCAGCAGGGCGACCGCCAACTCTGGGCTGACCAGGTGGTCTATCGCCCCAGCGACCGCACCGCCATGTTCTCCGGCGCCGTGCGCGCCTCCGACCCGCTGTCCCGCTTCACCGCCCCGGCCGTCACCTGGGTCTCGCGTCCCGACGGCGGCAGCGACCTGTCCGCCACCGGCGGCGTCACCGTCAGTTTCTTGGCCAGCGCCGCGGCACCTGGCCGCGCCCCCACCCCCGCCGCCCTGCCCGGCCCCATGCTCAATCCCGGCCAGCCCGTGGTGGTCACCGCCGCCTCCTTGCACTGGGACGAGCCGCCCCCGCCCCGGGCCTCGGCCCCTTCCCGCACCATCCCCTCGCTGGCCCCGTCCTCGTTCCGGGGCATCGCCACCTTCTCCGGGGCGGTGCGCGTGATCCAGGCCCCCAACCTCCTCCGCGCCGACCGGCTTACCGTCAACGGCGCGGCCAGCACGTTGGTGGCCAACGGCCAGGTCGAGACCGATTTCCTGACCAGTGGCGCTGCCCGCCTGCCCCAGGTCGGGCCCAAGCCCAGCGCCGCCAAAGCGAAGCGCAGCGCCGACTTGGGGCCCCGGGGCCCCCGAGTCGGCGTGAGCACAAGCGGGACGCGCGCCGTAGGCGCGCAGGGGCCCGCGCCCACCAAAGCGAAGCGCAGCGCCGACTTGGGGCCCCGGGGCCCCCGAGTCGGCGTGAGCACAAGCGGGACGCGCACCGTAGGCGCGCTGGGGCCCGCGCCCACCATGGCCCCGCAGGCGGTCACCATCGCCGCCGGCGAGCTGCGCTACTCGGCGCCGCTGCGCCAAGCCGTCTACCTCGACCACGTCCGCATGCGCCTAGCCGACGGCACCCTCACCGCCCCCCGCCTAGTCGTCTCGCTGCGCCCCGCCGCTGCGGGAAAATCCACGCCCGCCGGGCTGCAACGCGCCCTCGCCACCGGGGGCGTGCACCTCGCCCAGCCTGGCCGCTCCGCCACCGCACGCCAAGTCAGCTATGACTTCGCGCAGGGCGTGATCCAATTGACCGGCGGACCTCCCAGCATTTTGGATGCCGAACAGGGCAAAATCACCGGCGATCCCTTGACTTTTTCTCTCTCCAGTGATGAAATTCAGGTGGGAAGCAAGCTCGGCACCCGTGCCACCGGTCAAACCACCGCGCACAACTGACTTGTTTTCTAGGATTTAGTCGGCCCGCACGCCCTACCCCCGGATTTGGAATGCGGAACGGATGGCATCGGTTTCCGTTTTATGCAACGCCTTTCCACCGATCAAATTTCCAAGCTCTATAAGGGGAGGGCCGTGGTCAACGGCGCCAGCATCACCATCGAGCGGGGCGAGGTGGTGGGGCTGTTAGGCCCCAACGGCGCCGGCAAAACCACCACCTTCCTCATGATTGTCGGCCAGATCGCCCCCGACATGGGCCGCATCCTGCTCGACGACAACGACGTCACCACCCTGCCCATGTACCAGCGGGCGCAGTTGGGCATCAGCTACCTGCCCCAGGAGCCCTCGGTCTTTCGCAAGCTGACGGTGGAGCAGAACCTGATGGCCATTCTGGAACTGCTGCCGCTTTCGGCCCAGGAGCGCCGCGAGCGCCAGGATCACCTGCTGGAGCAGCTGGGCCTGGGCAAAGTCCGCCGCACCCTGGGCTACGCCCTCTCCGGCGGCGAGCGCCGCCGGGTGGAGATCGCCCGCGGCTTGGTGCGCGCCCCCTCCTTTATGCTGCTGGACGAGCCCTTCAGCGGCATTGACCCCTTGGCGGTGCTCGATTTGCAGCACATCATTGCGCAGTTGCGCGCCGATGGGATTGGGGTGCTGATCACCGACCACAACGTGCGCGAGACCCTCAGCGTCACCGACCGCGCCTACATCATCCACGACGGCCGCATCTTCCGCATGGGCACCCCCGCCCAGCTCGAGCACGACCCCGAGGTCCGCCGCGTCTACCTGGGCGAGAGCTTCAGCCTGGCTTAGGGCCCCCACCCGCCATGAACCTCGGACCCAAACTGATCGCCAAGCCCTCGCTGAAACAGACCCTGACCCCGGGTCTGGTGCAGATGGTCAACATCTTGGCGATGAACAAGCTCGAGCTGCAGGAGGCCATCACCCAGGAGCTGCTGGAAAATCCGCTGTTGGACGAGGCCCAGGAGGCCAATCCCCCCGGGCTGGAGGAGTTGAACCGGCTGGAGCAGGAGCTGGTGCAGGCGGCGGGCCAGGAGGGCGGGCGCGCCGAGCCCGCCGACGCCCAGGTGCTGGCCGCCGGCCGTGACGGCGGCGACGCCTATGCCGAGTCCGCCGGCGACGGCGTCGGGCTGGAGGGGGGCGACGGCGCCATCGCCGGCAGCGACGCCGCCGCCGCCGCCGAAGGGGCCGAGGCCGCCGGCGAGGCCTCCGCCTCCGCCGACGCCTTCGAGGAGATCGACTACGGCGATTTCTTCAAGGACTACCTCGACCCCGGCTACCGCAAGCCCGAGCGCGAGGAGTTCGAGCGCCCCTCCTTCGACAACTTCCTCAGCGCCCCCACCACCCTCACCGACCACCTGCGCTGGCAGCTCAGCGTCGAGCCCATCGAGCCCGACCTGCGCGCCGCCGCCGAGGCCGTCATCGGCAATCTCGACGGCGACGGCTACCTCACCGCCGAGGACGACAAGTTCCGCCGCCCGCTGCGGGTGGAGGAGATCGCCGAGAGCGAGGGCCTGCCCGAAGACCTGGTGCGCGAGGCCCTCAATCTGGTGCAGCGCTTCGATCCCCCCGGCGTCGCCGCCCGCGACCTGCGCGAGTGCCTGCTCATCCAGCTCTTCCAGCGCCCCACCGTCCAGATCCTGGCCATCACCCTGGTCAGCGAGCACCTCCACGAGCTGCAGAACTCCCGCCACCACGAGCTCGCCCGCCAGCTCAACGTCAGCCCCGAGGAGATCGCCCAGGCGCTGGCCGAGATCCGCAAGCTCGACCCCTACCCCGGCCGCCGCTACAACCCCTCCAACACCCGCCTGATCGAGCCCGACGTCGCCTTCGTCAAGGGCCGCGCCGAGCGCTGCCACATCTGCGGCTCGGAGAACTGCCGCAACCAGTACCAGGTGGTGATGAACGACGACGGCCTGCCCAGCCTCAGCCTCAACCACCAGTACCGCGAGCTGAAGTGGGACCGCGATCAGCGCGACGCCGGCCGCTACATCAAGGAGCGCTACGCCAGCGCCATCCAGTTCCTGCGCAACCTGGAGCAGCGCAAGCAGACCATCGCCCGCGTCTGCCACGCCATCGTCGAGCGCCAGGGCGATTTCCTCGACTTCGGCCTCGACTTCCTCAAGCCCATGATGATCAAGGACGTGGCCGAGGAGATCGGCGTCCACCCCTCCACCGTCAGCCGCGCCGTCGCCAACAAGTACGTCCACACCACCCAGGGCGTGTTCGAGCTGCGCTACTTCTTCACCGAGGCGGTGCAGGGCGCCCGCGGCAGCGAGACCTCGCTGCTCATCCTCAAGCGCCGGGTGAAGAAGCTGATCGAGGGCGAGGACCCGAAAAAGCCCCTCACCGACGACCAAATCACCGCCGTCCTCAAGGAGCAGGGCATCGCCGTCACCCGCCGCACCGTGGCCAAGTACCGCGAGGACATGCGCATCCCCTCCACCCACCAGCGGCGGCAACGATGAAAGCCGCCGCCCCCCCCCGCTCCCGCCGCCCCCGCCGCGCCCCCGAGTTCCACCTGGTCATCATCACCGGCCTCAGCGGCAGCGGCAAGGGCTCGGTGGTCAAGGTCTTCGAGGACTCCGGCTACTACTGCGTGGACAACCTGCCCGTCGGCCTCCTCCCCCGCTTCGTCGAGCTGGTGCGCCAGTCCGACGAGATCACCCGCGTCGCCTGCGTGGTGGATATCCGCGAGGGCCACCGCCTCGGCAGCCTGCCCGCCATCCTCGCCGAGCTCCGCGCCGCACCCCTCCGCCTCACCCTGCTCTTCCTCGAGGCCAGCGACGAGGTCCTCATGCGCCGCTTCAGCGAGACCCGCCGCCCCCACCCCCTCGCCCGCCGCGCCACCGACGGCCACGGCCCCGCCCGCGAGCGCGACGGCAACGTCCGCCGCGGCATCCAGGCCGAGCGCCGCGCCTTGGCCAAGATCCGCAGCGACGCCGACCTCGTCATCGATACCTCCAAGTTCAACGTCCACGAACTCCGCGCCTTCATCCAGGAGCGCGTCATCCAGTCCGGCCTCGCCCCCAAGCTGCAGATCGTGGTCACCAGCTTCGGCTTCCGCAACGGCCTGCCCAGCGACGCCGACCTCGTCTTCGACGTCCGCTTCCTGCCCAACCCCAACTACATCGCCGCCCTCCGCCTCCAGTCCGGCCGCGACAAAAAGGTCGCCGACTACATCCGTTCCTTCCCCCAGACCGGCGAGTTCGTCCACAAGGTCCGCGACCTGCTCGCCTATCTCATCCCCCACTACAAGAAAGAGGGCAAGAGCTACCTCACCATCGCCGTGGGCTGCACGGGCGGCCGCCACCGCTCCGTCTACATCGCCGAGACCCTGCGCCGCGAGCTGCGCCGCCTCGGCTACCAGCCCGCGCTCGCCCACCGCGACCTATGAGCCGCCCCCGCCCGGGCCGCCTATGAAAGACCTCCGCCGCCTGCTGCGCCTGGTCGGCCGCTACGGGAGCCAGTTCCTGGCGGCGCTGGTGCTGCTCGCCCTCGCCGGCGGCCTCGCCGCCGGCGTCGCCCTGCTGCTCGCCCCCGTGGTGGACAAGCTCTTGAACCCCGCCAGCGGCGGCGGCCCCATCCTCCTGCTCAAGCCCCGCCCTCCCCTGCTCGACCACCCCATCTACCTCAACCGCTTCATCCCCGCCCGCTTCACCCACAACCCCGCCTCCATCGTCGCCCTGGCCCTCGCCGCCTTCGTCCTCATCAAGGCAGTGAGCGAGTACCTGGGCAACTACCTCATCAACTTCGTCGGCTACGGCGCCATCACCGACCTGCGCAACGCCCTCTTCGAAAAGCTCATCCACCAGCCCGCCGCCTTCTTCCAGCGCCACCCCACCGGCCGCCTCATGTCCACCGTCGTCAACGACATCGAGCGCATCCAGGTCGCCGCCTCCGCCAACCTCGCCGACGCCGTCCAGCAGGGCTTCACCTTCGTCTTCTTCTCCGCCGTGCTGCTGCTGCTCAACTGGAAGCTGACCCTCTACTCCGTCGTCCTCACCCCGCTGGTCATCGTGCCCAGCATCTGGCTGGGCCGCCACGTCCGCCGCACCACCCGCAAGGGCCAGGACGAGATGGCCGACGTGCAGCACATCCTCCACGAGACCGTGACCGGCCACCACATCGTGCAGGCCTTCAACATGCAGGCCCGCGAGGTCGCCCGCTTCCGCGCCGCCGCCCGCCGCCTGCTCCGCTTCAACCTGCGCTACGTGCAGCAGCAGGGCATCAGCTCCCCCCTGATGGAGGTGCTGGGCGCCCTCACCGTCATCCTCTTCCTGCTCTACGCCCGCGGCGCGGTCGCCGCCGGCGTCATGTCCACCGGCATGGTGGTCGCCTTCCTCTACGCCCTCATCAACCTCTACCAGCCCCTGCGCCGCATGGCCGGCATCTACAACAACTTCCAGACCGCCGCCGGCTGCTCCCAGCGCGTGTTCGAGATCCTCGACGCCCGCGACGAAATCGCCGACCGCCCCGGCGCCCGCGTCCTGTCCCCCTTCCACCAGGCCCTCCGCTTCGAGCAGGTCGAGTTCGCCTACGCCCCGGGCGAGCCCCTGCTCCGCGGCCTCGACTTCGAGGTCCGCCGCGGCGAGCGGGTGGCGCTGGTGGGCTCCAGCGGCGCCGGCAAGACCACCCTGGTCAACCTCATCCCCCGCTTCTTCGACGTCACCGCCGGCCGCGTGACCATTGACGGGCTCGACGTGCGCGAGCTCACCCAGCACTCCCTCCGCGCCCAGATCGCCTACGTCACCCAGGACACCATCCTCTTCAACGACACCGTCGCCAACAACATCGCCTACGGCGCCGGCGACGGCCCCCCCCCCGGCCCCGAGGCCATCCGCCGCGCCGCCCACGCCGCCCTCGCCGACGAGTTCATCGCCGCCACCCCGCTCGGCTACAACACCCTGCTGGGCGAACGCGGCCTCCGCCTCTCCGGCGGCCAGCGCCAGCGCATCGCCATCGCCCGCGCCCTGCTCAAGGACGCTCCCCTCCTCATCCTCGACGAGGCCACCAGTGCCCTCGACAACGAGAGCGAGATGCTGGTCCAGCGCGCCCTCGCCAACCTCATGGCCCACCGCACCGCCATCGTCATCGCCCACCGCCTCTCCACCGTGCGCAACGCCGACCGCATCCTGGTTCTCGACAACGGCGCCATCGTCGAGACCGGCACCCACTCCGAACTCCACGCCGCCGGCGGCCTCTACCGCCGCCTCTACGACCTCCAGTTCGCCGACCTCGACCCCCAGCCCGCCTGATCGGGCCCCGGGATCCGGGGCAATCGCCCACGGCCAAGCTTGTGCAAAGCGGTACATCGCTCCTCGGCCGGCACGCCCATGCTGTGACCTGAGGCATCACCATGAAACGAGTTGGAGTGTTCGGCACGGCAGCGCTGCTCTTGGTTTTTGGGGCGGCATTCCTTCAAGTCGGCAGGGCGCAACCGCAGCCGCCCACCCCCCAGCAGCAGACCGCCAAACAAGGCAAATCCGGCAAGCAGAACAAGAAGCAGTCCGGGCGGGGCCAAAAGCCGGGCCGGCAGGCGGGCTCGCCGGCGCGTGGCCGGCAGCAGACGTCGCAGCGTGGCGTGCAACCGCGCGGCCAGCAGCAGCAGGCCCACCCGCCGGCGCAAGCCCAGCGGCCCCAGGCGCGCGGCCAGCGGCAACTCTCCCGGCCGGCGCCGCGGCAGCAGAACCAATCCCAGGCGCGCCCGCCCAGCCGCCGGCAACCCACCGCGCGCGGCGCCCGCAGCCAGCCGGCGCGGCAACAGCCGGCGCGGCAACAAGCGGCGCGGCACATCCAGATGCGCCGCTCGCCGCAGCAGCAGCGCGCCCAGCAGGGCGAGCAGCGCGCCGTCTGGCAGCAGCATCGCGCCGATGCCGGCTACCAGGGCCGCAGTTGGCAGCAGCGCGGCGGCTACCAAGGCTACCGCTTCTCCAATAGCTACTACGGCAATCACTACGGCGAAAACCACAGGTTCGTCGTCTACGGCCTTCCCTTCATGCAGATTGGCGGCTACCCGAGCTTCCAGTACTCCGGCTATTGGTTTAGCCTGATGGACCCGGTCCCCCAATATTGGGGCAACAACTGGTACCGGGACGACGATGTGTACGTGCGCTACATCGACAACGGCTACTACCTCTACGACCACAGCTACCCGGACCGCCCCGGTATTGCCATCACCGTCTCGTTCTGAACCACCTGCCCCGCGCAGCGCCGACTTGGGGCCACGGGGCCCCCAAGTCGGCGCGAGCACAAGCGGGACGAGCGCCGCAGGCGCGCTGGGGCCCGCGCCCACCATGAGGGCGGCGGCTGCCGCGGCCTCGCCGCGGCAGTCCGGCCCGCCTGTGCGAAAGCGAACAGCCAAGCCCGCGGCTTGGGCGCAGACTGCTGCCTATGAGCACCAAACCGCCGCCGGGTCCGTTTGACCCGGAAGCGTTCTTGACCGCGATCCGCACGGGCAAGAGCGTCCGCGAGTACCGCCCCAAGCAAGCCATCTTCTCGCAGGGGGACGCGGCGGATGCGGTGTTCTACCTGCAGCGGGGCAAGGTCAAGCTGACCGTGGTCTCCCACACCGGCAAGGAAGCCGTGGTCGCGCTGCTTGAGCTGGGCAGCTTTGTGGGCGAGGGCTGCCTGGCCGGCCAGCCGCTGCGCATGGCCACCGCCACCGCCATGGAGGAAGGCGCGGCGGTCGTGCGCCTGGAGCGCAAGCGCATGATCCTCCTGCTCCGCGCCCAGCCCGCCTTCGCCCAAGCCTTCCTGGTCTACCTGCTCTCCCGCAACATCCGCATCGAAGCCGACCTGGTGGATCAGCTCTTCAACTCCGCCGAAAAGCGCCTGGCGCGGATTCTGCTGCTGATGGCGCGCTATGGCAAGGAAGGCAAGAGCGAAGAGGTGGTGGCCAAGATCAGCCAGGAAACCCTGGCCGAGATGATCGGCACCACGCGCTCGCGGGTCAGTTACTTCATGAACCGCTTCCGCAAGCTGGGCTTCATTGAGTACGCCTCGCAGCGGACCGGGGCGAGGCCCGCCAGCCTGGGAGCCCCGAGCCTCGGCCGGCTCAAGGTGCACGACTCCCTCCTCAACATTGTCCTGCACGATTGAAGCTCCGCGAGGCGCAGCGCCGACTTGGGGCCATGGGGCCCCCGAGTCGGCGCGAGCATGCCGCCCCGCTCTGTTACAGCGGGGCGGCCCACAAGCGGGACGCGCGCCGCACCGGCCCGGCGCTGCTACAGCCGGGCCGGGCAGGCGCGCAGGGGCCCGCGCCCACCCTGGGCGTGAGCATTCCGGCTCAGCCCACGCCCCTTCCGCCTGCTAGCCTGAAAGAGATCGCGGAGGGAACCTGCGGCATGGCGGCAAAGAATCTGGGTGTTTTCGGAATCTACTCGACTTATGACGGCGTGCAAAGCGGCGCCGCGGCGCTGCGCAGCGCTGGCTTTCGGCGGCAGGACGTGGCGGCGCTGGTGCCGGAGATCGAGGGCTCCCAAGATCTGGTCCACGAAAAGCGCAGCAAATCCCCGGAAGGGTTCATGGCCGGGGCGAGCATCGGCGGCATGGCGGGCGGCGTCTTGGGTTGGCTGTTTGCCAGCAACATCCTCAGGCTGACCACGCTGCAGCCGCTGGTGGACGCCGGGGTGGCGGTGGCGACCTTCGCCGGCATCGGCGCCCTGGGCGTTCTGGGCGGCATGGTCGGAGGCCTCATCGGCCTCGCCACGCCGGAGTACGAAGCCCTGCGCTATGCAGGCCGCCGTAGCACCGGGGGGATGCTGGTCTCCGTCCACTGCGACAACCGGGAGTGGCGCAAGCGCGCCCGGCAGGCGCTGCAGCAGACCGGGGCCGCAGGCGTGGCCACGGCGCGGGCGGCGATGGCCGAGTTTGCCCCCTGTGGTCCGCTGCCGGCGCCCGCGGGCGCCGCCAGCCTCGGCGCCAAAGTGGCCGCCCCATCGCCTGCCTGAGGTGCCCAGATGTTCCGTTGCGCCTGCATGTTCTTGATCGTCGCCGTCGCCGCCGCATTTCTGGTGTTCACCGGCATTGCGGGGCAAGCCTCGGGAGTCGTGGAAATCATCGCCATCCTCTCCCTGGTGCTCTTTCTCGTATCCCTGTTGCTGGGGCGCCAGTGCCGCCCCCTCTTTCGCAAATAGCGGCGGGCGAGCGTGGTCATGGCGCGCCGCCTGCTGCGCCCCCGGGAAGCGAATTCGGCGCGGCCCCAGCGAGGCGCGAGCATGCCGCCCCGCGCGGTTACAGCGGGGCGGCTCACAAGCGGGACGCGCGCCGCACCGGCCTGGCGCTGCTACAGCCGGGCCGGGCAGGCGCGCTGGGGCCCGCGCCCACCATCTAGTGCAGGCCCACCGAGTCCCGCACCTCCGCAATCAGCTTGGCCGGGTCATAGGCCTTGCCCTGCTTGTAGACGGTGACGGTATTCTCGATGTCGCTGACCTTCTGGCTCAGATTGCCGCGCACCACCACCAGGTCGGCCTGCAGGCCGGGGGCGACCGTGCCCACGCGTTGGGCGATGCCCAGATAGCGGGCGCCGTTCTGCGTATAGATCTGCACCGCCTGCACCGGGGTGAAGCCCGCCTCCACCAGCAGCTCCAGCTCGCGCTGGTCGCCATAGCCGGCGACAATGCCGCCGCCGCCGGTCGGATCGAGCCCGGCCAGCAGCCGACCGCCCTGCTGGGCGAAGCTGTGCTCGAACTCCTCTTCTTTCCGGAACAGCACCGGCCACACCGAGTGCGGGTCGCTGGCGGCGCGCACCCGGCTCTCCAGGTACTGCACCCGCGCCTCCGGCGTCAGCACCGCCATCACCCGGCGCTGCAGCGGCGGCCGGTTCGGCACAAACGTCTCGAAGATGTCCAGCGTCGAGGTCACCGCCACGCGGCGTTGGATCAAATCGTGGATGGTGGCCTGCACCTGCGGCCCCTCGATATCCATCTTGGCGTTGGTGGCGAAGGTGACCGGCTGCGGCGGGCACACGTCGCGCTGCTTGCCGGGCACGAACTCGGTGTCCACCACGAAGCCGTGCTCCAGGTCGTCAATCCCCAGCGCCGCCGCCTCCTGGAAGCCGACCGAGCACAAATGCCCGGTGAGCTTCTCGTGCAGCGCGTGCGCCGCCTGGATGGCGGCCGCCAGCTCGTCGTGGGTGATGTGCATGTAGGCCTTGTAGTTGTTGGCGCCCACGCTGGCCCAGTAGTTGACGAAGGCGCGCGCCTCGGCCGGGTCCTTGAGCGGGTGCAACTGCAGCCCGATCGGCGGATAGCCCTCCAGGTAAGGGGCGGTGGGAAAGATCTCCGGGCCGGGTATCCGCCCGGCGTCAATCGCCGCCTTGAGGTTGAGGTCGGCGTAGCCCTCGATCGCGCCCGTGGTCCGGATGGTCGTCACCCCGCCCGCCAGGTAGAGGCGCGGGAAGCTGTACGCCTGCTCGCCGTAGAGCCCGTTGCCCTCCGGATAGAACATGTGCTCGTGCATGCCCACCAGCCCCGGCAGCACCGTGTCGCCCGCCAAGTCGCGCACCGTGGCGCCCGCGGGAATGGTGACCGTGCCCGCCGCCCCCACCGCGGCGATGCGCCCGTTTTCGATGACCACCGTCTGGTCGGCCCGCGCCGGCGCCCCGGTGCCGTCAATGACCCAGACGTGGGTGAGGGCGATGGCAGGGGCTTGCGCGGCCCCCGCCGCCACCAGGAGGCAGTACAAAGTCAGTAGGCGCATGCTGGTGAGTGTACACCGCCCGCGGCCCGCCCACCCCCCTCGGCTTCCCGCGCCAACCAATCGCGGGGGTCGCGCCGCTTTGCCTGCTGGCAAAATCGGCGCGAAAGGCTGCGAACCGGGGTCCCCAGAGCCCGCCTCGGGCTCCGGGGTGGTCGTAATTCCGCAGGGGCAGACGCGCCAGTGGCGCGTCTGCGCCCCCGGGAGACGAATGCGGCGCGGCCCCCCAACCCAAGGAAGCCGCGCAGCGCCGGCTTGGGGCCACGGGGCCCCCAAGTCGGCGCGAGCATACCGCCCCGCGCTGCTACAGCGGGGCGGCTCACAACCGGGATGCGCGCCGCACCGGCCCGGCGCTGCTCCAGCCGGGCCGGGCAGGCGCGCTGGGGCCCTGTACCTTTAAGGGGTGACTTGGGTTGTCTGCCGGGTCACCGTGGCCCGCCAACGGGAGTGCCTCTGGGGCCCAGCGTGAAGCCTAACGCCTGGCGCGGACTTGCACCCCGGTGGCGGCGCGCGACT
>DATKSZ010000027.1:0-16730 GCA_035531375.1 Terriglobales bacterium | reverse complement strand
GGATTGACCGTCCCCTCCTGGCTCAGCGTCTCCGGCTCGCCTGTAACAGGGAGTGGCACCCTGGCGGTCAGCGCTGCCGGATCGCAGACGGCCAACCAGTTCCTGGCGACGCCCAATGGCGCGGCGGGCGCGGTCGGGCTGCGGGCGATTGCCGGGGCCGACCTGCCGGCGATCAACCTGGCGGCTTCCGGCGCCGGCGGGGTGACGGGCAACCTCCCGGTCGCCAACCTGAACTCCGGCACCGGGGCTTCGAGCACAACCTACTGGCGGGGGGATGGGACCTGGGCGACGCCGAGCGGTGGGGGTGGCACCACGTCGCTCATGGAAGCAACAGGGGAGACGCCGGAAACGTCAAACCCGACCTCCAACACAGGCGGAACGATGTCGTTATTCGCAATCGAGTTCAGAACGCCTGTGCAGGTGGCCAAGTTGACGTTTTTCGTGGATGGGACGGACGCCATCAACATCTCCGCGCTGTGTCTTTATGGCCCGTACACCACGGCTGGGGCTTCCACCGCCCTGGCCTTGAGCACTGCGGGCGCCACATACGGAACCTCCGTCAACGAGACGGTGCCGATTGCGGGCGGCGGCTCCGTGACTCTGTCGGCGGGCGTGTACATGCTGGGGATAGACAAGGCCACCGGCGGCACGGCCACTTTTTACGGGGCTTTCAGTGGCGGCTACGGAGGGCTGTACGGCTCCAACTCCTTCATCGCCAGCGGCGCTACCGGGAGCTGCCCGGCGACAATCACCGCGCCGGCGCTGTCGGGAGGGTGGGTGACAGCAGCGCTGCCCTACGTCGCGTTCTTAGGCTATTAGCCATGGAAGCGATGCCCCAACTGGTGACGGCGGCGGTGGCGGTGGCGGGGGCGCTGTGCGCGGTGTTCCTGTGGGCGACGCGGCACATCGTGCGCGACGAACTGGAGCCGCTGCGGCAGGACATCGAGGTGCTGCGGGTGGCGGCCTTCAATCATTTGACCCATGGGGAGACGCCGGACGAGGGCCTGATTCGGCGGGGACTGGGGTATGACGCCAGAAAGTAGCTGCTATCCGCTGATCGCGGCCGCCGCGCAGCGCACCGGGCTGGACTGGTGGCTGATCTACGGGGTGATCGAGCAGGAATCGGGCTTCGACCCGGCGAGCGAGTCGAACTGTGGGGCGCTAGGGCTGATGCAGCTCATGCCGTCCAGCTTTCCGGCTTTCACCCGCACGGCACTGCTCGATCCGGCCACCAACGTCAAGCTGGGGGCCGAGCACCTGCGGGAGTGCATCGGAATCTGGCGGCTGGAGACGGCCGACGAGGCCGTCAAGTTCGGCCTGGCCAGCTACAACGGCGGCCCGGGCTATGTGCTGGCAGCCCAGCACCAGGCGGCGCTGGCGGGCGAGGACCAATCGCAGTGGGCGGTGGTCGAGCCTTTCCTCAACCTGGCCGAGGTCAACGGCAAGCGGCCCGACGTGGAGCAGATCCGGGCATACGTGGCGCGCATCTGGCGGCGGTACGCGGCGCGGCGCGGGGCGCCGGTGCCAACCGCGCAGGGGACGGCGGCGGCATGACTTGGCCGTGGAAAGCCAACGCGGGTGCGCGGCGGCAGCGGGACCACGCCCTGGTGCGGGCGGTGCAGCTCGAAGCGCAGGTGCGGGAGCTGAGCGAACAGCGGGATGCGCTGCGGCGGGAGCTGGCGGCCGAGCGGCAGGCGCTGGAGCGGGTGGTGGACAACGCCCTGTTTGCCGCCGGGGCGAGCCCGGCGTTTCATCCCGAGGATGCGCGCTTCCGGCCCAAGCCGGTGGAGTTGCAAGCAGCCGAGGCCGGCCGGGCACGGCAGGCGCTGAGCCCGGCCGAGTGGCGGCGCAAGGTGGAGGCGCTGGACCGGGAGGCGGCCGAGCGCGACCGCAAGGCGCGGGCCCGGGAAGAGCTGGCCGAGGTCGCCGAGCAGGCACGGGCGGCGCGGCAGGCGGCGGACGGCACGGCTGGAACCGCGCCGGCCGGCGAGGCGGCGGCATGAGGCAGCCGCCGTGGAGCCGCGGCGTTCCGCCCTGGCGGCGGGTGCGGCCGGCGCGGCCAGCGCGGTGGGTCGAGGAAGACGATGACGGGCTGGGGGTAAGCGAGGCGGACGTGCTGGGCACGCCGGAGGAGCAAAAACATGGCGATGCAACACAAGGGTAAGGGCTTGGCGCTGGTGATCGGGATTGGGCGCCCGAAGGGCATGGCGGATGGCTCGGACGGTGATGGCGGCCCGGGGCTTCCCGATCCAATGACGCGGCGGCGCCAGCACGCGGCCGATGTCGAGGCCGCCTTCACCGGGCGGCAGCAGCCGCACGGCACCTTCGACGAGGAGCACGACGGCGGACGGGTGTCGGAGCAGACCGCCGGCTACATGGAGCTCGAAGGGGCGCAGAAGTCGGGCGACTGCAGCCTGGTCGAGGTCGAGGGCGGGGTGTCGGCCGAGCGCGGCTGCTGCAACCTGTTCGCGCCCCAGGCGGGGGCGGACGAGTTCCGCTGCGGCGAGTGCCAGCACTTCGAGGGTGCTGCGGCCGGCGCGCCGGCCGCGTCGGCTGCGGAGCAGGCGGTCTGATGCCGGTGGACCGGAGCTACATCGCGCCCTACGCCGCCACCGACAGCCAGGCCTACCAGGCGCTGACGGCGCTGGCCAACTTCAGCGACGCGCTGGAGAAGGCGGCCGGGGTGCGCGTGGGGAGCGCCGCGGCGCAGGCGCCGGCGCCGCCGCAGGCGAGCTGGACGATCGCGGCCAGCCAGGGGCACTACATGCTGCAGATCGTAAACCCCACCAGCAGCGGATCAGCATCGATCCAGCATCAGGTGAGGAGCGCCACCGATCAGAACTTCAACGCCAACAGCGCGGTGAGCACTTTCACCCTGGGGCTGGGGCAGACCACGCTCGACGTGGTGGACCCGAATCTCTCCAAGTACTGGCAGCTCCGCAGCCGCTTGCAGGGCTCTGCCTGGAACAACTGGCTGACCTACGCCAACGCCGGCGGGGTGGTGGCGCTGAACGCGGGGGTGCTGAGGACGTCATGAGCAGGGATTTCCAATCCCGGCGGAGGGATCTGGCGGCGATCGTGGCTGAGCCGGGATTTGCGCAGCGGCCGGACCGCGATGCGGTGCTGCGGGAGCTGATCGAGCTTGACCGCCGGCTGGCGTCCGAACGGGAGGTGGCGGCGTGATCCACTGGCGACCCTACCAGCCCGGGGACGAAGCGGCGCTGCGGCGGCGGCACGAGGCGCAGGGGGGACTCTTCGCGTTCCCGGAGCTGTCGGCCGACCCGCGCTACCTGCTGGTCGAGGTGGCCGAGCGGGACGGCGAGGTGGCCGGGGCGTTTGTGGCGCACGCGACCATCGAGGTCTACCTGCTGGGCGCCGACGCCGGAGTGGCGCGGGCGGCGCTCAAGGAGGGTCCCCGCTGGCGGCGGCAATTGCAGGCGATCGGCGCCGACGAGGCGCACGCCTTTGTGCCGCGCGCGGTGGTCGGCGGCATGGAGCCGCTGCTGCGGCGGGTGGGGTTGCGGCGGAGCAACGAGAGTTTTGTGCCTTTCTACTGCGAGCTATGACCAACCAGCCCCAACTCGGGGGCGCCGAGCCCCAACCGCTGCCGGGCGACCAGCGGGCGATCGCGGATGCGACCGCGTCGGCGCCGGCGGCCAACCGCGCCGAGCAGCCAACCGCCGAGGCGCCGCTGCTGCAGCCCGACCCGCCCCAGGCCATCCAGGACGCGCTGCGGGAGATGATCCGCGGCTACGAGCTGGAGAGCGACGCGGTGCGGCGCCACAAGGTGCGGCTGTGGCGCGAGGGCGAGGAGTTCTGGCGCGGCAACCAGAACATTTGGTTTTCGGCCAAGGACTCCAACTGGCACACCCCGTTCGAGCGCGACGATGTGGACCGCTCCGACCTGCCGCGCTACGACTACGCCATCAACATGTACCGGCCCTGGGGACTGAGCATCGTCGCGGCGCTGGTGCAGTCGCCGCCGAAGATCCAGTACATGCCGGTGAGCGCCGAGTCGCAGGATGACATCGCCACCGCCAAGGCGGCCGAGCGGGTGGCGGAGGTGGTGGAGTCGAACAACAAGCTGCAGACGCTGCGGGTGAAAAAGGGCTACTACCTGTGGACCCAGGGAATCTTCGCCACCTACATCCGGTTTGTGGTGGACGGCGGCCAGTTCGGCTACCACGAGGAGCCCGCGATCGAGGACCGCACCTTCCAGGTGCTGCCCGACCGGCTGGAGTGCGCGAGCTGCGGGATGCACCAGCCGGTGGACGCGGCCGCGGCGGCGCAGCCGGCGCCGTGCCAGAACTGCGGCGCGCCGCTGGGGCCGGAGGCGTTCGCGCCGGCCGAGCACATCACCGCCAGCGTCCCCACCGCGACGCGCCGGGTGCCGAACGGGGCGGAAAAGATGGACGTCTACGGCCCACTCTACTTCAAGGTGCCGCCGCAGGCGCAGGGGCAGCGGGACTGCTACTACCTGATCCAGGTGGAGGAGCAGCACAAGGCGGTGCTGCGGGCCGCCTACCCCCAGAAGGCGGACAAGATTGACGACACCGGCGGCTCGGGTGAAGACACCTACGAGCGCATTGTGCGGCTGAGCCTGGCGGATGCTCAGGGCTCGTGGAACACGCTACCGATGTCGAACCTGATCACCTACAAGCGGTGCTGGCTGCGGCCGGAGGCGTTTTGGGCGCACGCCGACGCGGCCACGCGGGCGCAGTTGCTGCAACTCTACCCGGAGGGCTGCCGGGTGGAGTTCTCCGGGGACGTGTTCCTGCAGGCGGTGGCGGAGAAGCTCGACGATTGCTGGGTGATCTGCACCGGGCAACCGGGAATTGGCATCTACCGCGACCCGCTGGGGCAGGACGTGATCTCGATCCAGCGGCAGATCAACGACTCGGCCAACATCCTGGCCGAGCACCGGGAGATGTCGAGCGCGCCGCCCATTCTCTATGACGCCCGCTTCATCAACGGCGAGGCATTGGCGAAGAAGCGGATGCAGCCGGCCAGCTATGTGCCGGTGATCATCGAGAGCGTGGGCCCGCAGAAGCCCATGGCGGAGATGATCTTCCAGCCGCGGCTGGGGGTGGACCCGCAGTTGTGGAACGATGGCGAGCGGCTGGCGGAGGCGGGCCAGTTCATCAGCGGGGCGCTGCCCTCGATCTTCGGTGGGGGCATGCCCAACCTGAAGACGGCCTCAGCCTACGCCCAGTCGCGCGACCAGGCCATGGGGCGGCTGACGCTGGTGTGGAAGCAGATGCGCGAGGCCGAGGCGCGGGAGATGACGCTGGCGATCGAGTGCTTTCGGCGCAACCGCACCGACGATGTGGAGCTGGTGGTCGAGGGCAAGAGCGGCGGCTACCGCTCGGAGTACATCCGGCTGGGCGAGATTCGCGGCAACGTGGTGGCCCGGCCCACGGCGGATGAGGACTTCCCGCAGAGTTTCGGCCAGGTGCGGGACTCGCTGGAGCAGATCCTGCAGACGAAAGACCCGGAGCTGCTGGCGGTGGTGGGGGCGCCGGTGAACCGGCCGATCGTCGCCCACTACCTGGGGCTGCCGGAGTTGGTGGACCCGGGGGAAGACAATCGGGCCAAGCAGTTCATGGAGATCGAGGCGCTGATGGGTTCGGCGCCGGTGGCGCTGCCCAACGGCCAGGTGCAGCCCAGCATCGCGCCCGACCTGTACGTGGATGACCACGAGGTGCATGTCGGCACCATCAAGGATTGGGCGGTGTCGGAGGCAGGGCTGCAGGCGAAGGCGTCCCAGCCCGAGGGCTACGCCAACGTGATCGCGCACCTGCTGGCGCACATGGACGCCGAGCAGGCGCTGGCGGAGCAGATGCAGCAGCGGCGGGCGCAGGTGCAGAGCGCGGCGCAGCCGCCGGCGGCGGCTGGGCCCGCGGCTGCCGCTCCAGGTCCGGCGCGGCCGAGCGAGGCGATCAACTTCAAGGATGTGGCGGCGTTCAGCCCGGCGGCGGGCAACGCCATGCTGCAGCAGGCCGGGCTGCCCGGCGCGTCTGCGGCGGCGCCGGCCGGGCTGCCGGGGCAGGCGCCGGCGCCAGCCGGTGCGGTGCCGACGGCGGCAGCGCCGCAGGCGGCGTAGGTAGACAGGGGGACTTGTGGACGATTTGGAATTGTTGGACACGCCGGCAGCGGCAACGGAATCGAGTACCGCCAGTGTGGGGACTGGCGGCGCGGGTGCCACCGGCGCAGACGGTGCAGCGGGGGCTGCGCCCGAGCCGGCGCCCGCAACAGCTCCGGCGTCTGCGGGGACGCCGGAGCCAGTTTCTTCCGAGGCGGTGAGCGAGCCGGTCGAGATCGAGTACCCGGAAGATGCCGAGGAAGCGGTCGAGGAGGCCGCGGCGGCGCCCGAGCCCGCGGCCACGGCGGCCGAGCCCGAGCCGGACGCGCACTCGGCCCGCTTTGGCACGGCGGCGCTGACCAAGCTGCTGCGCGAGCAGCCGGAGCTGGCCAAGGCGGCCGAGCAGAACCCGCGGGCGCGCGCCCAGCTCTACCAGATGGCGCGGCGCTCCCAGGACCTGGCCAAGTACCAGGAGGTGCTGCCGAGCGTGGCGCGGGCGCAGGAGGCGGTCGAGGCGTCCGAGGCGCTGGCCAACTACGACCGCGCCTACTTCGGCGACAGCCCGGAGGCCTTCTGGCGCGGACTCTACGACGCCCAGGTGCAGGCCGATCCGGCCACCGGTCAGCGGCGCTCCAGCGGCGTCTATGAGCGCAACGTGCAGTTTTTACACCAGATCTTTCTCGACCGGGTGGCGCAGCAGGCCGCCCGGGAAGGCAACGAGGACTTGACCACCGCGGTGCAGGCAATCAGGGGTTCCCTCGGCTGGGGCAACAGCCGTTCCGCCCGACCCCAGGCGTCAGATGGCCAGCAGCACGGCTTTGAGCAGGAGACCAACCTGCCCCCTCACATCCGGCAGCAGCTCCAGCAGGCGGAGATGAACGCCCGCGAGCTGGAGCAACTCCGATCCCGGCGGAGCGACGAGGAGCGGCAGAAGCAGGAGACTTTCTTGGACGAGACGGCAAGCGAGGCCGGGCGCGAGCTGCGGGGCTTCGTGGACGGGCTGCTGGCGAACAGCCGGCTGAGCGACTACGACAAGGCCAACATCGCGCGCGACTTCCTGGAGCGGGTATCCGAGCTGGCCGACCAGGACAAGGTGCACAACGCGGCGCTGGAGGAGATCCTGCGCGCGGGGGGCGCCTCGCCCCAAACCCGGACGCAGATGGTGGCGCGGGTGAAGGCCTGGGCGCGGCAGAACGGCCGCGACATCCTGGAGCCCATCCTGCAGCGCGCCGGCGCCGGCCTGAAGCAGCGCCAGCAGCAGCGGGAGGCGGTGCGGGCCAAGGCCCGAACCGAACCGGCGGCGGCGGGAGCGCCCGCCAATCCCCGGCAGCCGAACGCCCGGGATCTGGTCAAGGGCGCCGAGGCCAAGCTGGGTCGGCGGCTCACCGATCGGGAAATCCTGGAACTGGCGTAATGGGGCGCGGGCGCCCGGCTTCGCCGCCCGCTTTTGGGCGGCGGGGACCCCGGATGCCCCGCCGCCCCGGCCGGTATCGTCCTTTGGCGAAACGACAATTGCAGGCCGGGTGATGCCCGGCATAGAGAGCAGACCATGGCATTGCAGAACTCGCAAGTGGTGGCGCTGCAGCTCGAGAAGGTGCGGCCCAAGCTGCCGATCCTGTACGAGCGCGACGACACCTTTTTCAGCCTGATCCAGAAGCGCGACGTGGAGCGGGTTTCCACCCGCACCGCGCGCATTCCGCTGCAGGTGCAGCCGGGCGGCGCCTTTGGCTTCGCCAGCTTCGACGGCGGCGACCTGGGACGGGGCTCGGGCACCAGCTACGACTTCGCCCAGATCACCCCGGTGGGCATCCGGTTCGCGGTGGAGATCACCAAGCTGGTGGAGTACGCCACCGACGCCAGCGACAAGGCGGTGGAGAACGCAGCCAAGCGCAACGTGGCCGACGCCATGAAGCAGTTCCGGCGCGACCTCGACGCCTCGCTGCAGACCGCCGGCAACGGCGTCTTCGGCACGGTGGCCAGCGTCGCCGGCTCGGTCATCACCCTCAACAACACCCCGTTCGGGGCGCGGCTGCTGCACGAGAACCAGGTCGTGCAGGTCTACGACACCACGCTGGCGACCAACCGCGGGAGCTGCACCATCAGCGCGGTGACCAAGAGCCTGGGCGGGGCGCAGACCATCACGGTCAGCGCCGTGCCGGCCGGCACCGTGGCCACCGACCTGATTGTGGTGGACGGCGTTTCGGGGGCCTCGCCGACCTTCATCTACGGCATCCCCTACCACCAGAACACCTCGACCACCGGGACCTGGATGGGGATCTCGCGGGCCAACCCCTATGCCGTGGCCAACGGTGTCAACGCCAACGGCGCGGCGCTGACGCTGCCGCCGGTGCGGCTGGCGTTCAACCAGATCCGGCAGGCGATCGGGGTGGACGCGCTGGGCTCGCTGCTGTGGCACGCGCACCCGGCGCAGGTGGCGGCCTACGAGGAGCTGGGCTTCGTCATCAACGAGATCGAGACCGGGGGCACCAACGGGGACCTCGACCTGCTCTTCAAGAACAAGAGCATCGGCGGGGTCAAGATCAAGGAGAACATCCACGCCGACACCACGCGCATGGACCTCATCAACCTGGAGACCTGGGGGCGGGTGGAGTGGCTGCCGATCGACTACTACGAGGTCGGCGGCACCACGGTCTTCCCGGTGTACGGGGCCTCGGGCGGCATCGCCGCCAGCTACCTGTTCTACCTGGTGACCGGCGTGCAGTTCTTCATCGACAACCCGCGCGCCGTCTCCTCGGTGACCGGGCTGGCGTTGCCCAGCGGCTACTAGCCACTGGCGTGGCGGCCACATTGCGGGAGCCGCTCTCATAGCCGGCTCCCGCTGGTCGCCTTAACCGCGGCCCTGGGGGAGGGGCGCAGAAGGTTGAAAGAGGGAGAAAAACCATGGCAAACCATGTGCAAATTCTGCGGAAGATCGGAGCGTGCGAAAACAGGCAGGCCCAGCCGGACTGGCAGGGACCGGAGATCACCCCGTGCCCGGCGCCGCCGGCCTTTCTGTGCGAGACCTGCGGGCGGCTGCTGTGCGGCGGCCACGCCGGCGGCCACTGGCACGAAGCCTCCGACACCAGCGCCATCGTGAGCCACTTTCAGGAAGAGTGCGCGGCGGCGTGCAAGCGGGAAGAGGCCGCCAAGGCCAATGCCGCCGATCTGGCGCAGCAGTTGGCGACGGCGCAGGCGGCGGCGGGAAAGCTGAAGGCGATCCAGCAGTTGGTGGCGGGCAGCTAGTCCGGCGTGGCGGCAATGACCAAGCGGCGGTCGAGGACGGCTCCTGCGGGCAGCGGCGCGAGGACGTGTCGGGCCTGCGGGCAGAATCCGGCGGCGGCGGCCGGCGAGTTTTGCCGCGCCTGCTGGGGAAGGCTGGCGCACGCCGACCGCGCGGCGTTGGCGGAAACGATGCGGGAAGTGCAACGGGAAATGCGGAAGGCCAGCGAATGAGGCGGGAGGATATCCAGGGGCGCAAGGCTCCGGTCTGGCTGCAGGGACTTCTGATCCGGCGCTACGGCCGCACGCCGTTTGGCGAACCGCGCTATCGGCTGGTATGGGCTCCGGCACGGCGGGAGAGGTCGGGTGGGGTCTGGACCGACTGGGACCCCTCGGTCAGAACAATGGACCGGGAAAAGGCCAACGCCAAGCCCTTGCGTCGGGTGGTGGCGATGCGCTGGGTGCCAAAGTACCCCGGAGAGGAGTGCTGGCTCATCGAGCGCTGGGTCCCGGCGGCAAGTTTTGGCACGCCCGAGCAATGGTATCGGCCGGCGGCCGAAGGGGGCACAGTGGTGGCCACGGCGGAGGGCGCGATCGCGGCCTGCGGCGACTACCCCCACTTGGGGGATTACGAGGACCTGGGGGCTCGGATGTACTGGTACCCGACCGAGCGCCACCTGACCGCGGCGGTGGATGCGGTCGAGCGCAGCCGGGAGGCAGCGCCGGCCTCGGCTCTGGGCCGGGCTCTGCGGCGGAGCTGGCAAGCGGCGCAGGAGCAGGAGAAGCGCGACCGGGAGTTTGACCGGGCGGCGGAGGCGGTGTTTGACGATGCCTCGCCAGCCTTCGGGGGCGCCCCGATGGTGGGCTATGGCGGCTCGCACCGGCCGGCGCTGGTGGAGATGGCGGAACGGATCGGGATTCGGCAGCACCCGCTCTAGGGCGGCAAGGAGGAACGCATGGGAACCATGGTGGAGGCGCCCTCGGGGCGGGACTTTGACAACGTGTTCGGGGCGGGGCTGAGCCCCAGCGGGGCGTTGCGCAACGGCGGGGTGAGCGATCGGCTGCGCGACCGGCTGGTGCGCGAGGAGCACGCCAAGTTGCACCGCCAGGGCTGGCAGCCGGTGACGGTGGTCAACCTGCAGCCGTTTGCGCTGCAGGCCAACCTGGGCGAGCTGGGCATGATCGAGGTGCCGGCGGCGACGCCGGAGCAGCCGGTGCGGACGCTGGTCATCCAGCACTACCGCATGTCCATGCGCGACCTGGGGGACGGCAACTTCACCCCGGTCAGCATCCTGCCCTCGGAGCTGGCCAAGGAGATTGAGCGGGAGTATGGCGCGACCGGCGGCGTGTTCTGGTTCCACGGAACGGGCGAGCCGGAGGCAGCGCAGATCGAGGCGGCGCGGACGCGGCAGCAGGGCTGGTGGCGCCAGCTCTACCAGCAGGCGGTGGACTCCTGGTCGCGCTACCACCAGCACAAGCTCATCACCGACCGGCAGCGGGACGCGGCCCGGGCGCTGTTCGCCGCGGGCGAGGTGGCCGAGCTGCCGGAGTGGGTGACGATCACGCGCGCCCAGGCCGACCGGCGCGACTGCCCCATGTGTGGCGAGAGCATCAAGGTGCGGGCGTTGATCTGCCACTTCTGCCGGAGTGAGTTTGGCGCGGAGGGCGAGCCGGTGCGGGCGCCGCGGCGCCAGAAGCCGCAGGAGTAGCCGATGGAAGCGGCCCAAACCGCCATTGCGCGGGCGCAGGCGCTGCTCGATCCCACCGGGAGCGGGCTCTTCAGCGCCCAGCGGCTCATGCCCTACCTCAACCTCGCCTACTCGGCGATGCGCGACGAGGGCATGGGCCAGCGCGGCATCACGGTGGCTGAGGCGGTGGTGGTGCTGCCAGGGGTAGCCGCCTACACGCGGGACTTGGGCGCCTATGTGGCGCCCGGCGGCATGCTCGCCAACCTGGCCAACCCGATCTCCATTCGGGAAAAGCCGGTCAACAGCGATGACAACAACTACACCGAGGTGGTGCGGGTCGAGGAGCTGGACAGCCGCACGCCGGACGACCTCAACCTGACCTTCGAGTGGCGCGGCGGCAACGTCTACTTCATTGGGGCGACGCAGGCGCTGGACCTGCAGATCCGCTTCGAGCAGATTTGGCCGGCGATTGGGGACCCGTCCCAGGCACTGGGGGCAGTTGGCATCGCCACCATTTTGGGCTACTGGACGGCGGGGCTGATGGCGACGGCGATGCGGGAGCAGCAGCTCGGCATGCAGTACATGGCCGAAGGGCGGCACCTGCTGTTCCGCTGGCTGCAGCGCCAGATCATGGACCAGCAGGGAGTGACGCGGCGGCCGCGGCCCTACAACGACGAGAACGGCTGGATGGGAGCGAGGTGGATATGAGCATACTGACTAGCGAAGAGCGGAAGCGGCTGCCGCGGGGACGTTTCGGGCTGCCGGCCATGCGGACGTACCCGATTCCCGACGCGGCGCACGCGCGCAACGCGCTGGCGCGGGCGGCGCAGGATGCCACGCCGGCCGAGCGCGCGGAGATCGAGCGCAACGTGCACCGGCTGTACCCGCGGATCAAGATCGGGAAATGACGCTGCGAACCCTAGTTTGTGCGGGGCTCGCATTGGCGCTTGGACTGGCGGCACAGCAGCCCTCGGATCTGGTCAAGCCGCGGGTGGCGGGGCAGGCGCTGGCCTCGCAGTTCGGCAAGTGGACAATGATGGCGGATGGTCCCATCCTGGCGCAAGGGCAGCTGGAGACGGCGAGGCTGGAGGCATCGGCGTTCACCTTGCCCGACGGCACAGCGTTCCAACCGCTGCAGGCGGGGACACCGGTCGCCATCGGCGGCGACGGCAGCCCGGAGACGGTGATCCCCACCAGCGTGAGCTGCGGGGTGGGGGCGCCGGGGTGCACGTTCACCGCCATGTTTGCACATCCGCACCTGGGCCACTTCAGCGTGTCGAGCGGCACCTCCGGACTGCAGGAGGCGATCAACTACCAGGCGGCGCACGGCGGTGGCCTGGTCCTGGTGGATCCAGATTGGGCCGGGGGGCCGCTGGCGGGTCTGCTGAGCAGTCTCAGGCTCCCGAGTACGGTGCTGCTGATTGACGAGACCGGAGGAAACTGGGTGCCCTACGGACTGGGCAACGGCGGGGCGCCGCAAGCGTTGGGCGGGTTCTCCTCCGCTACCGGCGGAGGGGGCTCGGTGCTGGCGCCGGCGCAGGGCGCGGTGTATGCCTCGGGGGCAAACTTCCGGCCGCCCACGCCGGGCGTCGGCCTGAGCGCCGGCGTCCCGGCGACGGTAACGCCGGACTGGAGCTTGCCCAGGGGCGTGGTGACGGGCGACGCGGTGTACCTCTCCGGCGGCACGGGAGCAGCGGAGGTGGTGGCCTTAACCAATGTGGGCGCGGCTTGCCCTGCCGGCGCGGCCAACTCGGTCTGCTTCACCCCCGCCAACTCGCATAGCGGGGCCTGGACGCTGGCCAGCGCCACCAGTGGCCTGGAGGAGGCGGTGAACGCCGCCGGGGCGGGCGGCTGGATCATAGACGACTTGGGCGTGGCCGACATCCGCACGCCCTTGGTGATCCCCTACACGCTGCGGCTTACCGGGCTCGACTCCTCGCTCAGCCACTCAATCGCAGCCACCGAGATTGTGCAGTTGACGCCCAACACCGATGTCATCCAGCTTGGCCGGGCGGGCGGCGATGCGCAGGCGGCGCAGGATGTGGTATTGGAGCACCTGACCGCAAAGGGGGTGGCAGGCGACGGCACCGACAGCGGGGTGGCGGTGCACTGCCTGAACTGCAGCCGGATCGAATTGGACGATGTGAAGGCCACCAACGCCCACGATGGGGTCTTCTTCGATTCGGCCTACAACCAAGCGTTCGTCGCCACCGTCATCAACTGCCATTTTCTGGGCAACTACTACGGCGTGCACATCGTGGGGGGCTCGGCCAACCGGCTGACCTTCACCGGCGACACGGTGGACTCGAACCAGTACGGCGTGTTCGACGACGGCGGCTGGGTGCATACCTGGATCGGCAACGACATCGAGGCCAACGCCCAGTATGGCTACTGGCAGCAGGTCTCGAACTCGGGGGCCTACTCCGGCCACAACGTGGTGCTGCATGGCAACTACTTCGAGGCCAACGGCGCCAGCGTGGGGCAGGGCGATGTGTTCCTGGGCCAACTGGTGGGTGGGGGCAGCGGCAACAACGGGGCGGGCTGCATCAACTGCGAGGTGACCGACAACATCTTCAACGCCACGATCGGCGGCAACGTCACCGCGCTCAACCTGGGAGCGGTGATGATGACGGTCAGCGACAACACCTACAGCGGCTACGGGGCGGGCAAAGAGTACGCCTACATCACCGGACCCGATCCCAACTTTAGCCGGGTACTGATGCTGGGCGACTGCGGCACCGTCACCCAGCCCGGCTGCACGGAATCCGCACCAGGCACCATCACCCGCCTGGATCCCAATGGCACCTTGACCATCGGCGGCACCGACCAGCTCACCGACCAGTTCGGCACGCGGCTGCATGACACGACCATAGAGAGCCCGTCCGGGGCGGTCAGCATCCGCGGCAAGCAGGGTGGCCTGGCTCCGGTAAACCAGGCACTGCTGCAACTCGACGGTGATTCCAGCACGGTCAAGTTCGACGAGGTCACGTGGCGCAACCAGGGCGTGGACGAATGGGGAATCAAGAACGATGTGAGCGGCGCCAACGCGCACGACTTTTGCCTGGCCAATGACTACGCCATTCCCGCAGCCGCCACCTGCGACCTGTACGTCAACCAGCAGAAGCACTTCCAGTTCAGCGGGGCCGGGGTGCCGGGCAACGTCACGTTTGACGCCGACTACCGCTTCAAGCAGCAGGCGAACGGCGATCCGGCCATCCAGGTCATGCGTGCCACCGACATCTCGCCGACGGGCTATCTGCTCGACCTGGAGGATTCGACCGAGTCACATCCGCTGTTCCGCGTGGACGCCGCCGGGAACGTGACCGGCAACGGGACCATCAACATTTCCGGAGCGGCGACCTTCCAGGCGGGGCTGAGCTCGACCTCGGGCAGTTTCAGCGGCGCGCTGACCGCGCCCACGGCAACGATCAGCGGTGCGGTGGCGCTGGGGACCGGCTCGACCGTCGGCGGGACGGCGATCAACATTGACGGCCACATCATTGCCGGGCAGTCGGGCACATGGTGGAACGGGACCTACAACCCCGTCGGCAGCGCCGGGCAGTGCATCACCGGCGGCATCAGCTTCGGCTCGGGAGTGGCCATCGGCATGGCCGTCGCCTCGAACCCGGAAACCACGCCGCCGGCCGGGCTGAGCTGGACGGCGGTGATTGACGCTTCCGACCATGTGACCATCGCGGTCTGCAACATCACCAACGCGGCGATTGCCTGGCCGGCGGGAAGCATTTGGGACGTGAGGGTGATTCCATGAGCGAGTTCCTCCGCAGCCAATTCGACAAGTTGCTGCTGACGGCGCTGCTGCTGGTGTTCTGCGGCGTCGCGGTGCACGGCTACTGTGCGGGAGGCGCGGCGCTGGCCGGCTTCGCCTCCGACCAGGCCAAGGAATTCGGCGGGGCGCTGCTGGGGCTCATCACCGGCCACGCGCTGGCCGCCACGGCAGGGAGAGCGCCGGGCGGCGAGGCCGCCACGGCGGGGGGAGCGCCGGGCGGCAAGGTGGCAGCCTCCCGGCGCGAGCCGCCCGCGCCGCCTCCGGGGGGAGGGGCGGCGGAATGAAGGCCCCCACCTACGTCATCGAGCATGGGCAGACGGCAATGGACAAGCGCGGCCTAGTGCATGGACCCGCGCATGCGGCGGAACCCCTGGATCGCGAGGGGCGGCGGCAAGCGGTGGCGCTGGGGGCGCGGCTGCGCCGGCTCAAGCCGGGCCGGATCTACACCTCGCCAGCGCGGCGGGCGCAGATGACCGGCGCGATCGCCGGGGTGGTGGCGGGCGTGCCGGTGGAGACCGCGGCCGAGTTGGCCTCGCTCGACACTGGCGCGCTGGGGCAGGGCGACCAGGTTGACGTGGCGCGGCGGCTCAAGCCGTACTTCGCCGATCCGGGGCGGCGGATTCCGGGCGGCGAGACCGTCCAGGCGTGGCGGGCGCGGCATTTGGACTGCATGCGCCGGGTGGCGGCCCGGGCAAAGCAGCGGGGCGAGCGGCCGCCGGCGTTTGTCACCCACAGCAACGTGGTGGGCTCGGCGCTGGCCGCGGCGCGCGGCGGATCGGCCGACGCCGGACGGAAGGCGATGGCTCAACCGCCGCCGCCGGCGGTGGCGCACCAGGTGAGTTTTTCGGCGGGGACTGGCCCGGCACAGCTGAAGCAGCGCTGGCCGGGTGGCCCCCGTAAACCGTAGCGTTCGCACCCGCCCGGAAATGGGCGCAGGAGACCCGACCATGGCTATCGCATCTTCCCTTGTTTCGATCGACGTGACCCGCCGCAAGGTGCGGCGCACCCTGAATCTGGCCTTGAGCGGCAACTACGCCACCGGCGGCGACACACTCGACCTGACCGCGACCACCAACCCCAACAACTTCGAGGGGGCCAAGGCGTTCGGCCGCGTGCCCGCGGTCTACGGCGTCGAGAACGCGCCCGACGGCTACAGCGCCGAGATCGTGGCCGGGGCCGCGCTCAACAACTGGAAGGTGAAATGGTTCACCGCCAGCAACACCGAGTTGGCGGCGGGCGCATACCCTGCTGGGCTGAGCGGGGCGGCCGACATCCGGGTGCAGATCGCTTCGCGGACCAATCTCTAGGCCATGGGGTTCCGATGATTCAGGGCTACATCCCGGTGCCGATCGAGCACTTCGGCGGCCTGATCTGTTCCTGGCCGCCGGAGATGCTCGACGTGTCACTGCTGGTGGAAGCGACCAACGTGCGGTTCACGCAGGCCGAGGCGGCAAGCCGGGAGGGGATCAGCCGGGCGTTCGCCTCGCCGAACCAGGCGGCCATCACCGGGCTGGTGGGCTACGTCCAGCCCAGCGGGACCGAGATCCCGCTGGTGTTGGACGCCACCGGTTCCCTGCTTATGGAGTCGCCGGCCGGCGCGGGCTACCTGAGGGCGGCGGCGCCGGGACACACCTTCGTCATCCCGCCGGGTGCGCTGATGGAGGGGGTCGCGGCCTTCGGGCGCACCTACCTCGCCTTCGGCGACGGGCAGCAGGGGCTGGCTTCGCCCGCCAGCTTCGACGGCGCGAACCTCGATCCGGTGACCATCGCGGGGCCGACCGGTGCGATCGCACCGTCGGACTCGGCTACGGCAGGCAACATCGCCGCCGGGGTGCGCTACGTGCTGGTGCTTTACAAGACGCGCGAGGGCTCGCTCTCGCCGGCGGGGCTCTCGATCGCCAACTGGGCCGCGGCCGGCGGCAAGCAGGCCACGGTGGCCAGCCTGCCGATCGCG
>DATKSZ010000026.1:0-9318 GCA_035531375.1 Terriglobales bacterium | reverse complement strand
CGCCGTCAACTTCGGCGGCGGCCAGGTGGACATCACCAACGGCAAGTTCGTCTTCTCCGCCTCCGAGGGCTACCTCATCGAAGACGGCCGCATCACCTCCCCGGTCAAGGGCGCCACCCTCATCGGCAACGGCCCCGAGGTCCTCACCCACGTCTCCATGGTCGGCAACGACCTCCGCCTTGACCAGGGCATCGGCTCTTGCGGCAAGGACGGCCAGACCGTCCCCGTCGGTGTCGGCATCCCCACCCTCAAGATTGATCGCCTCACCGTGGGCGGCACCCGCACCTAGTGTAGTGCCCCAGAAATGGCGATGCATTCACTCTCGTCACGTATGCGACTTTTCCCCAAGAAAAGTCGCAGTCCGCTTGCAAGGATACCAATCATTTCCTCTGGGGCACTACACTAGCAGCCGCAGCATGGCCACCGCAAACCGCACCGTCTTCGGCGCCGAGATCGCGCCCGAACTTGTGGACTTGGCCCAGCGCCTTGTCGCCGAGGCCACCCGCCGCGGTGCCTCCGCCGCCGAGTGCGTCATCCGCCAGGGTAGGGAACTGTCGGTTGCCGTCCGCCGCGGCCAGACCGAGTCCATCAAGCAGGCCGAGGGTTCCTCCCTCGGCATCCGCGCTTTCCGCGGCCAGCAGGCGGGGGTGACCTACAGCTCCGACCTGGCCTGGGACGCCGCCCTGCGCATGCTCGACTCCGCCTTGGCCATTGCCGCCCACGCCTCCCCCGACCCCTTCGCCGGCCTGCCCCGCCCCGACCAGCAGGGCTGCCTCTCCGCCGACCTCGCCCTCTACTCCCCCGCCGCCGCCCAGGTCACCCCCCAGCAGGCGGTGGCGTGGGCCCTCCGCGCCGAGCGCGCCGCCCTCGACACCGACCCCCGCCTCACCAACTCCGACGGCGCCTCGGTGGAGGCCGGCGAGGGCACCAAGGTCCTGGCCAATTCCAATGGCTTCGCCGCCGCCGTCCGCCGCAGCTCCTGCTCCCTCAGCGTCGTCCCCATCGCCACCCAGGACGGCGCCATGCAGCGCGACTACTGGTACACCCTCGCCCGCGATCCCGACGGCATGGACGCGCCCGAGTCCGTCGGCCGCCTCGCCGCCCAGCGCACCCTGCGCCGCCTCGGCGCCCGCAAGGTGGCGACCGCGCGCGTGCCCGTCGTCTTCGATCCCCAGGCCGCTCGCAGCCTGCTCGGCCACCTGCTCGAGGCCGTCAGCGGCGAGTCCATCTACCGCGAGGCCAGCTTCCTCGCCGGCAAGCTCGGCCACCAGGTCGCCGCCTCCAACTTCACCCTGCTGGACGACGGTACCCTCCCCGCCCGCTTCGGCTCCTCCCCCTTCGACGGCGAGGGCGTCCCCACCCGCCGCACCCCCGTCATCCAAGACGGCCGCCTCGAGTCCTTTCTGCTCAACTGCTACGCCGCCCGCAAGCTCTCGCTCGCCACCACCGGCAACGCCAGCCGCGCCCTCGCCGGCCCCCCCGGCGTCAGCTGCCACAACCTCATGCTCGCTCCCGGCCCCGACTCCCCCGAGCAGATCATCGCCGCCGTCCGCCAAGGCCTCTACGTCACCGAGTTCATCGGCTTCGGCGTCAACGCCGTCACTGGCGACTACTCCCGCGGTGCCTCCGGCATGTGGATCGAAGACGGCCAGCTCGCCTATCCGGTCGAGGAGATCACCGTCGCCGGCAACCTGCGCGACATGTTCCGCCAAGTCACCGCCATCGGCAACGACCCAGACCTGCGCGGCGCCATCAACGCCCCCACCCTGCTGATCGAAGGCCTCACCGTCGCCGGACGCTAGCCGCGCGCGGGGGTCGCGACGCCTTGCCTGCGGGCAAAACCGGCGCGAAAGGCCGCGAACCGGGGTCCCCAGAACCCGCCTCGGGTTCTGGGGTGGTCGTAATTCCGAACGGGCAGACGCGCCAGTGGCGCGTCTGCGCCCCCGGGATACGAATTCGGCGCGGCCCCAGCCGCCCAGCAGCGAAGCCGCGCAGCGCCGTCTGCGGGCCCTGGGGCCCACAAGCAGGACGCGCGCCGCACCGGCCTGGCGCTGCTACCGCCGGGCCGGGCAGGCTCACTGGGGCCCGCGCCCACCAAGGGATGCTCGGACACAGCCGCAGGCCACGCGATGGCGGAGAGGGAGGGATTCGAACCCCCGGTACCCGTTAAGGTACACACGCTTTCGAGGCGCGCGCCTTCAACCACTCGGCCACCTCTCCGCGCCCGACGCTGGGCTGCCTCCCAGTTTAGCAGGCCCTCCGCTCAACCCGCCAACCCGCGCAGGCGCGCCGCCACCCCCAGCCGCTCGGCGATCTCAAACACCGCGCGGTTGTGGATCCCCGCCAGCCGCCCCCGCCACTCCTCCAGCCGCCCCGGCGCCAGCAGCCACTCCACCCGCTCATGCAACCGCCGAAAGCTGGGCAGCGAAATGCCATACCCCTGCTCTTCCAGCCACTGCGCGTTGTAGCGCTCCTGCGGCAGCGTCCAGGCATTTCGCTCGACGATGGCCGGCAGCCGCATCTGCAGCGCCTCGCTCAGGCTGCCCGGCCCCGGCTTGCCAATAAAAAAATCCGCCAGCCGCATGAAATCCGGCACCCGCTCGCTGTACCCCTCCACCCACAGCCGATGCCGCCACCTCCTCCGCAGCTCCGCCGCCACCCGCTCGCTGCGCCCGCACAAAAAAATCGCCTGCAGCGGCGCCTGCACCCGCTCCAGTTCCCGCGCGATGAGCAGCATGCGGCGCGACCCCGCCCCGCCAAACAGCACCAGCGCCGTCGGCACATCCGGCGCCAACCCCAGCCCCTGGCGTTGCCGCCCCCGCACCGTCTCGTCCAACCCCCCGGCCTCCACCTGCGCGTAAAACGATGGCCGCAGGATCATCCCCGAGGTGCGCACAATGCTGGCCGGCGCGCACCCCGCCGCCCGCGCCTGCTCCACCGCCTTCGCCGTCCCGCAAAACACCAAGTCGGGTGTCGCCGTGAGCCAAAAGTTGCGGCGGCAGCGCCGCCCCTCCGCCGGATAGTCGGCCAAGTCGGTCAGCGCCACCGCGAACAGCGCCTGAGGCCGCCCCCGCCGCAGCCCCGCCTGCAGCACCCGGTTGAAGTGCGGCACCACCGACACCACCACCTCGGCCGGCCGGGCCTCCCAGTGCCGCTCCAGCGCTCGCTCCAGCGCCCCCTGCCGCAGCCCGATGGCGGCCTGCAGGATCGGCGCCAACCCTCCTATCCCCAGCGTCCACTCCCGCCGCAGCAGCAGGTTGTAGCAGTCCTGGATGTTGACCCCGAAGGCCCGCCGCATGACGTCCAGCGGTGCCAGCAACTCCTGCAAATTCACCACTTCCACCGCAAATTCGCCCCGCGCCTGCATCGCCTCCGCCAGCGCCCGCGCCGCGGCGGCGTGGCCCCCTCCCGCCTCAAAATAGATGATTTGTGCCCGCGGCGTCATGCTCGCCCAGTGTACCAACCCCATTGTTTTCTTGGGAAACCCCGCCGCCCCCCGAAGTTTAATCCTCCCGTAATGTCTCCGCGTGGTATCAAAGGACTATGCACGGGCGCAGGAGGGCCGCATGACCGCATGGCGGGGATCGCTTGCCAATAAAGATCGCGCCTTGGCACATCGCCTCACCGGCTGGCGCCCGCCCCGCTGGGTGCGCTGGTGGATGCTCATCGCCAGCCGCGGCGGCGACGGCTATCTCTGGATCGCCATCGCCGCCGCCCTCGCCTGCTTCGGCGGCCCCAGCCGCCTGCTCGCCATCGCCAGCGCCGCCCTCGCCGCCTGCCTCGGCCTGGTCTCGTTCATGGTGCTCAAGCGCCTCTTCCGCCGTCCCCGCCCCTGCGCCTACTGGCCCCACGCCTGGGCCCGCGTCCGCGCCCGCGACGAGTTCTCCTTCCCCTCCGGCCACAGCGAAACCTCCTTCGCCATCGCCACCTCCCTGCTCCTGTTCTATCCCGACCTCCGCAGCTTGCTCATTTTCTGCGCCCTCAGCATCGCCCTCTCCCGCCTCCTGCTCGGCCTCCACTTCCTCAGCGATGTCCTCGTCGGCAGCGTCCTGGGCGTGCTCGCCGGCTGCCTCTGCTTCTTCCTGCTGCGCTAGCCCCGCCCCCGCCTCCCCACGCTACAATTCCCACTTGGGCTCCGGGCCCCGGCCCAGGCCAGTCGGTTTTGCCTCTATTCCATGCCCACCGCAACCAGTTGTAGCTCGGCTCCGTCCAAACCGGTGCCGTTCCCTCGGCTCTGCGCCTGGGTGCCTCATGCTGGTCCGAACTCACACGTGAAGGGTTTTGCCTTATGACGCGCCTCCCCCTTGTGCGCAGCTTGCTGATCTCCCTGCTTCTGCTCGGCGCCGCCGGGGCGCAGCAGCTTGCCCTCCCCTCCCTCGCCACCTCCGCGCCCCTCCTCGCCTTCCTGCCCCCCGCCCCGCTCGCCGCCGACTTGAGGCCATGGGGCGCCCAAGTCGGGGCGAGCATGCCGCCCCGCGCCGTGACAGCGGGGCGGCTCATAAGCGGGGCGCGCGCCGAAGGCGCGCAGGGGCCCGCGCCCAGTAATGCCGACTTCCCCGCCGGCGGCCTCCCCCAGCGCCATCCCATGGCCATCCAATACCCGCCCGGCTACTACACCCGCCTCAAGATCCACAAAATCGCCAGCTTCGCCACCCTGCCCCTGTTTGCCGCCGAGGTCGCCCTCGGCACCTCCCTCTACAACAACCCGCAGCAGCGCGGTGGCCGCAAGGCCGCCCACGGCCTCATCGGCGCCGGCATTGTCGGCCTCTTCGGCGTCAACACCGTCACCGGCCTGTGGAACCTCTACGACGCCCGCAACGACCCCAGCAGCCACGGCCTTGTCCTCGCCCACTCCCTCCTCATGCTCGTCGCCGACGCCGGCTTCGTCGCCACCAGCATGAGCGGACCCAAGACCCGCGGCCCCGAGGCCGTCAACTTCCACTCCCAGGCCCTCCGCCACCGCAACCTCGCCTATTTCTCCATCGGCATCGCCACCGTCGGCTATGCCCTGATGTTGTTCCGCCACCACTAGGACCGCGGATTTCCCATCACCATGTTCCATAACCTCCTCCAAGGGTGGGTCTCCCTCTACGCCAACAACGCCCTGGTGCGCACCCTGGTGGTGTTCGTCCACGTCGGCGGCCTGCTGCTCGGCGGCGGCGCCGCCGTGGTGGCCGACCGCGCCACGCTGCGCGCCTTTCACCGCGGCGAGTCCGAGCGCGCCCGCCAGCTCCAGGACCTGGCCGCCACCCACAGGCTGGTGCTCGCCTCCCTCGCCGCCGTCATCGCCACCGGCCTGCTCCAGTTCTTCTCCGACACCGCCACCTTCCTGCACACCTGGATCTTCTTCACCAAAATGGGCCTGGTGCTCGCCCTGCTGGTCAACGGCGCCCTCCTCACCCGCTTCGAGGCCCAGGCCGTCGCCCGCGCCCCCCACGCCCAGCGCGAGTGGAGGTGTCTGCGCGCCGTCTCCGTCCTCAGCTTGTGCCTTTGGCTGGCCATCACCTTGGCCGGCGCCGGCTTGATCAGCATGTAGAATGGGATGAGCACCATGGCATCACGACGTGACTTTTTGCAAACCGGTGGGTGTTTCGCCCTCGCCCTCGCCACCGCCCTCGGCCTCGCCTCCGGCCTCGAAGGCCTCCCCATCCGCTTCGCCGAGGGCGCCGGCAGCGGCGACCTCCGCACCTACCCCCTCCCCGCCTCCGATGGCGTCCACGTGGATTGGAAGGCCCAGGTCATGCTCGCCCGCTTCCAGGGCAACCTCTACGCCTTCTCCCTCGCTTGTCCCCACCAGCAGGCCGTGGTGCAGTGGCTCCCCCAGGACCACCGCTTCCAGTGCACCAAGCACCACTCCCGCTACACCCCCACCGGCGTCTACATCTCCGGCCGCGCCACCCGCAACCTCGACCGCTTTGCCCTCCAGCTCAACGCCAACCAAGTCGTCGTCAACCTCGACCACTGGTTCCGCTCCGACCAAGACCCCGCCGGCTGGGCCGCCGCCACCGTCAAAGCCTAGCCCCGCCCGGGCCGGCGCCGCCAAATTCCTCCCGCGGCGTCCAGCCCTCCGCCCTTTTGCTATACTTCCCGCGTCGAGTCAACCGGAACCCCATGGCCGTCGCCATCGCCGCTCCGCGCCCCGCGCGCCTGCACGCCGAACGCTCTTTCTACCTGCTCGCCAGCGGCACCATCCTGGCCTTCATCCTCGCCGGCTTCCGCCAGTTTCTCCTGCACGGCCGCCAGCCCGACGGCACCCCGCTGACCGCCGCCATCCGGCCCTTGGTGATCACCCATGGCCTCCTGATGTTGCTCTGGATCGTTCTGTTCGTGCTGCAAAACGCCCTCATCGTGGGCGGCAACCGCAAGCTCCACATCACCCTGGGCGGCGCCGGCGCCGTGCTGGCGGCCCTCATGGTGGCGGTCGGCTTGGCCATGGCTTGGGCCTCCGCCCGCTTTGATCCCGCCGGCTCCCAGCCCTGGGGAGTGGCTGCCTTCCTCACCGTCCCGCTCGCCACCATCCTCGGCTTTGGCGCCTTCGCCGCCCTCGGTGTCTTCTACCGCCGCCTGCCCAAGCTGCACCGCCCCATGATGTTGCTCGCCACCCTGTCGCTGGCCGGAGCGGGCCTGGACCGCATCAGCGCCATCTCCGATCCCATCACCACCGCCACCCACAACTCGCTCTTTGCCGCGCTGTACCTCGCCCCCCTGACGCTCGGGGCCCTGTTCCTGCTGGCCAAATGGGCCATGACCCGCTCCTGGGACTGGGTCTTCGCCTTCGGCTACGCCGCCCTGGCCGCCTTCTTTGCCCTCTCCGCTGTGGTCGCCTCCACCGCCTGGTGGAATCACCTCGCCGGCCTAATGCTGCGCTAAGAGCCTCCGCGTGGTCCCTTCTGCTGCGCGCAGCGCTCCACCCCGCCCTCTCCGTCCAGTCGCGGGGGGCGCGCCGCTTTGCCTGCCGGCAAAATCGGCGCGAAAGGCTGCGCCCCCGGGAAACGAATTCGGCGCGGCCCCAGCGAAGCGCAGCGCGGGCTTGGGGCCACGGGGCCCCCAAGTCCGCGCGAGCACAAGTCCGCGCGAGCACAAGCGGGACGCGCGCCGCAGGCGCGCTGGGGCCCGCGCCCACCATCAGACCTCAACGAGCAACTAGCAACCGGCAACTGACAACTGTGGCCAGCGCCGCGGGCGCTGGCCACTAATTCAGGTCGCGCGAGAACATCAGCTTCAGCGTCACCTTGTCCGAAGCCGCGTTCAGCCCAAACCCGATCCCCGCCTCGATGTCCACCGCCTTGCTATAGTGGTCCACCACCGCCCAGGCCTGCTGCCACTGCTGCGCCGCCGGCAGGAACGAGCGCAGCTCCCCAATGTCGGAGTACTCCTCCCCCGCCAGCGCCCAGCGCCGGTTGAGGTTGTAGGCAATGCGCGTCGAGGGGGCAAAGTCCAGCGACTTGAGCCCGCCCCGCCACGAGTTGTCCAGAATCGGATTGAAAATGAAGTCCCACGGGTGCAGGTGCCACCCGAAGATCGGACGGATCTCCGACGTGTAGTGGCGCGGGTCCCAGTGCAGTGCGTTGTAGCTGAACTCGAAGTTCATGCCATAGAAAAACGTCCGCTCATCGGCGTGCGGCGACACGAACAGCACCCGCAGCTTGCCCCCGTTGATCGTCCCGCCCCGGTTGCTCGAAATGCTGTACAGCGGCAGGTACAGCCCCAACTCCAGCCAATCCTTCGCTCCATAGGCCCACTCCGCCGTCCCGTTGAGCGAGTGGTTCGACACCAGCGCCCCCGAAAACACCGGCACTGTCGCTCCGTCCGGCGTGAAGTTGTTGTGCAGGGTCAGGTTGAACTTCCCCTGCGGCGCGATGCTGGCATCATAAACCTGGATCTCGTCGGTTTGCGCCCGCGCCGCCCCCGGCCGCGCCAGCCCCACCGCCAGCACCGCCGCCACCGCGCACAAGAATCCCCGCCCGCACCGGCCTCGCCCCAGTCGCCTCGGGGCCGGCGCCAAAGATTGCGTCATGAAGGGAGTCATTATCGCTGGAATTATACCTTAGGCCCAGCCCCGGCGCATGCCAATTCCTCCCCTCGCGCCCAGCGCCGGCCCCGCCCGAAGGCTGTAGTCCAACTGGCCGCAGCCCAGCCAATCGTGGCTATGCGAACCCAGCCCTCCCGGCCACGGTGGCACAGCCAATCTTGGCTGTGCAAACCCAGCCCATCCGGCCACGGTGGCACAGCCAATCTTGGCTGTGCAAACCCAGCGCACAGCCAATCTTGGCGGTGCGAGCCCAGCCCATCCGGCGACGGTGGCACAGCCAATCTTGGCTGTGCGAGCCCAGCCCTACCTCCCGCCCCGACCACGCCCATCCCCTCGGAGGCGACGACCGCGTCGCCTCGGGCGAGGCGAGATCGAGCTCCGCCCGCCTACGCCGCCAACGCCGGGTCCACCGTCAGTTGGTTGTCCACGTACCGCACCCCCGGCGCCGACCAGGCGGCATAGTCGGCGTTCTGCTTCTCGTTCCACGAGCGCACCGCCCCGCGCAGCGTGATCCGATCCCCGTCCGCCTCCACCTTGATGCGGCTCGCGTCCAACTGCGCGCTGCGCTCCAGCGCCGACTGGATGGCGGTCTGCACGTCCCCCGCGCTCACCCGCGGCGTCACCGCCACCATGTTGATCACGCCCTTCACCCCCATCAGGTCGCGCACCGCCTTCTCCGCCGCCCGCTTCTGGTAGGCCCAATCCACCTTGCCCTCCAGCGTCACCCAGCCCCGCTCCACCTTCGCCTTCACCCCCGCCGGCACCCACGCCGACCACTCCAGCGCGCTGGCCGCCGCCCGCGTCAGCTCGGTGTCGGCGCGCTCGCTCTCCTTGGGCAGTTGCACCTCGATCTCGTTGGTCACCGAGCGCACGCCCTGCACCCGCGCCGCCGCCCGCTCCGCCCGCCAACTCTCCAAGTAGCTGGGGGTCACCCCGCTCAGCGTCACCACCCCGTTCTGCACCGCCACCCCGATGCCGGCCGCGTTGACGCTCGGCTCCCAGGTCAACTCGCTCTCCACCGCGCGCTTCACTTCCAGGTCGGTCATGCCTCCACCTCCCTCCTGCTTGGATGCGCCATCCCAAGCCGGAGTCCCCCCGCCCCACGTTCAGCGCCATCCCCACCCCTCCCGGCAAGCAGTCCCCAACTAGCCCGCATTTCTCACCAGGCGCGGCCCGCGGTGTTTATTCGGGGTTTCGAGGCCGCAGGTGGCCGCAGGCGGCAGCACCCTGGACGGGGGAGAGCGGTTTTTGCGACGCGGAAGTGGCGCACGGGGCAGAACGGCGGC
>DATKSZ010000025.1:0-10825 GCA_035531375.1 Terriglobales bacterium | reverse complement strand
TGGCCAGTTTCACCAGCACCTGCTTCCGCCACGGCATCGATCCCCAGCGCTACTTCACCCAGCTGCTCACCAACCTCCCCTCGGCGCCAATCCAGCAGCTCTCCGACTGGCTCCCCGACGCCTGGAAGCTGCGCAATACCACGATCCTGCCCACCGCTTGAAGGTGCGCTTCAAACACCGCTCACGATCAATTCATTCACCGCTCACAGAAGAACGTACGCGTCAAAGCCGCAGCGCATGTCCGGGCTTCGACGCCGGGCTGCTGCGCCAGGTGCCGGCGGCGCTGGAGGAGGGCTCGTGATCGCGCTTGGGCCGCGGGCGGGCGGCGCGGCGGGCGCGCGCGGGGTGGGGTGGAAGCCGGCGGGGCGGGCGGGGGCTTACTGCTTGGTCCAGGAGAGGCCGGCGTCGGCGGTGGTCCAGGCGGAGCCATCGGCGGCGGCGACTTGGCCGTGCAGGGGGTCGGAGAAGCTGATGCCGCTGAGGGCGGGGGGATGGGGGCCGAGGCCGGGGAGGCGGACGCGGCGCCAATGGGCGCCATGGTCGGAGGAGAAGAAGAGCTGGTTGGCGCGGCCGCCGGCCCAGATGGTGGCGTTGGAGCTGAACAGGGCGGTGAAGCGGACGCCGGGGACGAGGGGGACGGCGGCCCACATGCCGGCGCCGATGGAGCGCAGGACTTGGCCGCCGCGGGAGATGGCCCAGCCCAAGCCGCTGGCGATGCTGGGGGCCATGGGGCCGGAGGGGGGCAACTGGTTCAAGCCGGAGGAGAAGCCGTTGGCATAGGGCCAGACCGAGGCGGCGGTGGAGAGGGTGGCTGGGGTGGCGACGGCGGGGGTGCCGAGCGGGGGGTTGGGGGAGGGGTCGGAGGGGGAGCCAGTCCAAGAGGCGAGTTCGGCGGTCAACTGGCCGCGGGGGGTGCGCAGCGGGGGTTGGTCGAGGAAGCCGGTCATCAGCGGGGAGAAATCAATGGAGGGGCGGAATTCGGCGCCGGCGGAGGGCAAGGGCACGGTGGGGCGGGAGGGGGAGCCGGCGGGGAGAGCGAGCGCGTGGGGCGCGGGCAGGGGAGGGCGAGGGGGGTGCAGACGGCGGGGCCGGGCGAGGGAGCGCGGGGGTGGGGCGGGAGCCAAGCGGGCGAAGCTGGGGGCGGCGGCGGCGGGCTGGGGCGGGCGTTGCGAGAAGCCGGGCCAGAAGCCGGGCCCGAGGCCGGCGGCGGCGAGGGCGAGGCAGGCGGCGGCGAGGGAGGCCCAGAGCGGACGGGGGGCGAGGAAGGGGGTGGGGGGGGTGGGGGGCAGGCCGACGGCGGCGGCGACGCCGGAGGCGACCGAGCGGCAAGGGGCGCATGCGGCGAGGTGGGCGAGCACAAGCTGGCGGGCGTCGGCCGGCAGGGCGCCTTCGCAGTAGGCGGCGAGCAGGTTGGCGTCGGGATGGGGCTCAAATACCATGGGGGCTGCTTCCGGGCTGGGTTTGCAGGGAACGGCGCACATCCACCCGCAGCCAGCGCGGGTCGAGGTGCATGGCGGCGTCGGTGGCGGCGGGGCGGAGGCCTTGGCGGCCGAGCTCGCGGCGGGTTTGGCGGCGGAGTTGGCCGAGGGCGCGGTCGAGGCGGCGGCTGACGGTGGACTCGTGCACGCGCAGCAGGGTGGCGATCTGGGCCAGGGTCTGGCCGTCGAGGAAGTAGAGGCTGAGCAGGAGGCGGACGGGGGCGTCCACGGCGGCGAGGGTGGCGGCGAGGGCGGCCTCGAGGGAACGGCGGAGGGCGGCGGGGGCGGCGGGTTGCTCTTGGTTGGGGGGGACGAGGAGGGTGCGGAGGGGGTCGCACTCCTCCAGGCTGACTTGGCGGCGCTGCTGGCGCCAGAGGTTGACGTGGGCCTGGGCGAGGAGGGTGAAGAGCCAGGCCTCCAGGCTGCCGAGGCCCATGTAGGAGCTGAGCTTGGAGACGCGGGCGCCGTCGCGGGTGGCGAGGCCGAACAGGTCGCCGATGAGGCCGTCGGCGAGTTCCTCGGCGCGGGCGCTGTCATGGGTGAGGGAGCGGGCGGAGGCGCGGAGGCGCTGGGGGTAGCGGCGCCAGAACTCCTCCCAGGCGAGCTCGTGGCCTTGGGCGCAGGCGCGGGCCAGCATCAACTCTTCCAGATGGAGGCGCTGGCGGAACTGGGCGCGCTGGCGGGCGGCGGGGCGGGGCGGGAGGTAGCGGGCCTCGACCTCGTGCAGGAACTGCTCGGCCTGCTCGGGGGGGATGCCGTAGAGTGCGGCCTGGCTGGCCGCGTACCAAGCGGGCGGGCGCTGGGGATGGGAAGAGCGCCAATTCATAAGACTTGCGTTCATGCTACCAGGGAGTAGACGCGGGGGAGGGGCCTTTTGGACAAAAAAAGGGCAAGAAAATAAATGGTGCAAGCGGGGGCGAAGGGCGCGTTCTACCGTACAAAGGCGGAATACTTTGACCGGTTCCCGCCTACCGGCGGCGTGCCGCACTCAGCCCAGAAAGGGGAGGAGGTTGCGGGGCGCCGCCGGTCCCCAACCAACAGGGACGACCAAGCAGGGACGACGATGATGCGGAAACGGTTGCACACTTCGCGCTGGCTGGTGTATTTGCTGCTGCTGCTGAGCCTGTCGGCGTTCGTCTACAGCCTGCAGTTGCGGCAGCAGGACTGGGCCGGAGTGGCGGCGGCGGCCGTACCGTTTTAGCCACGGGGCAGGGGGGCGGGCAGCGGCTACAATGGGAGCTGCTGTGCCGCAGATTTTCAGCACCTCCCGCGCCGAAGCCGCCGTGTTTCGCTTTCCGCCGCTGTTTTTCCCGGTGGTGATTGGGCTGGCGCTGATCCTGCAGGCGTATTTGCCGGTGGTGGCGCATGCGGCGGTGTACCTGGATTTGCCGCTGCTGGTGGTGGTGTACTGGGCGATCGCGAGCCGCAATGCCACCAGCGCGTCGCTGCTGGGAGCGCTGCTGGGGCTGGCGCAAGACAGCCTGTCACACCTGGCGCTGGGGGTGAACGGGATCGCCAAGACGCTGATCGGGTACGGCAACGCGTCGTTTGGCAGCAAGATGGACGCCGACCACGCCGGCATCCGGTTTTTGGCGGTGTTTGGCTGCTTCGAGTTCAACCGGGCGGTGCTGTACGGGTTCGAGCGCTATTTGCTGGGCACGCCGGTGCCGTGGCGGGGGGCGGTGACGGCGGTGGCGGCGGCGTGCAACGGGGCGCTGGCGGTGGTGCTGTACCGCGGCATGGACCGGTTCCGGAGCTGGGTGTAGCGGAGGCGAGCCATGGCGCAGGTACTGGATCGCAAGGACAAGCTGCCGGGGGGACGGCTGCGGCTGGTGGAGTGGGCGATCCTGGTGGGGTTTTTGGGGCTGGTGTTCGGGCTGTGGCAGTTGCAGATCTTGCAGGCGGCGCGGTATGCGGCGCTGGCGCAGCAGAACCGGATACGGACGGAGCCGATCCCGGCGCCGCGGGGGCGGATCTACGACCGGCAGGGGCGGCTGCTGGTGGACAATTACCCTTCGTTCACGGCCTACCTGCTGCGCGACCAGGGGGGGAACTGGAGGGCGGACTTGCCCGCGATCGCGCGGGGGCTGTTCCTGGCGCCGGAGGCGGTGCAGGCGGAGATCCAGCACTACCGGTCGGCGCCGGTCTACCAGCCGATTCCGATCAAGCAGGACATCACGGCGGCGGACGAGGCCTTCATCGCGGCGCACCGGGACCAGTTTCCGGAGCTGGAGACGATCATGGCCAGCCGGCGGCTGTATCCCAAGAACGGGTTTGCGGCGAACCTGATCGGGTATGTGGGCGAGCCGGACGAGAAGCAGATCGCCAGCGGGCAACTGCGGCCGGGGGCGATTGTGGGGAAGTCGGGGCTGGAGGCGTATTACAACCAGCAACTGACGGGGGTGGACGGGGAGCGGCGGGTGCTGGTGGACGCGCGCGGGCGGGTCATGGGAACGCTGTCGGACCGGCCGCCGCAGCCGGGGCAGGATCTGCACCTGACGCTGGACGAGGCGGTGCAGATGGCGGCGGAGACGGCGCTGGGGAACCGTCCGGGGGCGGTGGTGGCGCTGGATCCGCGCACGGGGGGGGTGCTGGCGATGGTGAGCCGGCCGACGTTCGACCCCAACCTGTTCGCCCAGGGGCTGAGCGCGCAGCAGTGGAGCGCGTGGGTGAATGACCCCGACCGGCCGCTGTTGAACAAGGCGATCCAGGCGCAGTTGGCGCCGGGGTCGGTGTTCAAGCTGGTGACGGCGGTGGCGGGGCTGCAGCAGAACGTGGCGGAGAACAAGACGGTGGATTGCAAGGGGGTTTTCTACTACGGCGCGCACGCGTTCCACTGCTGGGTGTGGTCGCGGCCGGAGCCGCCGCACGAGCACGGGGTGCTGGACATCCAGCAGGCGATCACGCAGTCGTGCGATGTGTACTTTTACACGCTGGGGAGCGAGCTGGGGATCAGCCTGATTGACAAGTACGCCTTGGCGATGGGGCTGGGCCAGCGCACCGGCATAGATCTGCCGCAGGAGGCCAAGGGGCTGGTGCCGACGCCCGCCTGGAAGGAGGCGCGGTTTCACCAACCCTGGTACAAGGGCGAAACCGTCAGCGTCGCCATCGGACAGGGGGCGACGACGGTCACCCCGGTGCAGTTGGCGCGGCTGATCGCCGGCATCGCCAGCGGCGGACACTTCCCGCGTCCCCACCTCGCCCAGGGGGCGCCCGACACCGGCGGTTTCGACCTGCCGCTCACGGCGGCCACGGTGGACACGATCACGGCGGGCATGCGCGGGGTGGTGAACCCGGGGGGCACGGCGGCGAGCGCGCACCTGCAGGGGGTGGACTTTGGCGGGAAGACGGGGACGGCGCAGACCATCTCGGATGTGGGGCTGAGGACGCTGGCGGGGCGGGCGCGGCGGGCGTATGTGGACAATGCCTGGTTTGTGGGGGTGTCGCCGGTGCGGAACCCGGAGATTGCGGTGTGCGTGCTGTTCCAGAGGGGAGCGGAGGGGTCGTTTGCGGCGCGGATCGCGGCGCAGGTGGTGCAGGCGTTCTACCGCAGCCAAGCGGCGGGGAGCACGGCGGAGTGATGCGGCTACGGGATTTGGACTGGTGGCTGCTGGGGGTGGTGCTGCTGATCACGGTGATGGGGGTGGCCGAGATCCACAGCGCCACGCTGGGGACGCGATTTGCGGCGGTGTGGGTGAAGCAGGTGTATTTTGCGGTGGCGGGGCTGGTGCTGCTGGTGGTGGCGAGCCAGATTGACTACAAACTGATCCTGGAGGCGAGCCCGTGGCTGTACGGGGTGTCGGTGGCGGGGTTGGCGGCGGTGCTGGTGCTGGGCAAGGCGGTGTTCCACTCGCGGCGCTGGATTCCGGTGGCGGGCAGCCACTTGCAGGTGTCAGAATTTGTCAAACTCGTTATAATTGTGGTGGTTGCGCGGTATTGTGGGGAGGCGCGGCTGAGCCTGACCTGGAGCGATGTGGGTCGGGTGGTGGCACTGGTGGGGTTGCCGGCGGGTTTGGTGCTGCTGGAGCCCGACTTGGGGACGGCGCTGACGTATGTGCCGATCGCGGCCATGGGATTGGTGCTGGGCGGGATGCGCTGGCGGCAATTGGGGCTGCTGGCGCTGGGCGGGTTGTTGATGATGCCGCTGGCCTGGCACGAGATGCACCCGTATCAGCGGGAGCGGCTGGTGGGCTTTATGGAGCCGCAGACCGACCCGCTGGGACGAGGCTACCAGGTGTTGCAGTCGAAGATCGCCGTGGGTGCCGGCGGGATGTGGGGCCAGGGGATGGCCCAGGGTTCGCAGACGCGGGGCGAGTTTTTGCCGGTCCCGCATACGGATTTTATTTTTGCCGCCTTCGCCGAGGAGTACGGGTTTGCCGGCGGGCTGCTGCTGTTGGGGTTGTACCTGCTGCTGTTGATGCGGTTGATCCACAATGCGCAGTTGGCGCCGGACCGGAGCGCGGGGATGGTGGTGATGGGCGTGGTGGCGGTGTTGGCCTTCCACGTTCTGATCAATGTGGGCATGGTGGTGGGGTTGATGCCGGTGACCGGGATCCCGCTGCCGCTGATGAGTTCAGGAGGATCGTCCTTGTTGTTTACGTTCGCGGCGCTGGGCCTGGTGATGAATATCCGCAGGGCCCGCTTCGTGAACTGAGCAGCGAATTAGCCAAGGCATAGCCGAGGCGGCCGACCAAGGCCCCCGCGGCGGCGACCCGGAAGGGGAAGCGCCGCGCGAACGCGCAGGTAAAGCAGCAAGCCCGGGCGGCAGGCCCGGCCCCAAAACAGGTGCTCCCGGCGCGGGGGCTCTCGTCGGCACGCCGCTCCGCCAGGCCGGAGCGCTCGAGGAGAGCATATGAACAAGGAACTGTATGTGTCGTCCACGCCGCACGAGACGCGGCTGGCGCTGGCCGAGGATGGCGAGATCGCCGAGGTGACGATCGAGCGGGAGAAGGAATACTCGCTGGCGGGAGCGATCTACAAGGGGCGGGTGACGCGGGTGCTGCCGGGGATGCAGTCGGCGTTCGTGGACATCGGGCTGGAGCGGGACGCGTTTCTCTACGTGTCGGACTTTTTCGAGGACAGCGAGGAGTACGACCGGGTGGTGAGCGAGGCGGAGAGCGCGGTGGAGCGGCTGGAGCGGCCGGCGACGCCGGTGGCCGAGCGGGAGCGGCCGACGGCGCCAGCGGCGGAGCGGGATCTGGCGGCGGCGCCGGCGGCGCCGCCGGCGGTGACGGAGGCGCGGGGCGAGGCGCGGGAAGGCCGGGAAGGCGAGGAGCGGCGGCGGCGGGGACGGCACCGCGGCCGGCGGGGGCGGAGCGGGATCCCGGAGGAGAAGTTCGCGCGGCCGGAGGACTTCGCCGGGGCGCGGGAGCGGGAAGAGGGCGGGGAGCGGCAGGACGAGGCCGAGGCGGCAGGGCCGGAAGCGGGGCCGGGGGGCGAGGCGGCGGCGCTGGTGCTGCCGGGCGAGTCGCTGGCCAAGTATCGGGGTGGGCCCCGGGTAGAGCGGAGCGCGCCGGTGGAGCGGATGCCGCGGGCGGAGCGGATGGCGGAGGCCGAGCGGGTGGCGCCGGCGGCCGAGCCCAGCCGGACGCGGGCGGAGGCGCCGGTGGTGGCGGCGGCGCAGGCGGCGCTGGTGCTGCCGGGTGAGTCGCTGGCGAAGTATCGGCAGGCGCGGGTGGAGGCGCCGGCGGTGGCGCCGGCGGCGGTGAAGCCGGTGGTGGAGGCGGAGCCGGAGGAGGAGTTGGAGACGGAGCGGCAGAGCTTCGAGCACGAGCGCAGCCAGCCGGACTCGCCGCGGGAAGTGGAGGCGCAGGCGGGGCTGGCGGCGATGGAGGAACTGCTGGAGGAGGAGGAGGAGGCCGAGGCCGGCGAGGAGGAACGGGAGCCGGGCGAGGGAGTGGAGACGGCGGGCGAGGACGCCAGCGCCACGGTGCGCGCCGAGGGCGGGGAGGCGCGGCTGCAGGCGCCCGGCCGCGGACGCGAGGAGCGGGGCGAGGGGCGGGGCGAAGGCCGCGGCCGGGGGCGGCGGCGGCGGCGCGGGCGCGGGGGCGAGCGTCCGGCGGCGGAGGGCGAGGGTGGCGGCCGCGGGCGGGAGGGTCGGGAGGCGCGGCCGGAGGCGCGGCCGGAGCCGCGCAGCGAGGGCAAGAACGAGTCTGCGCGGCTGATCGGCGACCTGCTGCGCGAGGGGCAGGAGATCCTGATCCAGATCGCCAAGGAGCCGCTGGGGAAGAAGGGGGCGCGCATCACCAGCCACCTGGCGCTGCCGGGGCGGTTTTTGGTGTACATGCCGACGGTGCACCACATCGGGGTGTCGCGCAAGATCTCCTCGGACGAGGAGCGGGCGCGGCTGAAGCGGCTGATCCTGGAGAACAGCCAGAACCTGCCGGGCGGGTTCATCGTGCGGACGGCGGGGGCGGGGGCCAGCGACGAGGAGTTCAAGGCGGACATCCGGCTGCTGGCGAGCCAGTGGAACGACATGCGGCAGCAGTTCGAGCAGGTGCGGGCGCCGGCGCTGCTGCACCACGACCTGAACCTGGTGGAGCGGACGCTGCGGGACCAGCTCTCGAACGAGTTCACGCACATCTGGGTGGACACGGAGGAGCAGTACCAGCGGGTGGTGAAGTTCGTGAGCTACTTCATGCCCCAGCTGGCGGACCGGGTGCGGCTGTACACCCGGGACGAGCCCTTGTTCGAGCACTTCGGCATCCAGGAGGAGATCAACAAGGCGCTGAAGAGCAAAGTGTGGCTGAAGAGCGGGGGCTACATCGTGCTCAACCAGACCGAGGCGCTGGTGGCGATCGACGTGAACACGGGCAAGTACGTGGGGCGGTCGAACCGGCTGGAGGACACCATCGTCAAGACCAACGTGGAGGCGATCCAGGAGATCGTGCGGCAGATCCGGCTGCGGGACCTGGGCGGGATCATCGTGATCGACTTCATTGACATGGACGAGCGGCGGAACCGGCAGCGGGTGATGCAGGCGCTGGAGGAGGCGATGCAGGCGGACCGGGCGCCGTCGAAGATCCTGGCGTTCAACGACTTCGGGCTGGTGGCGCTGACGCGCAAGCGGGTGAAGCAGTCGCTGGAGCGGACGCTGGGGAGCGCCTGCCCGTATTGCAGCGGGGTGGGGCTGGTGAAGTCGCCGACCACGGTGTGCAACGAGATCTATGCGGAGGTGCGGAAGGTGGCGCCGACGATGGAGCGGGAGGACCTGGTGCTGCGGGTGAACCCGGAGGTGGCGAAGGCGCTGAAGGCGCAGGGGGCGCTGCGGCTGCGGGAGCTGGAGGAGATGACGCGCAAGGCGATCTCGGTGCGTCCGGACCCGCAGGTGCACCAGGAGCAGTTCGAGATCTACTAGGGAGCGGCCATGTTCATAGACAAGCTGGAGCCGGAGGAGGCGCGGCGGGCGATCGCTGCGGGGCGGGAGGTGTACGAGTGGAAGACCAAGGATCCGCACCAGTTGCCGATCGTGGGGCCGGCCTACGACGACCACCCCGGGCGCAACCGGGCGAAGCGGGAGGGGCGGTACGCGGCCAGCCTGGAAGAGGCGCAGGCGGCGGCGGCGAAGATGAAGACCGAGATCAGCCTGGCATTTTTTCTGACGGAGTAGAGACATGGAAAGCAACCAAGTGCGCTTGAAGACGGGGCTGGCGGAGATGCTGAAGGGCGGGGTGATCATGGACGTCACCGACGCGGCGCAGGCCCGGATCGCGGAGGAGGCGGGGGCGGTGGCGGTGATGGCGCTGGAGCGGGTGCCGTCGGACATCCGCAAGGAGGGGGGGGTGGCGCGCATGGCCAGCATCCGCAAGGTGCGGGAGATCATGGCGGCGGTGTCCATCCCGGTGATGGCGAAGTGCCGCATCGGGCACTTTGCGGAGGCGCAGATCCTGCAGGCCTTGGGGGTGGACTACATTGACGAGAGCGAGGTGCTGACGCCGGCGGACGAGGAGCACCACGTAGACAAGCACGCCTTCACTGTGCCGTTCGTGTGCGGGGCGCGGAATTTGGGGGAGGCGCTGCGGCGGATTGGGGAGGGGGCGGCGATGATCCGCACCAAGGGGGAGGCGGGGACCGGGGACGTGGTGCACGCGGTGCGGCACATGCGCACCATCATGCGGGAGATGCGGCAGTTGACGGTGATGGGGGAGGACGAGCTCTACACCCGGGCGAAGGAGCTGGGGGCGCCCTACGAGCTGGTGCGGCTGGTGGCGCGGGAGGGGAAGCTGCCGGTGCCGAACTTCTCGGCGGGGGGGCTGGCGACGCCGGCCGACGCCGCGCTGGTGATGCAGTTGGGGGCGGAGTCGGTGTTCGTGGGCTCGGGCATCTTCAAGTCGGAGGATCCGGCGGCGCGGGCGCGGGCGATCGTGCAGGCGGCGACGCACTTCCGCGACGCGCAGAAACTGCTGGAGGTGTCCGAGGAGCTGGGCGAGGCGATGCGGGGGATCAACGCGGCGGCGATCAAGCCGGAAGAGCAGTTGCAGACACGGGGATGGTAATCGGGGTGCTGGCGGTGCAGGGGGACTTCGCGGCGCACGCGCGGGCGCTGGAGCGGGTGGGGGCGAGGGCGCGGCTGGTGCGGCGGGCGGAGGAGCTGGAGGGGCTGGACGGGCTGGTGCTGCCCGGTGGGGAGAGCACCGCCATGCTCAAGCTGCTGCGGCCGGGCGGGTTTTGGGAGCGGCTGCGGGGGTTTGTGGAGCGGCGCCCGACGCTGGGCACCTGCGCGGGGGCGATCCTGCTGGCGCGGCGGGTGACCAATCCGGAACAGGCTTCGCTGGGGGCGCTGGACGCCACGGTGGTGCGCAACGCCTACGGGCGGCAAGCGGAGAGCTCGATCCGGAGGGCGGAGGTGGCGCCGGAGCATGTGGCCGAGCTGGGGACGGCGGAGCTGGAGGCGGTGCTGATCCGGGCGCCGCAGTTCACCGAGCTGGGGCCTGGGGTGGAGGTGATCGCGCGCGCCGCCGGGCAGCCGGTGCTGCTGCGCCAGGGGCCGGTGGTGGCGGCCAGCTTTCATCCCGAGCTGTCGGAGGCGACGGCGGTGCACCGGTGGTTTGTGGGGCTAGTTGCCAGTTGTGGCTAGCCAGTTGCCAGTTGGGGCGTGCGGTGGTCCGCGATGCGGGCCGCAGGGCGCATGGATGCGCCCCCGACGGCGTGGCAACTGCTACAATCCGCTTGAATGCCTGCTTCCGGCCATCGCCGCGTGCTTGCCCTGGTCCTGGCGGGAGGCCGGGGCGAGCGGCTGCAACCCCTGACCAAATACCGCTCCAAGCCGGCGGTGCCGTTTGGCGGGCGCTACCGCATCATTGACTTCGTCCTGAGCAACCTGGTGAACTCGGGCATCACGGCGATCT
>DATKSZ010000024.1:0-3543 GCA_035531375.1 Terriglobales bacterium | reverse complement strand
TCGCGCCGACTTGGGGGCCCCGTGGCCCCAAGTCGTCGCTGCGCTTCGCTGGGGCCGCGCCGAATTCGTTTCCCGGGGGCGGGCCGCCCTGCGGAATTTCGCAGCCTTTCGCGCCGATTTTGCCAGCAGGCAAAGCGGCGCAACCCCCGCGCATGGTGGGCGCGGGCCCCAAGTCGGCGCTGCGCCGCGCCGGGGCCGCGAGCAGGCGGGGATGACGCTGGTGCTGGTGGCGCTGCTGCTGACGGCGCTGTGCGGGGTGGCGGCGCTGGCGGTGGACATGGGGGTGGTGTACAACGCCAAGGGCAGCGCGCAGAACGCGGCGGACGCGGCGGCGCTGGCGGGGGCGTTCACTTTTCTGCAGCCGGCGGCGGCGCAGCCGGCGGCGGCGCAGAACGCCGCCATCGCGGTGGCGGGGACGAACACGGTGCTGGGGCAGGCGGTGGCGCTGGCGGCGAGCGACGTGAGCGTGGACGAGGCCAACCGGCGGGTGACGGTGAGCGTGAACCGGAGCGGGGCGAACGGCATTCCCGCCTTCTTCGCCCAGGCGCTGGGGTTCCAGCAATTCAGCCTGACGGCGACGGCGACGGCGGAGGCCTCGCCAGTGGCGACCGGCACCATCTGCCTGCGGCCGATCTTCGTGCCCAACACCATCCTGAGCAGCGAGACGCCGACGCAGGCGTGCAGCAACGGGCAGGTGATCCTGGACGCCAACGGCAACCTGAGCCCGTGGCTGCAGGCCAACCCGCAACTGCTGGGGGCGCTGGAGACGATCCGGCCGACCAGCCCGACGGGGGCGCTGGCGCCGAGCCAGTACTACTCGCTGGACTTCAGCAACGGCAGCGGGGGCGGGGCGTCGGTGTACCAGTGCGCGCTGGGCAGCCCGCTGGCGGACTGCGGCATCTCGCCGGCGGTGGCGGCCTGCGGCACCTCGTATCCGACCGAGAACGGGGACATGAAGATGCCGACGGAGGCGGGCATCGCCAGCCTGCTGGGGGCGACGCCGGACACCTGGGTGGGGGAGAACGCCTACCAGCATCCCAACGGCACGGTGACCGACACCAGCAGCCAATTGATCGTGGCGCCGGTGTGGGACGACTGCTGCACGGGCTGTTCGATCGGCTCGGGCGGGGGCAACGTCACCATCATCGGGTTCAGCAACTGGTTTGTGGAGGGGTTGGGCAGCGTCAGCGGCGATCCGGGGGTGATCGCCAATTTCGTCAATGCCGCCGGGTGCGGCGCCGGGGGGGGCGCCAACGGCGGTGGAATCGCGACCAACGCCAGCTTCGGCATACCGGTGCGGTTGGTCACGCCCAACTAGAAGAGACGAGTCGCCAGCCATGCCATTCCCGGTCACCATTTTTGCCGCCGATGAGAGCGAGCGGCAGCAGTACGAGGCGGCGCTGGCGTCGTGCGGGGCGGCGGCGGTGGCCGGCCGGCCGCTGCCGCTGCCGCAGTCGTTCACGCCCACCGATCCGCAGTGGCACGCGCTGCTGCAGCAGGGGCCGGAGGCGGTGCTGATCGGGCTGCCGCCGGCGAACCCGGAGCCCGGCTACGAGCTGATTGCCTGGCTGCGGGCGCAGCTTCCGCAAATCCACATCATGGTGGTGGGGCCGCTGGAGCTGCCGCGGCTGATCGTGGGGGCGATGCGGGCGGGGGCGAACGAGTACCTGGAGTCGCCGCTGCGGGCATCGCAATTGGGCGAGACGCTGGCGCGGTGCGCGGCGGCGCGGAGCGCGCAGGCGGCGAACACGCTGCGGCCGGTGGCGCGGGGCAAGCTGATCGCGGTGCTGGGGGCGCGGGGGGGGTGCGGCTCGACCACGGTGGCGGTGAACCTGGCGCTGGCGCTGCACGCGCAGCGGCGGCAGGCGGACGCGGCAGTGGCGCTGCTGGACGCGGCGCCGCTGGGGCACGCGGCGCTGCACCTGAACCTGAAGCCGCAGTTCACCCTGACCGACCTGCTGGGGCACGCGCAGCGGCTGGACACGGCCATGCTGACCAGCCTGATGGTGCGGCACGACAGCGGGCTGGAGCTGCTGGCGGGGCCGTCGGCGCCGCTGCCGGCGGGCGAGCCGAGCCAGTACACCACCTGGATCGAGCTGCTGCTGCAGAACTTCCCGCTGGTGGTGACCGACCTGTCGGCGCGGCTGGACACGCTGACGGAGGCGATCATCGAGCTGGCAGACCGCATTCTGTTCGTCACCCAGACCGACATGGTGTCGCTGTGGAGCGCGGCCAAGGTGCGGCAGCACTTGGACGCGGCGGCGCGGCTGCGCTTCGAGCTGGTGCTGAACCGCTACAGCGCCACCCCGGAGGTGGACCTGGCGGGGGTGGAGGCGATCACCCACGCCAGCGTGCTGTGGAAGCTGCCCAACGCGCACGCGCTGGTGATGGACGCGATCGAGCACGGCAAGCCGCCGGCGCTGGACACCAAGTCGGAGCTGGCGCGCAGCTACCGCGGGCTGGCGGCGGCGCTGCTGGGCCGCAACCAGGCCAAGAAGCGGCGCGGCTGGCTGCCGTTCCTGCGGCTGCGCGAGGCGACCTAACCCCGGAGCGAGTTGCCATGCCCATGCCCATGCCCACCCTCGAATTCGCCGGCTACCAGCAGATCAAGGGCGACTACCATCGCCGGGTGCTGGAGCGCCTCAATCTGGAGCACCTGGACCGCATGCCGCCGGAGACGGCCAAGCAGGAGGTGGTGTCGCTGATCCGCTCGATGCTGGCGCTGGAGTCGGTGCCGCTGTCGCTGGTGGAGCGCGACAACCTGGTGCGCGACCTGCTGGACGAGATCTTCGGCTTCGGGCCGCTGGAGGTGTTCCTGCGCGACCCGCTGGTGAGCGACATCCTGGTGAACCGGGCGGACCAGATCTACGTGGAGAAGAAGGGGCGGCTGTCGAAGACCGAGGTCACCTTCCGCGACGACGCCCACCTGCTGCGCATCATTGACCGGATCGTGTCGCGGGTGGGGCGGCGGATCGACGAGAGCTCGCCCATGGTGGACGCGCGCCTGCCGGACGGGAGCCGGGTGAACGCCATCATCCCGCCGCTGGCGCTGGACGGGCCCTGCCTGTCGATCCGGCGGTTCGGCAGCGATCCGCTGACGGGGGCGAAGCTGGTGGAGCACAAGGCGCTGACGCCGGCGATGCTGGAGTTCCTGCGCTGCTGCGTGGCGGCGCGGCTCAACATCATCATCTCGGGCGGGACGGTGGCGGGCAAGACGACGCTGCTGAACGTGCTCTCGGGCTTCATTCCGGAGCACGAGCGGGTGGTGACGATCGAGGACGCGGCCGAGCTGCAGCTCAAGCAGGAGCACGTGGTGCGGCTGGAGACGCGGCCGCCGAACGTGGAGGGGCAGGGGGCGGTGCGGCAGCGGCAGTTGGTGATGAACAGCCTGCGCATGCGGCCGGACCGGATCGTGATGGGGGAGTGCCGCGGGGAAGAGGCGATCGACATGCTGCAGGCGATGAACACCGGCCACGACGGCTCGCTCACCACCATCCACGCCAACACCCCGCGGGACGCGCTGGGGCGGCTGGAGACGATGGT
>DATKSZ010000023.1:0-7051 GCA_035531375.1 Terriglobales bacterium | reverse complement strand
GGCGGCGGATTCTTTTTGCAGGCGCAGGGCCTGGAAGTGGTCGGTGAGGGCGGCGATGAGGGGTTGGAGGCGGCCGTCCATGACGTCGGCGAGCTGGTGGAGGGTGAGGCCGGCGCGGTGGTCGGTGACGCGGTTTTGGGGGAAGTTGTAGGTGCGGATTTTTTCGCTGCGGTCGCCGCTGCCGACCTGCTGTTTGCGCTCGGCGGCGATGGCCTGGTGCTGCTTCTCCTGCTCGATCTCGAGCAGGCGGGAGCGGAGGACGCGCATGGCCTTGGCGCGGTTCTTGATCTGGGACTTTTCGTCCTGGCAGGAGACGATGGCGCCGGTGGGGAGGTGGGTGATGCGGACGGCGGAGTAGGTGGTGTTGACGGACTGGCCGCCGGGGCCGGAGGAGCAGAAGGTGTCGATGCGGATGTCCTTGGGATCAATCTGGATATCCACCTCTTCGGCCTCGGGGAGGACGGCGACGGTGACAGCGGAGGTGTGGACGCGGCCCTGCTGCTCGGTGGCGGGGACGCGCTGGACGCGGTGGACGCCGCTCTCGTACTTGAGCTGGCTGAAGGCGCCCTTGCCCTCGACGATGGCGACCACCTCCTTGAGGCCGTGGACGCCGCTCTCGCTGGTGGAGAGGACCTCGATGCGCCATTTTTGCTGTTCGGCGAAGCGGGAGTACATGCGGAACATCTCGGCGGCGAAGAGGGTGGCCTCGTCGCCGCCGGTGCCGGCGCGGATCTCGAGCACGACGTTCTTGTCGTCGTTGGGGTCCTTGGGCAGGAGCAGGTGGCGGAGGCGCTCCTCGCTGGTGGCGATGGCGGGGTCGAGGGAGGCGAGCTCGTCGGCGGCGAGCTGGCGCAGCTCGGGGTCGTGGTCGTGGAGCATGAGGCGGGCGTCGGCGGCCTGCTGCTGCAGGGAGCGGAAGTGGCGGAACTCGGTGGCAAGGGGCTCGAGTTCGGCGTGGGCGCGGGCGGTCTTCTGGTAGCGGGCGCTGTCGCCGGTCACCTCGGGGGAGGCGAGCTGGGCGGTGAGCTCGTCGTATTGGGCCTCGAGTTTTTGCAGTCTATCCAGCATAAGGAACGGGATTCCGCCACCAGGGCGGAGGATGCAGTTCAGTAAGGCCCGCTAGCTGATGACCAGGTCGCCGCCCTGGGATTGCTCGAGCGCCATGGCCTCTTGCAGGGAGCGGATGGAGCACTCGAGCTGGGCGTCGGTGGGCTCCTGGGTGGTGATGCGCTGCAGCCAGAGGCCGGGGCGGGCGAGCAGGGCGAAGACGGAGCGGCTGCGCTGGGCGGAGAAGCGGATGATCTCGTAGGCGAGGCCGGCGATGACCGGCAGCAGGGCGATGCGGACGAGCAGGCGCATCCAGAAGGTCTGGACCGGGATGAGGAGGTAGAAGGCCATGGCGAGCAGCATGATGACGATCATGAAGCTGGTGCCGCAGCGGGGATGGAGGGTGGTGAAGGCGCGGGCGTGGGCGACATCCACGGGCTGGCCGGACTCGAAGTTGAAGACCACCTTGTGCTCGGCGCCGTGGTACTGGTAGACGCGGCGGATATCGGGCAGGAGGGAGAGGCCGCCGATGAAGGCGAGGAAGAGGAGGATGCGGACGAGGCCGTCCACCAGGTTGAAGGCGATCTGGCCGGAGAAGGCGGGCCAGAGGCGGGCGAGGCCGGTGGCGGCGAGCAGGGGGACGAGCTTGTAGAAGGCGATGAAGAAGAGCAGGGAGAAGGCGAGGCTGGCGATGAGCGCCCAAGACGTGACTTCCTTGGCCGGGGCGGGGGCGGGCGCGGCGGCGGGGGCGTCGTCGAGGATTTGGTCGCTGCTGAAGCGGAGGGCGCGCACGCCCAGCGCCATGGCTTGGCCGAGGGTGGCGAGGCCGCGCAGCAGGGGCCAGCCCCACAGGCGGTGGCGGTCGGAGGGGCGGGTGAGCGGGCGAGTGGTGGTGGCCAGGGTGCCATCGGGACGGCGGACGGCGACGGCGTAGGAGTGGGGGGCGCGCATCATGACGCCCTCCATGACGGCTTGGCCGCCGACCAGGATCTCGGCCTCGCCACCCTCGAGCGCGATCAGCAATTGCAGGTGGAGGGCTTGGCGGAGGCAGTGGCGGGCGCGGGCGCGGAATGTGGCAAGTGGCTTCATTTCAATAAGATACAGATTTGCTATTGTACCCCGGCGGGAGGTCGGGGTCAAGCCGGGAGCTGGGCGAAGAGGTCGGTGGCGGGGAGGGGTTCGGGCAGGGGGGCGCCGGCGGCGAGGTGGAAGAGTTCGAGGGCGCCGAAGGGGCGGAGGAAGGCCTCGACGCGGTCGAAGAGGGGGGCCTGGGTGAGGTGGCAGCGGAAGGCGGCGATTTTGCGCTCGAGGTAGGGGGCGACATCCATGGCCAGGTCGGGATGGGGGAGCCAGACGGGGGGGAACTGGGGCGGCTGCAGGGGGGCGGTGGCGTAGAGCAGGCGGGCGGCCTGGAAGGGATGCAGGTCGAGCTCGGGGAAGTAGCGCTCGTGGGCGGCCCAGTGGAAGGCGGCGGTGGCGAGGATGCCGGCCATGGCGTGGTCGGGGTGGGCGGTGACCGAGCCTTCGGGGCCCATGGTGAGCACCACATCGGGGCGGTAGTCGCGCAGCACCGCGACGAGGCGGCCGACGGTGGGGTAGAAGGGGGCTTCGGGGAGGTGGGCGTCGGGCAGGTCCCAGGCCTCGTGCTGGTGGAAGCCGAGCAGGCGGCAGGAGGCGGCGAGTTCCTGGCGGCGGAGGGCCTGGAGCTCGGGGTTGGATCGGGCGGGGCCGCGGTTGCGGGCGGCTTCGCCGGCGGTGAGGCAGACCAAGCGGCAGTGGACGTTCTGGTTGGCGTAGAGGGCAACGGTGCCGCCAAAGTTGGCGGCTTCGTCGTCGGGGTGGGCGGTGACGACCAGGAGACGGCGCATGAAGGGATTGTAGTTGCTAGTTGCTAGTTGCTGGTTGCTAGTTGGGAGGGGTAGACGGAGGTGTCCGGGAACGGACGGTGGGCGGAACAAAAACGGACAGGGGCGCAACCTGGGGCGCGCGGAAGAGTATTAAGAAACAAGGCCGGGGGATTGGTCTTGGACGTGCGGAGGGGAGGGCATGAAGACGGCGATCGCGATCGTGGTGGTGGCGGCGCTGCTGGCGGTGGCAAGCGTGGCACCGCTGCGGAACCGGCTGGAGGGGGCGTTGCTGCCGGTGGTGGCGAGGGCGGAGGCGAGCCTGAACCAGCGCTACCCTGCCCTGCATGCGATCGGCATCCTGCTGCTGCACCGGGAGGCGGGGAGGGCGGAGTAGAGGCTTGCGCCTCCCTTGATCGGGGGCTGCGCCCCCGCCCGCTCCCGTTGGTCGCGGCCCCCTCGGCCGCATTGGGACGGTCGAGGTGGCTCGGGAGGCTAGGCTTTGCTTGCCGGCGACGGAGCGGGACCTGGTAGGCAACCCCGCTCCTCGACCTCGATCTGGTCTGCCCCGAGAGCGCTCGGTCGTCGCCGCGAGCGGGGGGCTACCATTCGCCGGCTTTTTGCTTTTGGCGGATCTTGCGCTTGATGAGGTCGCGCTTGAGGGTGCTGAGGTGGGAGATGAAGAGGACGCCGTTGAGGTGATCAATCTCGTGCTGCAGGGCGCGGGCGAGGAGGTCGGCGCCCTCGGCCTCGAACCACTCGCCCTCGATATTTTGGGCGCGGACCTTGACGCGGAGGGCGCGGGTGACGTCGGCGCGGAAGCCAGGGAGGCTGAGGCAGCCCTCTTCGCCGGTCTGCTTGCCCTCGCGGTGGATGATCTCGGGGTTGAGCAGGACCAACTGCTGGGAGAGGTCTTCGCCGGCGCTGCAATCAATCACGGTGAGGCGCTGGGCGAGGCCGATCTGGGGTGCGGCGAGGCCGACGCCGCTGGCGGCGTACATGGAGGCGAACATGTCGGCCACCAGTTGGCGCAGCTCGGGAGTGGCGAAGGAGGCGACGGGGGAGGCCGGGGTGGTGAGGACGGGGTCGGGGAATTTGACGATCGGGTAAAGCATCAGAAGGCGCGGACCTGCTCTAGATAGGAGTTGTAATTGCGCAGCAGCTCGGGGAGCGAATCGCCGCCGAATTTTTCGAGGGCGGCCTGGGCGAGCACGAGGGCGGCCATGGCCTCGGCGACCACGGCGGCGGCGGGGACGACGCAGACATCGGAGCGTTCGTAGGCGGCCTTGACCGGCTGGCGGGTGGCGAAGTCGACGCTGGCGAGGGGGCGGCGGAGGGTGGAGATGGGCTTGAGGAAGCCGCGCAGGACGAGTTCCTGGCCGTTGGTCATGCCGCCCTCGAGGCCGCCGGCGTGGTTGCCGGCGCGGGTGAAGCGGCGGGCGGCGGGGTCGTAGCCGATGGGGTCCTGGGCGAGGGAACCGGGGGCGGCGGCGCTGGCGAGGGCGGAGCCGATCTCGACCGCCTTGACCGCCTGGATGGACATGAGGGCCTGGGCGAGGCGGCCATCGAGGCGCTCGTCCCAATTGGCGCAGGTGCCGAGTCCGGGGGGGAGGCCGAAGGCGCGCACCTCGAAGACGCCGCCGATGGTGTCGCCGGTGCGCAGCACTTGGTCCACCTCGGCCTTCATGCGCTGCTCGGCGCCGGGGTCGAGGCAGTGGAGCAGGATCTCGTCGCGGGCGGCGAGGGCGCGGAGGGCGTCGGGGGTGACGGGGAAATCCGGCTCGAGCGCGGCCTCGCCCACCGCCACGACATGGCTGAGGACCTCGACGCCGAGGGCGCGGAGGAGGAGCTTGGCCAGGGCGCCGGCGGCGACGCGGGCGGCGGTTTCGCGGGCGCTGGCGCGCTCGAGCACGTAGCGGGCCTCGGGGAAGTTGAACTTGAGGGCGCCGGCGAGGTCGGCGTGGCCGGGGCGGGGGCTGGCGACGGGGCGGGCGGCGGGGCCGGCGGGGGTCTCGACGGCGAGGGTGTGCTGCCAGTTCTGCCAGTCGTGGTTGGGGATGAGGATGGCGACGGGGGCGCCGATGGTGGCTCCGTTGCGGATGCCGGCGAGGAACTCGGGGGTGTCGCGCTCGATCTTCATGCGGCCGCCGCGGCCGTAGCCCTGCTGGCGGCGCCAGAGCTCGCGGGCGACGAAGGCGGGGTCGAGGGGGAGGCCGGCGGGGAGGCCGGAGAGCAGGGCCAGCAGGGCCTGGCCGTGGGACTCGCCGGCGGTGGAGAAGCGGAGCATGGGAGCGAGGGGCGGAACGTCCTTTAGTTTAGCGGAAGCCGCGCGCGGGGCAAGAGGCGGGCGGTAGTGTGCTAGATTCGGGGCAGGAGGACGGGATTGGGAACCATCGCGCCGCCGCAGGGGGGAGAAGGCCGGGCCTGGCCGCTGGCGGGCTGGATCCAGGGGCACTTGGAGGGGCTCGGGGCGTTTTCGGTGCTGACCGGGACGGCCTTCCGCAACATCTTTTCGCGTCCGTTCTATGGCGGCGACACGCTGCTGCAGATGGACGCGATCGGGGTGGGGTCGCTGCCGATTGTGGTGCTGACCGGGTTTTTCACCGGGGCGGTGATGGCACTGCAGTTGGCGGCCACGCTCGACCAATACGGGCAGATCGAGCGCACCGGGCAGTTGGTGTCGCTGTCGCTGGTGCGGGAGCTGGGGCCGGTGCTGACCGGGCTGATGGTGGCGGGGCGGAACGCGGCGGGGATGGCGAGCGAGCTGGGGTCCATGGTGGTGACCGAGCAGGTGGACGCGATGCGGGCGCTGGGGACGGACCCGGTGAAGAAGCTGGTGACGCCGCGGCTGCTGGCGACGATCGCGATGATGTTTTTTCTGGTGATCATCGCCGACCTGTGCGGGCTGCTGGGCGGGTTTTTGTACGCGGTGCTGTCGCTGGGGCTGGATGCGCGGCAGTACTGGTACACGGCGCTGCAGTCGCTGGGAGCGACCGACATCAGCCAGGGGCTGATCAAGCCGGTGATCTTCGGCATCATCGTGGCGGCGGTGGGGTGCTACTACGGGATGTCGGCGCGGGGAGGGACGCGGGGGGTGGGGCGGGCGACCACGACGTCGGTGGTGGCGGCGTCGGTGGTGATCATTCTCAGCGACTTTCTCATCAGCCGGGTGCTGATCGGCATTTTCGGCGCCTAGGGCAGTATGCCGGCGGCGCCCATCCTGATCGAGTTCGACCACGTCAGCCTGGGATTTGGCGGGGTGGGGGTGCTGCGGGAGGTGTCGTTCCAGGTGCGGCGGGGCGAGACCAAGGTGGTGCTGGGGGAGGCGGGGGCGGGCAAGTCGGTGGCGCTGAAGCTGGCGATCGGGCTGCTGCGGCCGGACGCGGGGCGGGTGGAGGTGCTGGGGGAGACGGTGAGCACGCTGCCGGAGCGGGAGCTGTACGCGCTGCGGCGGCGGATCGGGATCGTATTCCAGGAGAGCGCGCTGTTCGACTCGCTGACGGTGCGGGAGAACGTGGCCTACCGGCTGGAGGAGGAGCGGCGGCTGGGGGCGGAGGCGATCGAGGCGCGGGTGCGGGCGTGCCTGGCGGCGGTGGAGCTGGAGGAGGCGATCGACAAGATGCCGGCGGAGCTGTCGGGGGGGATGCAGCGGCGGGTGGCGATCGCGCGGGCGCTGGCGACGGAGCCGGAGATCCTGCTGTACGACTCGCCCACGGCGGGGCTGGATCCGATCACGGCGACCAACATCATGGAGCAGATCATCAAGCTGCGGGATGTGAACAAGGTGACGTCGCTGCTGGTGACGCACCGGCTGCAGGACGGGTTTCTGATGGCGACGCAGTGCTGGGACGCAGGGCGGAACGGGCTGGGGCCGGCGCCGGCGGAGAACAGCCACACCACGTTTTTGGTGCTGCACCAGCAGCGGGTGGCGTACGACGGGACGGCGGCGGGGCTGCGCGGGAGCGCGGACCCCTACCTGCGGCATTTTTTGCAGCGGTGAGGCAGGATTGGGACGGCGTTGGTGGGCGCGGGCCCCAGCGCGCCTGCCCGGCCCGGCTGTAGCAGCGCCGGGCCGGTGCGGCGCGCGTCCCGCTTGTGAGCCGCCCCGCTGTAACAGCGCGGGGCGGCATGCTCGCGCCGACTTGGGGGCCCCGTGGCCC
>DATKSZ010000022.1:0-6078 GCA_035531375.1 Terriglobales bacterium | reverse complement strand
GGCAGGTGCATTTTGCCGGCGGATCAGCGTAGCCAGCTGATGGCGCTGCTTCTTGTTCACACGGAGAACCGGGGCAACGAAAGGCATGCCCCTTTATACGCTAACGAACGCTTTATGTTACACGAGGACAGTCCACTAGTTGATGGCAGTGCGGCGGGGGCGGAGGATGCGGCGGGCGGCGAGGTGGAAGGCGTGTTGGCGGGCGAGCAGGTCCTCGGGGAAGAAGGGGCCGAAGATCGCCGACCAGACGTCTTCGATGATGTCGGCGACGCGGTCCTCGGTGACCTCGAGGGCGGGCAGGCCCTTCAAGGCCTCGGCGATGCGGACGGCCTCGAGGTCGTACTCGTCGCCGGCAGCGCCGGGGGAGAGCAGGCCTTCAATATCCAACTCGTTGAGCACCAAGCGGACGCCTGTGAGTTCCATAACCTTCCCGATGGGTCGCATGATGCCAATCGCAGGGCGATCGCGCAAGCCTTTTTTTTCATGGTCCCAAATTCGGGCCTATAATGGCGGCCATGCAGAAACCTCTCGGCGTAGGCTTGCTGGTGTTGACGGCGATGTGGGCGGGCGCGGCGGCGCAGGAACCGGTGCTGCTGCGGGCGGCGGCGGTGCTGAATGTGCACACGGGTGCATACACCCGTCCGGGGATGGTGCTGGTGGAGAAGGGGAGGATCGCCGCGATCGGCGCGCATCTTACCGCGCCGGCGGGCACGCGCAGTCTCGAGCTGGGGAATTTGACGCTACTGCCGGGGTTGATTGATTGCCACGTGCATCTGTTCCTGCACGCGGCGCCGCCAGGGCAACGGGTGGACGAGGGCGGGCAGACGGTGCGGGAGTCGGTGCCGCAGCGCACCATCCAGGCCACGCTGGCGGCCAAGGCCGACCTGATGGCGGGTTTCACCACCGAGCGCGACATGGGGACGGAGGGGGCGGGGTCGGCCGACACGGCGGTGCGGCAGGCGATTGACCGGGGCGAGATCCCGGGGCCGCGGCTGTGGATCTCGGGCAACGCCATTTCGATCATCGGCGGACACGAGTCGGCGCGGGGCTACAACCCGGCCATCCCGATCCCCGACAACGCCACCATGGTGACCGGGATCCACCAGATCATCGCCACCATCCGGGAGCAGATCAAGGAGGGTGCGACCTTCATCAAGATGTACGAGACCGGCACGGAGCGCATGGTGAACGGGCAGTTCGTAGTGCAGTACCAGTTCACCGAGCCGGAGTTGGCGGCGGCGGTGGCGGAGGCGGCGCGCGAGGGGACGTTTGTGGGGGTGCACGACAACGGCGAGCCCGGGGCGCTCTATGCCGCCGAGGCGGGGGTGGAGTCCATTGACCACGCCACCCAACTCAGCCCGGAGACGATGCGGCTGATGGTGGAGAAGCATATCTTCGCCGTGCCCACGTTCACCATCTTCGAGTACTTCGCCAGCAAGGCGGGGGGCGGGAGCGGCGGGCCGAACGCGGTGATCGAGTACAAGGCGGCGCAGTTCCGGCAGCAGATCGCGGCGGGCGTGCCCTTCGCCATGGGCTCGGATGTGGGCCCGTTCCCGCACGGGACGCAGGCGAAGGAGTTTTATTGGATGGTGCACTATGGCCTGTCGCCACTGGCGGCGATCCAGGCGGGCACCATCAACGGGGCGACGCTGCTGCGCGACCAGCAGAATATTGGGAGCCTCGAGGTGGGCAAGTACGCCGATATCGTCGGGGTGGCGGGGGACCCGCTGCAGGACATCACGCTGCTGCAGCATGTGCAGTTTGTGATGAAGGGGGGGGTGGTCTATAAGGGGACAGGGGACAGGGGACAGGGCACAGGGGGCACGAGGTAGGCGGGGGAGGCGGGGGCGGGGCTGGTTATTGGCCGCCGCCGCGGGCGCCGAAGGGGCGGGCGGGGATGAGGCGGACCGGGGGCGGGGCGATGGGCGGGGGGAGGAAAGGGGAGTTGGTGGGAGGGGCGAAGCTGGCGGGGAGCCAGGTGGAGGCGGAGGAGCGGCCGGGGAGCTGCACGATGTGCGGGGTGACCAGCAGGACGAGTTGATCGCGGTTGGTCTGCAGGCTCTGGGTGGAGAAGAGGCGGCCGAAGCCGGGGACTTGAGAGAGGCCGGGGAGGCCGGAGAGGGTGGAAAGCTCCTGGCGGTTGAAGAGGCCCGCCAGCATCACCGGCTCGTTGTCGTGGACGCCCACCGCGGTGACGAGATGGCGGTCGCTGAGGATGGGGATGTTGTTGGTGGAGACACCGGTGAGGCCGCGGACGGTGATCTCGACCTCGAGGCGGAGGTTGCCGGTGCGGGCGAGGAAGGGTGTGATCTTGGCGTCGAGGCCGAGGTCCTCGTAGGTGAAGGAGGGGAAGGGCTGGATGAAGCTGCCGTTGCCGATCACCTTGCTGATGGCGGGGCTGAGGCTGATGGGGGAGAAGGAGGCGTTGATGATGGGATAGCGCTGGCCAATCTTGAGTTCGGCCGACTGTCCGGCCTGGGCGCGCAGGAGGGCGGTCTCGAGGCTGGTGACGCTGCCCTGGGTGGCGGAGAGGCTGGAGGTGAAGCCGGGCACGGAGAGGGCCATCAGGGTGGCGCCGCCGCCAAAGACCACGAAGGGATTCTGCAGCAGGGGGGAGAGCTGGGAGGCGAGGCCGGAGAGGGCGCCGGAGCCGAGCTGGCCGGAGTTGAGCACGGCGTTGAGGCCGCCCTGCTCGAACAGTTGCAGAATGCTCTGGGAGAGGCTGCTGCTCTGGTTGAGCTGCGCCAGCAGCGGCCCCAGGGCAAACATGGTGAACTGGTTGGGAACATTGAGGCCGAGGTTGCGGGCCAGGGTGCGGTTGATCTCCAGGATTTTGACTTCGAGCAGGACCTGGCCGGGGGAGTGGTGGAGATCGAGCAGCAGCTTTTCGGCGGCGTCGAGCTGCTCGGGGGTGGCGCGGACGCTGAGCGCGCCGGTGGAGCTGTCGGGGGTGATCTGCTGAATGCCGAGCAGGCTGCGGAGCACGTTGGCGAGCTGGTTGAGCTCGATGGCGTCATTGACCCAGGGCAGGTAGAAGGTGCGCAGCGCCATGGGCTGCACTTTTTGGAGTTCGTCGGGGTTGGCGAAGTAGAGGGTGTGGGGGTCGAGGGCGATCCAATCCAGGCCGGCGACACCGTGGACCGCGGCCATCGCCTGGGCGAAGCTGGCGCCGGCGAGATGGAGGCGGAAGACGGTGTTGGGGATCTGGTTGGCGACGTAGGCGCGCAGGCCATAGGCGGCGGCGACGGTGGCGAGGCCGCTGCGCAGGTTGTTGACCAGGTGGAAGTCGCGGGTTCCGGGGGTGGGCTCGATCTCGACCGGGGGGGCGGCGTAGCGGACGCGGAGTTGGGTGGAGGAGGGGGGCGGGGGCGCGGCGGCGGGGAAGAGGGCGGCCAGGCCCTGGCGGGCATCGAGGTTGGAGGGATCGAGGGCGAGGGCGGTGCGGAATTCGAGCGCGGCGCGGGCGGGGCGATGGGCCAACTGCCAGCCGTGGGCGCGTGCGAGGTGGGCGAGGGCGGCGCGCTGGCGCAGGAACTCGCGCACGGTGACGAACTGGCGGTTGTCGGGCTGGCTGCGGGCGGCCTGGCGGGCGAAGAGGAAGGCTTGGTCGAGGTGGCCGGCCTGGGCCTCGGCCAGAGCTCGGTTGAATAGATTGCGGGCGGCGCGGGGCGCGGGGGTGGCGGCGGCCGGCACCAGGGCGAAGCCCGCCAGGGCGGCGCAGACCACGGCCATCCTGCGAATCCAGCTCACCCTGTCATTATAGAACCCATGGCGGGGAAGCTCACCCTGGGCACCGGGGTGCAATACATCAAGGGGGTGGGGCCGCGGCTGGCGGAGCTGTTGGGCTCGCGCGGCATCGCCACGGTGGAAGACCTGCTGTATACACTGCCGTTCCGCTACGAGGACCGCAGCCAGCAGCGGCCGATCCAGCAGCTCTTGGAGGGGGAGACGGCGACCGTGGTGGCGCAGGTGCGCACGCTGGGCATGGTGCAGACGCGGCGGGGCATGCAGATGCTGGAGATGAGCGTGGGGGACGGCAGCGGCACGCTGCGCTGCGTGTGGTACCACGCCGAGTTTTTGAGAGACCGCTTCCAGTCGGGGCAGACGGTGGCGCTGTACGGGAAGATCGAACGGGAACAGGGGCGGCTGGCGATGCGGCAGCCGGAGTTCGAGATCCTGGGGAGCGAGGCGGCGGAGGAGCCGCTGGGCGGATCGCTGAAGCTGGGGCGGATCGTGCCGGTGTACGAGGCGGTGGGGACGCTGAGCTCGGGCTGGCTGCGGCGCTTCGTGCACCGTGCGCTGGGGGAGCTGCCGGCGGCGTTTTCCGATCCCTTGCCGGAGGAACTGCGGCGGCGGCTGAAGCTGCCGGAGCGGCGGGCGGCGCTGGAGCAGGTGCACTTTCCGGGCGGCGGGGTGGTGCTGGCGGAGTTGCAGGCGGCGCGCAGCCCGGGGCACGTGCGGCTCATCCTGGAAGAGCTGTTCTGCCTGCAGGCGGGGCTGGAGATGAAGCGGCGGCGGGTGCAGCGGCAGGCCGGGCCGGCGATGGCGGTGAACCCGGCGATACGGGAGCGGCTGAAGCAACTGCTGCCGTTTCATCCCACCGCCGACCAGAAGAACGCGCTGCGGGAGATCGTGGGCGACCTGTGCGGCGGGCACCCGATGCGGCGGCTGCTGCAGGGCGACGTGGGCTCGGGCAAGACCATCGTGGCGCTGCAGGCGGCGGTGATCGCGATCGAGAACGGCTACCAGGCGGCGCTGATGGCGCCGACGCAGATCCTGGCGGAGCAGCACTACCTCTATGCCCAGCAACGGCTGCCGGGCTGCCGGGTGGAACTGGTGACGGGAGGGCGGAGGCGCCGGGCCCAGGCGCAGGCCCAGGCGCCGCAGCTCGCCATCGGGACGCAGGCGCTGCTGGAGGGCGGCTTCCAGTTCCAGCGTCTGGGGCTGGTGGTGGTGGACGAGCAGCACCGCTTTGGGGTGCTGCAGCGCTTCCAGCTCATGCACAAGGGGCAGGAGAACGCGGCGGCGGCGCACGTGCTGGTGATGACGGCGACGCCGATCCCGCGGACGCTGGCGCTGGCGCTCTATGGCGACCTCGACACCAGCGTGATCCGGCAGTCGCCGCCGGGAGGGCTGCCCATCACCACGCGCGTGGTGGCGGAGGCGCGCAGCGAGGAGGTTTACGAGTTTGTGCGGCAGCGGGTGGCGGCGGGGCGGCAGGCGTATTTCGTCTATCCCATCATCGAGGAGTCGGAGGCGCTCGACCTCAAGCCGGCGCTGCAGATGTTCGAGCGGCTGCGGGGGCTGTTCGCGGAGCTGCGGGTGGGGCTGCTGCACGGGCGGCTGCCGGCGGAGGAGAAGAAGGCGGTGATGCAACAGTTCCGCGAGGGGGGGCTGCAGGTGCTGGTGGCCACCACGGTGATCGAGGTGGGCGTGGATGTGCCCAACGCCACGCTGATGGTGATCGAGCACGCCGAGCGCTTTGGCATCGCGCAGTTGCACCAGTTGCGCGGGCGGGTGGGACGGCCGCAGCCGCGCGGCGCGCGCGAGGGGGCCGAGCGCTCCTACTGCTTTCTGGTGCACGGCGAGGAGTACGGCGAGGGGGCACGGCGGCGGCTGGCGGCGGTGGCGCGCACGCGGGACGGCTTCGAGCTGGCCGAGGCGGACCTGAAGCAGCGCGGGCCGGGGGAGTTTTTTGGGACGCGGCAGAGCGGGCTGCCGGCGCTGACGGTGGCGCAGCCGGTGCGCGACCAGGCGCTGATGGAGGTGGCGCGGGACGAGGCGCGCGCCTTCCTCGAGCGCGCCACGGCGGAGGAGCAGCGGCGGCTGGTGCGGCAGATCCAGGAGCGGTGGCAGCGGCGGTATGGGCTGGTGGAGGTGGGGTGAGGTGGCCGGTGGCCGGTGGCCGGTGGCCGGTGGCCGGTGGACAGTGGACAGTGGACAGTGGACAGTGGACAGTGAACAGTGAACAGTGAACAGTGAACAGTGAACAGTGAACAGTGAACAGTGAACAGTGAACAGTGAACAGTGAACAGTGAACAGTGAACAGTGAACAGTGAACAGTGAACAGTGAACAGT
>DATKSZ010000021.1:0-9815 GCA_035531375.1 Terriglobales bacterium | reverse complement strand
CCGCGCCGGCAAGGCGCGCGCCGTTCAGCGCGCGGAGGCGTACTTGAACAGTACGTCGAGCACGCTGGACGGCGCGCAACGCAGCCGGAGCGTGCTGATCGCGCATTGCAGCAGGAGGCTGGTGAGAAATGCGGGCTAGTTCTTCCCCCGCACCGCCGCCACGATCCCGCTGGTCGAATACCCCGGCGCCAGCTCGATCCGCTCCACCCGCCCCCCCGCCGCCACCACCTCCGCCTCCCCCACCACCTGCCCCGCGCCCCAGTCCGCCCCCTTCACCAGCACGTCCGGCTGCAGCCCGATGATGATCGCCAGCGGCGTGGCCTCGTCGAACAGCGTCACATAGTCCACGCTCTCCAGCCCGTCCAGCACCTCCGCCCGCTCCGCCTGCGGAAGGATCGGCCGCCCCGGCCCCTTGTTGCCGCGCACGCTGGCATCGGTGTTGATCGCCACCACCAGCGCATCCCCCAACTGCCGCGCCGCCTCCAGCAGCCCCAGGTGCCCCGGATGCAGCAGGTCGAAGCAGCCGTTGGTGAAGACCAGCCGCTTGCCCTCCCGCCTCAGCCGTTCCCGCTCCGGCAACAGGCTCCGCCAATCCGTCGCGATCACGGCGCCGCCGCCTCCCGCCCCTGCGCCGTCCGCAGCAGCTCCACCGCCGCCTCGTCCCGCCCCAACACGCTGATCTGCACCCCCGCGATGCGCCCCCGCAGCGCCCGCACCATCTCCTTGGCGATCTCCAGCCCCTCGCGCTTGGCCGCCTCCGCCGTCTGGGCTTCCCGCATCCGCGCCAGCACCCCCTCCGGCACCTGCACCCGCAGCTCGTTCTGCATGAACTCCGCCTGCCGCAGGCTCGCCAGCGGCCAGATGCCCGCGATCAGAGGCAGCTTGTGCCGCCCCGTGTCCGCCAAGAACCGCTCCATCAGTTCCAGGTCAAACACCGGCTGCGTCACCACGTACTCCGCCCCCGCCTCCACCTTCCAGGCGAACCGCCGCAGCTCCTCCTCGTAGTTCACCGCCCCCGGGTTCGCCCCCACCCCGATCAGGAACCCTGTCTGTCCCCCCACCGCGTTCCCGCCCAGGTCCAGGCCCCGGTTCAGGTTGTGCACCAGATTGGTCAGCCCGATCGCGTCCACGTCGAACACCGCCGTGGCGTCGGGATAGTTCCCCAGCTTGGGCGGATCCCCGGTGATCAGGATCAGGTTCCGCACCCCCAGCGCGTAGCTCCCCAGCAGGTCCGACTGCATCGAGATCACGTTGCGGTCGCGGCAGCAGTAGTGCAGCACCGGCTCGATCGCGAGCTTCGCCCGCATCATCACCGCCAGCGCCTGGTTGCTCATGCGCGCGTTGGCGCGCGGCCCATCCGGAATATTGATCGCATCCGCCCCGTGCTGCTCGAAATACGCCGCGCTCTTCAACTCCTTCGCCGGGTCGCTGCCCCGCGGCGGCAGGATCTCCACCAGCGCCACAAACTGCCCCGCCGCCAGCTTCCGCCCCAGCTCCGAGCGCCCCGCCACCGGCGCCGGCTCCCGCCCCGCCACCCCCGCCTGCGCCGCCGTCGCCACCTGCACCCGCCGCTTCCCCGGCGTGGTCGAGCGCACGTAGTTGCGGATCCATTTGATGTGCTCCGGCGTGGTGCCGCAGCACCCTCCCACCAGCTTCGCCCCCGCGTTGATGAACTGGCGGGCGTAGTCGGCCAGATACTCCGGCGACACCATGTAGAGGTTGCGCCCCTCGATGCTCCGCGGCTTGCCCGCGTTCGGCTGCGCCACCAGCGGACGGCTGGTCGCCCCCGCCATCTGCTCCAGCGCCTCCAGCATCGTCACCGGACCGCCGCTGCAGTTGATCCCGATCACGTCCGCGCCCCACTCCTCCATCCGCCGCGCCGCCTCCGCCGCCGGCGTCCCGTCCAGCGCCCGCCCCTCGTCGTCCACCGTGATCTGCGCGATCAGCGGCAGCCCGCCCACCTCCCGCCCCGCCAGGATCGCCTCCCGCAGCTCCGGCAACTGCCCAAACGTCTCCAGCACGATCGCGTCCGCCCCGCCCTCCGCCAGCGCCGCAATCTGCTCCCGAAACGCCGCCCGCGCCTCCGCGAAGCTCAGCTTCCCCAGCGGCTCCAGGTAGACCTGCAGCGGCCCCACCGCCCCCGCCACCCAGCCCCCCGGCCCCACGCACGCCCGCGCCAGCGCCACCCCCGCCCGGTTGATCTCCCCCACCTTCTCCCGCAGCCCGTACTTCGCCAGCGCCATCGCGTTCGCCCCAAACGTGTTCGTCTCCAGCAGCTCCGCCCCCGCCTGCGCGTAGGCCTGGTGGATCTCCTTCACCACCCCCGGCTGCGTCAGGTTCAGCTCGTCGTAGCTGCGGTTGATGAAAATGCCCCGCGCGTACAGCATCGTCCCCATGGCGCCGTCCGCCACGACCACCCGCTCCCGCAACTGTTCCAGCAGGTCGTTGCCCATCTCTCTACTCTACCTCCGGCCGCAACAGCGGAAAGAGGATCACCTCGCGGATGGAACCCGAACCCGTCAACAGCATGCACAGCCGGTCAATGCCAATCCCCTCCCCTGCCGTCGGCGGCATCCCGTAGCGCAGCGCCCGGATGTAATCCTCGTCCAGCGCGTGGGCCTCCGCGTCGCCCCGCTCCCGCTGCGCCAACTGCTGTTCGAACCGTTTCCGCTGCTCCTCCGGGTCGTTCAGCTCGCTGTAGCCGTTGGCGATCTCCATCCCCCCGGCATAGATCTCGAACCGCTCCACCCACGCCGGCTCGTCCGCCTTGTTCTTCGCCAGCGGCGACACCGCCACCGGAAAGTCGTAGATGATGGTCGGCTGGATCAGGTGCCGCTCCGCCACCTGCTCGAACACCTGCATCAGCAGCGCCCCCTCCCCCGCCGCCTCCAAATCCACCCGCCCATACCCCTCCGCCCCCGCGGCATAGGCGTTGTAGCGCTCCGCCAACTCCCGCTCCCGCCCCGCATCGTGGATCGCCTCCAGTTCCGGCGCCGCCCCCGCCCCCTCCGGCCAAAACTCCCGGATCGCCGCCCGCAGGCTGAGCCGCCGCACCGCCCCAAAGTCCACCTTCGCCCCGCGGAACTCCACCTCCGTCCCCCCCGTCACCCGCCGCGCCACCTCCCCCAGCAGCTCCTCGCTCCACTCCATCAGCACCCGGTAGTCGCTGTAGGCCTCGTAAAACTCCAGCATGGTGAACTCCGGATTGTGCTGCGTCGAGATCCCCTCGTTGCGGAAATTCCGGTTGATCTCGTATACCCGCTCCAATCCCCCCACCACCAGCCGCTTCAGGTACAGCTCCGGCGCAATCCGCAGGTACAAGGGCAAATCCAGCGCCTCGTGGTGGGTGACAAACGGCCGCGCCGCCGCCCCCCCCGCCAGCGGCTGCATCATCGGCGTCTCCACCTCGAGGTAGCCCCGCGCCTGGAACAGCTCCCGCAGGCACTCCACCAGCCGCGCCCGCTTCACAAACACCTCCCGCACCTCCGGGTTCAGCAGGTCCAGGTAGCGCTGCCGGTAGCGCGCCTCCACGTCCTGCAGCCCGTGCCACTTCTCCGGCAGCGGCAGCAGATCCTTCGCCAAAAACTCCAGCCGCTCCGCATGCACCGTCAGCTCGCCCGTCCGCGTCCGGAACAGGTAGCCGTGCACCCCGACAAAGTCCCCCAGATCCAGGCTCTTCCACAACCCGAACGACTCCGCGTCCACCCCGTCCTGCCGCACATAGACCTGCAGCCGCGCCCCGTCCTGCAGCAGGTGGCCGAACCCCGCTTTGCCGTGCCCGCGCAGCGCCATTAGCCGCCCGCACACGCTCACCCGCGGCCGCTCCGCCTCCAGCCCCTCCGCGCTCGTGGCGCCATGGCTCGCCAGCAGTTGCGCCAGGGTTTGGCTGAAGGCAAACCGCCGCGGGTAGGGCTCCTTCCCCGCCGCCCGCATCTCCGCCACCTTCGCCCGCCGCTGCTCCAGGATCTCGTCTTCAAGTGACATGAAGGTTTGATTATAGTGGAGCCCGCGCCCCGTTCCTCTGGTTCCCTGCGTTGGTTCGGAGTATCATGCGGGCGAGGTCCTCGCCCCATGCGCGCCTTCCCTGCCGTCTCCCTCCTCCCCCTGTTCGCCCTCGCCGCCGTCGTCGCCGCCCCCGCCCAGGGCCGCGGTCCCATGACCCCCGCCCAGCAGCGCTACCGCCGCGCCATGGAGACCGCCGACCTCGCCATCCAGAAAGAGAACCGCGACCACTCCCAACTCATGCGCAACGAGGAGTACCTCACCACCGAGATCGGCCCCCGCCTCACCGGTGGCCCCAACATGCAGGCCGCCAGCGCCTGGACCCTGCAGCGCTTCCAAGACTACGGCCTCGACGCCCACCTCGAGACCACCCAGGTCCCCCACGCCTGGTACCCCGGCATCTGCACCGCCGAGCTCATCAGCCCCTGGGACAAGGTCATCCCCATCGCCGCCGAGGGTTGGAGCAAGGCCACCCCCGGCGCCGTCACCGGCCCGGTGGTGGTGCTCGCCCCCGGCGAAACCCCCGATCCCGCCAAGCTCCAGGGCGCCATCGTCCTCCTGGGCCCGCCCAACGACCGCAACCTCGACCCCGCCTACGTCGCCCGCAACGCCTACAACTCCGTCATCGTCCCTCCCGCCGGCGTCCCCGCCCCCGGCGGCCGCGGCGGCTTCTTTCTCGGCCGCTTCCTCGCCCCCGGCCGCCCCAGCCCCCTCGCCGGCGCCGCCGTCATCCTGGTGGACAGCGGCAAGCCCTGGAACCTCTTCTCCATCGGCGGCGCCGGCCGCTACGCCCCCTCCGCCATCCCCACCGCCACCATCTCCCACGAGGACTACAGCCTCCTCTACCGCATGGCCACCGACTACCCCAACAACCCCAAGCCCATGACCATGCGCGTCTCCCTCGGCGGCACCTTCAGCCCCGGCCCCGAGGACGCCTCCATCACCGTCGCCCAGATCAAGGGCTCCGAGTGGCCCGACCAGCAGGTCATCATCGGCGGCCACCTCGACTCCTGGTACCTCGGCCAGGGCGCCGTGGACAACGGCACCGGCGCCATGTCCGTGCTTGAGGCCGCCCGCATCCTCAAGTCCCTCGGCTGGCAGCCCAAGCGCACCCTCACCTTCATCCTCTTCACCGGCGAAGAGGAGGGCGGCGTCGGCGTGCAAAAGTTCATCGCCGACCACAAGGCCGAGATGCCCAATGTGGACGCCGTCCTGGTGGACGACACCGGCACCGGCCGCATCCAGTCCATCTCCCTGGAAAACTTCCCCGAAACCCTCCCCGCGCTGCAGCAGGTCTACACCCCCCTGCAGGAGGTCTTCGGCCTCGGCCCCATTACCACCGAATACTTCGGCTCCTCCGACCACGTCGCCTTCCAGCGCCAAGGCATTGCCGCCTACTTCGCCGAACAGGCCCCCGCCTACTACCGCGAAGAGCACCACAGCCAAGCCGACACCTTCGACAAAGTCATCCCCAGCCAAGTCAACCAGGGCGCCGCCACCATCGCCGCCTGGATGTGGAACGTCTCCCAGCTCGACCAGAAATTCCCCCACCACGCCGTCGCCCCCAGCGGCCGCTGACCCCGCCATGCGCCGACTCGCCCTGCTCGCCCTCCTGCTCTCTTCCCTGGCCGCGCAGACGGCCACCTCCGCCCACCCCGGCCCCGCCCGCCAGGCCGCCACCATCGCCCGCATCCGCGCCGAGGGCCTGCGCCATTCCCAGGCCATGGACACCCTGTTCTGGCTCTCCGACGCCCTCGGCCCCCGCCTCACCGCCTCGCCCGAGATCGAGCGCGCCGGCCAGTGGGCCATGCAGCGCCTCCGCTCCTACGGCCTGGTCAACGTCCACGAGGAGCGCTGGCACTTCAACGGCGTCGGCTGGTCCCTCCTCCACTTCTCCGCCGACATGCGCGCCGGCAGCCAGCCCCAGGTCATGCCCCTGATCGGCTACCCCAAGGCCTGGTCCCAGGGCACCCCCGGCCCCGTCACCGCCCCGGTCGTCCGCCCCCGCATCGCCTCCCCCGCCGATTTCGCCAAGTACGCCGGCAAGCTGCGCGGCAAGATCGTCCTGCTCCAGCCCGCCCGCGCCGTCCACCTCCTCACCGGCCCCATCATCCTCCCCTACGGCCCCCAAGAAATCGCCGAGATGATGCAGCCCGACCAGCCCCGCCCGGCCCGCAGCCCCAATGCGGCCGCCCGCCGCGCCGCCTTCGCCTTCCACGCCCAACTCGTAAAGTTCTACCAGCAGCAGGGCGTGGTGGCGCTCTTCGACCGCGGCCCCAACTCCGACATGGCCTCCGGCGGCAGCAACCTCCCCTGGCACCAGCAGCTCACCGACGGCGGCACCATCATCGTCCAGGGCGTCCTCCCCCGCGACGGCTCCGCCATGCCCCAGGTCACCCTCGCCGTCGAGCATTACAACCGCATGGTCCGCCTGCTCAACCACCACATCCCGGTCACGGTTCACCTCAACATTAAGGTCGCCTTCACCCCCGCCAACCCCGCCGGCGGCGGCTTCAACATCATCGGCGACCTGCCCGGCTCCGACCTCGCCCACCAGGTGGTCATGCTCGGCGCCCATTTCGACTCCTGGCAGGCCGCCACCGGCGCCACCGACAACGGCACCGGCTCGGCCGCCATGATCGAGGCACTGCGCATCATCCACACCCTCGGCCTCCAGCCCCGCCGCACCCTCCGCCTCGCCCTCTGGGGCGGCGAGGAAGAGGGCGAGCTCGGCTCCCGCGCCTACGTCGCCGCCCACCGCGCCGCCATGGCCAATATCTCCGCCTATTACAACCTCGACAACGGCACCGGCAAGATCCGCGGCGTCTGGATGCAGGACAATCCTGCCGTCGCCCCCATCTTCCAAGCCTGGGGCCGCCCCCTCCGCGACCTCGGCGTGGACCTCTTCAGCCCCCGCGCCGTCCAGCAGACCGACCACGTCAGCTTCGACGCCGCCGGCGTGCCCGCCTTCCAGTTTGTCCAGGATCGGCTCGAGTACAACTCCCGCACCCACCACACCAACATGGATCTCTACGACCACGCCCAGGCCGCCGACCTGGAGCAGCAGGCCACCGTCGCCGCCATCTTCGCCTGGCTCACCGCCGAGCGCGACCAGCCCCTGCCCCGCAAGGGTAACTATATAGTTGACAAAACGAATGATTAAGAGATCAGTTGCGGGCGTAGAATTGCGGCTAGGTATTGGAGGTGAACATGCTGGCTACCGTTGCATCGTGGGTCGGCGGATTCGCAATTGTTTGCGCGCTGACGTGTCTATTTCGTGGGGAAGTTGTATTGATAAGGCGCGCCAGCCGGTGGCTTGGTAGGCGCGGCTTTCTCCCGTTTTACGACGCGCGTCTTGATCCCGACGAGCCCCCGAGGACAAGCTCCTACGGACGGGATGCTGACCTTGAAAATTAAATTAGCCCTGGCTGCGGCGCCGCTTTTTCTCGCGGCGCTGATGCTTCGCTTCTTCCTTCAGGAACTCGGCCCTGGGAACCGCCAGAATGCGCCTGAGCGCTTTGTCCATGCGCTCGGCTTGCGTTTTGCCGGGGACTTCGGGCGGTGGTAGCGGCTTCCTCATGTGGGTAATGTACACCCTAAAGGCTTAATGCCAAGAAATCGCGTTAGGTTTTCCCATGCGGTCTTGCAGCGGAACAGGTGGAACGGCTCAACCGAAACGTAGGTGCCGTTCAGTCCGCGTTTGAGCAAGCTCCAGAGGTTCTCCATCCCGTTGGTGTGGATGGAGCCACTCACATACTCCACCGCGTGGTTGACAACGCCGCGCGGGTACTCATCTTCCAGCCCAGCATAGCCAGCGTGCACGTCGGACATGAGCTTCGCCCCGCGCTTGACGTGCTCGCGGACGATTGGCTGGAGGGTTGCGCCCTCGCGGTTCGGGACCACCGCATGGCGCACCTGGCCGCCGCGCTCTAGGATGCCGAGCACAATGGTCTTTCGCTCGCCGCCCGGGATCGCGGCGAGCGCCTTGCGCTTGTTGGCATGCGTTTTCCGCGCTCGGCCACCAATAAAGGTTTCGTCAACCTCCACGCGGCCGCCCAGGTTACCGCCACTCGGTGCCTGCATTCCAAAGCGAATGCGATGCAGTATGAACCACGCCGATTTCTGAGTGATCCCAAGGTGCTTCGCCATCTCGCAACCCCGCAAGCCCGCTGCCGCGCGCCCTAGGCGTTGACCGCGTTGACCAGCGTCCCCTGCAACAGATAGTCCCGAATCTGCTCCGCGATCGCCACCCCCACCCGCTCCTGCGCCTCCCGCGTCGAGGCCCCCAAGTGCGGCGTGGCGATCACGTTCGGCAAGGCGAACAGCGGCGACGACCCCGGCGGCTCTTGGCGAAACACGTCCAGCGCCGCCCCCGCCACCTGCCCCGACGCCAGCGCCCGCGCCAGCGCCGCCTCGTCCACCGCCTCCCCCCGGGCGCAATTGACGATCCGCACCCCCCGCTTCGTCTTGGCCAGCGTGGCCTCGTTGAGCAGGTCCCGCGACTGCGGATTGAGCGACACATGCAGGCTCAGGTAGTCCGCCAGCCCCAGCACCTGCTCGAAATCCATCAACTCCACTCCCGCCTGCCGCGCCAGCGTTAGCGGCGTCGCGATGTCGTGCGCCACCACCCGCATCCCGAAAGCCCGCGCCCGCCCCGCCACCTCCACCGCGATCCGCCCGAAGCCGATCATCCCCAGCGTCTTGCCCTGCAGCTCGGTCCCCTCCAGCGTCTTCTTCTCCCACTGCCCGGCCCGCGTGGTCGCGTCCGCCCGCGGAAGCTGCCGCGCCAGCGCCAGCATCAGCCCCAGCGTCAGCTCCGCCACCGCCACCGAGCTCCCCCCGGGCGTGTTCATCACCACGATCTTGCGCGCCGTCGCCGCCGCCACGTCCACGTTGTCCACCCCCACCCCGGCGCGGCCGATCACCCGCAGCTTGCGCGCCGCCTGCAGCAGCTCCGCCGTCACCTTCACCGCCGAACGCACCACCAGTGCGTCGGCGTCCGCCAGCTCCCGCGCCAACTCGCCCGTCTTCGCCGACTCCGGCGTGAGCTGGCGCACCTGGAAGCCCGCTGCCTCCAAGGCCTGAATGCCGCGCGCCGAGATCTTCTCCGGAACTACGACTTTCATAGGGTCACCCTTTCGCGCTGGCCTTCTGTCCGCCCGTCTCCGCCAGGAAATACCGCTGCGCTGCCGCCACGCCCGTTCCCAGCTTCGCCGTCTCCAGCTTGCCGAGCTGCGCCAGCACAATCTCGAGCTGGGCGATGAGCGACAGCGTCTCGGCAAAGTCGTAGTAGCCCAAATGCGCCACCCGGATCATCTGCCCCTTCATCTCCCCCTGCCCGTTGGCCACCACGCTGCCGAATTGCTGCCGCAGCCCCTTCACCACCAGCCCCGCGTCCAGCCCCGCCGGCATCTCGATCGCGGTCAGCGCCCCCGACGGCTGCCCCTGGCCAAACCGCTTCAGCCCCAGTGCCCCCAGCGCCGCCCGCGTCGCCGCCCCCAGCGCCTCGGCGTTGGCGGTCAGCCCCGCCCGGCCGCCCAGGCCCTCGATGTATTCCAGCGCCGCGTTCAGCGCCGCTATCAGCCCAATCGCCGGCGTGAACGCCGTCTCCCCCTGCGCCTGCGACTTCCGCTCCCGCCGCAGGTCGAAGTAGAAGCGCGGCGTCTTGGCCGCCTCCATCGCCGCCCACGCCCGCTCGCTCACGCTCAGGTAGGCCAGCCCCGGCGCCATCATCACCGCCTTCTGCGAGCCCCCCACCACCATGTCCAGCTCCCAGGCGTCAATCTCCAGCGCCTGCGTCCCCACCCCGGTGA